>NZ_RSDT01000001.1:0-973754 GCF_004522605.1 Comamonas sp. A23
AGGACTGGCGGCCGAAACCGCGACCGCCCTGATTGAGAGCTCCGCTGTCGGGGCCGATACCCATCTCCAGCGTGAAGGATGCGCTCAATCCGCCTCCCAGATCCTCGCGGCCGCGAAAGCCCAGGCGCGATGGAACGCTGCCCGCCAGATTGGGCATGCGTGTGAGGCTGGACTTGGTTGCGCCCACGTTGTTCATGGTTTCGACGGCCGTGTCCATGATGCCGTAAATCTGTACGGACGATTGTGCATGTGCCAATCCTCCCACCCCCAGAAGCGCAATGGCGCTCGCTACCTTCTTCAGCATGAATGTCTCCAATTTTTAATGTCGTTCAGTATTTTTTGCATGCGTGGCTTGATGTGATGGAGCTATTGAGTCGTGAGCCTCCTTGCTGGTCGGTGCAAAAACAGTGCTTACTTGTGCAGAGACTGGAGCCATTCCCGGCATTCGGATGCAGATGTGGCAGGCCACTCGACACAGATCGTCTTGTCCATCTGACGCACTTCTACGCGTATGACCTGGCCGGCGCGGCGTGCATTGCGGGTACCTCCGAAGATACGGGCCCACCAGCCGGCTTCGCTGTATGTGTCCTGTGTCGAGGCTGTGATGGCTGCTTCCATCTGTCCCTGCGGTACTACGCTAGAGGAGATGGTCGATGCGGCGACAGGTTTGATCTCAGGGCTCGCGACAGCTTGCTTGGCCAATGAAGGCATGGTGGGCGCTGTCGAGGGGCTGGCGGAGGAATGTGGTGCGGCATCAACGATCAAGCCACCAGCCTCGATGCGAGCAGCCAGATTGCTGCCAAACTCTTCCCAGAGACGGTCGGCCTTGGTTTTCATGACCGACAGGCCGAAGGCGCCCAGGCGGCCCAGCACGTCGACATTGACCTTGATGCGCAGATCCGTTCCGCCGTTGGCAGCAGGCGTCAGGAACACTTCGCTGGTCTGCTTGAGCGAACTGGCCACCGAGGCATCCTCGCCGGTGCCTTCCACGCGCATGTATTCCGGAGCCTTCTGCTCGACGATCCTGGTCTTGAGCTTGAACTTGGCGCTGATGAAGGAAATCTTCTGGTGCATCTCCGCCACGTATTCCGTGGGGCTGATGACATCGATGGACTTCATCCCAGGCACGGCGCCGGCCATGATCTGGGGATTGAGGAGCAGATCCCAGACCTGCTGAGGAGGGGCTGAAACGGTCAGGGTTTTTTCAATTTCCATGATGCATCTCCTGTGCCGCATGCAGCACGGATTCGACGATTTGGGTGTAGCCGGTGCAACGGCAGAGATTGCCGCTGAGGCCGTGGCGAACTTCCTCGCAGCTGGGCTGGGGCGTGTTCTTGAGCAGGTCGCAGGAGGCCATGATGAAACCCGGCGTGCAGTAGCCGCATTGCAGGCCGCCGCACTGCATGAAGTTCTTCTGCAGGGGGTGCAGCTGCTCGTTGGCGGCCAGCCCTTCGATGGTGGTGATGCTGCGCCCCTGAACCTGCACGGCCAGCATCAGACAGGATTTGATGACTTCACCGTCCAGCAGCACCGAGCAGGCGCCGCAGGTGCCGGTCTCGCAACCCCGTTTGGTGCCGGTCAGGTGCAGGTCGTCCCGCAGGAAATCCGATAGCAGTCGCCGTGATGCGACTTCGGCGCTGTGCGATTCGCCGTTGACCTGGCATTCGATGTGATGCGTGCTCATGCGGCAACTCCTTCATTGATATCGATTCCGAACAGCGTGGCCACCGTGCGGCGGGTCACCGTGCGCACCATGGCGCGGCGAAACTCGCTGCTGCCGCGCAGGTCGGAGACCGGCTGGATGTCCTCGGCCACGATGCTTGCGACCTCTGAAGCGAGATGCGCATTCATGGTCTTGCCGCGCAAGCAGTCTTCGGCACGGCGCAGCCTGGTGGGAATGGGCGTGGATGCGCCCACAGCCAGACGTGCCTGGTGACATATCTGCCCTTCTCTTTGCACGACCAGGGCCACGCTGACCAGGGGGCGGTGCTCTGCTGCCGTGCGCAGAAAGCGCGTGTATTCCCCCTGAGTGCCGGGCGCCTGCAGCGGCACCCGGATTTCCAGCAGTAGCTCATCGCTCTCCATGGCCGTGGTGTAGTAGTCGACCAGGAACTCTTCCATCGACAACACGCGTTCTCCGCGTGTGCTGCCTAGCACGACCGAGGCGTCGAGGGCCATCAGACAGCCGGGCGGGTCCGTGGATGGGTCGGCATAACAGAGATTGCCGCCAATCGTGCCCTGGTTACGCACCTGTGGATTGGCCACCTGGGCGGCCATCCGGGCCAGCACCGGGGCATGCGTTTTCACCAGTTCGGAGCGAGCCACGTCGATATGGCGGCTCATGGCCCCGATACGAAGACCTTTGCGCGGATCAAAGTCAATGCCATGCAGTCTGGGCAGCTTCGCCACTGAAATCAGGTGCGTGGGCGCGAGCATGCGTTGGCGCATGGCCAGCATCAGCGCCGATCCGCCCGCGATGATGCGTGCATCGTCGCCGTATTCAGCCAGCAGCTGGCTTGCTTCCTCGATGGAGTGGGGCTCTGCAAAATCAAATTCACGCATGGCTTGCTCCTTGCTGCTGCTTGTCGCGCAATGCAGCCAGCACTTTTTCCGGGGTGATTGGCAGATCTGTGATGCGCACGCCAATCGCGTCATAGACAGCGTTGGCAATGGCTGGTGCGCCGGGCAGGATGGCGGTTTCGCTGGCACCCTTGGCGCCATAGGGACCATTGGGGTCGTTGGACTCCACGAGGCCGCCACGCAGCATGGGAACAGCATCGGCGGTGGCCATGTTGTAGTCCGCGAAATTGCCGTTCGCCAGGCGCCCGCCCTCGTAGTGCAACTGCTCATACAGCGTCCAGCCTATGGCCTGAACGGTGGCGCCATTGGTCTGGCCGTGAATCGCAGTGGGGTTGAGCGCCTTGCCGCAGTCGTCGGCGACATAGCTGTCGATGACGCTGACCTGGCCGGTCTCGATATCCACTTCGACTTCAACGGCCTGGGCGGCGTAGGAGTAGGCAGCGGCGATATTGCCGTAGAGCTTGTCGTCATGCATGACGGTCTTGGGGTCCCAGGTTCCGGCGACCTGGATACCACCTCCACCATGGCGCCAGATATGCTGGCGTGCCAGCTCGGCCACGGTGCTGCGGCGTTCAGGCTCCGCGCTCACATAGACGGCACCGCCTTTCAGCGTCAGCGCGTCGTGCGGTGCACCCAGGCGCTCGGCAGCCAGGCTCAGCAACTCTTGCCGCGCCTTGCGCGCAGCGATGATGGCCGCGTTGCCGCCCGACATGGTGACGCGTGAAGCCAGAGTACCCACGGCCACTGGTGCGACATCGGTGTCGGGTGCAAGCACATGAATATCGGCCAGAGGCAGGTCCAGTTCATGGGCCACGATCTGGCTGAGCATGGTGCTCGCTCCCTGGCCCATATCGCATTCACCGCTGATGAGGAAAACTCGACCGTCCTCATTGATCTTGATGACCAACGTCGATCCATCCCAGTTGCCTATGGTGCGATTGCCGCTCACATGCATGGCCGCTGCCATGCCCACGCCGCGGCGCTTGATGCCACTGGCCTTGACGCGTTGGCGTTTGCTTGCCCTCCCTATGGCCTTGGTTGCCATGTCTATGCACTCCAGCAGTCCTGTGCTGCCGATATGCCAGCCGTGAATCGAGACATCACCGGCCTTGAGCGCGTTGAGCTTGTGCACCTGCACCGGGTCCAGGCCCAGTTTCTCCGCCATGGTGTGGATATGGCTGTTGAGCGCAAACTGCATCTGGGTTCCGCCAAAGCCCCGGAAGGCACCGCGTGGCGGATTGTTGGTGTAGTACAGCGTCGCTTCAGAACGCACATTGGGATTGCGGTGCATGTTGTCGCTGCGCATGGCACTGACGTGCATCACATCACCGGCAAGGCCTGCATATGCACCGCATTCGGCAATGATGCGAACCTGCTTGGCGACAATGCAGCCGTCCTTGAGCATGCCCAGCTTGAGGGTGATGCGCTCGGGCACGCTGGCACATGCGGCCTGGAAGTCCTCCAGGCGGTTGTTGACCAGCCGCACCGGACGTCGGGTATGCAGAGCCAGCAGGCCGGCAAGCAACTGGTTGTCGTCCTCCACGATCTTGCCGCCGAAGCCACCTCCGGTCGCGGCCTGAATCACGCGCACGTGGGAAATGGGCAGACCCAGGGTCATGGCCACCTGCATGCGCACCAGATTCACTGCCTGGGTCGAGGTATAGAGCACAAGCCGGCCATCGGGGTCCAGCGAGGCCACCGTGGCCATGGGCTCCATATAGCCGGGGTATTGAGAATGCGTGGTGTAGGTGGCTTCGTGAATCAGATCCGCGGCGGCAAAGCCTGCCTCCACGTCACCGCGCTCGAACTGGATATGCTGGGCCACATTGTTGCGCCCTGGATGGATGCCGAAGGCTTCCTCGTCCATGGCTTCCTCGGGCGTCAGAATGGCGGGCAGTTCTTCGTATTCCACCCGAATCAGATCCAGCGCGTCGCGTGCGATCTCTTCGGAAACAGCGGCCACGGCGGCCACCTCTTCGCCGCAATAACGCACCACGCCTTTGGCCAGGACGGCGCGCTCCTTGTGATGCGCCCCCCAAAGATTGGCGGGCGCATCCTCGCCGGTCAGGACCGCCTTGACGCCAGGCAGCGCGCGCGCCTCGGTGGTGTCTATGCGAGCGATGCGCGCATGCGGGTAAGGGCTGCGCAGAACCTTGCCATGCAGCATGCCGGCAAGCTTGAGATCTCCTGCGTAGATGGCCCGACCAAGCACTTTTGCCTTGGCCGTCACCTGTGGAGTGTCCATGCCCAGCGTGGATCGAGATGAAAGAGCAGATGTCATATCCGTACCTCGCAGCGGAAGGCCCGGGGTCGCTGCGGACCAGAGGCTTGTGCCACTTCAGTCATATAGAGGTCTGTTGGAATCGCCCAGGACTGCGCCTGAACGATTCATTGGTGTCACTCGGCCACGATGCCGAGTTCCTTGATGGCTTTGCCCATCACCATGTACTCGCGTTGATTGAGATCGCTGAGCACCTTGGGCGACCCGCCCGCAGGCAGGGCGCCGAAGACAGCCAGTTTTTCCACGACTTCGGGCTCACGCAAAATGGCATTGAGGTGCTCGTTGAGCAGATTGATTACCGCTGCCGGAGTCTTTTTCGGCGCGAAGAAGCCGTTCCAGGCGCTGACCACCACATCCTTGTAGCCCAGCTCGGTCAATGTCGGAACGGCAGGTGCCAGCGATGAACGCCTGGTATCGCCGATGGCCAGCGCCACCAGCTTGCCGGAGTCCAGATACTGGCGCACAGGCCCGAAAGTGACCCAGGCAGTATCGACATGGCCGGCCACGACATCGGTTACCGACGGGCCGACGCCGCGGTATGGAACATGGGACAACTTGACGCCAGCGGCTTTGTTCAGCCATTCGCCGGCGATGTGCATGGGCGAGCCGGCGCCGGGGCTGGCATAGGAGACGGTGGCGCCACTCTTGGCCCTGGCAATCAGTTCGGGCAGGTTTTTGACACCGAGCTTGGGGCTCGTGACCAGCACCAGGGGCTGGGTGGCGGTGTTGATGATGGCTTCGTAGCCGTTGAGTACGTCGTAGGCTGCAGCGCCCGACAGCTTCATGACCAGGGGGGCGGTGGTGAAGGGGTTGGGAGTGAACAGCAATGTGTAGCCATCGGAGCGTGCACGCCCCACCATGCCGTTGCCTATCGCCCCGCCGGCACCCGGGCGGTTGTCGATCAGCACGGTCTGCTTGAGCCTGTGGCTGAGCTTGTCGGCAAAGAGGCGGGCGATTGCATCGGTATCCCCGCCCGGCGGGTAGGACACGATAACCGTGATGGGCTTGCTCGGATAACTTTCTTCGGCAAGCACCGGCTGCGTAAGCAGCGTGCCGCAGGCAAGAGCGGTAAAGCAAAACTGGCGTCTATCAACTGACATGGTCGCCTCTCCTTGGGCCGTGGGTATAAATCTGGCGTGCGATCTCAAATGATTCATAAGTGAAACATTGAATCGCAAAAGAAACAATAGACGGAGTTATACGCTTATGGTTGATCGATCAAATTGCCGTTTTCACTATTGACATATGAATTTGTTAATTCGGATGGAACAATGGCGCATGAACAAGAAAACATGCGAAACGCCCTGGTCGCAGCTCAATGCGCAAGGCGACGGACTGACGGTGGACGACTTCATCACCACCTTGATGAGCCAGGTGGGAAATGCTCTGCGGCGCACGATTACCGTGCCCTATGCCGAGAAACACGATCTGACGGTCTCTGAGTGGCGCTTGCTGGCCTTGATTGCTCACTCGAAGCGGTTGGCCTTCTCGGATCTGGTCATTCAGTCCACCTCGGACAAGGCCTTGGTGAGCCGCGCTCTCAAGCGGCTGCAAGCCAAAGGCCTGGTGGATCTGCAGGGTGAAGGCAATACGCCGCGCAAGAAGATTTTTTGTCAGGTCACCGAACAGGGCGAGGCCCTGCATGCACAGGTCATGCCCTTGGCGCGTGCCAGCCAGGCTGCCGCCATTCGGGCATTGCCTGAAGATGAGCGCAATGCCATGTACAACGCGCTGATGCGCTTGCGTGCACATTGCGAGAAAGCAGGCGCTTTGTCCGGCGAGGATGAAGCAGGTCTGGAATAGTTCCTGTGTCCCTGTGTTGGACAACCGCCAGAATGCTGTTGCAACACATATAGACGCACGAATTTCCGCATGCTGCAGGCGGGGTCATCCGCACATTAAATGTGCTTCGCCGGTTGATGCGCCATTTGAGAATGAGGGCCGGGGTCCGCAACTTCCAAAGCAGCGGCCGGAAGTCACAGGCCAGTACTTTCTCGCCTGGCTTCCGAGGCCGCTCGTCACCGTCCTCTGACATGTCTCGCAAGTCAGCAGCGCTTGGCGAGATCCGGATCGATGCGCTCCCGCAGACGCCTGTTTTCTTGCTCATGGGCAGAGGCAGGCTCATGCAATGGGCCAAGCAAGGCATGGGCGCCTGCCAGCCATGCACCGTGGCTTTTCGCCAGATGCCGACAGCGCCACGATGCCCGTTCAAGACCGCACCATCAACCCCCGAAGGCGCTGCGCAGGGCAACACTGCCGGGGTGTACTGTCGTTCAGGTAGAGCAGGCAACCGGCTCGGCCGTCAAAGCAACTTGCCACGCGTCATAGCCATAGACCCAGTCGGCATTGCCTCCGGCACGCAGCCAGTTATTGCCTCGCGAGCCTATCTGGATCTGGCTGGTGCGCTGCTTGCGCATGGCCTCGTAGTTCTGCAAGGCTTGCGCAACGCCTTCGGCATCCTGCACTGCATCAAGGTTGCGGGCCAGCACCACGGCATCTTCGATAGCCATGCCGGCGCCCTGGGCCATGAACGGCATCATGGGATGGCTGGCATCGCCGAGCAGCGACACTCGTCCCTGCGACCAGTGCGGCAGCGGGTCGCGTTCATACAAAGCCGTCTTGAGCACGCTGTCACACGCATCCAGCAAGGCTCGTGCATGTGGATGAAAGCCGGCATAAAAGCTGCGCAGTTCGGTCACGCTGCCCTCGGTGGTCCAGGATTCCTCATGCCAGGATTCCTGCGCCGTGGTGGCGAAGATAAAGGTGTCGCGGCCCTGATTGAGCGGAAAGGTCACGATCTGGCTGTCAGGAGTCGGTCCCCACCATTTGGTGAAGGCCCCGATATCGGGAACATGGCGCACACGCTCGGTGGGCACCACGGTGCGAAATGCCACCACACCGGTAAAGCGTGGGCTCTCTGCGCCAAACAGGGATGTGCGCACCACCGAATGAATTCCGTCCGAGCCTATCAGCGCATCCAGTCCATCGACTCGCGCGCCGTCGGAAAATTCCACGGCAACACCGGCATCGGTTTGCACAATCCGGTTGACGCGTTTGGCGAACTTCACCTGCTCATGGGGAAAGGCATCGGCCAGCGCAGCCAGCAGGTCGGCGCGATGGATGGTGAGTTGTGGCGCACCGTATTGACGCTCGGCCTCATTGCCCATGGTCAGGCGCGATGTTTCCTCGCCGTTGTCCCAGGTGCGGCTGATACGGTGCGTTGGGCGGGCTGCCGAAGCCCGTACGGCAGCCGCAATGGCATCGCCCAGTCCGTCTAGTGCGCGCACAGCATTGGGCGTCAGATTGATGTCGGCGCCCACGCGCAGGTATTGCCGGCTCTGCTCGAACACCGTCACCTCGTGTCCGCTGCGGTGCAGCGCGTTGGCGGCGGCCAGGCCACCAATGCCGCCTCCCACAATGCCTATTTTCAATCGTGTCTTGGACATGCTTGCTCCTTGATATGGGTATGGTTTGCACGTTCCGGGCTGCGCAGGCAGCCCGCATACGGTGCCTGCCAGTGTCGACAAGGCCGCCTGTCACGTGAAGCGCAAAGCATCCATAAAATGACACAAATCGTCCGGAATCCTCCATGAAACAAAGCAGCGACCATTTAAGCGACGTGCTGGCCATCTGTCGAGCCGAGCGCGCGGTGACGGCCAGCTTTTCATTGGGTGAGCCTTGGGCGCTGGCGTCCGAGGGAGTGCCGGGGACCATGATCCGCATCGCCCAGGGACAGCCGTACTGGCTGCAAGTACAAGGCCAGTCACCGTTGCTGGTTTTGCCTGGCGATCTGGTGGTGTTGCCGCTGGGCAGTCCGCACGTAATTGCGTCGGACCTCGCGCTGGCACCGGTTCCGTTCGCACGCATGATCGAACGCTTTGCCCAGGGGCCGAAGGACGAGAATCCTCTGACGTTCGAGCATGGCGGAGGCGGGGCCCAGACCCGCATCGATTCGGTGCTGCTCTGGATATCTGCCTACTGCCGGCACTCCATATTGACTCTGCTGCCGCCGCTGCTGCACATACCTGCAGCGCAGGCCGCTCCACCGGCCATGCTGGGCAATATGCTGCAGACTCTGATAGAGGACTCGCTGGCGCGACGCGCCGGCTGGCGTTTGGCAGCCGCGCGCCTGGGTGAGTTGGTCCTGATCCACGTGCTCAGCAACCATTTCGCCGCACAGCAGCAGCGCGGTCAAGGCTGGGTGCGCGGCCTGGCCGATGTGCAGATTGCCAGGGCCATGGCCGCCATCCACGGCCGCCCCAGCCATGGCTGGACCTTGCAGGCCCTGGCCAGGGAGGCGGCTATGTCGCGCTCGCTCTTTGCCGAAAAATTCAAGGCGCTGGTTGGAGAATCGCCCATGGCCTATCTGCAGCAGCAGCGTATGGCCCATGCAGCCCAGCAACTGGAATCGGGTTTGCCGCTGGCCCAGATCGCCGAGGATTGCGGCTACGAGTCAGAGCGTGTTTTTGCCCGCGCCTTCAAGCGCTGGTGCGGTTTGCCACCGCGCGCCTATCAGCGCAGCGCCAAGGCGCTCAGAAACGAATTTGCTGCGCTGAAATGAGGTTCTCCAGCCGCTTGCGTGCAGCACTTCAATCAAACGCAGCCTGCCTTGCCAGCCGACCTCACAAACTGCAGAGAAGGTGTCTTTGACGCCTTCGCCTCGGATCCATAGTGGCGGCTGGGCATTGTTCGCATTGCCTGCCCGTTCAGTAACGATAGGTGGCAGTCAGCAGAAAGTTGCGGCGTTCGCCGTAGAAGCAGTCGCCGCGCGACAGGCATTGGGTGATCACCACCTTGTCGCCGATATTGTTGGCATGCAGGGCAAGGCGCCAGTCGCCGGCGTCATAGGCCACCATCGCGTCTGCCAGCAGGGATGAGGGCGTGTCGATGGCAGAGGTGCCGCTCCACTGTGGTCCGATATAGCGCAGACCGGCGCCGAGACTCCAGCCTCCGCGGCCCTGAGCGGCAAATCGATGCATCAGCCAACTGGAGGCCATATGGCGCGATACCGAGGCCACGCGCTGCCCCTGGTCGCCAGCATTGCTGCGGCTGATTTTTGCGTCGGTATAGGCATAGGCCAGCGTCCAGTCCCAGTTTCTGGCCAGGCTTGCGATCAGCTCGGCTTCAAAGCCCTGGGTTTTGACCTCGCCCAGTTGCAGGCTGTTGAGCGGGTTGCCCGGATCATTGGTCTTGCGATTCTGTTCGCGCAGGCCGTAAACCGCGGCATAGCCAGAAATGCCTCTGCCCTCGGGAATCCATTTCACGCCGGCTTCCAACTGCTTGCCGCGCTGGGGCTTGAACGGCGTGCCGTAGAAGTCCACGCCGCCCAGTGGCTGGAAGGACTCCGTGTAGCTGACATACGGAGCCCAGCCGCCACCGGCCTGATAGGTCACACCCAGGCGCTTGGTGGTGGCAGAGTCGTCGGCAGCCGCTGCCGGGCGACCTTCGGTCTCGGTTTTGGCCTTGTCGTGACGCAAGCCTACTGTCGCGGTCCAGGGGCCCCAACGCAACTGGTCCTGCAGATAGAAACCGAGCTGGCGCTGTGACACGTTGGGCGCACGTACCAGCCGGGAGGCCGAGGGCGGCGTGAACGTGCCATACACGGGGTTGTAGACATCGAGCGCAGTGCCTGGCCCGCGCCAGCTGGATTGGTTGCTGGTGTTGCGCTGCCAGTCCATGCCTGCAAGCAGCTGGTGCTGAACCTCACCGGTTTGCAGCAGGCCTTCGAGCTGCGTGTCGACCAGCAGCATGCGTCCGCCATTGATCTGCCATACGGCATCGCGCTGTACGGTGCGGCCGTTGGCGTCAAACACCGGACGTGCCGGACGGCCCGTGGCTGCGTTGGCTGCAAAGCTGGTGTAGAGCGTGCGGTAGTCCACCTCGCTGATGGTGCGGCGCAGGTTCTGACGCAGTGTCCATTGAGGGCTCAGACGATGGCTGAACAGATAGCCAAAGGACTTGTTTTCGGAGTCGTACTTGTCCCAGTCCGGTTCGCTGATAAAGGTGTTTGTCGGAATCTGTCCGTAGGGGCTGGGCAGGCGCGTGCCCTGCCAGGGAAAGAACTGGGTGATGGAGCCGCTCTTGTCCTTTTGGTACAGGGCTTGCAGCGTCAGCGAGGTATCGGTACTGGGACGATAGGTCAGCGAAGGCGCAATCACCACGCGGTCGTCCTTGACATGATCGACCTGGGTGTTGCTGTCGCGGCCAACGGCCACCAGTCGGTAGAGCCACTTTCCTTCGTCGTCCATGGCGCCCGTCATGTCGCTGGCAATCTGTTTGCGGCCGTGGCTGCCCAGCTGTATCTGCACCTCACGCATGCGCTCGGCCTGGGGGCGTTTGCTGGTCAGGTTGAGCACACCGCCCACGCTGCCCTGGCCATAAAGCACGGAGGAGGGGCCGCGCAGGAATTCCACGCGCTCCAGCGTGTAGGGCTCGACTTTGATGTTGTTGTAGGTGCCGTAAGTGCGCAGCAACCCGTCCTGGTACTGACTGACATCACCGCCGCGGGCCTTGAAAGAGTCCACGCGGTTGTCGAAATAGCTGGAGTTGATGCCCGCCGTGTAGCGTGTGGTTTCGCGCAGTGTGGTCACGCCCTGGGCTTCGAACTGGTCGCGCGTGACCACGCTGATCGATTGCGGCGTTTCGATCAAGGGTGTATCTGTCTTGGTGGCCGAGATCGCACGCCGGGCGACAAAGCCGCTGACCGGACCTGTGGCAGTTTCGCCGGCCAGGCTGTCTTGCACGGTAACGGGGGCCAGCATGACTTCGGCACTGCCGTCTGCGCTGGGTGCGGGAAGCGAGGTCTGTGCCTGAGTGCCCAGGCTCAGGCAGGCCAGGGCGCTGAGCAAGGTCAGCGATGGTCGGCTGGGTACGCCGGGGAATGGGTAGTTCATGATGCTGTTGTCAAATAGATGGTCACGGACAATGACCATCAGGGTTGGTTGGAGCGGTTGCTGGAGTGAATGGGAGGCTCTGCGTCAGGGCTTGATGGCGGACGGCAGGGCGGGGGATGGCATGCCGTCCTTGACGCTGAAGCTCAACGTGGTCACATAGCTGGCTTCGCCATAGCGCTTGCCTTGCGCTTCGCCGCCTTGCTTGTCGCTGTGATGCACTTCGGCCACGTACAGGCCCTTCCAGGGCAAGGCAAAGTTGACCCGGCCCTGCTCGTCGCTTTGCGCCTCGCGCGACCAGCCCGAGGGGGCGACGATTTGCACCTTGGCCTTGGGCAGGGCCTGACCGTTGAAGCTCACCATGAATTGGCCCGGCTGGCCCGTGGGCACCAAATCCAGGGCCTGGGCATTGACGGCCACGGCCTGTGTCGGCGTTGCTACCCAGCGGGCCGCAGGTACCCACAGCAAAGCTGGCTCATTGCGCTTGCTGCGGTCGATCAAGGGATAGGAGGCGCTGGCAAAAAGGGTTTGGGCCTGGTTTGCCGCGTTGTAGCTGAAACCCGTGGCATTTCGCTGGCCGCTCAGTTGCAGCGTGCCGCTGGCTGTTTGCTGGGCCAGCGTGGGTGTGGCCAGAAATTTGTCCAATGCACCGGGCGAAGTCTCGCGCAGGTTGTCATTGAACTCGCCAAAAAACAACTGGGTCTGGCCGCCATCGTTCTCCAGCCAGACTTGATGAGCATGGGCTGTGCCCAGACTGGCAAGCAGCAGAGTGGCGAGAGCAATGGGATGATAAAAATTGCGCATGAAAATCTCCTTGGATGCTGGATAGGTGAATGAATTGCTCTGCACGAGTGAAGGTCTTCTGCCCGATATCCAGACTCAAGCACCGGTCTGGACTCCAAGAAAAGAGCGCCTGTTGATCTCTTGTATGGCCCTGTGCTCTTTCCTTGCACCTCTTGTTCAATCGATTGGCCACGGCCAGCCATGCAAGGGCCGAGGCGGCTGCTGCATCGCGATGCGCATGCAATGTCCTTGCCCGGTCATGATCGGGATTCCTGTTGCATCAATAGCTGCCTGGGTTCTCAGTCATTGATGCTCAGCGACTCTCTGATTCGTGGCCCCTGCAGGTTCTGAGTGCAGTCCGTCAAGGACCGAGGCGGTCGAAGGTAAAAACCAGTATTCCCAGTGCCAGTGCCATCAAGCCAAACAGAGGCAGGCGCTGCGCTTGCCAGGTCGCCATGCTGGTGGCGGCCAGAGCCGCCAGGCAAAGAGCGGCCGTCCACACGGTGGCCGACATGGCTGCGGTGGTTGCGCCCGGAAAGCCCAGAGCAATGCCCAGTGACAAGGCCAGCAGGATCCAGCCGGCTTGGAACAGGCGCTGGCGGCGCAGTACTGCGGCGGGAGCTTCACTCTCGATATCCGGCCAAGCGTCTTCATGGTGTCGGTCCATGGCCAGGGCAAGAGCCGTCCAGGCGGCAAAGCACAACAGAAAGTCGAGCAGCATTGCTATGCCTCCTGCGCAGTGTTGTTGCCAGGGATCCCTTGGGAGCCGGGCTTGCGTCCAGGGGCTGCCGCGGCCTTGGCGGGGGGCGCATGTCTGGCTGCGGGCAGGGGCCTGTGTTTCAGCAGATGTCGGGTGAGGGCGGCAAGCATCAGCCCCGTGACCGCAAAACTCAAATCCATGCCGGCCCAGCTCCACTCCATGGCCGGCAGGCTGATGCCCAGATGAGTTGAGGTGGTCAAGGCATTGACCAAAGGCAATAGCAGGTATGCGGTGGCGGCCATGCCCAGAACCAGTGCCCATCCTTGGCGCGTGGGCCGGATCAGGCCCAGCAGCAAGGCCAGAGCCCAGGTGCCGAAGAAGCAGGACAGTTCGGCATCGGGGCGGCCTGGCATCTCCAATGGCAGCAGCCGGTTGGCCAGCAGGTAGGCCGCGATCGCCAGCGGCAGGCCGCCCATGAGGCCGATATTGAAACTTGCCACCAGCCGTTCGCCAAAGGGCAGGGGGGCGGCAGGTGTCTTGCGCAGGGCCTGGGTGCGGCGCTTGACCGACCACAGTATCAGGCCCGAGGCAATCATCAGCGAACCCATGACGCCAAAGCCAAACAGCACCCAGCGCATCCCGATGTCGGCGAAACGCCCCAGATGCAGGCCATAGAGCACGCCATAGGTTTTGATGGCTGGGCTTTGTGGATCGACCTGGGTTTGCAGCTGGCCGGTGCGGCCATCGAAGCGCAGCCGCGCTGGTCCGTATTGCAGCCTGTCGCCGTCGTGGCGGGTGATCTCCACCAGCGGGCCCTGGCTGTCGCTGCGCACGGTGATGCTGCCGACACGACCGCCCTGCCACAGCTGACTGGCCTGGCTCAGCATGGGGGCCAGATCCAGCATGGGCAGGGGTTCGGCCTGTGCGTTGCTGCCACGCCTGGCGCTGCGCGCACCGGGAACATCGCCCTGCAACTCGGAGAAATAGCTTTGCGAATCCGTTCCTTTCGCACCAGGGTAGGCGGCGGCTATGCCGGCCGGCATATACATGGCGTGAAAGATCATCAGACCGCTGAACGTAATCATCAGATAGAACGGCAGCACCAGTACCCCCGAGACGTTGTGTGCGTCCAGCCAGGCGCGCTGTCCGCCCTTGCGCGGGCGAAAGGTGAAGAAGTCCTTGACGATGCGGCGATGCGTGATCACGCCGGTCAGCAAGGCAATGAACATCATCAGCGTCGCCGCGCCCACCACCCAGCGGCCCTGGATCGTCCAGCGGCCCTTGTGAGCGGTGCGAAGCTCGAAATGGAAGCGGTAGAAAAATTCTCCGCCAGCGGTCTCTCGGGCCTGCAGTGCGGCACCGGTTTGCGGGTGCAGCAGCAAGGTGTCGAAGCGGCTGTTGGGCTTGTCGCGCCACAGCACATTGACGGCCGGCGTGCGTTCATCGGGCAGACGCATGATGAAGTTGCTGACTCCCGGCGCGTGCTCGTGCAGCGCCGCCTGGGCGCGTTGCGCAACGTCGCTGTCGGGTAGTGGCAGACCATGCAGCTCGGGTCGCATCCACAGATTGAATTCGTTCTTGAAGAAGCTCAGCGTGCCGGTGACGAAAATCGCAAACAGAAGCCAGCCCAGAATCAGTCCCGACCAGGTATGCAGCCAGGACATGGCTTGGCGAAAACCCTCCTGCTCGGGCTGGTGCGTGGTTCTGGCGCTTGTCTTGGTTTGAGGGGCGGTCATGCTTCCACCCCCAACCACAATGGCCCATACAGCGCTGCGCTTAGGGCTAGGGCAGGAAGGAGTACACCGGCCCAGGCAAGCCAAGCCGTGCGTGCATAGAAGGTCCAGGCAATAGCCATGGCGTAGATGACCCAGGACAGCAAGGTAGCTGTCATCACCGCCTCCACGCGGCCCATCAGGGAACTCAGCAGCAGACTCAGGGCAGCCGTACTGACTGCGGCCAGCGCATAGCCTCCAAGGATGGCAGCCAAACTGCGCGAGGCAACCGCAAGGCGGTAGTGAATAAGGGGCGATGTGGCTTTCATACCGCCTCCTGATGCGCTGGAGCTGGGCGGCAAGAATTGCCGCAGACAGGAGCTGCAACGACAAAGCGCGGGTGAATCACCCTTGGCGAGGAAAAGCAGGTATACGGAGAGCTCAGCATGACAGACAACCAAACGATGCAGTCGGTTCGCTGGCTGGCTTGTGTCAAGAAATCATGCTGGCATGCGAAGAAATGTAAAGCCGATTATAGATGAAATTGAGAATGATTGTTATTTATTTGTGATTCGGCTTACAGGGCCTAAATGCACAGGCCCTGCATGGGCTCTCTGGCCGTTCTGGTCTCTTTGCTGTTGTGGTTAACCTCGGCTCAGGTGGGCGACGATGTCGGCATGTCGGGCCTGCTCTATGGACTGACGGTCTGGATGCTCCTGCCGCAGGTCCTGCTTTACCGGAATCCCGCGGCTGCCGCCGTGCTGCTGCTTGTCATGGGCTGGCTCCATGGAACGTCTGCGACGGTATCGATTACCAACAATTGTCGGCATTGGCCTGCAGACTTCGGAGTTGCAACGCACAATGCCAGCCTGTGTTTTTTAATCGTCGTGATCATGTCCGATTCCTCTGCGGCTTTGCCAGCCAGTCTGACACCATCCATGCGCGATGTGCTGCGTCGCATGGAGCGGGCCGCGCGCACTCCCATGCACGAGCTCGGTGCGGAAGCTGCCAAGGCGGCTTATGAAGCTGGCGCCGGCGTGCTTGAAATCCCCAAGCAGGCCTTGCCCCGTGTGGAGGACCTGCAGATTCCCGCACGCGACGGAGCGAATCTGCCGGCCCGCCTCTATGCTCCTGTGACCCGCGATGAGGCCCCCGCTGCGGGCTTGCCTGCGCTGCTGTATCTGCATGGTGGCGGCTTTACGGTAGGCAGCGTGGCCACGCATGACCAGCTTTGCCGCCAGCTTACACACCTGGCGGGTTGTATGGTTGTGTCGCTGGACTACCGCCTGGCGCCGCAGTTTCAGTTCCCCATTGCACATGACGATGCCTGGGATGCGCTGCAGTGGCTGACGGCCCATGCGGCGAGCCTGGGGGCGGATGGCAGCCGCATGGCTGTCGGTGGCGACAGCGCCGGCGGTACGCTGGCGGCAGCCTGTGCCATCGAAGCGCGCAACACCGGCCTCAAGCTTGCCTTGCAGCTGCTGATCTATCCGGGAACCACGGCGCACCAGGATACCGACTCCCATCGCCGCTTTGCCCATGGACTGGTTCTTGAAGAAGCTTCCATCACCTGGTTTTTTGCGCAATATATCGCCAGACGCCAGGATCGCGAGGATTGGCGCTTCGCTCCTTTGCTGGCTCCCGATGTCGACGATGTCGCACCCGCCTGGATCGGCCTGGCCGAGTGCGATCCCCTTGTGGACGAGGGCGTGGAATATGCTGACAAGTTGCGCATGGCAGGCGTGCCTGTGGATCTGGAAATCTACAAGGGCGTGACCCATGAGTTCGTCAAGATGGGGCGCGTGATTGCCGAGGCGCGTCAGGCGCACCGGGACATGGCGCAGGCCTTGCGCGGCGCGTTTGGATTGAATTGAAACCAGAGTGAGAACCATGAATCGACAGGACTTTCGCAGCTTTACGCGTATCGAGGTGCGCTGGGCCGAAGTGGACGCGCAGAAGATCGTCTTCAATGCCCACTATCTGATGTATGCCGATGTGGCCATCACCAACTACTGGCGCCAGCTGGCCATTCCTTACGAGGCAGGCTTTGCATCACTGGGCGGCGAGCTGTTTGTGAAAAAGGCCAGCACGGTCTATCACGGATCGGCCGCTTTGGGCGATGTGCTGGATGTCGGCATCCGCTGTGTCAAACAAGGCAATACCTCGCTGCAGTTCGAGGCAGGCATCTTCCGGGGCATGGAGCTGCTCAACACCGTGGAGCTGGTCTATGTGTTTGCCGACGCGGCGACGCAGACCCCCAGGCCCGTGCCCCAGGCCATGCGGGATCTGCTCACGGCCTATGAAGCAGGGCAGGAGGTCGTCACGCTGCGCTCGGGCAGCTGGAACGATCTGGGGCGCGATGCCGAGCGCCTGCGCCTGGCCGTGTTTGTGCGCGAGCAGGGCGTGCCGCGCGAGATCGAGATCGACGAGCTCGACCCTGTGGCGCGTCATGTGGTCTTGTTCAACGGCTTGAACCAGCCCGTGGCCACGGGCCGGCTGGTCAGCGATGCGCCGGGCGTGGGGCGTATCGGCCGCATGGCCGTGGATCGCAGCGTGCGCGGCGGCCGCTGGGGGCGCATGGTGCTCGAGAGCCTGATGGATGCGGCGCGCGATCGCGGTGACAAGGAAATCGTGCTGCACGCGCAGCGCCATGCTGAAGCCTTCTATCTGCGCGCAGGCTTTACGCCGGTAGGCGAGCCTTATGAGGAGGCTGGCATTCCCCACATCACGATGTGCAAAGTGCTTTGATACATCTTTTTGATAGCTTATAACGTTTTATATGTAAGCGTTTAAGCCCGATTTGATGCTTGATGCGAAGGAGCGCCCATGGCAAGAATCATGACCGTCCTCAGCCTGATCGGGGTGGCGGTAGCCGCCTATGTGGCTTATCGCTACGGGGTCTTCTGAGTCCGTTCGGCCGAGGTCCGGGACAGAGGTGAGCGGGCGGCTGAAGGTGGGGGCCACCCGCTGGCGAGAGCGCTCTGCGGCGGCCTGCTTCGCAGGCCTTGCCGCACGCAGGCTCGAGCCCAGCCCTTTCTCCGCTGCGTGCCGGCGGCATTGCTGCAGCTGATCCTTCAGCGCGGTGATGGCCTTATGAGCGCAGGCTTCGTCCAGATGGCCGCCAGGCGCACCGGCCACGCCAATGGCACTAATGGCACCAGTGTTTCATTGCCGATCTTCAGGGGCACGCCGCCGCCCAGCACCAGGAAGCCGGGGATATTCGCCATGCCGGCCGCATCGGGATTGGACTGAATGGCTTTGGCGATGCCGCTGGTGGGGTTGCGCGACGAAGCAGAGGTGAAGGTCTTGGCGTGCGAGGCTTCAGCGGTGTGAGGGCCGGCACCATCGGCACGCACCATGGCCAGCAGCACGCCAAAGCGGTCCACCACCGAGGCGCTGACGTTGTAGCCGTCGGCGCTGCAGGGCACCACGGTCTGCCGGGCCAGCTGCACGGCGCTGGTGCTGGCAATGTTGCGGGTGGAGGCGGTCGCTGGAGCTGCGCTGCGGGCTCCAGCAAAGTCTGGCCGTTGAGGCGTCGCAGACCACTGCCATCCGGCAGGACGTTGTCGTCCAGCAAGTGAGAGGAATCAATGCGAACGCAGAGCCAGCTTTCGGGGTCTGCTATCTTTTTGAGGAAAAGATAATGACCCGGGTGCAAGTGAAGTTTAGCGGTGGCCGGGCCCGCACTGCCAGGCCTGCGGCAGTGCGGGTCCGAGACGTTCAGATATTCGCCAGCAGCTCGTAGGGCAGGGGCTGGGTCTGCAGTGCGATTCCCTTGCCCGCATCGGCGCTCTGGCCTTCGGCCAGCGCTGCATGGGCAAACAGGTCGTCGCGGGTGGAAGAGGCAATCTGCATCGAGACGATGGCATCCCAGCCGCCTTGCACAGCTGCTGCTGCCTGCACCACGGTGCCTGTTGCCTGCTCGAGGTCTTCGGCGCTGAAGACTTCCTGGCCGACGCTCAGAGCCTGCTCGGCATGAACCAGATAGGCGCGGCGCTTGAGCGTGCCGCGGAACTGGCTGCGAGCCACCACTTCCTGGCCGGGGTAGCAGCCCTTCTTGAAGTTGACGCCGCCCAGGGATTCGTAGTTCAGCATCTGGGGCACGAAGGCATCGACCACGGGAGCCGATAGCGTGGCCACGCCGCTCTGGACTTCGGACCATTGCCAGAGGTCTTCGCTCAGCAACTGTCCTTCGGGGGCCTGACCCGCAGGGCCTACCCACAGCGCACGCTGGTTGCCTGCAGCGGGGTAGAGCGCGATCACATGGGCATCGCCTTGCTGCTTGAGCGCCCAGGCGGCCGCATTCTTGCCGGCAAGCTGCTCGGCGGCCTGGCCGGCCAGGCCGTAGAGGGCGAAGTCAGCCGTCGCATCGCTGAGCTTGCACTGGGCGCGCAGCACAAACATGGACAGGCGCTTGAGCGTGGGGGCCAGCAGGCTGCGGTCACAGATCAGCACGATTTCATCAGCGCTGCGCCTGAAGCCGATGAAGCTGGCCAGCATGCGGCCCTTGGCCGTGCAAAAAGCCGCAAGGCGGGCCTGATCGAACTTGAGCAGCGCGAAATCGTTGCTCAACTGGCCATGGAGAAAGCTGGCTGCGTCGGCGCCAACGGCGCGGATGACACCAAGGTGGGAAATGGGGGTAATGCCGTTCAGGGGCAGCGTCTTGGGCTGGGTCATGGCTGAATTATGATCGTCGCTCTGTGTACTGATGGATCTAGCTTGTGCGTGCCCTTATTCGAGCACTGATATTTTTGCTGCTTCTGGCTGCCCTGGCGGCGGGAGGCGCCTGGTGGTGGCTGAACCAGCCGCTGCAGTTGTCCGAGCCCAGTCTGGAGCTGGAGATAGAGCCCGGCACCACGCCGCGTGGCGTGGCGCAGAACGTGGTCAAGGCCGGAGTGCAAACCGATGCGCGCCTGCTCTATGCGTGGTTTCGCCTCTCGGGCAAGGACCGCGCCATCAAGGCCGGCAACTACGAACTGAGCACGGGTCTCACGCCCTATGTGCTGCTGCAAAAGCTGGCGCGCGGCGAGGAAAGCCTGCGTGCGCTGACTCTTGTCGAAGGCTGGAACTGGCGCCAGGTGCGTGCGGCGCTGGCGCGTGAGGAATTCCTCAAGCAGGACAGCGCAGGGCTCAGCGACGAGGCTGTGATGACGGCACTGGAGCGCGCGGGCGTGCCGCCCGAAGGCCGCTTCTTCCCCGATACCTATACCTACGCCAAGGGCAGCTCGGACATGGCCGTGCTGCGCCGTGCGCTGCATGCCATGGATCGCCGTCTGGCCGATGCCTGGGCCATGCGGGCGGCCAATACCCCGCTCAAATCCGCCGATGAGGCCCTGATCCTGGCCAGCATCGTGGAAAAGGAAACCGGCCGCGCCGCAGACCGCGCGCAGATTGCCGGCGTTTTCTCCAACCGCCTGCGCATAGGCATGCGTCTGCAGACCGATCCTTCGGTCATCTATGGCGTGGGGGCCAGCTTTGACGGCAATCTGCGCAAGCGTGATCTGCTGGAGGACACGCCCTGGAACACCTATACCCGTGCGGGTCTGCCCGTCACGCCGATCGCCATGCCCGGCAAGGCTGCGCTGATGGCGGCCGTGCAGCCCGATCAGACCAAGGCCCTGTACTTCGTGGCCAAGGGCGATGGCACCAGCCATTTCAGCGCCTCGCTGGACGAGCACAATAGAGCCGTCAACCGCTACCAGCGCGGTCAGTGAGCAATCTTAGAGGGTACAAGGCCGTGGCCTGTGCCCTGTGTCGAATCAAACAACTGGTGCCGCCATGCGCCGCACTAGAGGAAATATCAGTGAGTACAGCTTTACCCAAGGGTCTGTTCATCAGTTTTGAGGGCATCGATGGCGCGGGCAAGTCCTCGCATATCGAGGCACTGGCCCAGGCTTTTCGCGATCAGGGCCGGGTGGTCACGCTCACGCGCGAGCCCGGAGGCACGTCACTGGCCGAAAAGCTGCGCGCCCTGATGCTGCATGACGCCATGGACCCGCTGACCGAGGCGCTGATCGCGTTTGCGGCCCGGCGCGACCATCTGGTGCAGGTCATAGAGCCGGCGCTGGCGCGTGGCGAGGTGGTCATCAGCGACCGCTTCACCGATGCCACTTTCGCCTACCAGGGCGCGGGCCGCGGCTTCAGCTGGGAGCAGTTGTCGGCTCTGGAGCGCATGGCTCAGACCGGTACTGCGCTGCATGCCGGTCCGGACTCGGACTTCATGCGCGAGCCCGACATGACGCTGTGGTTTGACCTGCCTGCCGAAGTGGCTGCCGAGCGCCTGGCCACGGCCCGTGTTCCCGACCGCTTCGAAGCCCAGCCCGGCGAGTTCTTTGCCCGCGTGGCCAAAGGCTATGCGGAGCGAGCCCGGACTGCGCCTGGGCGCTTTGTGCGCATCGACGCCCATGCCAGCCGCCACGCCGTGTGGCAGCAGATCACCCAGGCCGTGGTGCGCAAGGGCTGGCTGGCCATCATGGTGGGCAGCAAGCCATGAGTGCCGGCGACGTTGAAGCGCCCTGGATCGCCGCGCAGCGTGGCCGCCTGCTGGCCCAGCGTGGTCATGCCTGGCTGCTGCAAGGGCCTTCGGGTCTGGGTCAGTACGCTCTGGGACTGTCGCTGGTGCGCGCCTGGCTTTGCGAGCAGCCGTCTGCGCAAGGCGCTTGCGGCCACTGCGCCAGCTGCCATGCCATCGAGGTGCGTGCCCATGCCGATCTGTGCGTGCTCATGCCCGAGGTGCAGATGATGGAGCTGGGCTGGCCGTTGCCGGAAAAAGCCCAGGCCGACATCGACGACAAAAAGCGCAAGCCCAGCAAGGAAATCCGCGTGGAAGCCATGCGCGATGCCGTGGAGTTCTGCCAGCGCACCAGCGCGCGCGGACGCGGCAAGGCCGTGCTGGTCTACCCGGCCGAGCAAATGAATGCGATTACCGCCAACGCCTTGCTCAAGACGCTGGAGGAGCCACCCGGAGACACCCGCTTCGTGCTGGCCAGCGAGGCCGCGCACCAGCTGCTGCCCACCATTCGCAGCCGCTGCCTGACGCACACCATGACCTGGCCGGCAGCGGCCGAGGCCGTGCAGTGGCTGCAGGCGCAAGGTTTGAACGAGCCGGATGCCGCAGCGGCCTTGCAGGCTGCTGGCGGCCGACCCGGCGATGCGCTGCGCATGGCGGCGGACTCGGGCAAGGCCGCCGCCTGGGCGCAACTGCCAAGGCAGCTGGCCAAGGGAGATGTGGCTGCGCTGGCGGCTTTTGCTCCCGTGGATGCCGTGCAGGCGCTGCAGAAAATCTGCCACGACCTGATGGCTCTGGCCGGCGGCGGCGAGCCCCGGTATTTCTCACCTGCCGATCTGCCGGGCAAGCCGCTGCCCATGGCGCTGCTGGCCGAATGGTCGCGCGAGCTGGTGCAGGCGGCGCGCACGGCCGATCACCCCTTCAATGCCGGGTTGATGATGGAGGCCCTGGCTTCCAGGGCGCGGGCGGTGCTGATCTCGGGCAAAGCCGCCAGAGCCGTGCGCTAGGTCATGAGGCAAGGGTTTGGTCAAAATTTTTCCGGGTGTTAACCTCGCGAGTACAGCCGCCCGGCTGCCACAAGAATTCTGCTATCCACTATGAACGCAACTACCACCCCTCGTCCCAGCGTGATGCAGCTGGCGATCAAGGAGAAGGCGGCGCTGTATGCCGCCTATATTCCGTTGTTCGCCGAAGGGGGGATTTTTGTGCCCACGCAGCGTGACTACCGATTGGGCGATGATGTCTATGTGCTGCTGACCCTGCCCGACGATCCGCAGCGCTACCCGGTCGCGGGTCGTGTGGCCTGGGTGACGCCCGAGCGTGCTTCCGGCAATCGCACCCAGGGCGTGGGCATCCAGTTTCCCAAGGATGCTAAGTCCGCCGAGCTCAAAGCCAAGATCGAGCAGATTCTGGGCACGGCCCTGAGCTCCGAGAAGCCCACTCAGACAATCTGATTTTTAACACTGGCGCGCTCCCACATCAGAGACGCCGAGCAAGAGCCGTCTCGCAGCGATGGCGTCGACCCCTGGGGGAAGCGGCGCAGCCGCTCAGGGGAGGTCCAATTTCTATGTTTACCGATTCCCACTGCCACCTGAATTTCCCCGAGCTGAGCGCCAATATCGCGCAGATCCGCGAAGCCATGGCTGCCGCCAAGGTCACGCGCGCGCTGTGCATCAGCACGACGATGGAAGAGTTTCCCGAAGTGCACCAGCTGGCGCTGGACTACGACAATTTCTGGGCCACCGTGGGCGTGCACCCCGATACCGAAGACATGACCGAGCCCAGCGTGCAGGACCTGGTGGAGCGCGCAGCGCTGCCGCGCGTGGTGGCCATCGGCGAGACCGGTCTCGATTACTACGGCATGGAAGACCGCAAGGGCGGTCGCACGATTGCCGATCTGGAATGGCAGCGCGAGCGTTTCCGCACGCATATCAGGGCTGCGCAGATCACGCAAAAGCCGCTGGTCATCCACACCCGCAGCAGCTCCGACGACACCCTGGGCATTTTGCGCGAATGCGGGGAGGCCGATTCCGCCACCCAGGCCGGCGGTGTCTTTCACTGTTTTACCGAAACGGCCGAAGTGGCCCGTGCCGGGCTGGACATGGGTTACTACATCTCCCTGTCGGGCATCGTGACCTTCAAGAATGCCCAGCATCTGCGCGACGTGGCGGCCTTCGTGCCGCTGGACAGGCTGTTGATAGAAACCGACAGTCCTTATCTGGCGCCCGTGCCCTACCGCGGCAAGACCAATAATCCTTCATACGTGCCCTTTGTGGCCAAGCAGATTGCCGAGGTGCGCGGCATTTCCATTGAGGAGGTGGCCGCCGCCACCAGTGCCAACTTTGACCGCCTGTTCAAGGGCGTGACCTTGTCAGCGAACTCTGGAGCCAGTGCATGAGTCTTTTTGCTGCCCCATCGATTGCATCGTCATTGAGCCGCCGCCAGAGCCTGCGCTGGGCCGGTGCTGCTGTCGTCGGGGTGGCGGGCCTGCCAGGACTGGCACGAGCCAATGACTACGAGGACTATTCGCGGGCGCTGGTCAGCGACAACTCCAGTGCCATGGTGAATCTGATCTTTCGCGGCTTCAATGCCAACACCCTGGATTCGCGCGGGCGGCCGGGGCTGGTGGCGGCCCTGCATCAGGACTCGCTCAAGGTCTTCGATGTGCTGCTCAAGGCGCCGCGCATCGATGTCAATCTGGCCTCGCGCCAGAATGAGACGCCGCTGATGATGGCCTGCATCAAGGGCCATCTCGACATCGTGCGCGAGCTCATCAAGCTCGGTGCCGACGTCAATCGCGAAGGCTGGGCGCCGCTGCATTACGCGGCCTCTGCCGATACGCCGCAGACGCTGGACATCGTCAAGCTGTTGCTGGAGGAAAGCGCCTATATCGATGCCGCTTCACCGAACGGCAGCACGCCGCTGATGCTGGCCGCCCAGTACAGCAGCGAAGCCGTGGTCAGGCTGCTGCTGGAGGAGGGCGCGGACATCACGCTGCGCAACCAGCGCAATATGACGGCAGCGGACTTCGCCAGGCTGGTGGACCGGCAGTACATGGTCGATCTGCTGGGCAAGGCGCTGCAGCATGAGCGCCGTACCCAGCCCCCGCGCGGGAGCTGGTAGCGGACGGGTTCAGAATCGGACTAGCTATTTTGATAGCTGCTAGTGCCCAATGAAAAAGGACTTCAGGGTCATTTGACTCTGAAGTCCTTTATTTATATGCGGTAGAAGCTCTTAAATTTGAGGCTCGCCTGGGGTCGAGCTGCGCACCTGATTGTGCAGGCGGGCATAGAGGCCGCCCAGCTCCATCAGCTGTGCATGCGAGCCTTGCTCGGCAATCTGGCCGCGCTCCATGACCACCACGCGGTCCGCATGCTCAATGGTGGACAGGCGGTGGGCGATCACCAGCGTGGTGCGGCCCTGCATCAGCCGGTTCAGGGCTTGCTGGACCAGGCGCTCGGACTCGTTGTCCAGTGCCGAAGTTGCTTCGTCCAGAATCAGGATCGGCGCGTCCTTGTAAAGCGCGCGGGCAATGGCCAGGCGCTGGCGCTGGCCGCCCGAGAGCTGGCTGGCATTGTGGCCCACCAGGGTGTGCAGGCCCTGAGGCAGATTGCGCACGAAGTCGCCCAGATTGGCGGCTTCCAGCGCGGACCAGACGCGGGCCTCGTCAATCTCCTTGCCCAGCGCCACATTGGCCGCGACGCTGTCGTTGAGCATGACCACGTCCTGGCTGACCATGGCGAACTGCTGGCGCAGCGTGTTCAGGTCCCAGTCGGCCACGGGCACGCCCTCCAGCATGATCTGGCCGCTGGTGGGCGAGAAAAAGCGGGGCAGCAGATTGACCAGCGTGGTCTTGCCGGCACCGGATGGACCGACCAGGGCCACGACTTCGCCGGCCTTGACATTCAGGCTCAGGTGCGAGAGGGCCGGAGCCTTGTCCGGGCCGAACTGCACGCTCACGTCGTTCAGTTGCAGTGCGCCGCTGACCTTGGCGGAGGGCTTGAAACTGCCGCCTTGCTCGTCGGTGGAGCCTTCGAGCAGGGCCAGACCACGCTCCAGTGCGGCCACGCCGCGCGTGATGGGGTTGGCCACATCGGCCATGCGGCGAATGGGCGCAATCAGCATCAGCATGGCCGAGATGAATGCGGCAAAGCCACCCACGGTCACATCCTGCACGCTGGCCGAGCCGATGGCGGCGCCGCCTTCGCGGCTTTGCCACAGGGCGATGCAGAGAATCACCGACAGCGCAATCGCTGCCAGCACCTGGGTCAGCGGCGTCATGGCGGCCGAGGCGATGGTGGCCTTGGTGTTCAGGCCGCGCAGCTGACGGCTCAGCTCGCCAAAGCGCGACTGCTGCGAAGCCTGGGCGCCATGGAGGCGCACCATGCGGTGGGCCAGCACGTTCTCCTCCACCACATAGGCCAGTTCGTCGGTGGCCGTCTGGCTGGACTTGGTGATGCGGTACAGACGGCGCGACAGCGTCTTCATGACCCAGGCCACGCCCGGCACCATGAAGGCCACGATCAGCGTGAGCTGCCAGTTCAGATAGATCAGGTAGCCGAGTAGGGCGATCAGCGTGAAGCCGTCGCGAGAGATGCTCATCATGGCCTGCACCAGCTGCTGGGCACCGGTCTGCACCTCGTAGACGATGGTGTTGGACAGCGCCGATGCCGATTGCCTGGAAAACAGGCTCATGTCGGCGGCCAGCAGGCGCTCGAACAGCTTCTGGCGCAGACCCAGCATGCCGTCATTGGTGATGCGTGCCAGGGCGTACTGTCCCGTGAACTGGGCCAGGCCGCGAATGACGAACAGGCCGATCAGAAACACCGGCACCGTCCACAGCGCAAGCGAGCCAGCCGTAAAACCGCTGTCGAGCAAGGGCTTGAGCAGTGCCGGCATGGCGGGCTCGGTGGCTGCCCCCACCAGCGTGGCCAGTATGGCCAGACCCCAGGCCCAGCGCTGGCCCGAGAAATAAGGCGTCAGGCGCTTGAGGCGCTGCATCAGCGGCAGCTCGGATGGATTGACGGGGGCCGCTTGAGCGGGAGCTGGGGCAGGGACGGCCTTGGCGGTCTCGCTCGGCGATGGGGACGGTGTGGCTTGCATAAGCGCGTGATTTTAGGGCTTGTGCTTTTGGAGTCCGCACGGATCTCAATAGATGAAATTCTGGATGAAGTTGTAACGAACTATGCCTGTTTGAATATAAAGCGCAAGCCTGCGGCAGAATTGGCCTGGGGCTTGTCCCTGCACTCATGCAGACTCTGGCATGCTCCCGATCTGAAAGTTTTGTGGCACTTGCGTTTGATCACCCTACTGAGCACGTTCTTACATCAGGAATCCGTCAGTGTGTGTAACATTCGCGCTTGTGTTTGTACCGGGCAATTCCGGAAATTTTGATGGCTGCCAATGACTATTGACCGACTTCCATCCCTGACAACCTGGGCGGCAGGGCCGCGCGCTTCCCGCAGAGCCATGCTGGCAACGTTAGCCGCCACGCCGGCCCTTCCGGCACTGGCCCAGTTCAGGGTTGAGGTAACAGGCGTGGGCCTGACACAGTTGCCGATCGCAATTGCCCAGTTCAAGGGAGAGGGCTCGGCCCCACAGAAGATTTCCGCCATCATCCAGGCCGACCTGGAGCGCAGCGGACAGTTCCGCGGCGTGGATGCCTCAGGCCTGGCGCTTGACGAGACCTCACGCCCCGATGTGGCCCAGTGGCGTCAGAAGGGTGCCGATTCGCTGGCGACCGGCAGCATCACGCGTCTGGCGGATGGCCGCTGGGATGTGCGCTTCCGCCTTTGGGATGTGGTCAAAGGCCAGGATCTGGGTGGTCAGGGCTTCGCAGTCACCACCGGCGATCTGCGCCTCGTGGCCCACCGCATTGCCGACTACATCTATGAAAAGCTCACGGGCGAGAAAGGCATTTTCTCCACCCGCATTGCCTATGTGACCAAGGCCGGTGCCCACTACCGCCTGTGGATTGCCGATGCGGACGGCGAGAATGCCCAGTCCGCGCTATCCAGTCCCGAGCCCATCATTTCCCCTGCCTGGGCGCCCAACGGCACGCAACTGGCCTATGTGTCCTTCGAGTCACGCAAGCCCGTGGTCTATGTGCACGATGTAGCCAGCGGCCATCGTCGTCTGCTGGCCAACTTCCGCGGCTCCAACAGCGCTCCCGCCTGGTCGCCAGACGGCAGCCGTCTGGCCGTGACGCTGAGCCGCGACGGCGGCTCGCAGCTGTATCTGCTCAGCGCCCAGGGCGGTGAGCCCCGTCGTCTCATGCAAAGCAGCGGCATCGATACCGAGCCCTGCTTCTCCAGTGACGGTCGCACCATTTACTTTGTCAGCGATCGTGGCGGTGCACCTCAGGTCTACAAGGTCTCGTCCTCGGGCGGCAGCGCCGAGCGAGTGACCTTCACCGGCAACTACAACATCTCGCCCGCCATCAGCCCCGACGGCAAATGGCTGGCCTATATCTCCCGCGTAGGTGGTGGTTTCAAGCTCCAGGTCATGGATCTGGCGACAGGCACAGTGAACTCGGTCACGGACACCACGGCGGACGAAAGCCCGAGTTTTGCGCCCAATAGCCGTCTGATTGTTTACGCCACCATTCAGGGCGGCCGTGAAGCACTCATGACCACCACGCTGGACGGCAAGATCAAGGCGCGTCTGGCCGGTGCAAGTGGAGACATACGTGAGCCCGACTGGGGCCCGTTCCAAAAACACTGATCTGAAGTTTGCTTTCCCTCTTTCTTTCTAGTGATGAAGTCCGTTGTGGACTGTTCGGAGAAATCTCATGTTGACTATCAAACGTCTTTCCCTGGCTTTGGCTGTGACCGCGCTGGTCGCAGGTTGCAGTTCTGGCGTCAAGCTGGACGACAAGCCCGTTGACGGTTCGCTGTCCAGCCAGGGTGCTGGCACCAGTGGCCAGGGCCAGAGTGGCGTGTCGGGCGTGGACCTGACAGGTTCCGCCGCTTCCAAGGCAGGCCCTCAGGGCGTCAGCCGCATCGTCTACTTCGACTTTGACAGCTACTCTGTCAAGGCTGATGCACAGCCCCAGATCGAAGCCCATGCCAAGTTCATCAAGGCCAACCCCGCTGCCAAGGTGCAACTGGAAGGCCATACCGACGAGCGCGGCGGCCGTGAATACAACCTGGCCCTGGGTCAAAAGCGCGCTGAAGCCGTGCGCCGTTCTCTGGGCCTGCTGGGCGTGAACGACGCTCAGGTTGAAGCAGTGAGCTACGGCAAGGAAAAGCCCGCTGCTGAAGGTCATAGCGAAGACGCCTACGCTCAAAACCGTCGCGTTGAAATCAACTACCGTTAATGATGAAGCAGGCCTTGTTGACTCTCCGTCACGCAACGCTGCCTCGCTTGGTGGTGGCCGGCCTGCTGGCCGGCTCTGCCATCAGCGCCCATGCAGCCCTGTTTGGTGATGACGAGGCGCGCCGCGCCATCATCGAACTGCGCCAGCGCGTTGACAGCCTGCAGCAATCGCAGGAGCAAACCCGCCGCAGCCTGCTGGATCTGCAGTCGCAGATCGAGTCGCTCAAGTCGGACCAGGCCAAGCTGCGGGGTCAGAACGAGCAGCTGACACGCGATGCCGCAGAGTTGCAGCGTGGCCAGAAAGATCTGGCCAAGGGCTTTGACGAGCGGCTGCGCCAGTTCGAACCCGTCAGCGTGACTGTGGACGGCGTGGAGTTCACCGCCGATCGCAATGAGCAGCAGGAATTCGAGCAGGCTCTGGGCATGTTCCGTTCGGGCAAGTTCCCCGAGGCCGGTCAGGCCTTCGCCGCTTTCCTGCGCCAATGGCCCAAGAGCGGCTATACACCGTCGGTGCGCTTCTGGCTGGGCAACTCGCAGTACGCCACGCGCGACTACAAGAATGCCATCGCCAATTTCCGCTCGGTCATGACCAATGCACCCATGCATGCTCGTGCACCGGAAGCGGCCCTGTCCATCGCCAACTGTCTGGTGGAACTCAAGGACACCAAGGCAGCTCGCAAGACCCTGGAAGAGCTGCTGCAGGCCTATCCGAACTCGGAAGCCGCAGGGATTGCCAAGTCCAAGCTGGCGACACTCAAATAATGGCTGAATATTCTCAGCCTCAAGCGGAAACAGCGCCCCAATCCGGCGCTGTTTTTTCTATGGAAGAAGCAGATGTGCAGCGCCGCTTTGGCGGTTTGGAGCGCCTCTACGGCGTGCAGGGGGCAGCCCGGATTCGTGCGGCCCATGTAGTGGTGGTCGGTGTGGGCGGAGTCGGTTCATGGACGGCCGAGGCTCTGGCGCGCAGCGGCGTGAGCCGCTTGACTCTGATCGATATGGACCATGTGGCCGAGTCCAATATCAATCGCCAGATCCACGCGCTGACCAGCACTGTCGGTCAGGCCAAGATCGATGCCATGCGTGATCGTATCGCCGAGATCAATCCGGCCTGCGTGGTCAATTGCATCGATGAATTTGTCGACCCAGACAACTGGCAGCAACTCTTGCCGGCAGATGCCGATGCGGTGATAGATGCTTGCGACCAGATCAAGGCCAAGGCCGAAATGGCGGTACATGCGCGCAAAACCAGGCAGTGCTTTATCTCCGTCGGTGCTGCAGGTGGCAAGCGCATGGCCCACTTGGTGGACATTGCAGACCTGAGTGCGACAACCCATGATCCGCTTCTGTCGCAGCTGCGCTACCGGCTGCGCAAGCAGCATGGCGCTCCCAAGGATGGCAAGCGCATGGGGGTGACTTGTGTGTTCAGCCGCGAGGCCGTCGCACCACCGGATGCATCTTGCTCAATCGAGGGCGGTGATGGCAGTCTCAACTGCCACGGTTATGGCTCGGTCGTAGCTGTGACAGCTACCTTTGGTCAGTGCGCAGCAGGCTGGGTACTTGATCAATTGGCTCGCAAACCAAGCTAATCCAACTAATTCAAGAATTAGGCAAAGAGCCGGAAAAAATAGATTACAATAACGTCATTCCACTGATTAGGCAACTACTGCTTTTGATGTGTGGCAGGGTCTTTAGCTCAGTCGGTAGAGCAGCGGACTTTTAATCCGTTGGTCGCGAGTTCGAATCTCGCAGGACCCACCAAAGATAACAAGGCCCCGTAGCAATACGGGGCCTTTTTATTTTGCTATCAATTAAGCAGCAAGAATAAAATTCAAGCTGCCTTTCTTTTGGCTGGTGTGCGGATTTTTTTGCCAACCAACGCAACAGCGGTCTGAAGAGTCTGGGTCGCAAGGTGGCTGTAGCGCTTGGTGCTAACCGCCGACTTGTGCCCCAATACCCCACCAACCGTGTAGAGATCAACCCCGGCGTTGATCATCTCGCTCGCCGTGCTGTGCCGCAAGTCGTGCAGTCTGGCATGACCGAACCCAGCCGCACGAGCGCCAGCCTTGAATGCCTTGCTGACCGTCCACTTGGTAGGCTTCACCGGCCATAGGTCCGGGTTGCGCACGATGTGGGCGACTCGGGGGTGAATTGGCACAGCGCGGGGCTGTCCGTTCTTGGTGTGCTGGCTGCTCAACTCAAACACATCTCCCCCGTAGGCGACTTTGGCCAGGCCCACCTCGGCCGCCCGCATTCCACTGTAGAACGCAATGCGGATTGCGGCCCTCTCCTTGCCGGGCTTGATCTTCGAGCAGATCTTGAGGAACTCGGCTCGGCCCAGGTAGACATGACGCTCGTTGCGCACCTTCGGCATGCTGATGCGTTCGGCTGGGTTTCGGTCTCCTAGTCCATGGTGCTTCCATGCATAGCGGCAAGCCGCCCGAAGGTAGGAGAGCCGGTTGCGCACCGTCGCCGCAGACATCAGCTTCTTGTCGTCACCTACAGGCCGGTAGCTGATGGCGATAGCCGGAAGCGCCGAGAATGGCTTACCGGCGTAGGCGCTGTAGCAGGCCTTGAGCTCGCGCACGATGTTCTCATAGCTCTTGAGCGCTGGTGCGTGGTACTTCAAATAGAGCAGCACCGCATCTTCAATCAGTGGCTCGGGCTTGCTGACACCAGTCGCAATCGAGTGGAGTCGCTTGGTCTCTTCGAGGTCGAACTTTTGGGCCTCGGCTTTGGTGTAGCCTTTTGGAAGAAGGCGGCTAGCCCGCTGCCGCTGGCCCGCAATAACCTGGTCGAACTCAAAGCGCCAACGCTGGTTGCGGGAGTCGAAACGGATCGGCATGATTTTTTGTATTCCTCTATGTCAGATTCTTCAAAGCGCACAGCGCTACCGAATCGGTAGCAGTGCAGGCGCCCGGATTTTGCGAGTTCATAGACGGTTCGCTCGCTAAGTCCGAGCATCCCGGCAACGGCTTTTGCATCAAGCATCTAGGTCTCCAAAAGCAAAACCCCGCATTAGCGGGGCTCGGGGTGGTTGATAGGTTCGCGCCATCTGTCGCGCTTGTCGCCTCGGTCGCGGGCTCGCTTGCTCATCCTTGCGATCCTTCCTTGGCTGCGGACTGGGCGGCGATAGCGGCGCGCTGAGCGTCCCAGCTGCGCGGCATGTATTGGCAATCCACTGTTGGGCGGCGCAACTTATCCAACTCCGAGCAGAGCCAAGGCAGATCGGTTTCGCGGCACTTGTGCTGCTTCATTGCGGCTTCCAAGGTGAAGCGCTCTGCATCGTCCAAGCTCGTCGTGTAGCCCCCACCTGAGCGCCAGAAGCTCGGGCAGTTTCCGACCATTGCGCTCCAGCGAGCATCCTGCAGGTAGTACATGACATCCGCATCCCGCGCGTCTGCCTGCGCCTGGGGTGCTGCGAGCCGGGCATGGGCCTGCGCCATGCGGAAAATGCTTTTCGCATGCCAGTCCGGGTCAACAATGATGGTGTCGGCCGGATAGTTCTTTGCAAACCACTCGCGGAAGCTATCGGGCGTATCCGCCTGCGCGGGAAGTTCGGTAGCAGTAGCCAGCAGGGCGCGCAGCTCGTCTGACGCATCGGACATGGCTTCAACAGCCTCGCTATCAAGTACGCGGTTCAGCAGCTCGACTGGCGCCAGAATCTTCCCGCCATTTACTGCGGGGTTGGTTGCCACGTCGATATGCCAACAGATCAGTTCATGGGTCGCCCACTTTGCCTCGTCTCGCATTGCATTGTTATTTGCTACTCCGAGGTGAGCAGACACCAGCTCTTCGTCTATCACTTGCTGCCATACGTTCGCAGGCGCATCTGCTGCCGGGGTGGCTGCAAGCGCGATCAGTTCACGAACGAAGGACTCAAACTGATGCTGCTCGGCTTGGACTGCACGAAGCTCACGCGGTGGCTCGTCATCTTCGAACAGCGTGGAGTGCTCGATCCAGATGCGATGCTTGCGCATCAGTGCCTTGATTTGTGCCTCATCAGGCTTTTCCGCGACTGCGGGCGCTGCCTGGGCAGGGGCCGGCTCCTGAATCTGGTGCAGGCAGGTGCTGCGCGCTGCAAGTGCCGCTTCATAGCCCAGCACCCACATAGCCTTGTCATTGGTGTTCAGGCACTCAGGTGCATCTGCGATCGTGATCTTGTCCTGCATATAGGTGGCTCCCAGAATGAGAAAAGCCCGCGGCGGCGGGCTGGGGTGTTGTTGGTCAGGCGACTTTTCGGAGCTTGGCCTCCTTGGCGATGAGCCAGACACGGCCCCGGCTATCACCCGGGAAGCGCGACATGGTGCGCACCTCGAGCTTGTCGGCCTTGCCCTGGCTGGCGATCCACTTGCGCATGGCCGCGCCCAGGGGCTGAACTTCATCAGGCTCGCAGGACAGACATTGCCCGGGCTTCATCTTGGCGAACAGCTCTGCATACTTGCCTTCTGGGCATGCGCGCTGGCCGGGGAAGGGATCGTTCTTGATCGTGATGAGCTCAACGTCGATGCTCTTCACGGTCTTGTGCACCTTGCGGCGCGGCTTGGCTTGGTCGAATGCGTTCATGACTGGGCCTCTCCAATCACAGCAGCAGCAAATGCATCCTCGGGAGTCTGCTGCTTCTCGCCACCTTCGTCGTCCTCGATGTCGCGCTGATCTGGGTTGCCACCTGTGCTGGGCGTGTCCGGCTTGCCAGCCCGGTAGCCCTTCTTGGCCTGGACCAGTTCGGCAGGGGCCAGCAGCTTGATGGAGATCTCGCCTTCGGCGGCCAGGCCGGAGAGCTCACCGAACAGCTCGTTGTCCTGCAGCTCTTCGCCGTTGTACGAGATGGTCCATTTGATGGTGACGCTGCCGCCCTCGGAGAGCTCGTACTGCAGGTTCGACACCACCACATCAGTGAAGTCGACGTGGTATTCGTCCAGGCCCCAGTCTTGGGTGAGGCGGTAGCCGCGGAACTTCAGGCCCTTGCCATAGTGGTACAGCAGCGGCAACTGGGGGTGGCGCAGGTTCGGCAGCGGGATATCCAGGCCGGGGATCTCGTTCTGGCCGTCCTTGGCCGCCTTGTTGCAGTAGTGGTGCGCACGCAGTCCGGGCTCGATCAAGTCCAGCAGCGTGTTCTCACCGGTCAGAGAGCATGCCAAGTCGATGGCGCGCACCTTCTCTTCGCCGTGGAGCTCGCGGCGGGGATTGGCGTTGGTGATGACGACATTGGTGGGGTGGGTCAGTTCAAAGGCCATGGAATCCTCTTTTCAATGAAAAAGCCTGCTGGGTTAGAGCAGGCTTGCGGTGGTTGCTATTGATGTCGATCAGGCGGTGACTGCCTGCAGTTCGTCGGCCAGCTTGCGAAAGCCCAGAGACAGCAGCAGCGCCAGGCGCTTGACGTTGGCTTCGGTGATCTGCACTGCTCCACGTTCACGGGTGAACGGGATGCCGTGATGCTCCAGCGTGGCGGCACTGATCTTGCCCAGGCCGGCGGCCTCGAGCAGCGTGTTGACCTGTCCCAGCGTCATGACCGGGCTGGTGTCAGCTGCTGCAGCGCTGGCCTTGGCCGTGCTGATCGCCTGCTTGGCGTCGATGCCGGCCATGCCTTCCACTGCCTTGTCCTGCACCAGGCCTGCCAGATCGTCAGCCACGGGTTGAGCCAGTTCACCGGCCTGCTGAGCCTGGGCAATCGCGGCCTTCTCCTGCTGGGCCTGCTCTTCGATGCGCTTGCGCTCTGCCGCTGCAGCTTCTCGCTCCAGCTTGGCAGCTTCTTCCTTGCGGATCTGATCGCGCTGGGCTTCCAGGCGGGCGGCCTCCTGCTGCTTGTGGTTGCCAATGCGCAGGGCGGCCAGGGCTTGGAAGTCCTCTGCAGCCTTGGTGCCCACGGTGGCGAAGTCGGCGAACAGAGCAATCCAGTCGCCGTCCTCTTGCACCAGGTGCTTGCGGTTGGCTTCCAGTCGGTCGGCCAGTTGGTTGGCTTCGTGCTTGGCATTGGTCAGGGCCACAGCCACCTTGTCGCGCATGCTGTCCAGCGACTTGAGGCCTTTGATTGTGCCTGCGAAGTCGGCAGCAACCTGGGGGAATCGGCAGGGGCGGCCGTCGATTGCTTCCAGGCGCTTCTCCAATTCACCAATGTGGCAGTCCAGATCCTTCTTGGCATCCGTCACCAACGCAGTGCGGCGTGCCTCCTTCTCGGCCGTTACCAGCTTCTCGCGGGCCAGACGCGTGGTGCGCATCAGGTTGGCCAGGTCGTTGGCGGTGCGCGTGAAGGCTTCCACGTCACTGACCTGGGCCAGTGCGCTGGCCACGGCTGCCTTCATTGCATCTTCGCCAGACTTCAGGGCCTTGCACTCCGCCTCGGCATCAGCGAATTCCTGATCGGTAGCGGGCTTGGGCACCATTCCGTCGATGAAAGCACGCACGGCCACGGCCACCTGATCCAGGTTGGAGACAACGGCCAAGCTGCCCTGCAGCTGTACAGCCACGGCCGGCAGGCTTTCAATCGGCTCAGCCACCACGGTGGCCGGGCGCTCGGCATTGGGATCGTAGGCCGCCACATCCTTCTCCAACTGCTCCCAGCCGGCGATGATCTGGGCGCGCAGCTCGGCGTTCGGCTCATACCAGCAGTGCAGCGCTTCCACTGGCAGGCCTTCGGCCGTCCACTTGCTGGCCATGAACAGGATGCGCTCAGCGCCGGAGACCATGGCCTGCTGCTCCATCTGCACCTGATACTGCAGCGGCAGGTCAGCGCCGTCGCAGCCGCGCGCCAGCAGCTCGCGCAGGTCGGCATTGAGCGTCTTGTGCTCAAAGGCCGTGTCGTTCATGAAGGTCAGGCCGTCGAAGCTGGCAGAGTACTTGCCACGGGTTCCGACACAGGGCGAGAGGTCTTCGCCGATGATCTGCTCAGCCAGCGGCCGGGCCAGGGCTTCGAACTGGTGCCCATCGTTGAAGCGGCGCTGAGTGGCTGCATCAATCTCAGGCGTGATGCCCGTGGCCAGTTCCTTGATCAAATCCGAGCGCTTCTTGTAGGGGCTGCATCCCATCATGGCCGGCGCGTCGCTGGCGTTGAAGTGATTGCGGCGGTGGGCATGCCATTCGGCGCTGCCCTGGACGAGATTCACGAGTTGCATGGTCATGCTTGCTCCAGTTCTGCCACGCGGGCGTCGAAAATGTCGGTGAGGGTGGCTTGCTGCGACGGGTCAGCAATGGTTTCGATCTGGTTGCCCAGGTCGTACAGCTTGTTCAGGTCAGTGCAGGCCTTGATTTCGGCGGCCAGCTTTTCATGGTCAGGCGCCGCGGTGCTGGTGTTGGCGGCCTGCTGTAGCTCCGCAACCTTGTCGCGCAACTCCTTTTCTTGCTCGGGAGTCACCTTGCCCTTGCTGCCAAGCCACGCCAGGGCGTCCTCGATGGTCTTCCCCTGGGCGATTCCGTTCAGGATCTGAGGCAGGCGCTCTGCCCATTTGTCGGCCGGCCACTCGGGCAGCACCACCTCTGCCTGCCCCATGTCAACGGGTTGGCGTTGACCCATGGGCTGGGCTTCCACGATGCGCTCTGCTTCGTCCTGGTCGTAGATACCGCCGTATCCGAAGGCGAGGCGCGCGCACTGAATCATGGCCTTGTGGCGCAGCATGCGCTTCGGATGGGACTGCCAGGGGCCGGTGCCGCGCTTGCACTCGGCCATCCACTCCGTCACCTTGATAGGGCGGTTGCGATCCTTGCGGAAGATGACGCAGGTGCAAGACTGGTCGTCCTGTTCAAATTCGATACCGTCGAATTGCGGGTGCGAGTTGATGATCCGGCTCCAGCCATCCACGCCGACCACGGGCACGATGCCGTTGTTCTTGTCGGGGAAGGCGTAGATTTCCTTCGTCCAAGGGTTCAAGGCGTACTGGTTGGCGACCACCATCAGGGCGGTCATCTGGGCATCTGATACTTGGCCCTTGAAGGCCGTGGCCTTGAGAGTCTCGATCAGACCAGCACCATCGCCCATGTCCAGGGTGGCGGCTAACTTCTGGGTCAACGTAACTAGAGCACTGCTCATGAAAACCTCACTTGAGTGATAAAGGCGACGAGGGCGGCAGCGCTGCTGGCCACCCACAAAAGAAAAGCCCGGGCGGTACCGGGCTTGGTGTCTGTTTTGCTCATGGCTTCCTGGCTAGGGCGAAGAAGGCGAGAGCGATGAAGAGCAGGGCGAGCGCTTCAGTCATAGGGCTGACCTGTGGCTTTGGCGATGGCGGCTCGCAGGCGCGTCGTTCTGCAATCAGCTTCGCCGCATTCACAGAAGAGGCCCAGCTCTTGGAGCGCCTCTTGGAAATCCTTGGCGACCTCCAGCAGATCCGGCGCTGTGGCAATCAGGCGTGCATTGGCTTCGAATTCTTTGTGATTCAGTCCAGCGCGAGCTACCGCGTCATCCCACTTTTCAGCCGAAATTCGGCCATTAACAAGCTGTCTCTCGGCAAAAATCTCGAACGCTTTGTCATCATCGTCCTGGATGCAAACCACCCAAGGCCCCGGCGTGTGCTTTGCTTCGGTCATGGCTTTTCCCTTTCCTTGAGCATGGCATCGGCCATCTGATATGCCCAGACTGCGCGGATTGCAGGATCGAGAGCGGTGTGGACGCCGCAGGAGTCTGCGATCGAGCCTTGCATTGCCTTGGCCGCGAAATAGTCACGCAGGCTCATGCCAGAAATGGCTTCGGCTCTGGCTTGCGTGTAAAACGAGTCGCGGTTAACACCTTCCGGCGCGGCGTCCAGCTTTGCGGCGGCATAGGCATGGATGGCCTGACCATCCTGCATAGGGAATGCCGTGCCGCCGTTGTTCTTCTGATTCATGGCTTTTCCTTCAAACATTGAACGGTCTGCGTATCGAGCCACTCGGCATGCATCCCTGGGCAAAGCCACGCGCCGGCGGCAGCACGCTTGAGGTCGGCGGCTGAAGTGGTGATCGGTGCATCAGCCGCCTGGGCGCTGCAACCGGCCAGTCCGGTGCACAGCACGATTAGCAGCAGGGCCAGAAACAACAAAGCCCGCTTGGGTGCGGGCTTCTTGCGGCGTGGGAGGCGCTGGAGTTGGATGGGGGAGGGCATCAGGTGGCTCCTTCTGGGTTGGCACCATTGAATACCTGTTGCACCGCCTTGCCGACAGCAATCATGCAGGTATCACAGAGGTCATAGCTTGCGTTATTGCTGGCGACGGCATGGCCATATGCATCCAGACCATTTCGGAAGATATCAACCTTGGCCTCAAGACGCCCATTTGATTGATCCCGCTCATTGCCGCAGCAGTCGCAGATCACGATCGTTCTGGCAGGGATGAGTTTTTTCGCCATGGCTAGATCGCCTCATACTGGTTTTCGGTTTCAGGGGCCAGAGCAGCGCGGATCTGCTCGGGGGACAGCGGCTCTGCCATCTGGGCCAGCACCTGCTGGGCGCAGAACTCGGCAAGGGCTGGGTGCTGGGCTACTCGTTGAGCGGGTGTCATTGAAGGTCCTCCAGATAGTCGGTGTAGATCGCAAAGGCGTGGAGCTTTGCGAAGTGGTTGGCGATGGCCTCGCGCAGCTGCTGGGCCGCGGGGCTCACCATCAGCTCAGAAAAGGCGGCTTGCGTCGCGTCATCACTGGCTTCCATGGCCTGATACAGCAGCTCGTCTGCGCTCATGCCGCCGGCGAAGGCGTACTTGTCGAACCAGTCCCCAGGCTTGACCACCTTGGCGAACTGTCGCGCCACGATGCCAGGCGCCTGGACGGCTGCAGTCTCGTGCAGAGCGTTGGCAGCCTCCTGCTCATCGTTCCAGCGCTCGGCGTCTGCATGAGGGTTTGGCGTGGGGCCGAGATAGATAGGAGGTCGGGCGTTCATGACAAGCTCCAGGAATAAAAAAGCCACCCTGAGGTGGCAAGCTCACTGCGAAGTGAGGGGGAGTAGATAGACGACGCAGCGGTTCGCCAGATGAGGGTCCAGCTAGACAAATGCGCAAGGGTTAAAGAAATGCCGCGCCATCTGGTGTGACCACTGTCGCCACGACGCAAGCGCCGCGTTCCTAATTGCCGCCAGCCCAGGCCCATTCCTGAGCTGCCGTACCTGCTCGAGCAGTCACGCCAGATAGCTGCCGCTTACGCCGGCAAGTCGTGCTGGTGGCCAGCGGTCGCTATTCTTCGTCGGGCTTCCAGCCTTTCACCTCATAGGCGAAGGCTGTCCACTTTGCTTTTTGCTCTTCCGACATATCGCGCCATGCCTGCGCCTCATCAGCCTCGATCACTTCGCCGTTTTTTAGCTTGAACACACCGCAGTTGCTGCCTATGTCCTCGTCTGCATACGTGATGGTGATCACTTCCTCGGGAAACTGCTTGGAGAGCGCCACGAAGATCGGCTTTGGACAAGCCCAGGCGGTGTCGAATTGAGCAGTCCCGCTCTGTGCATCAACCACGCTCTCGTAAGCGTTCCACTTCGTGCCCCATTCTTTGCGAGCGAAGTCCATGTTGTGCAGGTAGCCGCAGGCTCGATGGTTGCGCAGCATGCCGATGAACTGTTCAAAGCTCTCGTCATCCAGCTTTTTGATATCGGCGTCTTGGCGGCTTTGGGCTTCAAGTGCCCGAAGTAACGGGTTAACTGAAAGTGCGCGGCCAACTACGGCCTCTGCCATGGTTTCAGCGCTGATGCTGATGCCATTCCAGTCAGCTCCCACGATGCATGGCGAGGGCATTGCTTTGCTGAAATCAAACTGCCCTTGTTGATTGGTCGCGGCCTCAATCACTGCCTGCGAAGCTTGAACCTTGTTCGTGACCCAATTTGGCATCTTGGCTCCTTGAAAAAAGAAAAGCGCCTTCTAGTGAAGACGCTTGTGTGTTTGTTCCCCGCTGCTTTCCCGGGGTGTTCATGATGGGCACCTAAGACCGGTGCGATTACCCTCTTGCAGTATTCCAGCCGGGCCTTGCAGGCCTGGTTTGTAAGAACCGGGGAGCCGACCCCCGGCACCATCACGGCGGTGGACTGGGCCGCCTAGACCTAGCGCGCAAGGCGCATCGGTGTAGCCCACGGAGTCGAACCGTGTCCAGTCCACCTGCGTGATGGCCCCGCTAAAGCCCTGCGGGGGAAGGCACATGCATGCCGCATGCTGGCGAATCGCTCACATTTCAGTCACCTCATATTCCCAAGTTCGATTTGTAGGCGTCAAGGAGACCTTCTTCTCGGAGCGCCTCGGTTGCCTTCTGCGTGGCGGCCGTGATTTCATGCTTGAGGCCATGGGCGGCCAGAGCGTCACACAGAAGCTCGACCAGAGATGCCTTCCTCCGATCCTTGGCGATCAGCTTGAGCTTCATCAGCTCCACCTTTGTGCGCTGGCGGTCGGCCTCCAGGCAGGCGATTTCAGAATCCAGAGCTACGCGATCCTTGATGTCGGTGTGCTCGCCGTAGACGAGAAACCGCTCCTTGTTCCTCAGCCGCAGAGCCTCCTTATCGAAGAGCTCCCGCTTGTTGATCTCGCGCTTCAGCGTGAGCTCGGTGATTTGTTGTTCAAAGCTGCTCATTTACGCCCTTTCGTTGGTCAAACCGCAGCGCCCTGGTTCAAGGCGCTCTGGTTTGTCCCGTATCGCGTGACGGTTGGCACTGCAGGATCTCCCAGCCGCTGCAGGCTTCCACCCCCGGCCTCAGAGAGACGCAGACCTCGGCGGCTGCTCAGCTACGGGATTCCTTCGCTGCTCTCGTCATTGGCTTGACCGCTGCACTTTTGCGTTACTGCTTTGTGCTGCGATGGATGTATTGCACCATTCGGTGTCATGCATGTCAATACCATTTGGTGTCATTGAGGCTACTTTTTTTTTGGTGCACTGCTTCAGGTGCCTGAAGAAGGCATGAAAAAACCCGCCAGGAGGCGGGTCGGTTTATGGATGAAGTTGCTTAGGCAGGGTTTCTGATGAAACCGCGCGCTATCCAGCCGATGATGGTGGCGGCCAGATAAATTAAGGCTGCCCCACCTAGTGCGTAACCAAAGTGCTTTAGCAGATCAACTATCCGTCCCTTGAAAAGCATGCTGTTCAGGGCCTCAAGCTGCTCAGGAGTTGGACGGAAATTTGCACTGACAGAATCAGCATAAAGACGAACATTCGCCGAAGTGCTTGAGTCCATCCAAACCATGCCTTTGGAAGTGTGATCTTTGTAAGGAATCAGCATCTTCCCATCATCAGATTTATGGGCCTTGAAGCACAAGGACCCATACACCTTCTTTCCAGGCAAATCCAAAGTGACCGGCTGATACTTGTCTTCAAACTCACATTTACTGTCTTCAATCAGAATTGGTGGAAAGCCAAGTGCGAGGACTTCAAAGGTTGCTCTGTCCATTGGCGGGTTTAGAAATCCAACTGCTATGGCCGATGCCGCCCATAGGGCCATCAATGCATATGTGATTCTTCTAAAACCAGAGAACAGGTCAAGCTTCACAGTTTTGCTCCCATCCAAATCGCACGCCCCTGCACAGCAGTTTCTGTGGCACCGTCTATCAGGATGTCATCATGGTCGGGATTGTCCGATCTAGCCACCCATCCATCGTTTACCTTGAAAAAGCGTTTCACCATCATCTCGCCATCCCAGCTAAAGGCATAAATATGGCCGGCTCGTGGTTCTCGATCGGCCTTGTTGATCAAAAGTACAGCACCATCTTTTATGGTGGGCTCCATGCTGGCGCCCCTCACGGTCACTATTGCTGCGTTGGCCGGGCTTACACCGGCATTGCGCAAGAAGTCACGGCGGAACTGCAGGGTTCCAGCTTCTTCCACGATTTCAACTAATCGGCCTGGGCCCGCACCGACTTCGACGGTCAAGATGCTCACGCCGACGAAATCAGAAGACTCCTCATCTCCATCGAGCGAATATTTCGGGAGGTCGAGCTTCTCCTCAATCTCTCTAGCAAGTTCGGCCCCGATATCTCGTGACCCCTGAAGGCGGTTGCTCCAGAAACTGGACGAACGGCCGAGCAGATTTACCAGGTCGGAAGGGGACCCGGCGTCTGGGTTCTTCCGGCTCACCCAGCCTCTGCGCACACAAAGGGCGTTCAGATTGTGTTTTCGGATCTCAGATAAAGACGACATGCCCCGAATAGACATCATGAATGACACCATTTGGTATTGACACCTAATTGCACCATGTGGTGCAATGAGGCATGGACCTCAAAAAATACCTTATGGCGTTGTCGCCAACCGAGCGCGGCGAGTTTGCTTTGCGCTGTGGAACGACCATCGGGCATCTCACGAATGTCGCGAATGGACACAAGCCCTGTTCGCCTGAGCTCGCTGTTGCGATTGAGCGCGAATCCTCCGGCGATGTCCGAGGGGAAGGGCTTACCCAGAAGCTCGACTGGGCCTACATCCGATCCGGCGCTGCGCACCTGACCCCAGAGCAGCCCGCCCCCGTTTCCCCCACCACAACTACTCAAGAGGCCTGAAAGATGACCTACCGCAAGCGCGAACTCGTTCGTCGTCCCAGCGCAATGGTGCGCACCAACGAGAAGGAAGAGTCCGAGCTGGACATCCTGGTGGAGTTTTATGGCGGGGTGTCGAAGAGCGAAGCCTTCCGTCTGGCCTTGCTGGAGATTGCTCGTGAGAAACGTCATGAGAGCAATTCTTTGGCGCCGCGACGTTTGGCCCAACCCGTTGACGGCAACGCCTTTTCATGCCTGCGGGCGGCGTGAGCCATGACATCACTGGGGAGACCACCAGACATGGCACCGCCAAAACCGACCATTACTGAGACACCAGTCTCACTTGAAGGCTTTGAACTTCAAGACATTGCTGCTCTTGAAAAAGTAGCAGAAGACCGCGGCATTTCTTTCGATGAAGCGTGCAGGCAGCTGCTGCAAGAGCACGCCCGTAGCCTGCGCAAATCGCAACCAAAGGGCCTGCTGCAGCGCCTGTTTGGCAACCGTGCGGCGCACTAAGAGTTACTCAAAAGTTATGCATACGAACGACCACAAAGAAAAACGCCTGCGGCTTTTGGCGAAGCGTGCAGGCGTTCTTTTGGAGGTCGCCTATCTCGGAGGCAACCGGGATAGGGCAATTCATTTCCTAAATCGAATGAACCGGATCTTAAAGCTGGTTCAGCAAGAAAACAAGGGGGCCTGATATGGCTCGCATCAGAACCATCAAACCTGAATTTTTCACGTCCGAAGACATCGTGTCTTTGTCGCCGCTGGCACGCCTCTTTTACGTGTCACTGTGGTGTGAGGCTGACCGCGATGGCCGCCTTGAATGGAAGCCTCGCACCTTCAAATTGCGCTACCTCCCAGGCGACAACTGTGATGTTGATGTGCTTGGCTCGGAGCTGACAAGCGCCGGTCTTGTGGTGCTCTACGAGGCCGAAGGAAAGGTCTATGCGGAGATTCCAAGCTTCACAAAGCACCAAATCATCAACAACAGGGAGGCGGAAAGCATCATCCCGGCACGCGTGAAGCACGCGTCAACCACGCGTGAAAGCGGAAAGGAAGGAAGGAAAGGAAAGGAAGGGAATGACGCGTCAAGTCACGCGTCGTTGTTCGAGACCTTCTGGGAGACCTATCCGAAAAAAGTTGGGAAGGACGCTGCACGCAAAGCCTTCGAGAAGCGAAAGCCTGACGAGCCATTGCTCGAAAAAATGCTCAGCGCGATCCGCCAGCAGGCCCAGAGCGACCAGTGGACGAGGGACGGCGGGGAGTTCATCCCGCACCCGTCGACTTGGCTGAACCAGGGGCGTTTCGATGACGAACCGGGCGGTAAGGCGGCCGCCGGCCAACCGGGCAGCGCCATTGGGAGCTTCGTGTGATGCGGGGCCAAGAACCTTTGCTGCAGATGCGTCGAGCCGGCGTTTTGCCCAGCGCAACAGCCTGGGTGACAGACACGGAATGCGAGCTGGACGCCTGGCTTTCGCGCAATTGGCACGGCGCCCCAAATACCGCCACTGGGCACCTAGAGCCATGCATTCACCTCGATGAACGCGACGTTCCAGAGCTGCTCGACTTCCGATGCCTGATCGGCCTGCAAGTGCACCTGCACTGCTGGAGAGGCGATGAACGGGCAAAGCGCCTGTTTGCCGCGATCCGCAATGCAGGGCCCGCCGCCTTGGCATGTGCCCGAGACAACGAAGTTTGGTTTTTTACGAAAGAGCAGGGTGGAAATGGCAAACGTCTACGTACCTGATGACATCGATTTCGCTCAGTACGAGCAGGAAACCGAAGCGCAGCGCAAAGTTCTGCCAGCGTCTCTGTGGGTGCAGCAGCTGATCGACCGCATCCAGAACCCAGTGAAGGCGAAGCATCGCCTGATGCCTTGGAAAAAGACCCATGGCCTGTTGCAGTTCCGTCCTGGAGAAGTCACGGTCTGGGCCGGCGCCAACGGTCAGGGCAAGTCGATGGTCACCGGCATGGTCGCCCTGAGCTTGGCCGCCCAAGGGGAAAAGATCTGCATCGCCTCGTTCGAAATGAAGCCTGAGCGGACTCTTGAGCGCATGGGCCGTCAGTTCGCAGGCATGAATCCCGAGGCCGTGGCTGCCCGTGGCAGTGAGAAGTCGATCAAGAACCTGCTTGACGTGTATGAGCAGTTCCGCGATTGGACGGACCAGCGCCTATGGCTCTACGACCAGCAAGGCACCGTGGCCTGGACGAATGTGTGTGCAGTGGCCCGCTACGCCGCAAAGGTGCTGGGCGTCACGCAGATCTTCATCGACTCGCTCATGAAGTGCGTGCAGGGCGAGGACGACTACAACGGCCAAAAGGCTTTTGTGGACGAGCTGACGGCCATCGCGCGCGACTACGGGGTGCACATCCACCTGGTGCACCACATCAAAAAGCCAGCAAACGAAGAGCACGCCCCCAACAAATACGACCTCAAGGGCACCGGCGCCGTGTCTGACCTCGTGGACAACGTGGTGCTGGTCTGGCGCAACAAGGTCAAAGAGCGCAAGCGCGAAGAAAACAAGCTCACAGAAGAAGACGAGGTTCGGGAGCCGGACACGGTTCTGATCTGTGACAAGCAGCGCAACGGCGAGTGGGAAGGAAAGATCGGCCTCTGGTTCGACAAGCCAAGCCAGCAGTTCCTGGGCATCCATGGTGCCGACCCATTGCAACTCTATGTAGACCCCAGCGAATAAAACAGGAGCAACGAATCATGATCATCATTGGAATTGACCCAGGTTTGACAGGTGCTTGCGCCGTCATGGACCACAACGGCGTGCGGGCCATCTTCGACTTGCCCACCATGCCCGTGCCTGGCGCCGGCGAGAAAGCGCTGGTCAAGCGCAAGATCGACGGCAAGGCCTTCTGCCAGCTGCTGCTGAAGCACTGCCCGGCCGGTGAAGGCAAGCCACTGGCCGTGCTGGAGAAGGTCAACACCATGGGCGGCGCAAACAACGCGGTGCAGACCCAGGGCAGCCTGATGCGTAGCCTGGGCGCGATCGAGAGCGTGCTGGAGTGCCTCGGCTACCCGACCGAGCATGTCGCGCCCCAGTCGTGGAAAAAGCTGTTCCGCCTAGGCTCCGAGAAGACCAAAGCTCTGGAAATGGCCCGCAAGCTGCACCCCGAAGCTGCCGGCAACCTCACACGCCAGAAGGACCACAACCGCGCCGAAGCGGTGCTGCTGGCCCACTGGGGAAAGGTGGAGCTGGTATGAGCTGGCTCTGGCTTATCCCCGCATTCCTGGCCGGCCTGGTCATCGGCATCTGGCTCGGCATCGCCTCGGTCTCCAACAGCATGGATGGGTACTGACCATGGACACGACCTCATCCAACGTCATCCCCCAGAGCTTCGGCGGCCGGCCCTACCCGCAGATCGCTGAGCTGGTCGACGACCTGAACGCAGTGCTGGGCAAGTACGACGGCCAGATCCCGCTGGCGGCTGCAATCGGCGCGCTGCGCATCGTGGAGCACGGGCTGCTCCAGCAGGAAGGATCGTGATATGCGCGACCGCCTCACCCTTGTCCTAAAGACCCCAGAGCAGGGCCACATCGCCATCATCAGCGCCTGGAAGCAAGCCAAGCAGGTGCTGGCCGATGGCCGCCGGCTGGTGCTCGAGCTCCGACCCGAGCGCCGGCAAGAACGCCACAGCCGCCACTTCCACAGCCTCATCAACCAGATCAGCGCGCATGTGGGCGGCGACCTATCCAACACCGACGACGCCAAGCGCATCCTAATCAGCGCCTTCCGCATGGACACCCTGCGCGATTCCCAGTTCTGCGACGAGTGGGCACGCTTCGGTGATCTGCGTATCGGTCGTGGCCTGCGCGGTGAGACCGTGATGCTGGGCACCCAGTCCAAGGACTTCACCGACAAGCTGGCCCGCGGCTTCATCGAATGGCTGTATGCATTCGGCGCTGAGGCGGGTGTGGCCTTCAAGCCATGGGAGGGCGACCAGTGCTGAACCGCCTGACCAACGCCGAGCGCGAGCACCTTGCCCGGGTGAAGCAGCTGCCCTGCAGCGTCTGCGATGAACCCGGCCCCAGCGAAGCCCACCACATCAATCAGGGCCAGCAATACACAGCTGTTGCTCTGTGCCCCAGCTGCCACACCGGCTCCCTCATGGGCTGGCACGGCCAGAGGCGCATATGGGCTATCAAGAAGATGGATGAAATCGCAGCGCTGAACATAACAGTCAAGCGCTTGATGCTAGAAAAATAGGAGCAAATATGAACGCAGTGGCAGAACACCAGCACATCGATGAGTGCCAGCTGAACGACTTGCTCAACGAGATCCTGAGGGAGTGGCACATCTGGTCAGCCGGCGACACGATTGCCGAGGGCTACCCCAGCCGCTCCCCGTCCTGCGCCCTTGGACCGGCGGGTAGTGATGGGGATGGCCCATGCATGGAAACTGTGGACGCCGTGATGGATGCCATTCCTCAGCCCCACCGTACAGCCCTGGCATTCCAGGCGCGCAACCTTCACAGCCGCGCCCAGGTGTGGAGCAGCCCCAGGCTCCCGGCCAACTGGGAGGAGCGCCAGATTCTGCTGATGGAGGCCCGAAACCTGTTCACGCGCGGCCTGATGGCAAAAGGCGTTTTAGGGGGTTGACGCAAAAAACAGTTCGTGCAGAATACGTCTCGGGCCGTTGCGCCCAAAAATTCCAAAGCCCTGGCCTCAACCGCCGGGGCTTTTTCGTTTGTCTCCTGCTGGCCGAAAGCCGGCACCTGCCGCCCAGGTTCGCCTCGGCGGCTTTTTTATTCCCGCTATGACCGAACTCGAACTTCAACGGGCAAAGCGCTGCTACGCACAGATGGTGCGTCCATCACGCTGGGAACGGTTCCGCACATGGCTGCGATCTTTCTCGCCACAGCAGAAGAAGCTGGCCAAACGCCGCGTGCAGCTCGATCGCAAGGCGGAGGTAGAGCGAAAGGCTCGTGAAGCCCTCTGAGCAGTTTCGCCACCACCAGGCGCGTCCGGCAAAGCATGCACTGACACATGGGACGCTAGGCCTGTGTGGTGGCACCTATTAAATGGCAGTTATCTACATTGCCTTGATCGATTCCGACAACCAGTTCATGGCATTCGGCGCTTGAGTTAGCCCGTAATCCAAAGCCTTGGTCAAGAGGTGTTTTGCGCCTTCTTCTCCTAAAGAGGAGAGCTTTTTAGAGAGCGTGGATTTTTCTTCTACGGGGAGGTTTGATTCTTCGATGCGCCGCTGTAATAAAGCCGTCAAGGTGTCCTCATGTAGCTTGACGGTGACCACATCAAGGATCTTTGATAAACCGCCATCATCCAAAAGGAAATCCATGCCTTTATGCGTAGCTAAGAGGGCGAGGATGCCGACTTTGCCGCCAAACATGTGCTCGGACTTCATGTCAATCAGTCCATGCTGCTTCAGATAGTGAAGGTTGGCATAAACGACTGTGAAATCTGGGTGCCAGCGCCTTATTTCCGCAGTTATGTCATCAAGATCAAACGGATATTTCTCAGCAAGAGCCTTCAATATCGTGGCTTGAAGGTTGCGATCTAAAAGAGTTTTTGTTTCCATATCCACATATTTACATACTCCTATGGCACTCACCCCAAAGCAAGAGCGCTTTGTGGCCGAGTACCTGATTGACCTGAACGCGACTCAGGCCGCGATCAGGGCTGGCTACAGCCAAAAGACAGCTGGCCAGATCGGCGAGCAAAACTTGAAGAAACTTGAAATCGCTGAAGCGATCAAGGCCGCCATGGAAAAAAGGGCTGACCGCAACAGCGTCACCCAGGATGAAGTGATCAGCGGACTGCGAGAGCTGCGCGACATGGCCATGGGCAAGAAGCCTATGCGGGTGACAGAGATCCTGCGGGTCTCCGGGAAGCCTCCCAAGACCATCGAGCTTGATGTGAAGGTCTTCGAGGCTGCTGCTGCCAAGGGCGCCTTGGAGCTGCTCGGAAAGCACATCGGCATGTTCAAGGAGAAGGTCGAGCTCACCGGTGCCAACGGCGGCCCGGTCGAGACAGTCTCGCGCGTCACGCGCACCATCGTGGACCCCAAGGCATGAGAACGCTGGACCTGAAGACGGCGCGAGTGTTTGCGCCGCTGCTGGAGCCTGCCCGCTACAAGGGCGCGCACGGCGGCCGGGGCTCTGGGAAGTCCCATTTCTTCGGCGAGATGCTGATCGAGGATTGCTTGTATGAGCCTGGGGCCAGTGGTGGAGAGGGCCTGAGATCAGTGTGCATCCGTGAGGTGCAGAAGGATCTGAGCCAGTCCAGCAAGGCGTTGCTCGAGGGCAAGCTATCCGCGCTGAACCTGGGGTCGGCCGATGGCTTCCGGGTCTACAAGGACGTCATCACGACGCCTGGCGACGGCCTGATCATCTTCAAGGGCATGAACGACTACACGGCCGACAGCGTGAAATCGCTGGAAGGCTTCAAGCGGGCATGGTGGGAAGAGGCGCAGACTGCCACACAGCGAAGCCTGGACCTGCTGCGGCCAACAATGCGCGCACCGGGCTCACAGCTCTGGTTCGGATGGAATCCGCGCTTTGCAATGGATCCGGTGGACCGCATGTTGCGCGCTGCTGAGCTGCCCACAGGCGCCCTGGTGGTGCAAGCCAACTGGCGGGACAACCCCTGGTTTCCTGCAGAGCTCGAGCAAGAGCGCCTGGACTGCCTGAGGCAGCAGCCTGACAAGTACGACCACATCTGGGAAGGCGGCTACGAGACGGTCAATGAGGGCGCCTACTTCGCCAAGCAGCTGACAGCAGCCAAGGCAGAGGGCAGGCTTGGCGTGGTGGCGGCTGACCCCAGCATGCGCCTACGGGCCTATGTGGACATTGGCGGCACGGGCCGGAATGCCGACAGCTTCGCCATGTGGATCGTCCAGTTTGTCGGCCTGCAGGTGCGCGTGCTGGACTACTACGAGGCCCAGGGACAGCCCATGGCGACGCATGTGCAGTGGCTGCATGACCGTGGCTACAAGTCTGATCGCCTGGACATATGGTTGCCACATGACGGAGACCGCTCCGATGTGGTGTTCGCTGTGACGCCGGCGAGCGAGCTGCGCCGCCTTGGCTACACCGTGACCACGATCCCGAACCAAGGTAAGGGCGCTGCGCTCAAGCGGGTCGAAGCCGCGCGCCAGCTGTTTCCCAGCATCTGGTTCAACCAAGAGAGCTGTTCCGGTGGCCTGGCGGCCCTGGGCTGGTACCACGAGAAGCGCGATGAAAAGCGAGGAATCGGCCTGGGCCCAGAGCACGACTGGTCAAGCCACGGCTCCGACGCCTTCGGGCTCATGTGCTGCGATTGGCAGCCGCCAAAGATCAAGACAAGCAAGCCTGCGCCCGTGGCGTCTGGCTGGATGGGATAGACATGGCCACTTCTGACAATGACATCCTGACAGATGCTCGGGAGCGCATGCGCGCCTGTGTGGATGCCGAGAGCTCTGGACGCTATGAAGCGCTGGATGACCTCAAATTCCTGCTGGGCGGCAAGAACCAGTGGCCCGCGCAGGCAGTGAAGCAGCGTGAGATGGAAGGTCGCCCTTGCATGACCTTCAACCAGTTGCCGGCCATCCTGCAGCAGGTGACGAATGACCAGCGCCAGAACACTCCATCCATCAAGGTTCACCCTGTGGACGACGGCGCGGACGTCGAGACGGCTCAGGTGCTTCAGGGCCTGATTCGCCACATCGAATACAGCAGCGATGCAGACGCGGCCTACGACACGGCGGTCAACTCGGCTGCGGCATGCGGCTTCGGTGTCTGGCGACTGATCACCGAATACGAGGCCCCTAACAGCTTCGATCAGGTGATCCGCTTCCAGCGCATCCGAAACCCGCTGAGCGTCTACATCGATCCATTCGCCCAGTGCCCAGTGGCATCGGACATGCGCTACTGCTTCCTGACAGACCTGATCCCCACAGAGCAATTCAAGCGCGAGTACCCGAATGCCAAGGTCACCGATGGAGTCGAGTGGCAAGGCGTGGGCGACACCTACAAGCAGGGATGGGTGCGCGATGACGGGATCATCGTGGCCGAGTACTACCGCATCGTCCTGACCTCGGACACCCTGGTCTTGATGCAAGACGGCAGCACCGCCTGGAAGTCTGACCTCAGCGAGGATGCCAAGGCCGTCAGCGCCAAGACCCGGCCCAGCATGCGCCGCAAGGTCAAGTGGGCAAAGATCACTGGCTGCGATGTCCTGGAAGAGGCAGAAATACCCGGAAGCTGGATCCCCGTTTTCCCGGTCTATGGACAAGAGCTGGACGTTGAGGGCCAGGTGCACCGCTGGGGCGTGATCCGCAATGCCAAGGACCCGGCCCGCATGTACAACTTCTGGATGACATCGGCCACGGAGGAAGTGGCCATGCGTCCGAAGACGCCATGGGTTGGCGCGAAGGGCCAGTTCGAAGGCGTTGAGCAGCAATGGACCAATGCCAACCGCTCCAGTCAAGCCTATCTTGAATATGAGCCGGTCAGCCTGAACGGCCAGCTTGCGCCGCCTCCCCAGCGTCAGCCCATGGCCGACGTCCCGGTGGGCGTGCTGCAGATGGCCATGCATGCTCGTGACAACCTCAAGAGCACGACTGGCCTTTACGACGCTTCGTTGGGCGCCCAGGGCAACGAGACCAGCGGCCGCGCGATCCTGGCCCGCCAGAAAGAGGGCGACACGGCCAACTATCACTTCGTGGACAACCTGAACCGGGCCATCAAGCATTGCGGCAGGGTGTTGGTGGAGATGATCCCGCACATCTATGACGGTGAGCGCGTCATCCGCATACGAGGCGAGGACGAAGAGATCAGCACGGCTCGGATCAATGCGACGGTCAAGGATGAAGGGGGTGTCGATCGCATCCTGAACGACCTGACTGTCGGCAAGTACGACGTCACGATCACTGCGGGCCCGAGCTACACCACGCAGCGCCAGGAGGCCGCCGAGGCAATGACGCAGTTCGCGCAGTCCTGGCCCAAGCTGATGGACGTGGCCGGCGACAAGGTTGTGGCCAGCATGGACTGGCCCGGCGCCGAAGAGATCGCTGAGCGCATCAAGAAGACCATCCCGCCCAACATCACCGACGACGGCGAGGGCGAACAGCCACAGCTGCCTCCTGAGGTACAGCAGCAGCTTCAGCAGATGGATCAGACGATCCAAGGGCTCACCCAGGAGCTGGAGCAAGCCCAGAGCGGCCTGGAGAAGGCGCGCATCGATGCCGCAAGCCGTGAGCGTGTGGCTGAGATCAACGCCCAGGCCAAGCTTGATGTGGAAGAGCTGAAGGGCATGGTTTCGATGCTGGTCCAGCAGATGGTGCCGCCGCCGGCCCTGGTCGCCGCGGCTGCGCAGACCGGCATGCCGCCACCTCCGATTGGTTCACCGCCTCAACAGATTCCCGAACCACAACAAAACCCGCCAAGTGCGGGTTTTGACGTTTCTGGGCCTGAAGAAATTCGCGCAGACCTGCCGCCCGCAGGGTCTGAGATCGCGCCATTTGCGGGAGAAGGGCTACCGGATGGCCCGCAACTCACCGGGCAGGAGATCGCGGAATGACCGTGCAAACGATGGACCCCGTCCCCACCAATGACGCTCCCCAGGAGCAGCCAGCCAGCGGCCAGGAGCAATCCCAGCAGCAAGCCGAGCAGCACCAGGAAGGACAGCAGCCAGGCGGCGAACAGCAGCCCGGCGAAGGCCAGGAGCAATCCGAGACTGTCGAGCAGCAGCAAAAGAATGGTGGCGTGCAAAAGCGCATCAATGAGCTGACCCGCAAGGCCCATGAAGCCGAGCGCGAAGCGAAGTTCTGGCGCGAACAGCATGCCGCCAAGCAGGGCGCCCTCTCGTCGCAAGACGCACCCAAACCCGCCCGCACTGACTTTGCCAGCGAAGACGAGTACTTGGAGGCAATGACGGATTGGAAGGTTGAGCAGCGATTCAATGCGCACAAGCAGCAGACCGCTGCCGAGCGCGAGAACGAAGCCCAGGCCAAGCACCAATCCACTCGCATTGAGCTTTACCAGCAGCGTGTCGCCGAAAGCGCCGAGTCCATGCCGGACTTCGCCAAGGTCGTTGGCGCAAGCGAAGTTCCCACTGCAGAGCATGTGCTCGAGTCCATCCTGGATTCTGAGTACGGCCCCCAGCTGGCGTACCACCTTGCCAAGGACCCTGACGCCATTCAGCGCCTGAACGACATGAGCCCGCTGCAGGCCGCCCGTGAGATCGGGCGCCTGGAAGCCCAGTTGGGCAAGCCTCAAGGCGAACAGCCACCCCCTCAAAAGCGCACCACCAACGCGCCGGCACCGATTAACCCGGTGCGCGGCGGTAACGGCCAGTTCCTGAAGCCCCCTGAGGCTATGAGTGACGCCGAGTGGTACGCATCTCAACGCAAATGATTTGAAAGGGCCACACCATGGCAAATACCATCCTCACCCACCAGATGATTGCGCGCGAAGCCGCCAAGATGCTGGAGGAAACATCCCCTTTCCTGGCGAACGTGAATCGCGGTCGCCAGGATGAGTTCGGCGAGGCCATCAACGGCTACAAGAAGGGCGAAAAGGTTGATATCGAAGTGCCTCGCGCCGGCGTGGTCTTCGATGGCAAGACCTTCGCCGGTGGCGGCGCGGCTACCGACGTCATCGAGGACAAGGTGCCTCTGGTGCTGGACACTCAAAAGCACATCGGCATCAAGTTCGGCGCCAAGGAAAAGCTACTGGACATCACGGACTTCAAGGAGCGCATTCTGCGCCCTCAGATGACAACGCTCTCATCGGTTGTCGAGGCTGACCTGATCCGCCGCGCGGTTGTGGCCACCCCCAATATGGTGGGCACCCCTGGAACCGCCATCAGCACGATGAAGACCTTTGCTGAAGCACGCGCCGTACTGCAGCGCTACCTGACTCCGGCAGCGGATCGTTCTACTCTGATCAGTTCCGAAATCAACGTTAGCCTGACCGATGAAGCGCGCAAGCTGTTCAACCCCCAGGCAGCCAACTCCAAAGCCTTCTTGGAAGGATCTCTGGGACGTGCGATGGGCTCGGATTTCTACGAACACCAGAGCGTGCCTGTGGTTACCAACGGTGCAGCAGCCACGGTGACGGTGAACGGTGCTGGTCAGACGGGCAACAGCCTGACCATTGCGGCAACTACGCCCGGCTTCATCAAGGGCCAGCTGTTCACGATTGCCGGCGTGTTTGCGGTGCACCCCCTGACGGGCGAGAACACAGGCAAGCTGCAGCAGTTCGTGGCCACCGGTGACGCAGCCAGCACCACGCTGGGCATCTACCCCCCCATCATCCCTGCAGGCCCTGGCAAGAACGTGACCGCCTCTCCGGCAAACGGGGCTGCGCTGACGCTGGTTGGCTCGGCATCCACTGGCTACCGCCAGTCGCTGATGTTCCACAAGGACGCCTTCACCGTGGCTACAGCGCCACTCGGTGTGCTGGCTGGCTGCGAAGGCTACACCGCACGCCTTCCCAACGGCATCAGCGTGCGCGTGATGACTGGTGGCGATTTCACGAATGACCTCGAAAACACCCGTATCGATGTGCTGTATGGCTTCGCCGCCGTGCGCCCGCTGCATGCGGTTCGTGTCACCGAGTGATCTGGCTGCGAATCAAAGGGGCCCTTCGGGGCCTCTTTTCTTTCAAGGAGTGGAAATGTTCCAGGAATACCCCAAGGCCCTCTATAAGGGCGACAGCTATCGCGCTGTTGAAGATGCTGACCAGGAAGCCGAGGCACGAGCCCAAGGCTGGCATGATTTCGGCAAGGCGCCCGAAGCCCCTCAGACGGGCGGCGCTTCGCAATCTGGCGACCAGGCGGCCACCGGCCAGGTGCAAACGACGGTCACGACCACGAGCCGAGGCAAGAAGGCGAAAGCCGACCAGGCGGCCACCGGCCAGGAGGGCTAAGCCATGCGCACAGCTGGAGAAATTGCGCAGCGCGCGCTGATCCGCGCCGGTGTGGTTGCATCCGGCGAGACGCCAACGGCTGCAGAGCTACAGGATGCGGTGACCACGCTGAGCGACATGCTGGACAGCTGGAGCCTTGAGCGTCTGACCGTGTTCGGCACGAAAGAGATGGTTATCCCGGTGGCAGGTCTGTCCCGGATCACCGTTGGCCCCAGTGGCACCCTGGTAGCAGTGCGGCCGAATGCAGTCGTGTCTGCCTTCCTGCGCACCAGCGTGGGAGACACATCTATGAATCAGGCGGCGCCCGAGTTCCTGGATTCGATCCTGCACAAGGACGAAACGGATGTGGACTCGTTCTGGTTTAGCTATGAGGGCGCGATGCCGGATGGTGTCATCCAGATCTGGCCTGTTCCGGACAGCGGTGAGCTTCATCTTCGGGTCACGGCACCAATCGTGCAGATCACCGATGTCAATGAAGAGCTGGATCTGCCACCTGGCTGGAACCATGCAATGGTGCTGAACCTCGCGGTGAATGTGTGCGGCGAATACGGCTTCCAGGTGCCGGAAGGTCTGGCTGCCCTGGCGCAGACCGCCAAGGCCAATATCAAGCGCGCAAACCTGCAGCCAGCGGTTGCCACCTTCGATGTGGCCATCACAGCCAATCGCGATGGCATGGCGGAGTTCTACTATGGCCGTTGATTTCCCATTTGTCGGTGGAAGCTATACCAGCCGCAGTCTGAACTGGGATGCACAACGATCGGTCAACCTGTACCCGGTCCTTTCCGAGTCGGGCACATCCCGCAGCGTTGCCATGCTGACCACCACGCCGGGTCATCGAAAGTGGCTGGACGTCGGCACAGGGCCCATCCGCGGCGAGCTCAAGGTGGCCGGCTTGCTGCTGGTGGTGAGCGGATCGAAGCTGTACCGCGTGTCTGCCGGCAAGGTGATCACAGAGGTTGGCTCTGTGGCGGGTTCTGGCCTGGTCGGCATGGCCAGCAATGGCAAGCAGGTCATGATCGTGACGGGGGCCAGCAGCCCCGGCTATTTCCTCACCATTGCGACCTGGGCGCTCAAGCAGATCGACACGACAGAAGACCCGGACGGTAGCTTCACCGGCGCCGAAACCGTGGACTTTCTGGATGGCCGGTTCGTCTGGCCGCGCCCTGGTACTGGTGAATTTGCTGTCAGTCAGCTCTACGGCACCAAGATTGATGCACTGGAGTTCGCCACGGCCGAAGGCTCACCCGACAACTTGGTGGGCCAGATAGCCGACCATCGAGAGCTCTGGCTTTTTGGTGAATCGACCACCGAGGTCTGGTACACCAGCGGCGACCCGGATTTCCCCCTGGCGCGCATCAGCAACGCCTTCATTGAGCATGGCTGTGCCGCCCCAAAGAGCATTACCAAGCTGGACAACACCGTTTTCTGGCTGGGTGCCGATGATCGTGGCCAGGGCATTCTGTGGCGGGCCAACGGATACACCCCGCAGCGGGTCAGCACTTTCCCCATCGAGGAGGCCTGGGAGGAATACGCGCGCATTGACGATGCGATAGCGTTCACTTACCAGCAGGCCGGCCATAGCTTCTATGTGATCAGCTTCCCCTCGGCGGATGCCACCTGGGTCTACGACGTGGCGGCCAACCTATGGCATGAGCGGTCCTGGCGCGAAAACACTGGCATGAACCTGCAGCACCGGGTGCGCGGCCATGTCCACGCGCATTTCGCTGGTGAGCACCTGGTCGGCGACCACACCACCGGCCGGCTGTATGCGCTGGACCTGAACCATTTCAGGGATGAAGCATTTGGGGATGGCGCTGATGGCGAGTTGATCCCCCGCATCCGTGTCGCTCCGTACATCGAGGGTGACGGAAACCGCCGGCGCGTTCATTCCATGCAGATCGTCATGGAGACAGGCGTAGGCCTGGTGGATGGTCAGGGATCTGATCCCCAGGCCATGCTGCAGTGGTCAGACGATGGCGCTCATACCTGGAGCAGCGAGCACTGGACGGCCATGGGCCGTATTGGTGAACGCAGGACCCGTGCCATGTGGCGCCGTCTTGGAGCCGCTCGTGACCGCGTGTTCAGGGTGCTGGTGACCGACCCTGTGCCGGTCAACATCATCAAGGCGCGCATGGAGGTCTCATGAGTGAAAACATCAGCATCCCTGCTGCGCGGGTGCCTCTGGTTGATGACCAGGGGAGGATTACTCGGGAATGGATGGCATGGTTCCTAGGCATGTTTCAGCGTGTCGGTGGGCCCCAGGGCTTCTCCAACCAGGAACTCTATGGCGATGCCGTGGCGCTGCAGAGCTATGACGAGCTGTTGGAGCGCATTGGCGCCCTGGAGGCTCAGGCAAGAGACTTGAGGCAGGCCATGATGATGATGGCATTGGGTGGGCTAGAGCAGTTCATGGCTACGCCACCTATAGCCATATCGCCTGACACCTTTGCCCGCATCAAAGTTCTTGGAGAAACCGACCTGGCCATGGATAGCGGCAATGTGCGCATTCGCAAAGGCATCAATGACAGTGCGGCGGTTTTTCAGGTCAACGGAGAAAGCGACCAGACGGGCAACGCGCGATTCCGTTCTGGCCTGCATGTGAATGGTGCTTCCGAAGTAGATCTGAACTCTGTAGTGCATGGAACCCAGAAGGTCGACGGCACTTCAGAGGCCGCATCGTTCCTGGTCGGTGGCCAGCAGGTGGTGGGAGCGCGGGTTCCAGGAAACCCAGCATTCACCGCATACGCCGGCCAGACCATGGGGGCGGCATACAGCCAATCCCAGGCACAGACCAATGACAACGCCGTGAAGGCCGTCAGCACCGCCGTCGACGCGCTGGTCACGGCCATGCGAACCCACGGACTCATAGGAGATTGACCCATGTTCATGAATCAACGCGCCAGCGTCCAAGACGCGGTGCTGAGCACAAGTGCGTCCGTTCTTTACACAGCCCCGGCCAACACTGTGGCCCGTCTGTCCAGCGTCACGCTGTCCAACCAGACAGCCAGCGCCGTGAGCGTGAGTGTCTATCTGGTGAAGGCCGGAAGTGCACCAGGCACGCAAAACCGGGTGGTTCCTCCGTATGTTCTGGCCCCCAACGAGGCTTGGACATGCCCGCACCTCAACCACAACCTGAACCCGGGAGACACCCTGCAGGCCCTGGCCGACACCGCCAGCGCTGTGAGCGTCTATGGCTCGGTCATTGAGATGAGCAAGACGTGATCGGGCGGCCTGGGTATGACGAGGCCTGCGCAGAGGCGGCAGCCCAGGCCATGGCCAGCTATGACCCGACATTCGCGGAGCGTGCCAAGCAGACAGAGTTCTGGGGCCTATTCGACCCGGAGCCATGCGGTGCCGTGATCTTTGAAGGCAACGTCATCCATGTGGCCAGCCTCAAGCCCTGCGGTCTGGCAGTCCGTCGCATCGTGCGCCAAGCACTGCAGAACCGAGAAATCCTCTTCGCCCCCATCGCTGAATGGAACACGCCGGCGATACGCCTGGCCGTGGGGCTGGGCTTCAAGCTCGGCATTCAGAGCAGGGGCGTCAATTTGTATTGGAGAACACCATGAGCTTTGTAGGCGATCTGATTGGTGATGTTTTTGGCGGCATCACGGGCGCCAATCAAGCAGCGGAAGGCGCTGACAAGGCGGCAAATGCCCAGATTCAGGCGGCTCGCGAAGCAAACCAGCTCCAGAAGGAGATGTACGACCAGAACCGGGCGGACATGGCTCCTTGGCGTGAAGCCGGCATGGGCACCTTGTCCCAACTGGTGGCCGGCCTGCAGCCAGGCGGCGACTTCAATCGCAGCTTCACGATGAACGACTTCCAGGCCGATCCCGGCTATGCGTTCCGTCAGTCTGAAGGACAGAAGACCATCGACAACAGCGCCGCAGCACGCGGATCTTCTCTGTCAGGCGCCACGCTCAAGGCGTTGAATCGCTTCGGCCAGGACACAGCAAGCAACGAATATCAGAACTCGTACAACCGCTGGAACAACGACATGGCCAACCGGTTCAACCGCCTTTCTGGGGTTGCAGGGACGGGGCAGACGGCAACACAGACCATTGGCAACCAGGGCCAGCAAACAGCCCAGACCATGGGCCAGAACGTCACGGGCGCAGGAAATGCCCGTGCTTCTGGCTATATCGCCCAAGGCAACACCGTGGGCAATACGTTCGGCTCTCTCGCCGGTCTGGCAGGTGGTGCTGGGATGTTGGGCTGGAATCCGTTCAAATAAGGAAGCAGCATGGCAATCGATACTTCGATCTACTCCCAGGTCGGCAAAGGCGGCAACCTTGGTGATCTGGTCAACAGCTATGCCGCTGGGCGCCAGGCGAATATTCAGGGGCGTCTATCTGATCTGCAGCTTTCAGAAGCGGAACGCAATGCTGCCCAAGGCAAGGCCGTAAGCCAGGCCTACTCTGGGAACATTGGCGCTGACGGCACGATCAACCGCACAGGCATGATCAATCAGCTGGCCAGTTCCGGCCAGGGCGGTGCAATTCCTGGGCTGCAGAAGTCTTGGGCCGACCAGGACAAGGCCGCGACTGAGGCAAGCGCCAAGAAGCTTGAGATGGCCAAGAAGCAGCTCGACTACTTCAACGGCTCCATGTCTGGCCTGCTGGCATTGCCTGAGATCACGGACGATGCTTTGATTCGTGCGACATCCGATGCCGTGAACCGTGGCTTCCTCGGGCAAGACCAGGCTATAGCGTTCGTGCGCGGCATGCCGGCGGACCAGAAGGCGCGGCGCGCCATGCTGATGAGCGGCGTCATGCAGTCGACCGACGCTGCCAAGCAGCTGGAGGCATTGCTGCCCAAGGTGCAGGCGCAGAACCTGGGCGGCCGCACTTTGATGGTCGACGTCAATCCGATGACCAATCCAGCAGTTGTAGGCCAATCCATGGAGCGCACAGCCACGCCGGGTGAGGTGGAGCAGCAGCGTCACAATCTGGCGGCCGAAGGCAGTGCAGCCCAGAAGGCAAGCCGTGATCAAACCCAGATCGTTACCGATGCAGACGGCGGCGTGCAACTGGTCAACAAGCAGACCGGTCAGGCCCAGCCTGTGACCGGTGCAGATGGCCAGCCCGTGATCGGGAAGGGCGGCCTGTCGCAAGAGCAGCTCAAGAATGCATCTTCCAAGCAGCAGACGGTGACCATCCTGCGCAAGCAGCTGGAGAACTTGAAAGCTGCGCGCGACAAGCTTGGCACCATGGACTATGGCGTGGTGGCTGGCCGGCAGGCTGTCACCGACTCGGCCCGGGCCTACGATGGTGCGCTGGCGGCGCTGCAGTCGACCGTGCGCCAGCTGACCCGCACGCCGGGCGAAGGCTCCATGTCCGACTATGAGAGCCGCATTGCCCAGGCACAGCTCCCGGGCCGCGTGGATCCGGCTCAGGTGATCGACCAGAAGATCACACAGCTAGAAGACCTGGCCAATGTGATCGAACAAGGCTACAGCTCCATATTGAGCAAGGCCAAGGGCGGTCGCCAGCAGCCGGCACCGGCTGGAAGCGGCGGTGGTGTGCTCATGCCAGCGCAGCAGCCACAGGGCTCGGCTGTCATCGAGCAGGCCCGTCAGGCCATTGCCAGCGGGGCCGACCCTGCGGCCGTGCGCCAGCGACTGCAAAGCATGGGCATTGACCCAAGGGGGCTTGGAAATGGCAACGATTCTCGAACAGGCTCTTGGTAATGCCAATGCCAAGAAGTTTCTGCGCACCGTGGCGCAGGCTGAGGGCACCTACAAGGATGCATCCACGGATCCTTATGGCGTCGCTTTCGGTGGCGGCAGCTTCGATTACACCAAGGGGCACCCCGGCACGCTGCGCGACTTCACCCAGACAGACGGCACCAAGAACAAGACGAGCGCCCATGGCGCCTATCAGTTCCTGAAGCCGACATGGGATGGCCTGCAGCGCGACCTCGGCCTGCCCGACTTCGGCCCGCGCAGTCAGGATCTGGCCGCCCTGGAGCTGGTTCGCCGCGCCGGTGCCCTGGATGACGTGCTGGCCGGAAACTTCGACAAGGCCATTGCCAAGACGGGCAAGACCTGGGCCAGCCTGCCCAGCAGTCCTTATGCGCAGCCCCGGCGCTCAGCCGGTTTTGTGGAGAAAGCCTTGAACGCAGCAGTACCAGCAGCACAGGCCGCAGAGAATCCATTTGCCGATCTGATTCCCCAGGGGAAGAAGACGGTCAGCGCGCCGGCGGCAGCGGCGGAGAATCCCTTTGCTGACCTGATTCCGAAACAGAAAGAGCGCAGCTTTGCCGAGAAGGCTGGCGATGCGATCCGCGATATTCCGCGCCAGGTGGGCCTGACAGCCCGCTATGGCCTGGAGGGTCTGGGTAATGCAGCCGAGATCGTGACGAACCCGATTCGTGATCTGGTCACGGATCCCCTGGTCCGACTCGCCGGCGGGGCGCCCCAGCGCACGCTGAGCGATCTGGTTACTGGTGCCAAGGCTGGCCCGGCACGCAGCAAGAGCACGGGCGATGTGGCTGCGGCCGCCGCCGACTGGCTGGGCCTGCCAAAGCCTCAGACGGCTGGTGAGCGGGTGATTGGTGACGCAGCTCGGATGGTGGCCGGATCTGGCGGGTTTGTGGGAGCAGGGCGCGGCCTGGCAAATGCCGGTGCCAAGACGTTGGGCTCATTCCTGAGCGCAAACCCCACTGTGCAGGCATCGAGCGCCGCGGGCGCTGGCTTGGCTGGCGGCTCTGTGCGCGAATCCGGAGGGAGTGAAGGCGAGCAGGTCCTGGCGTCTGTGCTGGGCGGCTTGGCTGGTGCTGCTGCGCCTGCTGCCGTCAACAGCGTGACGCGCGCCGCGCGCAACGCGCCGGGCCGGCTGGCTGATCTTGTCAACCCCGGACGAAATACGCCAACTCAGCCAGTCGACCTGCAGATTTCTGCGCGGCTGGAAGGCACGGGCGTGGATTGGTCGGCTGTTCCTGAGCGCGTGCGCCAAGCTGTCCGCCAGGATGTTCAGCGCGCTCTGCAGGTCGGGGACGACCTTAATCCAGAGGCCCTGCGCCGGCTGGTCGACTTCCGGACTGTGGGCGCGACTCCGACTCGCGGCACTCTGACTCTGGACCCTGTTCAGATCACGCGCGAGAAGAATCTGGCCAAGACGGGTGCCAACTCGACGCTTGAAAGCGCCCAGCGTCTGGCAAATCTGGAGGCTGCCAACAACCAGGTGCTGATTCGCCAGCTCAATGGCATGGGGGCAGATGCAACCCAGGATGCAGCCAAGGCCTTTGGAGATCGAGGCGTCGGTGGCCTGCAGGGCTGGCTGGATTCTCAGAAGGCCAATGTGGACCGGCTTTACCAAGCCGCGCGCGACAGCGGCGGACGGTCGGCACCTCTGGATGGGTCTACCTTCACGCGCCGGGCTTCCGAGTTGCTGGACGAAAACCTGCTGGGCGGATCGCTACCGAAGGATGTGGAGACGCATCTGAATAGCATTGCTCAGGGCAAGGTGCCATTCAATGTGGACTATGCAGAGCAGTTGAAAACCAGAATCGGCAAGCTGCAGCGCGGAACCAGCGACGGCAGCGCCCGCATGGCACTTGGGGTGGTGCGTCAAGCTCTGGAGGAAACTCCACTGCTGAACGCCGGCGCAAGCCTGGGTGATGACGCCATCGGTGCCTTCAACTCTGCTCGGACCGCAAACCGCCAGATGATGCAGCAGATCGAGAAGGTCCCTGCGCTCAAGTCTCTGTATGACGGGAAGATCGCGCCGGATGACTTCATCAAGCGCTATGTGACCAGCCCAACTGCCAAAGTCCGGGATGTGGCCGAGATGGTAAAGGTAATGGACAGCAGCGGAAAGCAGGCGCTTCGCGACGGGGTTCTGGGTGAGCTGAAGGCTGCGGCCGTGGGAACTGTGGAAGATGAGGCAGCGAGATTCAGTGCTTCTGCATTCCGCAAGGCCCTGGACCGACTTGGTGACCGCAAATTGAGCCTGATCCTATCGAAAGAAGAGATCAACCAGCTCAAGGCTCTGTCTCGGGTTGCTGACTACACCACGGCTCAGCCAGTTGGCGCAGCGGTGAACAACAGCAATTCCGGTGCGCTTGTCGTCGGAAAGGCGATGGATGGCCTGAAGCTGCTTGGCCAGGTACCTGGTCTGAGGATGTTGGGCAATCTTGGCGCTGATGGCCTGCAACTGGCGGTGCGCACATCTCAGCAGAACAGCGCAATGAACGCGGTGCCCAGCATCGTGCTCAGGCCTGAGGTTCAGCGGCAGCTGACGCTGGGCAGCTTGGCCCGGCCAGCGTCCCTGTCTTCTGCGCTATTTGCCGCGCCACTCTCTCCACAGGCAGATCAGAACGATTGAGATCGCCCAGCCGATGGTGATGGGGTTGATGCCAGTCTCGCGTATCCACGCGCTGACGATCCGGTCAAGTTCCTGAAGCATCCGCGAATCCTAACGAAAAGCACCACAGCCGCCTAGAGCGGCTTTTTTCATAGACGCCGAAGCATAGAGCCGGGGGTATTGGAGAGATCCAGATTGGAATTCTCCGACCCCAGGTAGCCACAGCCGATTTGAAACTGTTGACTTAACCCACAACCACAAAGCGAAAGCCCCAGAGCGTATCCAGCGCCTGGGGCTTTCTTGTTTCCACCCCTTGAAGAGAGCAAGGAGAAGAAAGTCCGTGAAGTTTACCAAGATGACCATTACAGGACAACTCGATGAGAAGGGCGCCAAGCAAGTCGCATCCTGCGTTGCGAGGTCCTATCTCATCGCTTCGATTGGCGCCGCCATGGGTGGCGCTGCTGCGTTGATCTACGCCATTCGCTGGTGGTAGCCAGCACCTGAAACTCGTTCCAAACCTCAGCCCGCCACGGTTCGCCTTAGCGGGTTTTTTTTATTGCAGGAGCCGCAATGGCCACTTCTGTAGTCTTCCCCCGCGTCCAGTTCTTTGCGAACAACGGGCGACCGCTGATCGGTGGCCGCATCCATACCTATGTTGCTGGCAGCAGCACACGTGCGCCTACGTACAAGGATGCTGCGCGGGCTCAGCCTAATGCCAACCCCATCATCTTGGACGGTCGTGGCGAAGCATCCATTTATCTGGACATCGGCGTCGAATACAAGTTCGTCGTAGAGGACAGCAAGGGCGCTCTTCTGCTGACCCAGGATCCTGTGTATGGCGCCATCTGGCCTGATGCAGCAAGCTGGCCCAGTGATGCGACGCTTGCCTATCAGTACATGCTGGAGGCAAAGGCCGCAGCTGGTGCGATTGGACCTCTGAAGTTCTATAGCACCTATGCTCAGGCACTGGCAGACATTGCGAACATTCCTCTTGATGGATTGATCGAAATTTCCCAGGATGAGACCCATGGTGGAGCTAGGGCCCGCTACTTCAAACGAGTTGGGAATGTTTTTGAATTCTCGGTAAATTTAGATCAGCTCCGACTGGATCTATTGGCAAGTAATGGAGCAGAGCGTGTAAATGTCCGCCAAGCTCCCGATGCAGTAGTTCGAAGCGTTGCTGAAGTTCTGTCTAATGGCGCTATCAGTCCATTTATTTATGGCGGCAATTGGGACGGCGTTGGAGATGATACGGAGGCAATAAGAAAAGCCCATGCTTTGGCGAATTTGAAGCGAGTACCTGTCAGCTATGCAGGAATTTCAAAATTTTGCATACAGGCTAATGCAAGAATCCCCGTATACACCAGTGTTGATTTTTTCAGCGCTCGGATGGTAATCCTTGGTGGTGTTGAAGCATCGCCAAGCTTTGATAGTTTTAATACCATATTTATATTCAGCGATCCGGATTGCCCTCTTGTGACTGTGACCGGACCTGTTCTAGCAACAAACTTGGTACGCGGTGCAATATTCCCTACAAGGGGATTATTTGATGGGCATGGTTATGCGAAGCTTGAATGCGGTCTTCAAGTCCCAGATCGCGCAAAGACTGGAACTCAGAATTACACGCAGGCTTTCAAGGTAAATCGTGCCAGCAAGGTATCTCACCCATTGAGTTCTAACTGCTCAGCATTTGCATCTGCAATCACTGTCAGCTATAGGAAGACGTCAAAAACACCTCTCACCATTTCCAATGTTGGATTGGTTGAGGGTGCATGGAATAACCAGAGAGTGTTCCAAATTGAGCGTTGCAACACGCACATCAAAAACTTCGATTTGCTGTTTGATGGTGATGGCGCTCAATACAACAACGTGAGCGAAATAGTCTGCCTTCTGGACGTTTCCGATGTGACGATTGACGGGTACATGACAACCGGGAGGCCAGTCACTACCAGCACCGGGTCGTATTGCCTTGCTATCTATGGCGGGGCGGACATCTATGTGGACAACATGGAGGCCCTGACCGGGTGGGGCGCCATTGGATCGAACAATGTGAACGGTTTGTACTTTGAGGATTGCATCCTGAATAGAGTGGATGCTCACAGTTCTGGGCACAACATCTTCGTTGAAGAATGCGCGCTGCACGATATCGGAGTGAAGATCGGCTGGGGTGGTGGCGTGGTGAAGGTAACAAACACCACACTTTATGGGTGCCCTGCGATTTCGACTCGGGATGATTATGGCGGCCATTTTGATGGCGCGTGGATTGTGGATGGCTTTGAGATATCCATGGGAAATTCCTTTGGGACGTTCCCTGTGATTGATTGCGCGACCGCACCTATTGGGGCGAGCACCGCAATCCAACCTCCTGATTCGATTGTCAGCAACCTTCAGCGTGTGGCTGGGTCGACGGCGGCGGGTGGGGAGATTACTCCTGTCGCAATCAAGATCCGTCAAAACGGCGATCAAGTGCGGGCACCTAACCTTGTGTCTGTCTCCAACATTGAGAGCTCGGAAGGATGGCGTTTCAGTCTGAAGCTGGACTGGATGAACTTCATCACGAATGCTCGGGGAGAGATGCGCGTCAATATCAATGATGTAGATGCTTCGATGCGGGCGAATACCTCTTCGGGAGTTCAAGGTTATCCAGCATTTGCCTCAACTCCCGCCACCAGGGCATTTCTCAGCATCAACTGCTCAGCGGTAAGAAATCTTGCTTTGCGCTGTTTGCGTCCCGACATCACGTCTATTGATCTTCTCGACTGCGCGTTGAATGAAGCCACAGTTCCGAACCCATCACGCCTGAAGATTCTTGGCGGCCAACTCATCGCACCTACAGAAGGTGCATCCACTGTGGTGATCGGCGCGCTTCGCGGAGTCGCAACTCGTGAATACACATTCCTTCAAGGCGTGACGGTATCGCCCTATGCCGAATGGGATCTTTCAAAGGTTGCAGCTCTGAGCGGAGTGTTGGTTGAGCGCGGAACTCTTACCGCAACGCTTCCGTCTGGTGTTACGCCTGCAATGGCATTCACTGGCTGGAATGACGGTGTGATTTTTCCATGAGGGAGGGATATGGACGACTACGGCAACGAGCTGCCAGCGTTGACTCGGCAGCAGATCAATGACCGGTTTGATAAAGGAAGCGAGCGTATGGCAGCCATAGAGCGCGAGCTGGGAAAGACCCGGCAGGAACTGCACGAGCTCAAGCAGCAGCTGTCCGACCTGCTGGAGTTCTTCACCGCCATGCGCGGGGCCTTCAAGGTTTTGAACTGGCTCGGGAAGCTGGCCAAGCCGGTGGCGTATGTGGTAATGCTGGGAACGGCATTGCTTGGGTTCTGGACTGCAGTCCGTGCCGGAGGTGGTCGATGAGCTGGAAAGCGAAATTCATAGCCATCGTTGGTGCCGGCGCGGCTGCCATGGCGGTGCCCTTGGTGCAGCACTATGAGGGCACAGTGTTCAGCACCTACCGTGACCCGGTCGGTATCATCACGGCCTGCACGGGGCATACCGGGCCTGAGCTCAAGATGGGGCAGACCTATACCCGTGAGCAATGCGAGGACATGCTCTACAAGGACCTGGCCAAGCATGCAGATGCACTGAACTGCGTTCGCGCGCCACTGACCGACGGCCAGCGGGCGGCATTTCTCAGCTTCGCCTTCAATGTGGGGGATGACGCTTTCTGCCGCAGCACCCTGGTGCGCAAGGCCAACGCAGGCGACATCAATGGTGCCTGCGCAGAGCTGAGCCGCTGGACCTATGCCAGCGGCAAGCAGCTGCCAGGCTTGGTGCGACGCCGTGCTGCTGAGCGGCAACTGTGCGAAGTGGGGCTGGCATGACCGGCCGCGCCAAGGCCCTGGTGCTGGCCGTGCTGCTGGCCGTGCTGCTGGCCATGGCTTTTTCCGCCGGCTGGTGGGTCAATGCCCAGCGCGCTGAAGCCCGCATATCGCTCCTGAAAAAAGAGCATGCCGAGCAGAAGATGCGTGCTGGCGCGTCGGCTTTGGCTGCCTATTCACGCATGGAGAAAACCAAGGATGACGCAATCAAATCTGCCCAGGCACGAGCCGAAAGCCTCCAGGCTGATGCTGGTGCTGCTGCCGCTGCTGCTGACGGCCTGCGCAAGCAACTCGCCGGCGTGCCAGCCCGTATCGCAGCCGCTTCCCGCGTCGCCGTCGATGAGTACGCCGCAACCGCAGGAGAGCTACTCGGCGCGTGCACAGCGGAATATCAGTGGATGGCAAGACAAGCTGATGGCCACGCAAATGATGCGAGAATGATCACCGAATCTTGGCCGCGCTGAACAAACGCAAAAAAGCCCCCTCGACACCCAAATCAGGTGCGAGGGGGCTCTTTTTTTGTGCGGGAGATTTTGCCAACATGGGCGGTAAACCATGCGCTGAGTGCAGGCCTTGAGCCTTGGTCTTCATAGCGTCACAGGAATTCGCAAACAGCGAGCACGCCGCTTTTAATCCGTTGGTCGCGAGTTCGAATCTCGCAGGACCCACCAGAATACATAAGCCGCTACAGCTGTTAAAGCTGTAGCGGCTTTTATGTTTTATTCCCGTGGTGGAGCATTCATCGCTCCAAGGAATTGCGGTTGGCCCTCCTTGCGCGTTCATGGACACGGGTGGCCCTTGCTCTGTCGGCCTGCGGTTCGGGTAGCGCTCCGTATCGATTCCTGTGCCGGGTTATCAATCAACAGAAACGACTCTTGCGAGGCTGAGTGGCCTCTGCAGCCAGGTTTTGTGCTTCGCCAAAGGCTTTGTCCGTCGGAGTAGCGAACCTGCTTTCCGCTGGACAGGCAGCGGCTCAGCAGATCGGTCAGTGGAAGTGATGCTGGAGCCAGGCCTTGTCTTCTGGCGGGCCAGCGGTGCTGGCGCTGGTCGCCGTGTGCTTGCCGAAAAAGCAGAACCCCGCTCAGTTCACAGTGGCGGGGTTCGTCAGGAGATCGGAGACCGAGCTGTTGTTATGGGGTTTTGCTTCTTCCCCGGTAGTTCAGGTCAGTGGCCGAGTAGTTCTCACGCTTGCGCCAGTCCATTTGAATCGGGCCGGCGTGGTTGGCAGGATAGGTGATGCGCTCTTTTTCGCGATTGAGTTCCCACTGCTTTGCATCCACGATGCGATGGACTGTGGACTCTTTGGATTTGCTCATGGGGAAGGCGACCTTCAATCAAGTTTCTGAACCTAAAGAAGACGGTACAGCTGCCGGGATGGCGAGTCCAGTGAATTCGCATGATGAATGACGGATCGCCTGGATTGCGTTGGAATCACGACTACTAGGGAGTATTTTTAGGGTGGAGGCGGATAGTTGCTGCTTGGAGGATGGGGCTGTGTTCCCGTCAAGGCGTCAGCCTTGAAGCGGCCTGAGCCCTGTGTAGCCGCTCAAACGCTGCAAACAGAGCGTCGGGGAATTCTCGTCGGGCATATTGGCCCCCGGAATGAGAAAAGTCCGTTTTGGAAGACGGTCAGGGTGATGGATTCCAGGTGAGCGATGCCTTCGACTGTGACTGCTAGACCCAAATACATGCAGCCGGCGATCTGTCATCCATATCCTGCCTCGATGCGTATTCCAGTTGGGCCGACTCCTCGCGCCGGAGGCGAGGCATGGTGTTGCATCGGCCGATTGAATCCACCGCATGAAGCAGTCAGCCTGAGCATTTTCTTGGTGAACTGCTTCAGGCCGATTGCGATGCGCAGCTAGGGTATATGCGTTCAATGCGGGAGTGCTCGAAGTGAATGACACTCTCGTGAATCGTTGGCTTGCTTGAGGTAGGCAATCAAGTCACTACGCTCCTTGGAGTCAGGGATTCCGGCGTATGTCATTGTCGTACCTGGTAGCACCTTCATGGGCTGGGTCAGGAAGCGGTCGAGTGTTTTTTCGTCCCAGATGAAGCCGGAAGTCTTCATGGCATCCGAGTAGGCAAAGCCGGGAACCGTGCCAGCACGCCGTCCCAACAGGCCGCAATGATGCGGTCCCACTCGGTCATATGCCAGCGCATGGCAGGCCGCACAGCGAGCGTATATCTGCTCGCCAGGAAGTTTGTCAGGTGCTGCATGCACTGTCGCCGCGAACGACAGCATGCCAAGCAGCAGCCACCGTTCGGTGTTCATGATACGAATGCCGTGGGGACCGGTGCTTCGCCCACTGCCTGGCGCAGTACTGCCCAGTGCATGGCTTCATCACCCAGAATGCTGGCCGCCGCCTTGGATAGTTCTCGATTGCCGAACAAGGGAACGGCTCCCAGATAAGCACTGACGGCCCCTTGCTCCAGTCGTGCCGCAAACCGAAGCACATCCTCCTGTGATTTCAGCTGATTTGCTGGGAAGTTGTAAGCAGTCTTGGGGACTACCGGCTTGCCACCCAGTTTTTCAACCGTCTTGGCTAGTAGTTCAGCATGCGCTTTGTGATGGCCCTGGAAGGTCAGGGCCAGATCCAGCACCGAGTGTTGCAGCAGTTTGCTTTCTGCTCCCAACTGATAAGCAGCGATGGCCTCCAGCTCTGCACTCAGGGCGGTGTTCAGGATTTGAGTGTCCTGGACTTTTCCATCGCCGGTTTTGGCGGCTAGCGCTTCACGGCCGGCTAATAGCGCAACAGCGGCACCTGAAAGCATCAGCCCGGATTGGCCAAGAAAAAGGCGGCGCGCCTCCTGTGGATGAGCGATATGTAAAAACGACATGATGCACTCCTTCGTGGGTGACGAGGCCAGCTTTGGGAGACCGAAAATCCGGTGTCTAGGGCAAGCACTCATCCATTGGATGGATCGGAGCGTCACCACGTTCCGCCCCTGTTGGCAGCAGGGCCGAGAATCAGATCGACACGGGAACGCTGGATGCGGATACACCATCCAATGGTCAAAGGAGGCGTACATGCCGCACACTCAACCTTCGAACCACAGCCCTACGGTTGCTGATGCGTCGGATCTGGAGCTCGCTTTCAGAGCTGCAGCTGGCGATGAGGTGGCTTTCGAGGCCATCATGCGACGCCACAATCGCTTGTTGTTCCGCGCCGCACGAGCCATCTTGAAAAGTGACACGGATGCTGAAGATGTCGTGCAGCAGGCCTATTTGCAGGCTTGGCAGGCATTGGGGAATTTCAGGGCGGATGCCAAGTTGTCGACATGGCTGGTACGCATTGTCGTCAACGAAGCACTTGGACAGATCAGACGTCGTCAGTTGAAGATCGTGCCGCTGGAGTCCGCGATGGTATCGACTCAGCAGATGGATACCAGTTGGCAGCAAGACGATATGGACCGCAGCCCCGATCGAACCGTCATGCGTTCAGAGTTGCGTCAAATCATGGAGGCGCGCATTGACCTGCTGCCCGATGACTTCCGCAGGGTTTTCATGTTGCGCGGGGTGGAAGAGATGAGTGCGCAAGAGGTGTCGCAGATACTGGAAATTCCAGAGGCCACGGTGCGCACGCGCTTCTTCCGTGCACGAAGCATGCTTCGTGAAGGGCTTTCACAGGATCTGGATATGGCGCTCAGTGACGCCTTCAATTTCGATGGTGAGCGGTGCAATCGCATCGTGTCCTTGGTGCGGGCAAGACTACCCCAGCGTTAAGCAGGCATGCTTGGATCATTGGTTCTGATGAACATGCAGCAGATGCAGACCGATTCGCAAGAATGGACTGCCCTGGGCAAGTAGCAGATCTGCGCTTCACTAACTCTGGATTTCTTCATGCAGAGACCTCCCTGGGGTGAGCTCTCTACTTTTGAGTGGAGCGAGGATTTGAGGAGGCTTCAAAGCGGACAACAGGTGGCGATATATGCCACGAAGCCGTCATACAGAAAACTCACCGGGGAAACATGCCTGGAGCAGCAGCTGAAATCCAGGTGGATGGCGAAGCTGGTGGATTGATTGACATTTTCGCCACGGCAGCTGCTGAGACACTTGTTGGATATCGATGATCATCGCTTCACATTGCATGCTTTTCCAGATTAAATATTGACAAAAGCCGTGTGAGTCGACTGTATGTAAGAGGGGGCATGCAGATGAACGATCTGGAGGTTGACGGGAATCGCCATCTCAATCATTTGATGAGATCAGGTGTGTGCGCAGAAGGAGTGGATCGCATACTGCGTGCGGTTCGCAAGCATCTGGGAATGGATATCGCCTTTGTCTCACACTTCGGTGCGGCCGAACGGGTGCTCAAGCATTTGGACAGTGTTTCGGGCGGGCCGCTCCATCAAGGCCAGAGCATTCCCATGCAGGAGGGATACTGCCTGAAGGTTGTTCATGGCGAGCTGCCCGAATGCATTCCGGACACAAGTTGTGTGCCGGCTGCTCAGCACATTTCTGCAACACATGCAATTCCAATTGGGTCCCATTTGAGTGTTCCAGTCCGTCTCACGGATGGGCATGTGTATGGGACGCTTTGCTGCTTCAGCTACCTCCCGAATCCAACGCTAGGGGAGCGCGACATGCAATTGCTGCGCGCATTTGCAGAGATCCTGGCAGACCGTATCGAAGAGCAGGCTGTCGAGGAGCAGGTCAAGGCACGGTTGGTCGGTGAAGTCCGATCCGCGTTGGCGCACGGTGATCCGAGGATGGTTTTCCAGCCGATCTGCAGTTTGCGTGACAAGGCCATTTGCGGCTTTGAAAGCCTTTCGCGTTTTGATGTCGAGCCCAGGCATGCGCCGGATTATTGGTTCGATGTGGCAGACAAGGCCGGTTTGGGCATTGACCTGGAGTTGTGCGCTGTTTCCAAGGTGCTGCCGGCGCTGGAGCGGCTGCCCGCCAACAGCAGTGTAAGTGTCAACTGCTCGCCACAATTGCTGCTTAGCAGCAAATTCCATCAACTACTTGATGGCATTGATGATCTCTCACGTCTGGTCCTGGAGATTACAGAACATGCTGCGGTCAAGGATTACAAGGCTCTTGCCATTGGGCTGGAGCCTTACCGTCGCCGGGGCGCGAAACTGGCGGTTGACGATGCTGGTGCAGGCTATTCCAGCATGCGGCATATCCTCAATCTCGAGCCCGAGATCATCAAGCTGGATATGAGTCTTACTCACTCTATCGATACAGATGAGAAGCGGCGTGCACTGGCCAGAGGCCTCATCAGCTTCGCGCATGAAATAGGAAGCCTGGTGATTGCAGAGGGCGTTGAACGGCCGGAAGAGCTGGATATGCTGAAAAGGCTTGGAGTGGATTGCGCTCAAGGGTATTTGCTTTCCAGGCCACTTGAGATTGATGCCGCGGCTGTGTTCTCGCTTCATTAGTCGGTGTGCCGTGGGATGTGTCGCTGCATGGGCGGCCGCATCGTTCAAGTGTCTGGCAACCGATCTCGTCCTGCAGACGGCTGGCTTAGCTGGCTTCGTTCGCCTGCATCGAGCAGGCCTTGGCTCTTCTCGTGACTCCTTTGCAAAGGGCCTGAGCCCATATGGAGCCTCGGGTGACGGGTGCTTGGTTTGAGCTTGGTTTGTGCTTGGCCCTAGCGTAAACATCTATGTAGTGCTGTCAATCAATGCGAGCATACTGTTTGCGAATATCAATTGCACGAGGACGCTATGAAGTGGCTGCTTGTCAGTTTTGCGCTCATGGTGTTGACGCTCTGCGTCAGCTTTGTCGCGTCGGTCGCGGACGACCTGAGGCAAGGCAGCGATCAGGATTGACTGCCGGGGTTTTCAGCACCCCTCATGAGGCATTTCCGCGCCATCGATTGCAATCGTCACGCCCATGATGTTGCGGTCGATTTCCATTGGGCGTCCAGACCCCTCAAGCTTGACGATGTCGCTGCCGCGATTGAACTGCCTGGCTTTGCTGGAGCAGCTTGATGCGCCTGGGGGCGCTGTTGTATGCCTTCCAATGCCTCGGGAATGCTTGGCAAGCGCGCATGTGAGCGGTGTTGATCTGAAATTCATAGATCAGCGCTGAAATCTCCAATAGCAGCTATGCGCCGTCGGCTCTGAGAAAACCCGAAGGAGCGCCTTGCTGTCTCCAACCGGAAGCGGCTTTGGAAGCAGCCTCAGGCAGTTACACACTGCACCACAAGCGAATCGCTTGACCAGTCACCACCAAGGACTCATTGCACCAATTGGGGCAAAAAATGAGTGCGGCTGCATGGTGCTTCTGGCAGAAGAAATACCTGATTTCAGTGATTGCTCTTGCAGTCCTTGCCCAGTTAATATTCTTGGCACACTTTTTGACAATTAAGACTTTTGCATACTTTTTGAAAATTTGTTGCTAGAGCTCGCCGGCGTCTTCTTGTCAAACCGCCTTCGCCACTATCCCTCTGCTGATATGAACGTCCTTGCTTACCACCGGTCTGAGACAAATTTTCGTGGCCGTGTCCGGCTCACAGCCCTGCTAGGCTCGGCCATCTGGCTCACCGGTTGCGCCAATTTGACAAGCCAGGCACTTTCCACGGAGGAAATACAGTCACAGGTTCAGGCCGATCGGCAAAGCCTTGGCAAGGACGTTGCTCCTCTGACCGGGCCCGTGAGCCTGGAAGAGGCGATCGCGCGGGCCATCAAATACAACGCAGCCCAGCGCCTGCGTGGCATGGAAGAGGCGGTGGCGCAGGGGACGGCCAATGTTGCCAAGTTCGACATGCTGCCCAAGCTGGTGGCCTCGGCCGGCTACCGCTACCGCGACAAGGATCTGATCAGCCGCAGCACGGACTCCGTCACGGGCGCGCCTTCCCTGGCGCATCCCTATATCTCGTCGGATCGTGAGTCGACCTTGGCTTCGCTGAGCTTCTCCTGGAGCCTGCTGGACTTCGGTCAAAGCTATTACGCTGCTCGTCAGCATGCCGATCGGGCCCAAATTGCGGCTGAGCGTCGCCGCAAGGCCATACACACGCTGATCCAGGACGTACGTATCGCATACTGGCGCGTGGCTGCGGCCCAGGCGCTGGAGTCTTCGCTGCAGACCGCAGGCCAGGATGCAGACAAGGCCCTGGAAGACTCGCGCAAGGTCGAAGCGGAGAAACTGCGCTCCCCCATGGAGCCGCTGCGCTATCAGCGCCAGTTGCTGGAGAACATCCGCCTGCTGGAGGCCATTCAGCAGGAGCTCTCCTCCTCGCGTATCGAACTGGCTTCGCTGATGGGGGTGTCTCCCGCAGAGCTGAACCAGCCGCTGCGTGTGATCGAGCCTGCTGCATCGAATGCCCAGCGCTGGCTGGAGAAGCCGGTGGACAAGCTGGAAGACCGAGCCCTGCTGCTGAACCCGGATCTGCGCGAGAGCCTGTACAACGCCCGTATCGCCAATGAAGAGACCAAGCGCGTCATGCTGCGCATGTTCCCCGGCCTTTCCTTCAACTACGGTGTCAACAAGAGCAGCGACAGCTATCTGATCAACGACCGCTGGCAGGATGCGGGCCTGCAGATTTCCTTCAATCTGCTGGGATTGCTGTCACTGCCTGCACAGCGTCAGCTGGCTGACGCGGGTGTCCAACTGGCCGATCAGCGTCGTCTGGCTACCCAGATGGCGGTATTGACACAGCTGCATGTGGCACGTCTGCAATTTGCGAACGCCGTGCGCCAGTATGAAAGAGCACAGACCATTGCCTCGGTGGACCAGCGCCTGTCCGAGCATGTGAACAATCAGGTGCAGGCCGACAAGCTCAATGCGCTTGAGCGGGTCTCCCAGCAGACCACCACCATTCTTTCCGTGCTGCGCCGGTATCAGGCCCAATCCAATATGCAGGCCGCCAGCTCCCGCCTGCAAGCCACCCTGGGCATGGAGCCCGTGATCGAGGGCTCCGACAGCATGCCCTTGCCCGAGCTCACGCAGGCCGTTGGTAAATCGCTGCAAAGCTGGGACGCGGGCCAATTCCAATGAAGTCATGCGTGTCCCCCTTGATTCTGGGCCTGGCGCTGGGCCTGGCGCTCGCCGCTCATGGCCAAGGCGGCTCGGCTGCCCAGAGCCTTCCCAAGACTCAGACCCCCTTGCCCAGCGTGCTGGACCAGCGCGAGATCCGTGCCCAGCTTTCACCGCGCCGCTACACCACTCTGGCAGCAGAGATAGGTGCCAAGGTACAGCGTCTGCCCGTGGTGGAGGGAGGCGCATTTCGCCAGGGCCAGCTGCTGGTGCAGTTTGACTGCAGCCTGCCGCAAGCCCAGCTGAACAAGGCCCAGGCGGGTGTGGATGCCACCGAGAAGACCTGGAAGGCCAACCAGCGCCTGGCGGAACTGAACTCCGTAGGCAAGGTGGAGCTGGATGTCTCTCAGGCCGAATGGAACAAGGCCAGGGCTGAAGTCGCAGCCAACCGCAGCCTGCTGAGCAAATGCCAGATCACCGCACCCTATGCCGGTCGTGTGGCCGAACAGAAGATCCGTGAGCAGCAATATGCGCAGCCGGGTCAGGCACTGCTGGACATTCTGGACGACTCCGCGCTGGAGCTGGAGTTCCTGGTTCCTTCACGTTGGCTGAGCTGGCTGCATCAAGGCTCGGAATTCCAGGTGCGCATTGACGAAACCGGCAAAGCCTATCCAGCCAAGGTGCAGCGCCTGGCCGCGCGGGTGGATCCGGTGAGCCAGTCCGTAAAGGTCAATGCCACCATTCATGGAAAGTTTCCAGAGCTGATCGCCGGCATGAGCGGGCAGGTGTTGTTGGCACCGCCTCAGACCGGCAAGCCCTAGACATTCAAATACAAGAGCATATTACGCATGCTATTAAAAGGTTTCAGGTAATTTTTATTCTGAAGTCTAAATATAGAAAGCGAAAAATGCTCATGTTTTTATAGTCCGATAGCAGGAGACCGACTGCTTCCCAGGAAGAGGGTAAGCCGGCGGTCTGAACCTGCAAGGCAGGCAAGCGCCATGCCACCTTCATCCCGGAAGGACACTTTGATGACCCGCAAATCTCGCCCATTCTGGAACCGTCTGACACAGTCATTGACGACACAGGCCGTGAAGACCGATGTTTCCCAGCGTTCGCGGCCAGTATCTGCCGTGCGTCCGCTGGCATTGGAGCAGCGCTTTATGTTTGACGGTGCTGCTGCGGTGGATGCGGCTCATGCGGCTACAGATGCTGCGGCACCTGCGGCCGCAGAGCATATGGTGGACACGGCAACTGCGCTGCGACATGCGCTGACCGCGGAAGCGCAGATAGCGACCGAGGCTTCGCCGGCGACTACACAGCGCCAGGAAGTGGTCTTCGTTGACAGCAATATCAAGGATTACCAGCAGCTCATCAGCGGCCTGAAACCAGGCACTGAAGTCGTCGTGCTGGATGCGAACAAGGATGGGCTGCAGCAGATTGCCGATTACCTGGACGGCCGCAGTGGCATCGATGCCATTCACATCCTTAGCCACGGCGATGTGGGCAAGATCCAGCTGGGCAACGACTGGCTGGACAGCGGCGATCTAGCCGCTCGTAGCGAGTTGCTCGATGCCATTGGCCAGTCGCTCGACCAGGATGGCGACATCCTGGTGTACGGCTGTCGCGTGGGCGATGGCGGCACGGGCAACGATTTTGTCAAGGCCCTGGCCAGCGCAACCGGCGCGGATGTCGCCGCCTCGGACGATATGACAGGTGCGGCCGGATTGGGCGGTGATTGGACCCTGGAACAGAACCTGGGCACCGTCGAAACCAGCGCATTGCTTGGTTTGGAGACCTACAACGGGTTACTGGCGACGCCTGCGGACCAGAATTTCGACGCTCTTCCTGTTGCGAGCCAGGGGAGCAACAGCGTCAACATCGGCGGGATTACGTACTTCAATAACGACAGTTTTGCCATTTCGATCGTCAATGATGGTTTCATCGCGAATGGCACGGACCATGCCCTGGGATACCGGAGCACTGGCCCCAACACCTCCACAGAGGTTGGATTCAAGACCTCGGATGGGTCAGAATTCAAGCTCAACGGTTTTGTCGTGGACCGTGGTTTTGGTCTCGACAACACGTTCACCATCAGGGCCTATCGCAACAATGTGCTGATCGATACCCGGGTCGTCGACGTGTCGTCCGGCACTGCGAACTTCAACGTCAGCGGAAACAGCAACTGGGAGTACATCGACGAAGTCAGGATCAGCGGAACTGATCTTGACGTCGATATCGACGACATTAATTTCAGCGACGCAGTCCTCCCGGATACCACGCCGCCAACGGTAACGTCCGTCAGTGCCAGCACACCCAACGGCACCTACAAGACGGGCGACGTGATCTCCATCACCGTAGCGTTCAACGAGACGGTCACGGTCACCGGTGTTCCCCAGCTCACCCTGGAAACGGGCTCCACCGACCGGGTGGTCAGTTACGCCAGCGGCTCAGGCAGCAGCAGCCTGACCTTCAACTACACGGTGCAGGCCGGGGACACCAGCGCCGACCTCGACTACCTCGGCAGTGGGGCGCTTTCGCTCAATGGTGGCAGCATCCGCGACAGTGCCGGCAACGACGCTACCCTGAGCCTGGCCTCGCCGGGGGCGGCCGGTTCGCTAGGCGCCAACAAGAACATCGTGATCAACGACGCGCCCAGCCTCGGCAACCTCAATGGCGACAGCGTCGCCTGGGCCGGCGTCGGCAACAGCGTGAACCTCGATGTGGGCGGCAACGCCACCCTCGCCGACACCGAATTCGGAGCGCTCAACGGTGGCAACGGCAATTGGTCCGGCGCCAGCCTGACCGTGCAACGCGCGGGTACCGCCATCAGCACGGACGTGCTCGGCTTCGCCCTCGCCGGCGCGAGTTTCACCGTCAGCGGCAGCAACCTGCAGGCGGGTGGCCTGACCTTCGCCACCTTCACCAACGCCGGCGGCGTACTGACCATCACCTTCACCAGCAGCGGCACGACGGCCACCACCGCCCTTGTGCAGAACGTCCTGAGCCGCGTCACTTACCGCAGCGATACGCCGGCGGGCGATGCGACCCTGCGCTACAGCCTCAGCGATGGCACCTCCACCGCCACGGCCAACCTCACGGTGACCAGCGATACCATCTATGTCACCAACACCGCCGACACCGCGACCATCGATTTCAGCAACGGCGTCAGCCTCAGCGAGGCGGTGGCCATCGCCGCCGCCGACGCCACCGGCAGCCAGACCCTGATCCTGGGCAGCGCCTTCACCGGTCAAACGCTCAACCTCGCCGGCAACCTGGCGATCGGTGAAAGCCTGACCCTCAACGGCGATTCCGCATCAGGCCTGACCCTGAACGGCAGCACCATCACCCTGGGCGGCGGCACCACGCTTAACTTCACCAACTCCGCCGGCACCGTAACCCTCGGCAGCACCCTGGCCGGCAGCGGCTCGCTGGCCAAGGCCGGTGGCGGCACCCTGGCGCTGACCAGCACCAGCAACGAGGCCAACATGTCGGGTGGCATCAGCGTCACGGCCGGCACGCTGCAGGTTTCCAACGACGATCACCTGTCCTCCGGCACGCTGACCCTGAACGGCGGCACCCTGACCAACAACAGCGCCGCCTTCACCATCGACAACGCCATCGCACTGGGCGCCGCTGGCGGCTTCATCAATGTCGGCGGTGGCGGCGGCTCCACACAGCAGACGCTGACCGGCGTGATTTCCGGCAGCGGCAGCCTGACCAAGAATGGCCAGGGCATCCTGCAACTGGATGGCAACAACACCTATACGGGCGCCACCAATGTCACGGGCGGCACCCTGATCGCCAACCACGCCAATGCCCTCGGCACCCTCGCCGGGGCCACCACGGTCTCCAGCGGCGCGACCGTGCGCATCGTCGGTGGCCTGACCATCGGCGAGGCGTTCACTGTCAGCGGCACCGGCAAGCAGGTCGGCGTCAATTCCTTCGGCGCCCTCCACCTGAACAGTGGCAGCAGCACCCTGAGCGGCAATATCACCCTGGCCGGCGATGCCGATATCAGCGCGGCCAGCGGGGCCACGCTGACCCTCAGCGGTGCGCTGGGTGGTGGCGGCTTCAACCTGAACAAGACCGATGCCGGTACGCTGGCGCTGGCCAACACGGGCAACGAGGCCGGCCTGACCGGTGGTACGACCATCTCCGCAGGTACGCTGAGCATCGGCTCGGATGATCACCTGACCGCCGGCACGCTCACGCTGAATGGCGGCACGCTGGCCCTGACCGGCGCCACCACGGTCGACAACGCCATCAACCTGGCCGCGAATTCCACCGTCAGCACCAGCGCCAATGCAACGCTCAGCGGCAACATCACCGGCACTGGTGACCTGACCAAGAGCGGCGCCAGCACCCTCGCGCTGAGCGGCAGAAACAACTTCGCTGGCGCGGTGTCGGTAACGGCGGGCACGCTGGCGCTGCAGAACGGTTCCGCATTGGCCGACAGCGCAACGGTCGCGCTAAGTACCGGCACGACATTGACGCTTTCCAACAGCGAGACCATCGGCGGCCTTTCCGGTGCCGGCAACGTCAACCTGTCGAGCAACACGCTCACCGTCAGCCAAAACACCAACACCACATACTCCGGCGTCATCAGCGGCACGGGCGGCCTGACCAAGTCCGGCAGCGGCACGCTGACGCTGAGCGGTTCCAACGCCTACACCGGCGCCACCACCGTTTCGGCCGGCGGGCTGACGCTCAATGGAGCCAGCGGCACGCTGGATGACAGCACCTCGGTGACGGTTTCGACGGGCGCAATGCTGACCCTTGGCGCCGACGATGTCGTAGGCCTGCTATCCGGCGCGGGCACAGTGGCCATCGGGGCGAACGAATTCGTGGTTGGCGTCGGCGGCGGCAGCAGCACCTTCTCCGGCAGTATCACCGGCAGCGGCACCTTGACGCTGGATGGCAGCGGCACCCTGACGCTGTCCGGCATCAACAGTGGCCAGAGCTGGGGGATGCAGGTGTTGAGCGGGGGCACCCTGTCGATTGCCGGCGACGCCAATCTGGGAAGCGGAACCGTGCAGCTCAACGACGGGACCCTGGCAATCACCAGCTCCACGAGCGTCGACAACGCGATCGTGCTGGGCGCCAGCGGCGGCGCCGTTTCGCTGGGCTCCGGCCTTGCCGCCACCCTGAGTGGCGCAATCGGCGGCACCGGCGGATTGACCAAGACCGGCAGCGGCTCGCTGACACTTTCCAACACAAACAACTATTCGGGTACGACCACCGTCTCGGCCGGCACGCTTGCCGTGAATGGCAGCACCGCCAGTGCAACCACCGTCAATAGCGGCGGCACCCTCGCTGGCGTTGGCACGCTGGGTGGCAATGTAAGCGTCAACAGTGGCGGTACCTTGTCGCCGGGCAACAGCGCCGGCACCCTGACGGTGAACGGCAACCTGCAGATGAACGCCGGCAGTACCCTCGCCGTCGAGATCAACGGCACCACGGCCGGCAGCCAGTACGACCAGGTGGTGGTGACTGGCTCCGTGGACGTTTCCGGGACGACCCTGTCGGTCAGCCACGGCTATGCCCCTGGCAACGGCGACAGCTACATCCTGATCGTCAATGACGGGGCCGACGGCATCACCGGCACCTTCAGTGGTCTACCCGAAGGCGGCACCACCACGGCCGCCGGCAACGGCACCCTGTTGACCGCCAGCTACATCGGCGGCAGCGGCAATGACTTCACCTTGACCGCGCCAATCAACGATGCGCCCGTGGTCGGCAACCTGAACGGCGACAGCGTGGGCGTCATCGAAGGCGGCAGTCCGGCGCTGCTGGATGCCGGCAACAACGCCACGGTCAGCGACAGCGATTCCACGGACTTCGCTGGCGGCAATGTCACAGTCGCCATAGTCGCCAACCGCGCCAGCGGCGAAGACATCCTGGCCATAGTCAACCAGGGATCGGGAGCAGGGCAGATCGGTCTATCCGGCTCGAACGTCACCTACGGCGGCGTGGTGATCGGCACCTTCACCGGCGGCACCGGCAGCAACGACCTGGTGATCAGCCTGAACGCCAATGCGACCCCGGCCGCGGTCCAGGCGCTGGTCCGCAATATCACCTACACCAACAGCAACACCCTCGATCCGAGTACCGCTACCCGCACCATTCGCGTGACAGTCAACGATGGCGACGGCGGCACCAGCAGCAACGCCGATATCGCGGTCAGCGTGACGGGCGTTAACGACGCGCCGACCCTGTCCGCCACCGGCGGCACGCCCAGCTACACCGAGAACGCTTCGGCGGTGGACCTGTTCAGCGGCGTGAGCGTCGGCACCATCGAGGCGGGCCAGGCCATCACCGGCCTGGCCCTGACCGTTGGCAACCTGGCCAACGGCGCCAGCGAAATCCTGCGCATCGACGGCACCGACATTGCCCTCGTCAATGGCGCCAGCGGCACCACCGGCGGTAACGGTATCGGCTACAGCGTCAGCGTCAGTGGCGGCACCGCCACCGTCACCCTGACCATCGCCGGCGGCCTGGGCACGGCCAACGCGCAGGCCGTGATCGACGGCATGACGTATCGCAACAGCAGCGAGGCACCCACCGGTGGCAGCCGTGTGGTCACGCTGGCCAGCATCCGCGACAACGGCGGCACCAGTAATGGCGGCGTGGACAGCACGGCCGTCTCGATCGCGGCGACGGTCAACGTCGTGGCGGTGAACGATGCGCCGACCATCATCGCGCCCGGCTCCATCGCCGTGACCGAGGATGTGACCACGGCCTTGACCGGCATCAGCTTCGCCGATGTCGACGCGGGCGCCGGCAGCGTGACCGCCACCTTCAGCGTGGCCAGTGGCACCCTGGCTGCCACCAGCGGTGGCGGCGTTACAGTGGGCGGCTCTGGGACCGGCACCCTCAGCCTGACCGGCACTGTCGCCGACATAAACGCCTTCATCGCCGCCAATGGCCTGAGTTTCACCACCGCTGCAAACGCCACGGCCAACGTGACGCTGATGATCGCCATCGACGATGGTGGCAACACCGGTACTGATCCGGGCCTGTCCGGCACCGGCAGCAGCGAGGCCGACTCGGCCACCCTTATGTTGACGGTCTCGGCCGTCAACGATGCCCCGGTCAACAGTGTCCCGGCCGCGCAGACCATCGACCAGGATGCCAACCTGGTGTTCAACAGCAGCAACGGCAACCTGATTTCCATCAGCGATGTGGATGCTGGCGGCGGCACGGTACGAGTGACCCTGACCGCCAGCAATGGCCTGCTTACCCTGAGCGGCACCACGGGCCTGAGCTTCCTCGTCGGCAGCGGCACGGGCGACGCCACCCTTACCTTCGAAGGCTCGATCGCCAACATCAACAACGCCCTCAACGGCCTGGTGTTCAGTCCCACGGGCGGCTACAACGGCCCGGCCAGCCTGCAGATAGTCACCAACGATCTGGGCCTCAGTGGCAGCGGCGGCGACCAGACCGATACCGACACCATCAATATCACCGTCAGCCCGATCAACCCTGAGATCACCGACGTCAGCACCACCACCCCGGACGGCGGCTACAAGGTGGGCGATGTCATCACCGTCACCATCACTTTCGACCAGAGCGTGATAGTCGACACCAGCGGCGGCGTCCCGACGCTGCTGCTGGAAACCGGCCTGGTGGACCGCAACGCCACCTACGTTTCCGGGTCCGGCACCAACACCCTGACCTTCAGCTACACGGTGCAGGCAGGGGATGTCAGCGCCGACCTGGACTTCCAGTCCACCGGCGCCCTGGCATTGAACGGTGCGACCATCAAGAGTGCCGGCAACGACGATGCCATCCTCACCCTGCCCACTGTCGGTGGGGCGAACTCCATCGCCGGTCAGAACGACATCCTGGTCGACGGCGTGGCACCCACGGTCGCCAGCGTCAACGTGCCGGGCAACGGCACCTACGTCGCCGGGCAGAACCTCGACTTCACCGTCAACCTCAGCGAGGCGGTGACCGTCGATACCACCGGCGGTACCCCGCGCATCGCCATTACCCTGGATGGCGGCGGCACGGTATTCGCCGAGTACCTCGGCGGCTCCGGCACCACCGCCCTGGTGTTCCGCCTGACCGTCGCCAGCGGCCAACTCGATAGCAACGGCATCAGCGTCGGCGGCGCCATCCAGGCCAATGGCGGCACCGTGAAGGACGCCGTGGGCAACGATGCTGTGACCACACTCAACAACGTCGGCAGTACCAGCGGCGTGCGCGTCGACGCCGTGCTTCCGACGGCCTCCATCGTCGTTTCCGATACGGCCCTGGCCGCCGGAGAAACCTCGACGGTCACCATCACCTTCAGCGAAGCGGTGACGGGGCTGGATGTTGGTGACTTCAGCGTCACCAACGGTGTACTGAGCGGATTGAGCAGCACCGACGGCGGCATCACCTGGACGGCGACCCTGACCCCGACCGCTGCCGTGACCGACAGCAGCAACCTCATCACCCTGGATAACAGCGGCGTGGCGGACTTGGCGGGCAACGGCGGGACCGGCACCACCGACTCGAACAACTACGCCGTCGATACCCTGCGACCTACGGCCACCATCGTCGTAGCGGATGCGGCGCTGCAAGCCGGAGAGAGCGCCCTGGTCACTATCACCTTCAGCGAAGCGGTGACGGGGCTGGATGTCGGTGACTTCACTGTGGCGAACGGCAGTCTGAGCAACCTCAGCAGCAGCGACGGCGGCTTGACCTGGACGGCGACGCTGACGCCAACGGCCAGCATCACCGATGCCAGCAATGTGATCACGCTGAACAACACCAGCTATGTGGATGCAGCTGGCAACACTGGCACGGGAACGACGGATTCGAACAACTACGCCATCGACACCCAGCGCCCGACAGCCACCATTGTGGTGAACGACACGGCGCTGGCGGTGGGCGAGAGCACCACGGTCATCATTACCTTCAGCGAAGCGGTGACGGGGCTGGATGTTGGCCATCGACACCCAGCGCCCGACAGCCACCATTGTGGTGAACGACACGGCGCTGGCGGTGGGCGAGAGCACCACGGTCATCATTACCTTCAGCGAAGCGGTGACGGGGCTGGATGTTGGTGACTTCACTGTGGCGAACGGCAGTCTGAGCAATCTCAGCAGCAGCGACGGCGGCTTGACCTGGACGGCGACCCTGACGCCAACAGCCAGCATCACCGATGCCAGCAATGTGATCACGCTGAACAACACCGGCTATGTGGATGCGGCAGGTAATACAGGCAGCGGCGCCACCGACTCCAACAACTACGCCATCGATACCCAGCGCCCAACGGCGACCATTGTGGTGGCGGATACCGCGCTGAAAGTTGGGGAAACCTCGCTGGTGACCATTACCTTCAGCGAAGCGGTAAGCGGTTTCAGCAACGCCGACCTGACGGTAGCCAACGGCACCCTGAGCGCGGTCAGCAGCAGCGACGGCGGCATCACCTGGACGGCGACCTTCACACCTACCAGCAACGTCACCGACGCCAGCAACCTGATCACCCTGGACAATACCGGGGTGACTGACGCAGCGGGCAACGCTGGCAGCGGCACTACCGACTCCAACAACTACGCCATCGATACCGTGCGTCCTACCGCGACCATTGTGGTGGCGGACACAGCGCTGCAAGCCGGAGAGAGTACCCAGGTCACCATCACCTTCAGCGAAGCAGTGAACGGGTTTGACAACAGCGACCTGAGTGTCAGCGGTGGCTCCTTGAGCACTGTCACCAGCAGCGATGGCGGCGTCACCTGGACTGCGACCTTCACGCCCACGGTCAACCTGGAGAGCACGGGTAATCTGATCACACTGAACAACGCCGGTGTGACAGACAAGGCAGGCAATGCTGGAGTCGGCACTACGGTATCCAATGCCTATGCCATCGACACCCTTGATCCGGTTGGGCCAGAAATTACTCTGGATCAAGCCACGCTGGTGAATGGGCGGCAAGTCTCGCCAACGGGCTTGGTCTTCATTTCTGGTCTGGAAGCAGGAGGCAGTTGGCAGTATTCCTTGGACAATGGCGTTTCTTGGATTGAAGGCCGCGGGAACTCTCTCCAGCTACCTGGTCTCGGGGCATTCAGCCTCTGGGTTCAGCAAAGGGACGTTGCGGGCAATGCATCTTCGCTAACGTCACTTAGCGGCATTGTTGAACCGCTGGTACCTCCTGCCGTGCATGCTCCATTTGCCTTTGCTGTGAGTAATCCCTCTGATGGGCTTGGTCTCGCACCATTTCAACCCTCCGAGGTACCAGAACCGAATGCTGATTTTCTACACCCTGCATCGATGATGCTCGGCTCCGTATCTCGAGACACAGGAATGCCTCGTCAAGATAGCTGGTCTGAATATGGCCTTCCGCAGTCAATTGCAGGTGTCAATGACTGGATGTGGGCGCCGCTTTTCGCACCGACAGAATCCGATCGCTCTGGATTTGATCCGGCACCTGAGCAGTTCTCGGTCACGACTGGGGTCAGCACTCTGGATCTGAAGCCCGTCCTCCTGGCGTCGGAGAGTCCGTGGGATATCGAGTCGCTCCAGTTCAGCTTCTCCGGTAAGCAGGAGCTGCCCGGATGGGTGCGCTTGGACCGTCATAGCGGTCAGCTAACCATCAACGCACCCAAGGACCTCAGCACAACGCTTGTTCTGCAGATCAAGGTCAGCGATGGAAAGGGACACGAGTCGGTGCGAACTGTCAAGCTGGTAGTCGGCGATGCACAGGCCACATCCAGTGTGCCCACAGGGCGAGCCGGACTGAGTGAAAAGATGGCAAATGCGGCAAATCAGCAGGCGGGGAAAAGGATGTCCCAGTATGTCCATGGTTGATGGAATCATGACTACAGCATATGAGGCGGTTGCGCCATGAACGCAGCCGTTTCTCCTCAGAGCGTGAACCCGGCAATGCTGCTGCTTGAGCTGGGGCATCGCGCCAGGGCTGCCCGCAGCAATGCCGAACTGCGCTTTTTGCTGGTCAACGATAGCCGTTTGCTCGTTCCTTACCGTCAAGCATGTCTGTGGCTGGATGACGGCGGGGTAACGGCCCTATCCGGCGTGGTAGAGACCGATAGAAATACGCCTTATGCCCAATGGCTGCACGGGGTATGCCAGTTTCTCCAGACACAGCAACCCATTCAGGTTCGGCGCATTGAACCGGCTCAGCTTCCACCCGAGTTGGCAAGCTCATGGAGCGAATGGTTGGGGCCCTATGCGGTATGGGTGCCTCTGCTGCAAGATGGTCAAAAGCCTGTTCCTGAAGGCGGACTGCTTCTTTCGGGGGCACAGGCAATTGAAGAGCAGCGCTTTCCGCTTCTCGCCGAATGGGGGCATATCTGGTTTCATGCCTATTCTGCATTGCAGGCAAGCCAGCCCAGGTTCTGGCGAAAACCTGCGGCATCGAGAGTCAACGCCAAAAGCTGGTGGCAAAAAAAAACTACCTGGATCCTGGGCGGACTTTTTGTGCTTGGCGCCGTTCCTGTGCACATGAGCGTGCTTGCTCCTGGTGAGCTCGTTGCCGCGCAGCCTGTAGTTCTCAGGGCTCCATTGGACGGTGTCATTGATCAGATCCACGTCCAGCCCAATCAAATGGTACGCAAAGGCGAGAGCTTGTTTGGACTGGATGAGGCGCAGATCAGCAGTCGGCTGGAGGTTGCCCGGCAAGCTCTGCTGACCGCTGAAGCCGAATATCGACAATCTGCCCAACTGGCCTTGGGCGACGCTCGCTCCAAGGCTCAGCTTGCAGCGCTTGTCGGGCGCATAGGCGAGAAGCGTGCCGAGGTGCAGTATCTGAGTGACCAGCGTGATCGCAGTCGGGTGCTGGCACCTGAAGATGGCATGGTTTTGTTTGACTCTCCCACCGAATGGCTTGGCAAACCTGTACAGACCGGTGAGCGGGTGATGCGTATTGCCCGGTCTGATGAAGTGGAAATCGAGGCCTGGGTTCCTATCGGTGATGCCATTCCATTGGCCCAGGGCGCCACAGTGAAGCTGTATCTGGCAGCGAATCCCATGGCAGGGCTGGAGGGCAAGCTACGGTATATGGCGTATGACGCCAATGCCAGGCCAGATGGCAGCTACGCCTATCGAGTGCGTGCATCCATGTCGCTCGCCAAGGAGGAGGCTCGTATCGGCCTCAAAGGTACCGCCAAGCTGCAAGGTGATTGGGTACCGTTGGTCTACTGGGTTCTGCGCAAGCCCTGGGCCGTCCTGCGCCAGTTCATTGCCTGGTAAGTCCCATGAGTACCGCATGGCCTGCTTTACGTGAAGAACTGGACTTGCTTCCCGGTCCTGTGTTGCCCGATGGTCAGCCGAGCTGGACCCTGCATGATCCCGTGCGCAACCTTTTCTTTCAGCTGGACTGGGCCAGCTTTGAGGTGTTCAAGCGCTGGCATCTGGGCGTCGCTGACGCGATTGTGCAAGATGTCTGTGCTCAAACGACATTGACGCTCCATGAGGAAGACGTGAATGCGCTCTTGCAGTTTGCGCAGCGAAATGATCTGTTGGAGCCGCCTCCCAATAGCGCCGATGCGCTGGCTGAGAGGTGGCAGGGCAGACGCTCAAGCTGGATGCAATGGCTTCTTCATAACTACCTCTTTTTTCGGGTCCCGCTGATCAAGCCTGATCGCTGGCTGACACGGTGGGCCCCTTCGCTGGAGTTTCTATTCAGTCGAACGTTTGGCTGGATCAGCTTGCTGGCTCTGTTTGCTGGACTGTGGGGTGTTTCACGCTCCTGGGGAACGTTCACGGCCACCCTGGTTGATTCGCTGACTTGGCAAGGACTGCTGGCCTATGGTTTGACGCTAGGGTTTGTCAAGGTGCTTCATGAACTGGGGCATGGTTTGATGGCTAAGCGATTTGGATGCCGCGTTCCGACCATGGGTATCGCCTTCCTGGTGCTTTGGCCGGTTGCATACACCGATACCAACGAGGTCTGGAAATTGACCCGGCGCGATCAGCGCCTCAAGGTCGCGGGTGCTGGCATCGCAACGGAGCTGATGATTGCCGCATGGGCCTTGCTGGCGTGGGTCTGGTTACCTGAAGGGACCCCCAAGTCCATGGCCTTTTTGCTGGCCAATACGACATGGGTCAGCACGCTGGTCATCAATGCAAGTCCGTTCATGCGTTTTGATGGATATTTTCTGTTGTCCGATTTTCTACAGATGCCCAATCTGCACTCACGTGCCTTTGCGCTGGCACGCTGGGATCTCAGAGAGAAATTATTCAAGCTCGGTGAACCTCCCCCGGAGTCTTTTACCGTTGCCAAACGTCGCGGGCTTATCTTGTTTGCCTGGGCTACCTGGATTTATCGATTGGTTCTTTTTTTGGGTATTGCCGCCTTGGTGTATCACTTTTTCATAAAGGCGCTGGGCATCTTGCTGTTTCTGGTGGAGATTGTGTGGTTCATTGCCAAGCCTCTCTGGTCCGAGATTGCCGCATGGCATTTGCGCTGGCCTCAGATCGTCCGTAGTCGAAGAGCACGTTGGAGTGCCATCGTCGCCTTTGTGCTTGTTGCACTTTGCTGGCTGCCCCTGCCTGCCCCAATCCGCACCGAGGGTATGTTGCAATCCAGCGAGATATGGCCTTTGCATGCGCTTGATGCATCGCAGCTGCAGCAGCAAATGCTTGGCGACGCACGCATGGTCGAGGTTGATGCTCCAGTCTTTATGCTGGACTCCCCGGCTCTCAAGGCCGCTCAGGCTCAGAACGATGCGCAGAGGACCCAGTATTCTCAGCAAATAGCGGCAGCAGGTTTCGACTCGGAGCTGCGCAGGGATTGGCAGGTTCTGCAAGAGCGTCAGCTGCAGGCGGCCACTCAACAGCAGGCGGTGGAAACCGAAGCCAGTCGCTACCGGCTGAATGCCTCGGGCGCTGGAGTGCTGCGCGACGTGGATCCGGATCTTCGACCGGGAGACTGGCTGGCCCGGAATGAATTGCTGGGTAGGGTCGTGGGCAGCGATCGACTGGAGGTTCTTGCCTATGTGCAGGAAGAAGATGTGCAACGCATCGGCATCGGCGACAGCGCAATTTTTATCGCTGACGCTGGTGTGGGGCCGGTACTGGATTTGACGGTGCGCAGCGTTGATCAGGATGCGAGTCGCACGCTCTCGGAAGCTGCGCTGTCTGCGGCAGCTGGCGGAATGATCCAGGTCCGAAGCATGCAAGGCACCCTATACCCGGAGCGTCCGGTCTACAGAGTGGTGCTGGATGTGGTGACACCGCTTGAAACGGACGCAGTCTTGCAACACCGTTGGCGTGGCAAAGTCAGCATTCGCGGCCAGTGGGAAGCGGCTGCGGCGCAGTTTGTGAAAACTGCGACGAGTGTCTTTTGGAGGGAGGCAGGTTTTTAGCCTCAATGAATGACTGCAATGGACGGTGATTCAACCGGTCGATGCATCCGCCCAGCAGCAGTCTGCGGCCGTATTCCTTGATCGCGCGGAACTTCGCGGAACGAAATCGGGTGGCTTGCCGATCCTTCCTGCCGCAGCAAAGAACAGCGAGGGTCGCTGTCAGCGCAAGCCTGCATGGGCGCCCAGCGTGCGCACGCGCTCTATCCAGGCGGCGCGCTTGGCAGCACTGGACTTGACCACCGGGCCGAAACTGTGCACCTGCACGGGCCGGATGCCGCTGAACTCCAGGATGCTCTGCTTCATTTGCCGGTGACCTGGTTGGCGTTGTATCCAGCGGTAGTACCAAGGAGGGAAATCCATTGTCACAAGCAGTTCAGCAGTGCGGCCGGCCAGCAGGCGGTCCCACAATGCAGAGTTGGCCCGGTATTTGAAGGCGAAGCCTGGCAGGAAGATGCGATCCAGAAAGCCCTTGAGCAGGGCCGGTAGTCCGCCCCACCATATCGGATAGACCCACACCAGGTGTTGCGCCCAGGTAATGTCGAGCTGAGCGCCTTGCAGGTCGGCCTCCAGCGGCTGGCTATGCTCGTATCCGTGGCGCAGGATGGGGTCGAATTGCATTTCACCCAGCTCCAACAGTCGGACCTCGGCTCCAGCATGGTGCGCGGCATCGGCATAGGTGCTCGCCAAGGCGGCACATAGACTGTTGGTGGAGGGCTGGCCGAGGATGATGAGGATGCGACGGGACATGGCGATAGAGGCGGGCTGAGTTCGTAAGCAGCCAGCATCACCTTGTCCTTGGGGGCAGAGTCAAGCCCTACAACGTCAAATGGAGAGTGGCTCTGGTGAATGGCATGTCTTTGCACCGTCGCATGTGCTCAGCTCCATGGACAATGCAGCCAGGGCGGTGTCGGCAGCTTGCAGCCGCGCCAGTTCGTCGGCAATGGCGCGTCGCCGGGTCTGGAGCAGGGTCTGGATGGCGGCAGCGCCGGAGGGAGTGTCGATGCTGCGTAGCGGCTGTAGCGCAGCCAGGCGAAAACCCAGAGACAGCGCCTGGCGGATCCACTGCACGCGCTGCACATCTTCCAGGTCGTAGTGGCGGTAGCTGCCCCGGCGTGCCACGGTGCCGAGCAAGCCGTGCGCCTCATACAGGCGTAGCGCTTTGGGCGTGCAGCCTGTGAGTGCGGCGAGTTCACCGATACGCATAGGTGACTCCCGTGCGCTTGGCAGTATGTATCTTTCTTGCTGAAAGTGCTGTTGGCTCAGGGTGCATGAATGCTTGGAGTCGTTTGAATGTGTTGAGGGAGTTGTTGACCCATGAATTTCGAGTGGTCGTGACAAGGGGTTCACGGCCATAGGCCTTGTCAGGAGCCATCGTGCGAATTTACGGCAATCCCATGGCGCGACTGCAGCAAATTTCGGCGCGGCCCTGGCACTCGACAATCGTCAGGGTTGTCGGCTTGTCCAGTGCATGTCGGAAATCCTCTGCTAACGGCTTTTCTCTGGTGAGCAATGCCTTGCTGCCGCTCCTTTATCTGCTCATATTGACTGGGCTCGCTGCAGCAAGCATTGAGGGCGACTATTGGATGCCTCTTGCTAGGCAGAGCAGGGTGGTTTCAAGCTTCCATCGCATACCTTAGCCCTGGGAAGGCCTGGAGGGCGCGAGCAGCCAGGGTGCGCAGCTGGTAAAATCAGTCGATTAACCTGTTTTGGGCCGTGTCAATGCTTGTTGATGACTCGGGCTTTTAATCCGTTGGTCGCGAGCTTGAATCTCGTGGAACCAGCCAGATACAGGCGCTACAGCTATAGAAGCGGTAGCGCCTTTTTCGTTTACCAGTTTTTCATCGTGCGTGTGGCTGACTCGAACAACAGAGTCGAGTCTGCTGATTTGGCCGTTGAAATAAAATTTCTGCTTGGCGCGTAGACGCTGCGCTGCTGGAAAAATCAAATGAAATCAATCGACTCCGTTAGCCCCACGCAAACCGCAATCCCCAAGGTGGGCTTTGTTTCGCTGGGCTGCCCCAAGGCCTTGACTGATAGCGAGCTGATTCTCACGCAGCTCAGCGCCGAGGGCTACCAGACTTCCAAGACCTTTGAAGGCGCGGATTTGGTCATCGTCAACACCTGCGGCTTCATTGACGATGCCGTCAAGGAAAGCCTGGACACCATTGGCGAAGCTCTGGCAGCCAACGGCAAGGTTATCGTGACCGGTTGCCTGGGTGCCAAGGCAGGCAAAGAGGGCGGCTCCACCATGGTGGCCGAAGTGCACCCCAGTGTGCTGGCAGTCACGGGACCCCATGCGACGCAGGAAGTGATGGATGCGGTGCACACCCACCTGCCCAAGCCGCATGACCCGTTCGTGGACCTGGTGCCGGGCAGCTTTGGCGATGCTGGCATCAAGCTCACGCCCAAGCACTATGCCTATCTGAAGATTTCCGAGGGCTGCAACCATCGCTGCACCTTTTGCATCATTCCCAGCATGCGTGGCGATCTGGTTTCGCGTCCGATCGGCGATGTGCTCAAGGAGGCCAAGGCGTTGTTCGAAGGGGGCGTGAAAGAGCTGTTGGTGATCAGCCAGGATACCTCGGCCTATGGTGTGGATGTGAAGTACCGCACCGGTTTCTGGGACGGCAAGCCCGTCAAGACCCGCATGCTGGAGCTGGCCGACGAGCTGGGCAAGCTGGCGCAGCAGCACGGTGCCTGGGTGCGTCTGCACTATGTCTACCCCTATCCCACCGTGGATGCGGTCCTGCCCTTGATGGCCGAGGGCAAGATCCTGCCTTACCTGGATGTGCCCTTGCAGCACAGCCACCCCGATGTGCTCAAGCGCATGAAGCGACCCGCATCGGGCGAAAAGAACCTGGACCGTATCCGCGAGTGGCGCAAGATCTGCCCCGAGCTGGTGATTCGTTCCACCTTCATTGCCGGCTTCCCCGGCGAGACTGAAGAAGAGTTCGAGCATCTGCTGGACTTCATTCGCGAAGCCGAGATCGACCGTGCCGGCTGCTTTGCCTACAGCCCCGTCGAAGGCGCCACCGCCAACGAACTTCCCGGCATGCTGCCCGAAGAGGTGCGCGAAGCACGTCGTGCGCGTTTCATGGAGGTGGCCGAAGAGGTCTCCACCAAGCGTCTGCAGCGCCGCGTGGGCCAGGTCATGAAGGTGTTGGTGGACAAGGCGGTCAGCCTGGGCAAAAAGGGCGGTATGGGCCGGACCTATGCCGATGCTCCCGAGATCGACGGTGTGGTTCACATCCAGCCGCCCGAGAAGGCCAGCAAGACCTACAAGGTGGGCGAGCTGATCAGCGTGCGCATCGTGGGCACGCAGGGGCATGATCTGGTGGGCGTTCCGGTTTGAATTTTCATGGCGTCACTCACTGTGCGGCGCCATTTCAATCCAGTAGGGACAAAAAGGCCGCGACTGCGGCCTTTTTTGCATCAGATCTCTTGGCCTCTTGGTTGCCGCTCTTGTCTGCCAATGGCCTGCGGGAGATCCTGATGCAATGAAGGGTTCAGATTCGGTTCTGATCGGGACGGCATCGCCTCCGGGGTCGATTTGAGATCCAGGACACGACGTCAGCACGAAACACTTTTCCTGGGCAACGCGCCGCAGCATTGTGTTGTTCATGTAAGGAATTGCCTTTCTCGGAAGACAGCCTCTTGTCTGTAAGAGGTTTCCATCGAAAGGTGACGAGCCTGATCTCGGCACTGTATCCACAGTTAGGGCTGCTTGGTTCCCCACCTGACCCGGTTGGCTGCTTCCCCATGCGAGGAGGCCCGTCACATTCGATTATAGATGCAAAACCGACACAGTCCCACGAGCTGTGAAATGAGATTCCAGGAGCAGGCTTGTTGGCATGTCCCGGCCCCGTAGAATCAGAGGCTATGTCTTATTTAGTGCTTGCTCGCAAATACCGGCCTCGTACCTTCACCGAAATGGTGGGGCAGGAGCACGTGGTTCAGGCTCTGACCAATGCGTTGACCCAGCAGCGCCTGCACCATGCCTATCTGTTCACGGGCACACGTGGCGTGGGCAAGACCACGGTGTCGCGCATTCTGGCCAAGTCCCTGAATTGCCAGGGCCTGGACGGTAACGGTGGAATCACCGCAACCCCTTGCGGGGTTTGTGCAGCATGCACTGAAATCGATAGCGGTCGTTTCCCCGACTACACCGAACTGGACGCTGCGTCCAACCGGGGTGTGGATGAGGTGCAGAGCTTGCTGGAGCAGGCGGTGTACAAGCCGGTGCAGGGGCGCTTCAAGGTCTTCATGATCGACGAGGTGCACATGCTGACAAACACCGCGTTCAACGCCATGCTCAAGACGCTGGAGGAGCCTCCGGAGTATCTGAAGTTCGTGCTGGCCACAACCGATCCTCAAAAAGTGCCGGTCACTGTGCTCTCGCGCTGCCTGCAGTTCAATCTGCGCCCGATGGCGCCTGAGACGGTTCTGGAGCACCTGACCCATGTGCTGGACAAGGAAAGCGTGCCGGCAGAGCCTCAGGCGCTGCGATTGCTGTCGCGTGCTGCGCGTGGCTCCATGCGCGATGCGCTGAGCCTGACCGACCAGGCGATTGCCTTTGGCAGCGGGCAGTTACAGGAGACGACGGTGCGCCAGATGCTGGGCAGCGTGGATCGCAGCCATGTCTTTCGCCTGATCGATGCCTTGGCGCAGGGTCATGGGCGTACGGTGGTTGAAGTCTCCGAAGAGCTGCGCCACAACGGTCTGTCTGCGGCATCGACACTGGAGGAAATGTGCGCCGTGCTGCAGCGCATGGCCGTGTTGCAGGCCGTACCCGATATGCCGCTGGATGCCAGCGACCCGGAGGCTGCCGAAGTAGACCGACTGGCCAGTCTGATGCCGCGCGACGAGACTCAGCTGCTCTACAGCATCTGCCTGCACGGCCGTGCCGAACTGGGGCTGGCCCCGGATGAATATGCGGCGCTGACCATGGCGCTGCTGCGGCTGCTGGCCTTCAAGCCGGAAAACGCCGAAGCCGGCATGGCTGAAAAAAAAACTCCGGCGTTGAGGCCTAGCCGGCCTGTTGTCCAAGCTCCGGATCCGATTCAGCAGCCTCCGGCTTCAACGCCAGCGGCGATGGAGGCGCCACCGGCCAAGGTTCAGTCCATGCAGCCGGTGGTGGAATCCGCACTGGAGTCCGCACCGGTGCAGGAGCCTGCGTCAGTGGCCGGCATGGCCGAGCCAGGACACATTCAAGTTGTTGCCGATCGCTCGGATTCAGCAGAGTATTCCGTCGCAAGGCCGGTGATGCAGGCAGTGCCGGAGTCGACCCGCTTGCCTGCTCCTGCAGTGACGCCTGAGCCTGCTGCGGTTCGGCAGAACCTGCCTGCTGAGGATCAGGAGGCCGTCGCCGAGGCAGACCAGAGGCCTGTCGACGATGCCTCCGAGAGTGCAGAGGGCAGCGATATGGCTGATGCTCCCGAAGAGCAGGATGCCAGCGAGGCAGCCTGGGCAGGCATGCCCGATGAGGGCTGGTCTGACGATGGGCGCTGGGGCGATGATGCCGACCTGGATATCGGACAGCCCCCGCATGTCATGCCGCCCATGGAGTCTGACGAGCCGGCGGCCCAGAGCGCAAGCGGCGGCTATGTCAGCACGGCCCAGGATGCAGCCCCTGTGGAGCGAACAGCCGAGGGCGATCTGTGGTTTGGCGTGGTGCAGCAGTTGCTGCAGAGCGAAGCCGTGGTGGCCGTGGCGCGGCAGCTGGCGCTGCAGTCTCAACTTCTGGGTCGTGACGGCGATCTGTGGCGGCTGCGCGTGGAGTCCAACTCGCTCAATCAGGCTGGCACACGTGATCGTCTGCGTGCTGCGCTGGAAGCAGCCGGTCATGCGCGACAATTGCAGGTTGAGCAGGGGCCGGTGACGGATAGTCCTGCCCGCCGACTGGCCCTGGAAAGAAAAGCCAGCCAGTTGCTGGCCGAGGACATTGTCAAAAGCAATCTGCAGGTGCAAACCTTGATGCGAGACTTTGGCGCGAAAATCGTGCCCGGTAGCATCAAGCCCATATCTATTCAGCCTGAATAAGGCGTTTCAACAAAAGAAGGAATTCTCATGTTCAACAAAGGACAACTCGCCGGTTTGATGAAGCAAGCTCAGGCCATGCAGGACAACCTGAAGAAGGCTCAGGAGGAGCTGGGCAATATCGAAGTCGAAGGCGAATCCGGTGCCGGTCTGGTCAAGGTCGTGATGACCTGCAAGCATGACGTCAAGCGCATCACCATCGACCCCAGTCTGCTGGCCGAAGACAAGGACATGCTGGAAGACCTGGTGGCTGCTGCCTTCAACGCGGCTGTGCGCAAGGCCGAAGAGACCTCCAACGAGAAGATGGGCAAGATCACTGCCGGTATGCCCGGCCTGCCCGGCGGGATGAAGTTCCCGTTTTAAGCGGCTCCCCCCTGTGCGGCGAAGCCGCTTCCCCCTGAGGGGGACGGCAGCCTCGCTGCGCGGCGGCGCTTGCTTGCTGCCTCTGGCTTGGGACATGCCAGCGTTGAGTGCAGTGTGCGAAATCCTGCATTCAAATATCAGGCGATCTCCGGGTCGCCTTTTTTCTGGTGACTGAAAGGACAAGCCTGTGTCTGATGTGCAATCTCTGGACGCCTTGATCGAGGCCTTGCGCCGACTGCCGGGTGTGGGCATCAAGTCGGCGCAGCGTATGGCGTTTCATTTGCTGCAGCGTGATCAGGCAGGTGCGCTGCAGCTGGCGCGGGCGCTGGACTCGGCGGTGAACTCTGTTCATCACTGCGAGCGCTGCCATACGTTTACCGAAGGCGCTATCTGCAGCATCTGTGATGACGCCGGGCGCGACGGGGCTCGGCTGTGCGTGGTCGAGGCTCCGGCCGATCTGGCTGCGATGGAACGCACGGGGGCCTATCAGGGCTATTACTATGTGCTGATGGGGCGGCTGTCCCCGCTCGACGGGGTGGGCCCCAAGGAAATCGGCATGAAGCAGTTGCTGGAGCGTGCCTGTGATGGCGTGGTGCAGGAGGTGATTCTGGCCACCAGCTTCACGGCAGAGGGCGAGGCCACGGCCCATGCTGTCAGCGAGGCGCTCAAGTCGCGTGGCATTCTGGTCACGCGGCTGGCGCGTGGCGTGCCGATAGGCAGCGAACTTGAATATGTGGATCTCGGCACGATTGCCCATGCGCTGGTGGACAGGCGCTGAAAATATCGCTTGAATTGGCTGCCAGCGCTTTTATATCAGGCGTGTGCTGCTATTGATTTCTTTGAATGAGCAGAGATAAAAAAAGCCCGCCGGTTTTTACGAACAGCGGGCTTTTTGGCGGGCGGCGAAGCTTATTTGCGCTTCTTGGCTGGTGTGCCGCCACGTGCCTTGGGTTCGCTCTTGCCGCCACGGGGAGCGGGCGCGCTGCTGGTTCTGGCGTTCTTGCTGGAGGCTGCCACCTTGCTGCCGCCATGGGTGTTGCGGGCTGACTCGCGTGGGCTGTCGTTGGCTTCGGCACGTGCGCTGCGGGCCGCGCGGCTGGGCAGGTAGGCAATCAGCGACTGGCCGGGGCGCAAGGATGCCGTGGACTTGAGGTCGTTCCAGTCCGCGAGGTTGGAGACGCTGATGCCATAGCGGCTGGCCACGCTGACGAGCGTATCGCGCTTGCGCGCTTTGACCGTGGTGCGCACGGTCACGATTTCGGGGGCGAAGGAGATCTGACCGTTGTCGGCCACATGGCCGGGCACATCGGTCTTGACATTGGCATCGCGCGGCACCATCAGAGCCGATCCGGCCTTGATCAGCATGCGCGGCGGGATGTTGTTGATGGCGCGCAGATCAGCTTCGCCCAGGCCTGCGCGCTGGGCGGCTTCGGCCACGGTGATGGTGGTGGGCACGGTCCATACCGTCCAGCTGGCAAACTGGCCTTCGCTATAGGCCTGCAGATTGCGGCGGAAAACCTTGGCATTGTCCCAGGGCAGCAGCACCTGCGGTGTGGCGCGTGCAAAGATCACCGGTTTGTGAAAGCTGGGGTTGAGCGCCTTGAAGTCCTTGACGCTGACATCGGCCAGCTTGGCCACCAGCTCAACGTCGATGTCGTGCGGCAGATCCACGGCCTGGAAATAGGGGTGGTTCTCGATGATGGGAAGTTCGGTGTTGAACTTCTCGGGTTCAGCCACGATGTTCTTGACGGCTTGCAGCTTGGGCACGTAGTTGCGGGTTTCGGCCGGCATCTGCAGGTCGAGGTAGCCTGCGGGCTGGCCCAGCTTTTCATTGCGCTTGATGGCGCGGCCCACGCTACCCTCGCCCCAGTTATAGGCGGCCAGGGCCAGATGCCAGTCGCCGAACATGTTGTAGAGCTTTTGCAGATAGTCGAGCGCGGCGCGTGTCGAGGCCAGCACATCGCGGCGATCGTCGCGGAAGACATTCTGCTTGAGGTCGAAATAGGTGCCGGTAGCAGGCATGAACTGCCACATGCCGGCGGCCTTGGCGCTGGAGACGGCCTGCGGGTTGAAGGCGCTTTCGATGAAGGGCAACAGCGCCAGCTCTGTCGGCATATTGCGGCGCTCCAGTTCCTCGACGATGTGGAACAGATACTTGCTCGATCGCTCCGTCATGCGCTGGATATAGTCGGGGCGCGTGGCATACCACTGCTCCTGGTTCTGGACCAGATCCTGCTCAAGATTGGGCATGGCAAAGCCCTTGCGGATACGTACCCAGAGGTCGCCCGTGGCTTCAAGCTCAGCGACTTCGGAGCTGCCGACTTTGCCCTGGCCCAGGGGTTTGAGCGGGCCATTGGGATACATGGGGTCGACGCTGCTGGTGGTGGCGCAGCCGGTCAATATCAGTGCGCTTGTCAGCAGCAGGGTGGATAGCAGCTTCATCAGAAAACGTTTTTCCATTGGCGCAGGGTGGCCAGCACGCTGGCGGGCTCCTCGGGCCTGGTTTGAGGATCATGGTGCATGGCGGCTGCGATCACATCGGCAGCGCGGCTTCGCATGAACGGGTTGACGGCCAGCTCGGTCTGCAATGTGGAGGGCAGCGTGGGCTGCCCGTTCTTGCGCAGTTGCTGGCAATATTCCAGATACTGAGCCAGTTCCGGGTTGTTTGGTTCCACGGCCTGCGCAAATCGCAGGTTGGAAATTGTGTACTCATGTGCGCAGCACACCAGCGTGTTGCCGGGCAGGGCGGCCAGTGCGTCCAGCGAAGCCTGCATCTGCGCTGCCGTGCCTTCGAAAAGGCGACCGCAGCCGCCCGAGAACAGCGTGTCGCCGCAGAACAGCAGGGGCTGGTCTTGTGCCAGGGTGCTGAAGAAGGCGATATGGCCGCTGGTATGCCCCGGCACATCGATGACCTGCCAGGGGCCGCCCAGCAGCTCCACGTGGTCGCCCCCCTGCACGCGCGTCACGGGCTCGGGCAGGGGCTCGTAGGCGGGGCCCCAGACCGGAGCACCCGTGGCCGCGCGAATGGCGTCCACGCCGCCCACATGGTCGGCATGATGGTGGGTGACTAAAATGCCCTGCAGTTTCAGACCTCGCTGTGCCAAGGTGGCCAGCACAGGCTCGGCCTGACCCGGATCGACGACCACGGCATGTTCTGCATCGTGGAGCATCCAGATGTAGTTGTCGGAAAAAGCGGGAATGGGCAACAGGTTCATGAGCTGCAAAATTATAGAGATGCATCACTGGACGGATTCAGCCCTCGGGCACTATCTCCTGGAATGGGAGCAGCAGCGCTTTGACGAGGCGGTGGCCGATATCTTTGGCTACCACGCCTTGCAGCTGGGCTTGCCGCAGCTGCAAGGCCTGCGCGGCAATCGCATGCCTCATCGCTGGCTGGCGCTGGAGGGCCTCGATCCCGTTCCGGATGCAAAAGCAGGCACTGTAGCGCAAGCGAAGGCGACCGCAGTGTCGCCGCCGCTGCCGTCCGTTGATGAAGCACAGAATTTTGCCCCGCTGATGCCGGCGCTCAGGACCGCCCCGGAAGCCCTGCCTTTTGCCGAGGCCAGCCTCGACCTGCTGCTGATGCCGCATACGCTGGAGGCTTCCAATGATCCGCATGCCGCGCTGCGCGAGGCTGCGCGCGTGCTGGTGCCGGAAGGCAGGCTGGTGATCAGCGGGCTGAACCCCTCCAGTCTGCTGGGTTTGCAGCGCCGTGTGGAGCGCAGTGCGGGTTATTTGCCGGACCTGAGCCTGGGTGTGGGCTACTGGCGTTTGCGCGATTGGCTGCGATTGCTGAGCTTCGAGATCGAAGCAGTGCAATTTGGCTGTTATCGTCCTGCCACTCAAAGTGAAAAGTGGCTGAGCCGCTGGCAGTTCATGGAAGGCCTGGGCCACCGCTGCTGGCCGGTGATGGGGGGCGTCTATTGCGTGGTGGCCGTCAAGCGTGTGCAGGGCATGCGGCTGATGAGCCCGAGCTGGCGCAAGAGCAGCGTGCCGGCCGGCATGAAGGCGCCCGTGACCCAGAGGCAGCCGCCGGACATGTCCTGGCGTAACAAGGAAGAAAATTGAATCAAGTTGTGATCTATACCGATGGTGCCTGCAAGGGCAATCCCGGCCCTGGCGGCTGGGGCGCATTGCTGCAGGCCGGATCGGCGCAGAAAGAACTCTTCGGTGGTGAACTGGGAACCACCAATAACCGCATGGAACTCAAGGCCGTGATCGAGGCGCTGTCCGCGCTCAAGCGTCCCTGCGATGTGGTGTTGTATCTGGACAGCCAGTACGTGCGCAAAGGCATTACCGAGTGGATACAGGGTTGGAAGGCCAAGGGCTGGGTTACCGCTTCCAAGGAACCCGTCAAGAATGTCGAACTCTGGAAGCAGCTGGACGCGCTGGTGCAGGGCAGCGGCCACCGCATCGACTGGCGCTGGGTTAAGGGCCATGCCGGAGACCCTGGCAATGAGCGCGCCGATGCGCTGGCCAACAAGGGTGTGGAGCTGGCACTTAAGAAGGGCTGAGCCAGGAGCCGGGGCAGATGCGCTGGCTCAGTTCGTGATTTGTGCCAGCGCTTCTTGGATCTGTTGCTCGGATTCGGGGCGCACGATGCGCGCCACTTCCTTGCCGTCAAGCAGAAAAATCAGCGTGGGCCAGAGCTTGACGCGATAGCTGCGGCCCAGCGGCCGGCCGGGACCGTCTTCCACCTTGATGTGCGCTACTTCCGGCTGGGCAGCCAGCGCAGCCTGCAACAGCTGCTGGGCGCGCTGGCAGTGGCCGCACCAGGGGGTGCCGAATTCCAGCAAATTCGCGCCCTTGAGCGCATCGATGGCCTGCCTTGTGGGTTCTGTAGCCCAGTGGGTGGCTTGGTATGGCATGAAATATTTCCCAGAATGGATCGAGGGTCTAAGCACAGACGGCAAGTCTGTCTTCAGATCAGGCCCTGCAGCAGCAGAATGTTGATGGATTCTCCGGGCAGGACATCGCCGCGCGCATCGTCCAGCACGATGATGCAGTCGGCTGCGACCATGGAGCTGAGCACGCCCGAGCCTTGCGGTCCCGTGGTGCGTACTGTGGCCTGGCCCTTCGCATCGAGTTCGAGCACGCCGCGCAGATATTCGGTGCGGCCCGGGCGTTTGCGCAGGCGCTCGCTGCTGATCGCCTGCAGCAATGGCGCGGGGGCGCCTCGTTCGCCTGCCAGCATGGCCAGGGCCGGGCGCACAAACATCAGAAAGCTCACCATGGCGGCCACCGGGTTGCCTGGCAGTCCCAGCAGCACAGCCGGGCGCTGTGTGGGCGGTGGACTGCTCTGATTTTGGGAGCCGCTTGCGCTTGTCTTGATCGGGATGCCTGCCGATCTGGTTAAGGAGATTCCACCGGCGGGAGCGAGCAGGCCCACCGCCAGCGGCCGACCGGGACGCATGGCCACCCGCCAGAACTGCACGGTGCCCAGACGCTGCAGCATCGCGCGGGTGTGATCGGCCTCACCGGCGCTGATGCCGCCACTGGTCAGCACCACATCGGCCAGGGTGGCTGCTTCGCGCAGGCGCTCTTCCAGTGCGGCCGGTTCATCGGGCACTGCTCCCAGGTCCAGCACATGGGCTCCCAGACGGCGCAGCAGCGCCTGCAGGCTGAAGCGGTTGCTGTCGTAGATGGCTCCCTCGCGCGGCTCGGCGCCTGGGCTCAGCAGCTCGTCGCCGGTGGAGAAGTAAGCCACGCTGAGGCGGCGTCGCACGCTGACCTGGCCCAGTCCCAGACTGGCCAGCAGGCCAAGGGCGGCTGGTGTGAGACGCTGGCCGGCCTGCAGCGCCACGGAGCCTTGCTCCAGGTCTTCGCCGCGCAGGCGACGATTGGCGCCCGCACGCAGGGCAAGGCCGTCAAACTGAATGTACTCCTTGCCAGCGCTGGCCTGCTCATGGGCTACCACCGTGTCCGCACCCACCGGCATGACTGCACCCGTCATGATCTTCACGCATTGGCCCACGCCAAGCCGGCCTTGCCAAGGCCCTCCTGCCAGAGCAGTCCCCACCACACGCAGCATCAGAGGCTGGCCGGGCTGCACTTGCTCCAGCTCGCGGCCAGCAAAGGCATAGCCGTCCATGGCGCTGTTGTCATGGGGCGGCACGTTGACGGGGCAGATCACATCGGCTGCCAGCACACGATCGAGAGCATCGGGCAGGGCGACGGTTTCCACCTCGGCGACCGCACCCAGCGGCTGCAGCAAGGCTTGCAGCTGTTGCAGCACCTGGTCAGTGGTCAGCGTCTGGGCGCTGGTGGAAGCGGCGGGTTGAAAAGTCGCAGTCATAACAGCAAAAAAATAAGAAACCTCATGACAGGATGCGGCCATGGGGTTGCGTGGCACTTTACGCTTTTGGCTGGTGGTGCCGGTGACTCAGTATTGGCGTTCGGGGGCGATTTGCTCCAGATCAAGCAACTGGGCCAGCGTGTTGGCGTTGCTGAAGGCCTGTTCGTCCCCGGGGCGGTCAAATACGGCCTGGGCGCTGTGATGCTGGCTGGTCCAGGCGTCTATCTTGCGGCCACCACTGGTGATGAAGCGCTCAAGGCTGTAGGCGAGTCCGGCCCGCAACAGGCAGAACACGGGCTGGGGGCGCAGTTGCGGCGGCTGCCCCGGCTGGGCATGCTCGGTATCCCAGCCGTGAGCGATGACGATATCGGCATCGCCACGCGACGCCAGCATTCGCGCAGCCAGATCGAGGGGCAGCAGCGGCGTATCGCAGGGCACGCACAGCAGCCATGGCGTGCGGCAATGGGCGAGGCCGGCCATGAAGCCCGCCAACGGGCCGGGGTAGTCGGGCAGGCTGTCGGCGCAGACCTCGGCAGCCAGTGGCTGCCCCAGCTCGGCGTAAGCTGCTGTATTGCGATTGGCATTGATGAGCAAGGGGCCGACCTGCGGAGCCAGGCGCTGCAATGCATGCAGTGCCAGAGGCAAGCCTTGAAAGCTCTGCAGGCCCTTGTCCACACCGCCCATGCGCGCACCGCGTCCTCCGGCCAGCACGCAACCGGTGATCTGCTCGGGGGTGATGCGTGAGTCAGCCACCGATATAGCTCATCTCGATGCGCCGACCTTGCCGGACTGGCGCCACATCGGGGGGCATTTCGCTGCGCATTTGCGAGTAGCGATCGTCGCGCTGTTGCCAGATGGGGGCAATGGCGGCTGCAATCTCGGCATCGCTGGCACCGGTGCGCAGCAGGCTGCGCAAGTCCCAACCCTGGCTGGCGAACAGGCACAGATAGAGCTGGCCCTCGGTGGACAGGCGTGCACGGTTGCAGTCGCCGCAGAAAGCGTGGGTCACACTGCTGATGACGCCCACCTCGCCCAGCTGCGGATCATGTCGGCCGCTGGCGTCGGCATAGCCCCAGCGCACGGCGGTCTCGCCAGGGGCGCTGGGTGCCAGCGGGATCAGCGGCAGCTCGGCGCGCAGACGGGCTATGACCTCGTCCGAAGGCAGCACCTCGTCCATGCGCCAGCCGTTGGTGGCTCCCACATCCATGTATTCGATGAATCGCAGCGTGATTCCCGTGCCACGGAAGTAGCGGGCCATGGGCAGGATCTGGTCGTCATTGGTGCCGCGCTTGACCACCATATTCACCTTGATGTGCGACAGGCCTGCGGTCTGTGCAGCCTCGATGCCGGCCAGCACATCGGTCACGGGAAAGTCCACATCGTTCATGCGCCGGAACACGGTGTCGTCCAGTCCGTCGAGGCTGACGGTCACGCGGTTCAGGCCGGCTTCCTTCAGGGCGCGGGCCTTGCGCGCCAGCAGCGAGGCGTTGGTGGTCAGTGTCAGGTCCAGCGGCTGGCCGTCGGGCGTGCGCAGCTCGGCCAGCTGGGCAATCAGGGCTTCGATGTTCTTGCGCAGCAGTGGCTCGCCGCCGGTCAGGCGCAGCTTGCGTACGCCATGGGCGACAAAAAGCCTGGCCAGGCGCGTAATTTCCTCGAAGCTCAACAGCGAGCTGTGGGGCAGATATTGGTAGTTCTTGTCAAAAACTTCCTTGGGCATGCAGTAGTTGCAGCGGAAGTTGCAGCGGTCGGTGACGCTGATGCGCAGGTCGCGCAAAGGCCGTCCCCATTGATCCTGCAGCAGCCCGGTAGGGGCCTGCAGGGGGCTGGGGACGATTGCGCTGCGCGATGCCGCACGCTCATCGACCAAGGGGATCACACGTTCTGCCATAGGCTCGATTGTGCCGCAAGAGCGAAGTCCGGGCCGGCTGCGGGCTTGTTGTGGGCTATCAAAATTGATAGCTGGTGGTGCTTGATGGTATTGTGGATCAGTCTTTTGTAGTGGTTTCCACGGGTTGCTGAGAGAGCGGCTTCCAGCCCTTGAACTCGGGGTAGAACTCGGCCACGCCGGGGCCGTTGAAGTCCCAGCCCAGGCACTGACCCAGATGGCGTGGCGGCAGGCCCGAGCCATTGGGGCCGAACTGGTTGAGCACGGTGTGAAAAGCGGGCGTTGCCATATTGAACAGCAGCTCGCGCAGATGCGTGCAGCCCACTACCCCGCCCAGATTGTCGGCAATGGCACGGCGCCAGCCGCGGGCTATGCAGCAGCCCACCATCTTCTGCATGGACTTTGTGGCCTGGGGGCAGTGGCCCAGGGGGTGGTCGTCCATGGCGGCCTCTATGCCGTGGACCACCATGTCGGCATCGATGGTCAGGCGGATCCACATATGGTGAATCGGCTTGCCCGCTGGCACTTTGCGGTGGCCATGAAGCTCGATGTCATAGGTTTTCTGGTCGATCAGCTCGGCTTCCACGTCCCACATGCCGTCATCACGGGCATAGCCCCGGTATTTGACGTCGCGCATATTGATGGGGACTGGCTTGCGGCTGGCACTGGGAGACAGGGGCATGGGGTATCCGTTGTTATGGCGGGCGACAACGACGGCATGTCGGAACTCGGCTGGGTCGCCCGCGATGATCTTGAGCCGGGTCTGGTGCATCAGACCCGATTTCATTATCAAAGAGATAGCAGGCTTGTCCAGCACCAGGCGGACAGCGGGGCGGGGGGCAACCCCGAGCCAGGCCGAAAGCGCCTAGCTGCTCGTGGGGATTTGCCCGGTGAGTGCTGCGGCCTTGAGTGCGGCCAGGTCGAGAACTTCCAGCTTGCCGCGCCGCAGTTGCAGCCAGCCGGCCTGCTGCAACTCCTGCAGGATCTGGTTGGTGGTCTGGCGTGACAGGCCGAGCATGCGTGCGATCTGCTCCTGGGAGACGGCCAGCTCGCGGTGAGTGCGCATGCGGTCGGCCCATTGCTCGTGGCCCATGGCCATTTGCACCAGACGGCACATCACGCGCTGCGGTGCAGGTAGCACGGTCTGCTCCTCCAGCGCGATCAGGCTGGCACGCAGCTTGTGGGTCAGCAGCAGGGCCATGTGGCGCCAGCAATGCGGGTTGGCATCCAGCCATTCGCGCAGCGGCGGTATAGGGATATGCAGCAGGGCGCAGGCGGTGTTGGCGCAGGCGTCGTGGGTGCGGGGCTCGCCATCGAAGAGGGCGATCTCACCCAGCCAGCTCGGCGGCTCGATCAGGGTCAGCAAGGCTGTGCGGGTGTTTTCCTGAAGCGCTGCTGTGCCGGAGATGCTGAGCGAGCCCCTGGCCACCGCATACAGGCCGCAGGGGGCATCGCCACGGCGAAACAGCCATTCGCCGGCGGCCAGCAGCCTTGGCTGGGCCAGTTGCTGCATCTGGGCGGTCAATTCCGGCGGCAGCGAGCGGAACCAGCGGCCGGCCTGCACGATGGCCCAGAGGTCATTGGAGTTGACATGCTCGAAGCTGCCGCGCTTGCGTGCAGTGGGCACTGAGGCCAGTGCAGGCCTGGGTGAGGGGTTTAGCGCTTGTGTCGGTGGCATGACAGACGGCAAGGTTGATGCTGCGCCACCATGCTCTGTCAAGCGACCAGGAGATACAGCGATGAAAACCCTAATCGATCAACTGTCCAACTACGCCGACTACCACCGCGACCCGCGCAATATCGTCACGCACTACATCGGTGTGCCCATGATCATGCAGGCGGTGGTGATTCTGCTGGCCAGGCTGCAATGGGGAGCGCTTGGCGGCATGCCGATCTCGCTGGCCCTGCTGGCAGCGGTTGCTGCAGCAGTGTATTACTGGCGGCTCGACGGGCGCTACGGCCTGTTCATGAGCGTGTTGCTGGCCGCCATGCTGGCGCTGGCGGCTCCTGTCGCCGCGCAGCCCATGGGGAGCTGGCTGGCCTGGGGGCTGGGCCTGTTTGTGCTGGGCTGGGTGATCCAGTTCATCGGTCACTACTGGGAAGGACGCAAGCCCGCTTTTCTTGACGATGTGATGGGTCTGCTGATAGGCCCGCTGTTTGTGGCGGCCGAGCTGGGTTTTGCTCTGGGTCTGCGCAAGGAGGTGCAGGCGGCGGTGGAGCAGCGCAGCGGTCCCGTGCGTCGCCGGCATCCGGTGAGCGCCTGAAATGCTCTTGTTCTGAGAGCTGAAACCGCTTTATGAGTATTGGTTTTGGTGGGTTTTCATGGCTGCAGCGGGCGAGGCTGCCCGGCGGGAATACACGACTGCACGCGCATCTTTCAGACATGTAATGCCAGCGTTAGGGTCATGCGCCTAAAATCGCGGGCTGACCCTCAGGTGCCGATGCTTTGTCGGCTCTGGCGGGCTTTTTGTATTACTTCTCCCAACCATCATGTCTCTGAACAATGTGACCCCCGGCTCCAAGACGCCTGAAGTCTTCAACGTCGTCATCGAAATCTCGGCCAACTCGGCTCCCGTGAAGTACGAAGTGGACAAGGAATCCGGCTGCCTGTTCGTGGATCGTTTCCTGGGCACTGCCATGCACTACCCCGTGAACTACGGCTATGTGCCCCAGACCCTGTCTGGCGACGGCGACCCCGTGGATGTGCTGGTGATGACTCCCTTCCCCCTGCCCAGCGGCGTGGTGGTGCCCTGCCGTGCCATCGGCATTCTGGAGATGGAAGACGAGTCCGGCGTCGACGGCAAGGTTCTGGCCGTTCCCACACAGAAGCTGCTGCCTTCCTACGACAAGATCAACCACCTCAGCGACATCCATGAGCTGACCCTGCAGCAGATCGCTCACTTCTTCGAGCACTACAAGGATCTGGAAAAGGGCAAGTGGGTCAAGGTTCTGGGCTGGAAGGGCGTGGACGCGGCACACAAGGAAATCGTGGACGGTATCGCCAACTACAAGGGCTGATCCAAACTAGTAAAGGGTCTCTAACCTTTACTTGCAGAGAAGCCTCGCGATCTGCATCTATACAATTTGAAACGCACCCGGTGGACATCGCTTGGTGCGTTTTTTATTGCCTGTATCGATATATACGAGGGGGTGCGCATGAGTTGGAAGATTTCGGACTGGCGCGTGGGGACCAAGTTGGGCATCAGCTTTACGGCGCTGGTGCTGTTGTCTGCATTGCTTGGTCTGGTGGCCTGGCTGCAGCTGTCCAGCATTCATGCAGCGGGCCGCGAGGTTTCCGAAGTGGCGCTGCCCAGCGTTTACAACGCAGCCTCCATGCGCTCCGAGTACAACCGGCTGCGCCGCCACGAGGCAGGCATTGCCACGGCACGCACCCTGGTCGAGATCGAAGGCTACGAGCAGCAGATCCAGCAGCGCCTGAAAACCATTGCCGAGCAGGAGAAAGTGGTCAACGAGCTGATTGCCAGCCAGCCGCTGCGCGAGGCCTACGAGGGCTATCAGGCCAACAAGGCGAATTTCCTGAAGCTGCACGAGCAGTTGCTGGCGCGAGCACGCGATGGCGACTACAACACCGTGGACAGCCAGGCAGGCATGGCCGACGAGCTGGGGCTGTTCTTTGCCGGGTTGTCCGAACAGGCCTTCAGCCAGCTGGCGGAAAGCACGGGCAAGCTGATGACGCTGCAGCTCGAGAACGCGGCTCAGGCCCAGCAGGCCGAAAAGTCCAGTTTCGAGCTGGCCCGCTACTGGCTGCTCGGTACGCTGGCGCTGGTGGTGCTGTTTGCCGCCGTGGTCGGCATTGCGATGACACGTGCCATTACGGCTCCCGTGGCCACGGCAGTTGAGCTGGCGCAGGCCGTGGCTGCCGGCAGGCTGGGCATGGTGGTGAAGAACCAGCGCCGCGATGAAATGGGCTTGCTGCTCAATGCGCTGGAAGACATGCGTCGGCAACTGTCCTCCGTGGTCCAGGATGTGCGCGGCAATGCCCATGGCGTGGCCCTTGCGTCCAGCGAAATCGCTCAGGGCAATGCGGATCTTTCGGCTCGCACCGAAAGCCAGGCCAGCGCCCTGGAGGAAACGGCGGCCTCCATGGAGCAACTGGGCTCGACCGTGCGCCAGAACGCCGACAACGCCCAGACAGCCAATCAAATGGCAAAGAATGCCTCCGATGTCGCGGGTCGAGGCGGGGATGTGGTTGCCCAGGTGGTGGACACCATGAAGGGCATCAACGACAGCAGCCGCCAGATCGCCGACATCATCGGCGTCATCGACTCGATTGCCTTCCAGACCAATATCCTGGCCCTGAATGCGGCCGTGGAAGCCGCGCGTGCCGGCGAGCAAGGCCGTGGCTTTGCCGTGGTGGCGGGCGAGGTGCGCACGCTGGCCCAGCGCAGCGCCGAGGCGGCCAAGGAAATCAAGCAGCTCATCCATGCCAGCGTGGAGCGCGTGGAGCAAGGCTCGCAGCTGGTGGACAAGGCCGGTGACACCATGGCCGAAATCGTGACGGCCATAGGCCGCGTGACCGACATCATGGGCGAGATCAGCGCGGCCAGCCGCGAACAGAGCCAGGGCGTGGCCCAGGTGGGTGAAGCCGTCACCCAGATGGATCAGACCACGCAGCAGAATGCGGCCCTTGTGGAGCAGAGCGCGGCGGCCGCCGATTCTTTGCAGCGCCAGGCCAAGGCGCTGGTCGATTCGGTGGCGATTTTTCAGTTGGGGAATCAGGCACAGAGCTTTGCCGCTGCAGCGCTGAAAAATCGGGTCGAGCCGGTTGCAAAGGCCGGCATGAGCGCTGGCCCGCGGGCTGCGGCGTTAGCCGGTCAAGGCCCGGGCAAGGCTGTGCCTGCGCCGGTCAAAACGGCTCAGCCCGCTTTGAGCAATGACCAGGATTGGGAGCAGTTCTGAGGTCGAGGTATTGCCGGTTTCAACGACTTCCGTCTCAAAACCCCGATAGCGAATGCTGTCGGGGTTTTTTTACAAGCTTTCTTCAAACTGTCTTGATATTGATCAAGAAGAAGGGTGGCTTGATGCTTTTTCAAGGCTATGTAGGTTGCCATGGCATCGAGAATCTCTGTTGTCACTGATTGGTAACTTTCAGTAACTCAAGTGCGGCGTAAGTGACTGCCTACATGACTGTAGGCTCGTGAAGATAGGCAAGGAATATGAAACTGGAAACAATTGAAAACATATAAACCGGTATCAAGGACCATTCCATCTCTGGTATGTCATTCAGAGAGATATTTCCCGATCGAGCAGAAAATTGAATCCTTGCGCTTCGCGGGCATGGATTCAAAAGAAGTATTTATAAAAACAAATTGGTAATAGAGGGAGGTGCAATCAATGAAAAGCATCAAAATCTCCACGCGGATTCTCGGTACGTTCGGGGTTCTGGTCTTGCTGCTGGTCGTGGTGGTTGCCATGGCATTGCTGCAGCTGCGCTCCATGCGCTCCAGCGCCGAAACCATCACCGGCAATGCCCTGCCCAGTGTGGAAGTGATCAATACACTCAATACCGACCTGGCGCGTACCCGCTTGCTCGAGTTGCGGCATGTCAATAATGAGGAGCCCGGCTATATGGCTCAGGTGGAAGCTCAATTCGAGCAATTGCAGAAACACCTGGCGGAGGCAAAAAAGCTCTATGAACCTTTGATTGTCACTGCCGAGGAGCGCGAGCTCTACACGCAGTTCCTGCGCGAACGGGAGCGCTACGTCGAGTTGAACAAGCAACTGTTCGAAATTTCGCGTCGAGGCGATAAAGAGCAGGCCAAGCAACTGCTGGGAGGCGAATCTCTCAAGCTCTATGAACAGTCTTCGGCGACCCTGCAAAAGCTGATCAAGTTCAACAGTGATGTGGCAAGGGGCGAGACTCTGGCTTCGGAGAGGGTTTACGACCGGGCTGTGAGCATGCTTGCCTTGGCTGCCTTGATTGCGGTGCTGGTGGCTGCAGGGGCAGGCATCTGGTTGGTGCGTTCCATACGTGCGCCGCTGGAGCAGGCGGTGCAGGCTGCGGACCGTGTGGCCAATGGGGATCTGAGCGGCGTCATCCGCGTGGAGCGACAGGACGAAACAGGCCGCTTGCTCGGAGCCCTGGAGCGTATGCAAAGCAGTCTGGTGCAGACCGTGCGCTCGGTACGCCAGAACGCGGAAGGCGTGGCCTCGGCCAGTTCGCAGATTGCCTCGGGAAATGCTGATCTCTCCGGTCGCACCGAGGAGCAGGCCAGTGCGCTGGAGGAAACCGCCGCCTCCATGGAGCAGCTGGGCTCAACCGTGCGCCAGAACGCCGACAACGCCCGTGCCGCCAATCAGATGGCGGTGAATGCTTCCCAGGTGGCAGCGCAGGGCGGTGCCGTGGTGGCCGAAGTGGTGGAAACCATGAAGGGCATCAACAACAGCAGCCAGCAGATTGCCGACATCATCACCGTCATCGACTCCATCGCCTTCCAGACCAATATTCTGGCGCTGAATGCGGCCGTGGAAGCAGCGCGCGCCGGTGAGCAGGGCCGTGGTTTTGCCGTGGTGGCGGGCGAGGTGCGTACCCTGGCCCAGCGCAGTGCCGAGGCGGCCAAGGAAATCAAGGCCTTGATCAGCACCAGTGTGCAGCGGGTGGAGCAGGGCACGCAGCTGGTGGACAAGGCCGGTGCCACCATGGCCGACATTGTGTCGGCGATCAGCCGGGTGACGGATTTGATGGCCGAGATCAGTGCCGCCAGCCAGGAACAGAGCCAGGGTGTGGCCCAGGTTGGCGAGGCGGTGACGCAGATGGATCAGACGACGCAGCAAAACGCGGCGCTGGTGGAGGAAAGTGCTGCTGCCGCCGGTGCGCTGCGCAAGCAGGCGCAGGATCTGGTTCAGGCTGTGGCGGTCTTCCAGTTGCCTGCCAGTGCGCTTTATGACCAGGCACCCAAGGCTGCAGCCCGTTCTGCGTCGCCGGCTGTGGTCGCTGCTGCCGCCCCGGCGAGTCAGGCTCCTGTCCGTCGTGTGGCCGCCCGTCCTGCCCCCATGCCTGCAGCCCCGCGCTCTTTGATGGGGGGCGCTGTTGCTGGCGAATCCGCTACTGCCCGTAATGCGCAAAAGTCCTCGCTGGATGAGGGTGACTGGGAAACCTTCTGAATGTCTCCTGGAGTCTGAGCTTCAAGGCCGCTGCAAAGCGGCCTTTTTTTGTCTTCACCTTCAGGCCTTGCGCAGCGGGCTATGGGATTGCAGCTCTTCCACATATTGGGCCATGCCTTCGCTCTCGCGCTGCAAGAAGCGCTCGATGGCATCGGCAAAAGCGGGATGGGCCACCCAGTGGGCGCTCGGTGTTTCCACGGGCAGCAGCGCGCGGGCCATCTTGTGCTCGCCCTGGGCGCCGCCTTCGAATCGGGCAAAGCCGTTGGCGATGCACCATTCGATGGGTTGGTAGTAGCAGGCTTCGAAATGCAGGCTGTCGACCCGCTCCAGAGCGCCCCAGTAGCGACCATAGGCCACCTTGCTATTGATAGCTGCTTGCGCTTGTCCATCCTCAAAAAACAATGGTTTTGATACTGAAATCATTGATTGCAAGGCGCTAATAGCTATCAAACTTGAGGCGACAGGCTGCCCGTTGCGCTCGGCGATGAACATCACCCAGTTCTCGGGCATGGCCGAGGCCATGGAGGCAAAGAACTCCGGTGTCAGATACGGCGGGTTGCCGTGCTCCAGGTAGGTGCGCTCATAGCAGCGGTAGAAGAAGGACCAGTCCTGCGCACCGATGTCGCTACCCTGCATGGCTTTGAAGCTCACGCCGGCTTCGCGTATCTTGCGTCGCTCCTGGCGGATTTTCTTGCGCTTTTCCTGGTTCAGCGAGCCCAGAAAGTCGTCGAAGTCCTTCCAGCGGGACGGTGTTGTCGCAGTGCCGCCCGCAGCGGGGGGCGCGGGCGGCGTGTTCGTCCAGTGAAACTGCACTGTGCTGCGCTGCATCCAGCCGGCTGCGGCGCAGGCGGCAAGATCGTCGGCATCGCCAAACAGCAGGTGCAGCGATGACAGCTGCTGCTCGGCTGCCCAGGCCTGGACGGCATGCACCAGCGCCACGCGCAGTGCCTGGCTGCGTGCCAGCAGGCGGGAGCCTGGCACGGGCGTGAAGGGGACGGCCAGCAATCCCTTGGGGTAATAAGGCAGGCCATGCTGCTGATAGGCGCGCGCCCAGGCCCAGTCAAACACATATTCGCCGTAGGAGTGGGTCTTGATATAGAGGGGGCAGGCCGCCAGCAGTTCATCGCCGTCCCAGACGGTGATGACCCGGGCGATCCAGCCGGTATCGGGCGTGGCGCTGCCGCTTTGCTCCATGGCTGCCAGGTATTCGTGGCGCATGAAGGGCGTGGGCGTGGATTGAGAGGCCAGCAGCACATTCCAGGTTTGTGCGTCCAGCTGCTGCACGCTGGCAAGCACGCGAGTGATAATCTTGTTTTCGGCCATGCCCTGATTGTCGCGGGGGCTGGTGGCCTCACCGCCTAGCTTGCTTTTCATGACGCTTTCCATTTGCTGTGCCCAACGCAATTTTGTTGTGGGAGACCTCTCTGGCAATGTCCAGAAAATCATCGCCGCTGCTGCTGAAGCTTATGCCAACGGTGCCCGCCTGCTGCTCACGCCCGAGCTTGCCCTGTGTGGCTACGCGGCTGAGGACCTGTATCTGCGTCCGGCATTTTTGGAAGCCTGCGATGCGGCTCTGCAGCAGTTGCAGCAAGCCAGTGCCCAATGGCCGGGGCTGGCGCTGGTCATCGGTCACCCGCAGCGCGATGAGCAAGGTGAGAAACTGTTCAACGCTGCCAGCGTGTTGCGCGATGGTCAGCAGATTGCGCGCTATTTCAAGCAACTGCTGCCCAACTTTGGCGTGTTCGACGAACAGCGCTACTTTGCGGCCGGTGAGGAAAGCTGTGTCTTCGAGCTGGAGGGCATCCAGATCGGACTGCTGATTTGCGAAGACGCCTGGCATGCCGGCCCGGCCCATGCCGCCGTTGCCGCAGGCGCCCAGTTGCTGCTCGTCATCAATGCCTCGCCGTTCCATAGTGGCAAACCCCTGGAGCGCGAGGCGGTGATTGCGCAGCGCGCCGTGGAAAACGCGGTTCCTCTGGTCTATGTCCATCTGGTGGGTGGCCAGGATGAAGTCGTGTTCGACGGCTGTTCGTTCGCGGTGCAGGCCGACGGCCAGGTGGCGGCGCGTGCGGCGGCCTTCGAGGAAGAGCTGCCCATGGTTGCCGCGCTGCTGGTGGATGGATGCGTGACGCTGATGGGGCAAGTCAAGCCCCAGCTGAACCACCACCATGCGCTTTGGTCGGCGCTGGTGCTGTCCGTGCGCGACTATGTGGGCAAGAACCGTTTTCCGGGTGCACTCATCGGCCTGTCGGGCGGTATGGACTCGGCCCTGGTACTGGCCATTGCCGTGGATGCTCTAGGCGCGGACAAGGTGCGCACGGTCATGATGCCTTCGCCCTATACGGCCGATATCAGCTGGCTGGATGCGCGCGAAATGTCCGAGCGCGTCGGCGTGCAGCACGAAGAGATCGATATCGCGCCGCAGTTCGAAGCCTTCAAGGCAGCGCTGGCTGGCACTTTTGCCGGACGCGCCGAAGACACGACCGAGGAAAACCTGCAAGCCCGTATTCGCGGCACCCTGCTGATGGCCATGAGCAACAAGTTTGGCTCCATCGTGCTGACCACGGGCAACAAGAGCGAGATGTCCACCGGCTACTGCACGCTGTACGGCGACATGGCCGGCGGTTTTGCCGTCATCAAGGATGTGTTCAAGACCGAGGTGTTTGCGCTGGCACGCTGGCGCAATGCCAACGATCCCTTCGGCACGGGGCTCGACCCCATTCCCGAGCGCATCATCACGCGTCCGCCCAGCGCCGAGCTGCGCCCCGATCAGAAGGATCAGGACAGCCTGCCGGACTACGAGGTGCTGGATGCCATCGTGTCCCGTTACATGGAAAACAACGAGAGCATAAGCTCCATCGTCGCCGAGGGTTTTGCGCCTGCGGATGTGGAGCGGGTCACGCGTCTGATACAAATCAACGAGTACAAGCGTCGCCAGGCGCCGGTCGGTCCACGTCTGACAATGCGCAGCTTTGGCAAGGACTGGCGCTACCCCATCACCAACAAATTTCGCGCCTGAGGTTCTGCCTCCGGTGTTTTGCCGATTTCAATCCATTGAGGAACTAGCCCCATGAAAATGATTACTGCCGTCATCAAGCCCTTCAAGCTAGAGGAAGTGCGCGAGGCCCTGGCCGAGTGTGGGGTGAATGGTCTGACCGTGACCGAAGTCAAGGGTTTTGGCCGTCAGAAAGGCCATACCGAGCTTTATCGTGGCGCGGAGTATGTGGTCGATTTCCTGCCCAAGGTGAAGATCGAAGTCGTGGTGCGAGATGAGGACGTGGACCGCTGCGTGGATGCCGTCGTCAATGTCGCGCGCACCGGCAAGATTGGTGACGGCAAGATCTTCATCACCCCCGTGGAGCGCGTGGTGCGCATCCGTACGGGCGAGCTGGACGACACTGCTGTCTAAGTCGCCATGTTGCGCCCCAGTCATGCGCCCCAGGCAAAAAGCCAGACCTTGAGTCTGGCTTTTTTCATGGTCCGGAGCCGGGTGTGCGCACTGCAGGCAGCGCTACGGGTCGGCGGATGCCGCCCTGCAGTGTTTTTCAGGGCTCAGATTACCGAGCGCAGAGGCGGTGTATCCAGCTGGCTGCCGGCATTCTGGACGAGATTTTGCAGCAGGGCCGAGGTGTCGCTGCTGCTTTCGACCAGGCCCATCTGCCACTCGCCCATGAAGCCGTTGCCCACGCAGGACTGAAGAAACTGCAGCATGGCGTCGTAATAGCCATCCACATTGAGAATGCCGATGGGCTTGTCGTGGTAGCCCAGCTGGCGCCAGGTCCAGACTTCGAACAGCTCTTCAAAAGTACCGATGCCGCCGGGCAGGGCCACGAAGGCATCGCTGCGCTCGGCCATCATGGCCTTGCGTTCGTGCATGTTCTTGACGATGTGCAGTTCGTCGCAGGCCTGGTTGGCCAGCTCCTTGTCGACCAGTGCCTGAGGGATGATGCCGACGACACGGCCGCCAGCTTGTTGCGTGGCTTCGGCCACCACGCCCATCAGGCCGCTGCGTCCACCGCCATAGACCAGCTGGCCGCCGCGCGAGCCTATCCATTGGCCCACGGCCTTGGCGAATTCGGTGAATTGAGGGTTGGTGCCGGGGCGTGAGCCGCAGTACACGCAAATGGAAAAAGCGGGTTGAGTCATACGATGAAACGGTGATAAAGAGCGGCCGCCCAGACGGCTCCGCAAAGGCACAGGGCCAGAAATACAGCAGCGCTGCCCATGTCCTTGGCTTTCTTGGAAAGCTCGTGCCATTCGGGCCCGATACGGTCTATGGCTGCCTCTATGCCGGTATTGAGCAATTCCACAATGAGCACCAGGATGACGGTGCCGGCCAGCAGCGCTGTCTGTTCCCAGTTCTGGCCCAGCCAGAGCGCCAGAGGAATCATGACGGCGGCACAGATTGCTTCCTGCTGAAATGCTTTTTCATGCCAGCCGGCCTTGAGGCCAGCCAGCGAGTAGCCGCCGGCATGCAGCACCCGGGACAGTCCGGTACGGCTTTTTTGCGGGTTGACGGGGTCAGGTGAGGAGGTGCTCATGGAGGGGAGGGGTCAGCGGATGCGTTTGGGAGTGGGGGCCTGATGCACCAACTGGGTGCCGGCCCAGGCGTCGTGCCAGAACTGCTTTCTGGGGTGAAAGCGGCTCAGCAGCGCCCAGATCAGAATCCAGCCCATGAGCAGCACCAGCACCTCCAGTGGCGGCAGGCCCAGCGGGTAGAGCAGGGCCAGCGGTGGCAGCCACCACATCCAGCTGGCTGCATAGCGCAGCAGGGCGCGGGTTTGCGTCAGGGGGCGGCCTTGGGTATCGACCACGCGGATATGCCAGGTCTTCATGGCCAGCGTCTGGCCTTTGCTCCAGAACCAGACAAAGTAAATCCCCAGCACCACCAGCATGAAGGCCTGCAGCAGATGCCGATTGTCGAGTGCATTGCGCGTCTGCGACAGCGTGCCGAACAAATAGCCGGCGATGAACACCACGCCAAACAAAAGCATGCCTTCATAAAGCCAGCAAGCCATACGGCGACGCAGGCTTGGTGCTATGAAGTCAGGAGTCGATGAGGCTGCCGGCTGGGTGTCTTGCTGCATGAGGGCATTGTAGGGCTCAGGTCAGCGGGCTTGGCGCTCGGTTGCCGCACCGACACTGTCATTGGTGCGCGTCTTGACCTGGCGCATCCAGCGGAGGCAGGGTGATCGGGGTGGCGCGAGGAATGTCCACGGGAGCCGTCTCCACAATCACCGAGGGCGTACGAATGGGGTGTGTCTCCACCATGGCTGGTGTTGCGGGCACGGGCGGTGGTGGGTGATGAATGGTTGCGGGTGGAATCTTGGGCAGATTGGGCACCGTATTGGGGGAGGCCGTGGCAGCAGGAATGCGCGCCAGCTTCTTGGACGGCACAGGCTTGATGGCCGGTGCGGCGCTTACCACCTTGGGAGTGGCGCGGGCGGCCAGCAGTCGCTTTTCTTCATCGCTCAGAGCCTGGTAGGCCTCCCACTGGGCTTGCTTGTCAGTCGCGAGCTTGTTGGTAATGGCGAAATTCAGCCGGGCCTGGTTGCGCTGGGCGGCACTCAGGCCGGACCATGCTTCCATGCGGTCATGAAGCTTTTGCTGTTCGCGCTCGCTGAGTTTGTCAAAGCCATCCGCCAGGGCAATCCAGCGGCGCTTCTGTACCGAGCCGATCATGGCCCAGCGCTCTTGCAGCGGCAGCAGAATCTCGCGCTGGTGGCTGCTGAGTTCGCCCCAGCGTGGGCCCGAGGCCTGTGCTGAGGCTCTTTGGCGCGTGGACGGGTCTGCATGCATGGATCTGGATGCAGCTACCGTGGCGGGGGGCACGGAGCTGGGCGCCAGCCTGACTTGCTGTACGACATTCCATCCTGTCCAGCTCAAGGCCACCAACAACAGCGCCGCCATGATGGCGGCGGTGTTGTCGGGTTTCAGGAGGGAGCGCTTCTCAGTGGGCATCAAGGCAGAGGTGGCAGGCTGTTTAGTGTTCTGATGGGGTGGCTGCCGAGGTCTTGAGGTACTGGATGAAACCAGGGTCAGAGTAGGCAGCAGGGGGCAGATCATCGGTCAGCAAGGCGGTATCGACCTCGGTGACTTCGCTTAGCATACTTTGTTCGGTGTCGGAGTTGTAGATTACCAGGCCCGCAATGAGTGCAAAAACGGGGATGGCCGAGACCAGAGTGCGCCACCAGCCGCTACCCTCGTCGGGGTTGCCCAGTGTCAGGGTGCTGCCCTGGGCAGATGTTGCAGTACTGGTCTGAACGCGCAGCACAGACGCTTCGCGGCGACGTACAGACACGGCTTGCTCGCGGGAGGCGCGCAGGCGTTCGGTGATTTCGTAAGGGAGCAAGGCTTCGCCCTCGCTCAGTCGGGCAGTGATTTGACGGGCGATGCGGTCGGCGGTCTGTTCTTGCCGGAGGGTGGGCGCGGATTTCATAACTCGATTCCTTTGGCCTTGAGTGCCTTGCTCAATGTTTGAATGGCGCGGAAGCAATGGGTTTTGACGCTGCCTTCAGAGCAACCCATGGCGGCAGCAGTCTCTGCGACATCCATCTCTTCCCAGTAACGCATGAGAAAGGCCTCGCGTTGACGCGCAGGCAGCTCCTGTATCTCTTTTTCTATGCTTTGCAGCGTCTGCTTGCGTTCGGTCAGGCTCTCGGCGTTGCTGGCGGCGGATTCGTCGCTGTTGGTGGCATAGGTTTCCAGCCAGTCGAAGTCGCTGTCCCCGTCTACGGAAGACTCCAGGTCGCTGAAGTGAGTGAAAACGGCTTTCTGGGTCTTCTGGCGGCGAAACCAGTCCAGCGTGCTGTTCGACAGAATGCGCTGGAACAGCATGGGCAGTTCATTGACCGGTTTGTCCCCATAGTGCTGGGCCAGTTTGAGCATGCTGTCCTGCACGATATCCAGGGCGGCCTCCTCGTCGCGGACATGGAAAACGCTGCGTTTGAAGGCGCGCTTTTCAACGTCTTTGAGGAATGCAGACAGTTCTTGTTCTGTGGCCAAGAGAGAGTAACCCTGGAGAAAGCGGGAGTTAGGTAGTGGCGAAAGCGGCAGATTATCGCATCCGATGATGTTTTTTTGTGTACTGCATTTGAAGGTCTTGTTGCAGTGCGATAATGATCTTCAACTTAAAGAAGCAAACGGATCACGGTCCGGCGTACACACAAACGTCCATGGCATGTGGTCTTAAGTCCTAAACCGGCCTCACAAGGGCTTCAGGCTAAGGGCACCGAAGGTTTTTCGTTAGAGAAATTCACAAAGGTTGATCATGGAAATCTCCAAAGCCGAGCTGGCCTCTGCAGCCGCCGCATCGTCCCCCAAGGGCGCCCAGGAATTGATGGGCTCCGAAATCCTCATCAAGTCTCTTCAGGCTGAAGGTGTCAAGCACCTGTGGGGTTACCCTGGCGGGGCAGTTCTCTATATCTACGACGCGCTCTACAAGCAGGACAGCATTCAGCATGTGCTGGTGCGCCACGAGCAGGCGGCCGTGCATGCAGCCGACGGTTTTGCGCGTGCCACCGGTGAAGTGGGCGTGGCGCTGGTGACATCCGGCCCCGGTCTGACCAATGCGGTGACGGGCATTGCCACGGCCTATACCGACTCCATCCCCATGGTGGTGATCGCGGGACAGACATCGACCAATTACATCGGTACCGACGCATTTCAAGAGTGCGATACCGTGGGCATCACTCGTCCCATCGTCAAGCACAACTTCCTGGTCAAGGATGTGCGCGAGCTGGCCGAGACCATGAAAAAGGCTTTCCACATCGCCCGCACCGGCCGTCCCGGCCCCGTGGTGGTGGATATTCCCAAGGACGTGTCCTTCAAGAAGGCGCTGTACACGGGCTATCCTGAAAAAGTGGAAATGCGCTCGTACAACCCTGTCAAAAAGGGACATGCGGGCCAGATCCGCAAGGCTCTGCAGCTGCTGCTGACGGCCAAGCGCCCCTACATCTATACCGGTGGCGGCGTGCTGCTGGGCAATGCCTGCAACGAACTGCGTCAGCTGGTGGACATGCTGGGCTACCCGGTCACGAATACGCTGATGGGCCTGGGCGCCTACCCGGCCAGTGACAAGAAGTTCCTGGGCATGCTGGGGATGCACGGCACCATCGAAGCCAACAATGCCATGCAGAACTGCGATGTGCTGCTGGCCGTGGGTGCGCGCTTTGACGATCGCGTGATCGGCAATCCCAAGCATTTCATGTCGGTGGAGCGCAAGATCATCCATATCGACATCGATCCTTCCTCCATCTCCAAGCGCGTGAAGGTGGATGTGCCCATCGTGGGCGATGTCAAGGACGTGCTCAATGAGCTGATCGCCATGCTGCGCGAGTCTGCACAGCGCCCCGATGAGGCAGCTCTGGGCCAATGGTGGAACACCATCGAAGGCTGGCGCAGCCGCGACTGCCTGAGCTACGACAAGTCCAACACCGAAGTCATCAAGCCTCAGTACGTGGTCGACACACTGTGGAACATGACCAAGGATGCCGACGCCTACATCACCTCCGATGTGGGTCAGCACCAGATGTGGGCTGCCCAGTATTACCGCTTTGATGAACCCCGTCGCTGGATCAACTCCGGCGGTCTGGGCACCATGGGCGTGGGCCTGCCTTACGCCATGGGCATCAAGTTGGCCAAGCCGGACTCCGAAGTCTTCTGCATCACGGGCGAAGGCTCGATCCAGATGAATATCCAAGAACTGGCCACCTGCAAGCAGTACAACACCCCGGTGGTCATCTGTGCGCTGAACAACCGCTTCCTGGGCATGGTGCGCCAGTGGCAGGAAATTGAATACTCGGGTCGCTACTCGAGCAGCTATATGGATTCGCTGCCCGACTTCGTGAAGCTGGCCGAGGCCTTTGGCCATCGTGGCCTGCTGATCGAAAAGCCTGCCGATGTCGAGGCTGCGCTGCGCGAGGCGCGCCGTATCGTGCGCGAGGAAAGCAAGACGGTTTTCCTGGACTTCCGCACCGATCCGACCGAGAACGTGTTCCCCATGGTGCAAGCCGGCCGTGGCATCACGGAAATGCTGCTGGGCGCCGACGACCTGTAATGCATGGAAAGCCGATTTCCAATGAAATCGGCATCAAGCACTTACATATCAAGCACAAGCAGCTATATTTTAAATAGCGTTTTGACGAATCTATTGTCCGTCGAGCCTGGCACTTACCGGTGTCAGGGGAGGGCGGCGAAAAGAGGAATCTCCCAATGAAACACATTATTGCCGTGCTGCTCGAGAACGAGCCTGGAGCACTGTCGCGCGTCGTGGGCCTGTTTTCCGCCCGTGGCTACAACATCGAATCCCTGACTGTCGCACCGACCGAGGATCCCTCGCTGTCGCGCATGACCATCCTGACCACGGGCTCGGACGATGTGATTGAGCAAATCACAAAGCACCTGAACCGACTGATTGAAGTGGTTAAAGTGGTGGACCTGACCGAAGGTGCCTACACCGAGCGCGAGCTGATGATGGTCAAGGTGCGTGCCGTGGGCAAGGAACGCGAGGAAATGAAGCGCATGGCGGACATCTTCCGCGGCCGCATCATCGACGTGACCGAGAAGAGCTACACCGTGGAGCTGACCGGCGACCAGTCCAAGAACGACGCCTTCCTGCAAGCCATTGATCGCACTGCCATCCTTGAGACCGTTCGCACAGGCGCCTCGGGTATTGGTCGTGGCGAACGCATTCTGCGTGTCTAATGGCTGCGTTGCACCACTTTTGAATCTGAACAAACCTTTTTAACCCCCTCAAGATAAGAGACCTGGAGCCATCATGAAAGTTTTCTACGACAAGGACTGTGACCTGAGCCTGATCAAGGGCAAGACTGTTGCCATCATCGGCTACGGCAGCCAAGGCCACGCACATGCTCAAAACCTGAACGACAGCGGCGTGAAGGTTGTGGTCGGTCTGCGCAAGGGCGGCTCTTCCTGGGACAAGGTCGGCAAGGCCGGTCTGACCGTGATGGAAGTGAACGACGCGGTGAAGGCTGCCGACGTGGTCATGATCCTGCTGCCCGACGAGAACATCCCCGAGGTGTACAAGAACAACGTCGAGCCCAACATCAAGTCCGGCGCTACCCTGGCTTTCGCTCACGGCTTCAACGTGCACTACAACCAGGTCGTGCCCCGCGCCGATCTGGACGTGATCATGGTCGCCCCCAAGGGCCCCGGCCACACCGTGCGCTCCGAATACCTGAAGGGCGGCGGCGTGCCTTCCCTGATCGCCATCTACCAGGACAAGTCCGGCAAGGCCCGTGACGTGGCCCTGTCCTATGCTTCCGCCAACGGCGGCGGCAAGGGCGGCATCATCGAAACCAACTTCAAGGAAGAAACCGAGACCGACCTGTTCGGCGAGCAGGCCGTGCTGTGCGGCGGTGCCGTGGAACTGGTGAAGATGGGCTTCGAGACGCTGACCGAAGCTGGCTACGCTCCCGAAATGGCTTACTTCGAGTGCCTGCACGAGCTCAAGCTGATCGTTGACCTGATGTATGAAGGCGGCATCGCCAACATGAACTACTCCATCTCCAACAACGCGGAGTATGGCGAGTACGTGACCGGCCCCGAAGTCATCAACGAAGAATCCCGCAAGGCCATGCGCAACGCCCTCAAGCGCATCCAGAGCGGTGAATACGCCAAGATGTTCATCAGCGAAGGCCGTCTGAACTATCCTTCGATGACTGCCCGTCGTCGCCAGAACGCCGATCATGCCATCGAGCAAGTGGGCGGCCAGCTGCGCTCCATGATGCCCTGGATCTCCAAGAACAAGCTGGTCGACCAGACCCGCAACTAATGCAGGCAGGTCATTCGGCGCGAGCCGGATGACTGCGCTTGGGCAAGAGGCCACCTTTGAGGTGGCCTTTTTTCATTCCGGAGGCGATCTGTGTGGCGGGTACACTGGTGGCAGGGACATGGCCATGATGGCCATGCTTGAAATACTATCGTTTTAATAGCTGCATGCAATTGACATGCAAGCACTGGAGGTCTGTTTGATGCAAAACAGCAATGATTCTGCCGATCTGAGTGGAATGCCGCGCAAGCCGCGCAAAGGCATTTATGTGCTGCCCAATCTGTTCACGCTGGCAGCGCTGTTTGGCGGTTTCTACGCCATCGTCATGGCCATGAACAACAAGTTCGAACTGGCGGCCGTGGGCGTTTTCTGCGCCATGGTGCTCGACAGCCTGGACGGTCGCGTGGCGCGCATGACGCACACGCAAAGCGCGTTCGGTGAGCAGATGGACTCGCTCTCCGACATGGTGTCCTTCGGTGCCGCGCCCGCGCTGATTGCTTATGAATGGGCTTTGCGTCCCCTGGGGCGCTGGGGCTGGATTGCCGCCTTTGTGTATTGCGCCTGCGCCGCATTGCGCCTGGCGCGCTTCAACGTGAATACGGCCGTGGTGGACAAGCGCTATTTTCAGGGCATGCCTTCGCCTGCGGCTGCGGCCCTGGTGGCGGGCTTTATCTGGCTGACCAGTGCGCTGATGGTTTCCCATCGTGATGTACCCATCTTCGGCGATGTGATTTCCTGGTTTGGCGGCTATCCCACGGACAGGGCCGATCTGTCCTGGATCATGTTCGCCATCACGCTGTTCGCAGGTCTGACCATGGTCACCAATATTCCCTATTACAGCTTCAAGGACATCGGCGGCGCCAAGAGCATGCCGTTCGTCTCGCTGGTGGTGGTGGCCCTGCTGATGGCCGTGGTCAGCATCGAGCCTGCAACCATGCTCTTCTTGGTGTTTGTCGGCTACTCGGTCTCGGGCTATGTGATCTATGTCTGGCGCCGTGCCAAGGGTGAGCAGGTCAGCATTGTGGCGACCTCCAAGGACGAGCCCGATGAGCGTGGTCTGCACGACGATTGAAGTTCGGTTCCAAAAAATCCTGGCCCTGTCAACTTTTCTTGTGTTAAAGTGACCCGCATGCAAAACCTGTCGCTAGCTCTACTACTAATGTCCAACGGGCAGAGAAAGTAGCGCGCGCGTACAAACACACCCTACTTGGCGGCCCGTAGCATCAGCGACGGGCCGTTTTTGCTTTTGGGCGTCGCTGGAGCTGGGTTCAATTTCCTCTAATTTCGACTAAAGAGACTCACCATGTTGCAAAACCCTTCCACCAAATACCGCGCTTTCGCCCCCGTGCGTCTGACCGATCGCACCTGGCCCGACGCGGTCATCACCAAGCCTCCGGTCTGGTGCAGCGTGGATCTGCGTGACGGCAACCAGGCCCTGATCGAGCCCATGGACATCGAGCGCAAGGTGCGCATGTTCGAGCAACTGGTGAAGATCGGTTTCAAGGAAATCGAAGTCGGCTTTCCTTCGGCCTCGCAGATCGAGTTCGACTTCATGCGCAAGCTCATCGAGGAAAACCGCATTCCCGACGACGTGACCGTGCAGGTGCTGACCCAGGCGCGTGAGCATCTGATTCGTCGCACCTTCGAAGCGCTCGAAGGCGTGCCCCGCGCCATCGTCCATCTCTACAACGCCACGGCTCCCGTGATGCGCCGTGTGGTGCTGAATATGAGTGAAGACGAGATCGTTGAGCTGGCGGTGACCAATGCCCAGATGTTCAAAGACATCGCGGCCCAGCACCCCAACACCAAATGGACCTTCCAGTACTCGCCCGAAATGTATTCGGACACCGAGCTGGAGTTCTCCAAGCGCGTGATAGACGCCGTCACCGACGTCTGGCAGCCCACGCCCGAGAACAAGTGCATCATCAACCTGCCTACCACCGTGGAGCATTCCACGCCCAATATCTTTGCCGACATGGTGGAGTGGACGCATCGCAACATCAAGCGCCGTGACAGCGTGGTGATCTCGGTCCACCCTCATAACGACCGCGGCACGGGAACGGCAGCAGCGGAGTTGTCCCTGATGGCTGGCGCGGACCGCCTGGAAGGCTGTCTGTTCGGCAACGGCGAGCGCACCGGCAATCTGGACGTGGTGAATGTGGCGCTCAATATGTATATCCAGGGCGTGAACCCCGGTCTGGATTTCTCCGACATCGACGATATCCGCGCAACGGTTGAGCATTGCAACCAGTTGCCCGTGCATCCTCGTCATCCTTACGTGGGTGACTTGGTCTACACCTCCTTCTCCGGCTCCCACCAGGACGCCATCAAGAAGGCTTTCGCCGCCCACAAGGAAGGCGATATCTGGGATATGCCTTATCTGCCCATCGATCCCAAGGACCTGGGTCGCAGCTATGAGGCAGTGATTCGCGTGAACAGCCAGTCGGGCAAGGGTGGTATTGCCTATCTGCTCGAGAGCGAATATGGGCTTCAGCTGCCTCGCCGCCTGCAGATCGAGTTCAGCCAGGTCGTGCAGCGCGAGATGGATGCCAGCGGCAAGGAATTGTCGGCTGCGGATCTGTGGGAGCTGTTCCAGCGCGAATATGGGGTTAACACTGTCAAGCCGCCTCAATATCGCCTGAGCGAGGCAGATGGCGTGGTCAATATGACTTCCCACATCGAGATCGCCGGAGAAAAGTATTTTTTGGAAGGCGAAGGTACGGGCCCCATTGATGCCTTCGTGCAGGCGCTGTCGGCTAACGTCGGTCGCAATGTGCGCGTGCTCAACTATGCCGAGCATGCGATTGGCGAGGGAGCGAATGCCAAGGCGATTGCCTATGTGGAGCTGCGTGTGGATGACGCTCAGGTCTGCTATGGCGTCGGGGTCGATGCCAATATCGTTTCTGCCTCGTTGCGGGCCATCATCTCGGGAGTGCAGCGCGTCCCTGCTGTCGCCGAAGAGGCGGTAGCCGCATAAAAGGTTCAAAGCCGGTGCCGCCAAAAGCGCACCGGCTTTTTTGTCGGCAATCCTCCAGTCAAAACAGGCGTCTACCGGCGCCACTACATAGAGAGTCCCCACCATGTCCGATCAGCTCATTATTTTCGATACCACCTTGCGTGACGGCGAGCAGTCGCCCGGCGCCTCCATGACGCGCGATGAAAAGCTGCGCATTGCACGCCAGCTGGAGCGCCTCAAGGTCGATGTGATCGAGGCAGGGTTTGCCGCGGCATCCAATGGCGACTTCGAGTCCATCCAGACCATTGCGCGTGCCATCAAGGACTCCACGGTCTGTTCGCTCTCGCGCGCCAACGACCGCGACATCGCGCGTGCGGCCGAGTCCTTGAAGGGGGCCAACCGCGCTCGCATTCACACTTTCATCGCCACCAGTCCGCTGCACATGGAGAAAAAGCTGCGCATGACACCCGAGCAGGTGCTGGAGCAGGCCAAGCAGGCGGTGCGCTTCGGGCGCAATCTCATCGAAGACATCGAGTTCAGCGCGGAGGACGGCTATCGCAGCAAACCCGATTTTCTGGCGCGCGTGATCGAGGCCGTCATCAAGGAAGGTGCAACCACCATCAACGTGCCCGACACCGTGGGTTATGCGATTCCCGAGCTCTATGGCGAGTTCATTCGCAACTTGCGCGAGCGCGTTCCCAACAGCGACAAGGCCGTCTGGTCCGTGCATTGCCACAACGACCTGGGCATGGCGGTTGCCAATTCGCTGGCGGGGGTGAAGATCGGCGGCGCGCGCCAGATCGAATGCACCATCAACGGGCTGGGCGAGCGTGCAGGTAACTGCTCACTTGAAGAAGTGGTCATGGCCATCAAGACGCGCAAGGACTACTTTGGTCTCGACGTGAATATCGATACCCAGCATATCGTGGCCGCCAGCCGCCTGGTCAGTCAGACCACGGGCTTTGTGGTGCAGCCCAACAAGGCGGTGGTGGGAGCCAATGCCTTTGCCCATGCTTCCGGCATTCATCAGGATGGCGTGCTCAAGGCGCGTGACACCTACGAAATCATGCGTGCCGAGGATGTGGGCTGGGCGGCCAACAAGATCGTGCTGGGCAAGCTCAGTGGTCGCAACGCCTTCAAGCAGCGTCTGCAGGAGCTGGGGGTGGAACTGGACAGCGAAGCTGCCATCAACCAAGCCTTCACGCGCTTCAAGGAACTCGCGGATCGCAAGAGCGAAATCTTTGACGAGGACATTCTGGCGCTGGTGAATGCCGAAGGCGCGGAGCACCAGGACAATCAGTTCCAGTTCATTTCGCTGGCCCAGCAGAGTGAAACAGGTGAGCGTCCACATGCAAGCGTGGTCTTCAGCAATGCAGGCCGGGAAATCAAGGCCAGCTCCGAGGGCAATGGTCCGGTCGATGCCTCGTTCAAGGCCATCGAGTCCGAAGTCAAGAGCGGTGCCGAGATGGTGCTGTATTCCGTCAATGCCATCAGCGGCTCAACCGAGAGTCAGGGCGAGGTGACGGTGCGCCTGCAGCGCAGCGGTCGCATCGTCAACGGAGTGGGTGCTGACCCCGATATTGTGGTCGCATCGGCCAAGGCATATCTGAGCGCTTTGAACAAATTGCATAGCAATCAGGAAGTTGTTGCAGCACAAGGTTGACTGCTGGATTTATAATTTCACTCAGATTATCGAGAAGGTTGTGTAAGTGCTTGTCACTGCACAACTTTTTTGATTGAATTAAATCCTTACACCTTGTTGTCTGGAGTATCGCATGCAGCTGCTGCGTCCATTTCGCCTTGCAAAACTCACCCAGGTGGTGTCTTTGGCTCTGTTGAGCTGCGCTCTGGCTGCTCCGGCAGCGCATGCGGCGACGCCCAAAAAAGACTCCAAAAAGCCCGTGGCTGCTGCAGCTTCGGCTAAGAAAGCGGCCAAGGAGCCGGCTGGCAAGGTTCGTGCCGCAGCGCAGCCCAAAAGCGCAAAGGTCGCCAAAGGCAAGCCGGAAAAGGCAGATGCCAAGCTTGCAAGCAAGAAGGGCGGAAAGACAGCTCTAGCGGCCAAGGCCGAAAGAGAAGAGAAGACCGGCGGCAAGAAGCGTCTGGCCAGGGCGGGAGCCACCGGTGCTGCGGTTGCGGCGGCAGCAGCTGCCACGGCGGTCGAGCCCGCACGCCTGTCCTATGGGCAGATGGCGGGTCTTCATTCCGTCTCGGATCCCCTGGATCTGCAAAGCAGCGTGGCTTATGTGATTGACCAGGACACACATGAGGTGCTGCTGAGCAAGAACGATCAGGCAGTGCTGCCGATTGCCTCGCTGACCAAGCTGATGACCGGTCTGCTGATTTCTCAGGCCCGCCTGCCCATGGATGAGATGATCACCATCACGCAGGACGATGTGGATACCGAAAAGCACAGCAGCTCCCGCCTGCGTGTCGGGACCACCTTGACGCGTGCCGAGATGATGCACCTGGCGCTGATGTCCAGCGAGAACCGTGCTGCCCATGCCCTGGGACGCACTTATCCCGGCGGTCTGGCGCAGTTTGTGCAACTGATGAACTCCAAGGCGCTGCAACTGGGCATGAAGGACACGCGCTATGTGGAGCCCACCGGCCTGTCCAGCAGCAACCAGTCCAGCGCACGCGATCTGGCGCGCTTGGTGGCGGTGGCTCATGCCGATCCGCTGATGCGCGAGTACTCCACATCGCCTGGCTATGAAGTGGCCGTCGGTCGCCGCACGCTGCAGTTCAACAACACCAACCGTCTGGTCAAGAGCGACAACTGGGATATCGGCCTGCAAAAGACCGGCTATATCTCCGAAGCCGGACGCTGCCTTGTGATGCAGGCCCATGTGGCCGGGCGCAAGCTGATCATGGTGTTCCTGGATTCCGCAGGCAAGTTCAGCCGCCTGGCAGATGCCGAGCGAGTGCGCCATTGGATGGAAAGCAAGGGCCCCACGGCCAGCAACACGATTGCCAGCCGTATCCGCGGTTGAGCCTGGCGAGAGGGCCAGGCCCGTCAGCAAAAAAAGCGCTACCTTGGTAGCGCTTTTTTATTGGATCAACACCTGAAATGGCCTTCCCAGCCGCTTTTGCGGATTGCGAGATGAACTCGCTCCTGTCATTGGAGCGAAGAGATTCAGCCGTGCTGGCTGCGGCTATAGGGGTTGGCCGGTGCTTGAGCCGGCGCAGGGCGTGTGCCGCTGAAACCCAGCGCCACGGAAATTTCCTGCACCGTGGCCTGCAATCTGGGGGCCCAGCTCTCGTCAAGGCGGTCTGCGGGGGCAGAGATGGACAGGCCCGCAATCAGCTTGCTCTGGTCGTCGTAAATGCCGGCTGCCATGCAACGCACGCCCAATTCCAGCTCTTCGTTGTCGCGGGCAATGCCGTATTGGCGTACCTTGGCCAGCTCATGTTCGAGGTCACCCAGCTGGGTGATGCTGAAATGGGTCTTGCCGGGCAGGCCGGTGCGCATGGCGTAGGCGCGCACCTGCTGGGAGTCATCGGCCGCCAGAAACAGCTTGCCGTTGGAGGTCAAGTGCAAAGGCGCGTGGCCGCCAATGGCGCGTACCACCTGCATGCCCGAGCGCTCGCTGTAGGCGCGTTCCACATAGACAATCTCGTCGCCCTGGCGCACGGACAGGCTGATGGGTTGCTGAATCTGCTTGTAAAGCTGACGCATGGGGGTCAGCGCCACTTCACGTACGTTCAGCCGGGCCTTGACCAGGTTGCCCAGTTCCAGAAAGCGCATGCCCAGGCGGTAGCTGCCCGATTCGGGGCGATCCACAAAGCGGCCCAGTGCAAGGTCATTGAGGATGCGGTGCGTGGTCGATGGATGCAGACCCGTGCGTTCGCTGATCTCCTTCAAAGAAACCGCTTCCTCACGCGATGCCAGCACGTCGATCAACGTGAACATGCGTTCCAGAACCTGGACGCTGGGCTTTGCGGAGGCCGATAGGTCGTCTTTTTTCATGCGTTGGAGATACTTTGCGGGATGAGGGCATTCTAGCGGTGCTGCAGCCGTGCAGCCATGTCATCCGCTCATATATCCATGTGCTGCTTTTTGCAGCGTCACTCTTCAATTTGCGAGCGCACAATGCTCTGCCTGTCTACGCGCTGCCATAGCTCGCCCTGGCGAATCTCATGTGGCAAAAAGCTGGCCTTGTAGCGCATCTTCTGGCTCTCGGAGATCCAGTAGCCAAGATAGACATAAGGCAGGTTCATGGCTTTGGCCTGCTGAATTTGCCACAGCACATTGAAGGTTCCATAGCTGGCGTGGTCTTCCGGATCGTAGAAGGTGTAGACCGCCGACAGCCCGTCCTCCAGTACGTCCAGAATGGAGAGCATCTTGAGTGTGCCGGGCTGGCCGTCCGCGCCCGGCTCGCGGAACTCGACCAATCGGGAGTTGACCCGGCTTTGCAGCAGAAACTGCGTGTACTGGTCCACGCTGTCGTTGTCCATGCCGCCACCGCTATGGCGGTGCTGCTGGTAGCGTAGGTAGAGCTGGTAGTGCTCGTCGGAGTAGTGCAGGCGCTGAATGGAGGCGACAAGTTGCCCATGCTGTTTTGCTGCGCGCCGCTGGCTGCGGCTGGGGCGAAACTCCTGGGCCAGAATTCGCAGGGGAACGCAGGCCTTGCAGCCATCGCAATAGGGGCGATAGGTGAACATGCCGCTGCGCCTGAAGCCCAGCGTGACCAGTTCCGAATAGGTGGTGTTCTGAATCAGGTGACTGGGTGTGGCGACCTGAGAACGTGCCAGCCGGCCCGGCAGATAGCTGCAGGGATAGGCTGCCGTGGCATAAAACTGCAGGGCATGTAGCGGGAGGTCGTTCGGGTGCGTCATGATCGGACTCGGCTGCAGATGCGGTGCGTCAAGCCTCAGTATGGCTTAGCAACTGTTCCCAGTATATGGGGCTGAATTGCCACTGCATATCGGGCAGCTGGGCCTGGGCTTGAACGGTCCGGGCGAACTGCGCTCTTGTGACTTCTCGAGCGCCCATGAAAGACAGATGTGCTGTGGCCTGCTGGCAGTCGATCTGCGGCACCTGATGAGCCCTGCACAGGGCCACCAGCGCCGACAGTGCAATCTTGGATGCATCGGTCTGCAGTGCGAACATGGATTCGCCAAAAACCGCTCTGCCCAGTGCCACGCAGTAAAGGCCGCCGACCAGCTGGCCGTCGATCCAGGTTTCCACGCTGTGTGCAGCGCCCTGCTGATGCAGCTCGGTATAGGCATCGACGATGCTTTGCACAATCCACGTACCGTTCTGTCCATCGCGCGGGGTCTGGGCGCAATGCTGCATCACCGTGGCAAAAGCGCTGTCGATGCGAATTTCACAGCGCGGATCATTGCGAAATTTCTGCAGTCTTTTGCGCAGGCTGCGGTGCAGGCGGAATTCCTCGGGATGCAGGGCCATGCGCGGGTTGGGGGACCACCAGAGAACCGGCTGTCCCTCGCTGAACCACGGGAAAATGCCTTGGCTGTAAGCAGTGCGAAGACGTGCTGCATCCAGCGTATTGCCGGCGGCCAGCAGCCCGGGAATGGGGTCCCGCTCGCCCCAGGTCTGATCGATGGGGGGGAATTCTTGTTCGGGCTGCAGCCAGGGCAGGGAGTGCGTCATTGGCAGTGGGAGTGGATGGACTGCCCTTAGTCTTGCACAGACTGAAGCGGTTTTGAGTGTCGCGGCAGACGAAGGGGCTGGCGTAATCCCGCTGTCGGAGGCGGAAATGAAAAAAGGCTTCCTGAAGGAAGCCTTTTGCCGGGAAGCAGCTGCGGCAGCTGCCGCCACATTACACGCGCTTGCGGTATTCGCCGGTGCGGGTGTCGATTTCGATCTTGTCTTCCTGGGACACGAACAGGGGCACGGCCACTTCGAAGCCGGTAGCGATCTTGGCGGGCTTCAGAACCTTGCCGGAGGTATCGCCCTTGACGGCGGGCTCGGTCCAGGTGATTTCGCGCACGATGGTGGTGGGCAGTTCGACGGAGATGGCCTTGCCGTCGTAGAACACCACTTCGGCAGTCATGCCGTCTTCCAGGTAGTTCAGTGCGTCAGCCATGTTTTCAGCTTCGACTTCGTACTGGTTGAACTCTTCGTCCATCCACACGTACATGGGGTCGGCGAAGTAGGAGTAGGTGCAATCCTTCTTGTCCAGGATCACGTTGTCGATCTTGTCGTCGGCCTTGAACACGTTTTCCGTGCCGAAGTTGCCGATCAGGCTCTTGAGCTTCATGCGCACGGTAGCAGCGCCACGGCCGCCACGAGCGTATTCGGTCTTCAGAACGATCATGGGGTCCTTGCCGAACATGATCACATTGCCTGCGCGGATTTCTTGAGCGATTTTCATGGCTTGCTTGCGTTTGAAAGGTTGGAGCCGCTCTACACGGCAGGCAAGCTGTTCGCAATGGTCGCTGGAGAAAGCAACGCATCAAAGGTGCGGCGGCGGGGCCTGCCGCATGTACCGCGGCGGGGCGCGACCCCGAAAGCAAGATCGCTCGGCATACCGGCTGCGACTGCCCTCAGAGAGGCAAAACGTGGATTTTAGCTTTTTTCGGCGACAAAAGCTTGAAGCTGCGCAATCAGTTCGGTTTGTTCCATCAATCTGGCTCGCGCGGCCCTGATGCAGCAGGCCCATTCATCAAGCATTTCGCGTGTGAGCAAAGGCAATGTTTGCGGTGCGGTCATGCCGTTCCAGGTGTGGTGAAAGCGCCTGAGGCTGTCCGGAGCCTGGAGCCAGTCGAGAAAGGCATTCAGCTTGTCGTGGTGGGCGTTGTCATGCTGAGGGTAGATCTGCCAGACCATGGGTTGGCCGGCCCAGAGCGCACGTACCAGGGAGTCCTCGCCACGCACCAGATTCAGGTCGCAGGCCCAGAGCATTTCGTCGAACCGGGCCTGAGGGCGGGCTGGCAGATAGAGCGGCTGCATCTGCTGCGCTTGGGGCAGCGCCTGCACGGCAGTCGTGGCGCGTCCGGGGGTCACGAGCAGCCTCGCATTGAGCGCCTGCTTGTCCGAGAGCTGCGCGAGCAACTGGGGCAGGGCGGCGGGCTCGTAGCAAAACAGCGAGACGGCACATTCGCCGTGCTCAATGCCTTGTGCGCGGCGCCACGAGTCGCGTTGGGCCATGAAGGCCTGCTGGCGCTCGGCCAGGTTCTGCTCGCGTACCAGCGAGCCGGTTGCCGCCGTAAAGCCGGGGTAGAAGAACCAGCGTGTCAGCCCGGACGCGGGGCCGCTCATGATGCGTGAGGGCAGGCGATGGCAGCGCTCCACATAGTCTTCGGCCGAGAGATATTCGAGATTGATCCAGACCGCAGGCTTGCTCTTCGACGCCTTGTCAGCAATGGCGCTCACGAATGCCGCGGGAATCTCGCAGCCGAATGCCTCGATGACCACATCGCCAATCGACGCCGGAACGTCTGCGGCTTGCGCGGGCCAGGCATGCACGCTCAGGCCCGGCGGCCAGGGCTGAGGGGCCATCCATTGCAGGGCGCTGGCATCGTCCATCCACAGGCGTACCTGCTGGCCGCGTGCGGCCAGTTCTGCGGCCGTGCGCCAGCACACCCCCACGTCGCCAAAGTTGTCTATGACCTGGCAGAAGATGTCCCAGCTCAGTGATGGGTGCTGTGGCGCTTGGCCGGGGGCTGGCAATGGTGCGAATTCGGGCATGGGTTCAGTCTTTATCGGTTGAGGCGCTCTGGCACAGGTGCTCGACCAGCAGTTGCGCGACGCTCGAGAGTGCGTCCTGGGAGCGTACGCAGAGCATGAGCTGGCGCTCGGCCCAGACTTCGTCCAGGCGGATGCAGTGCAAGGGCAGTGCGCCCATGTAGATATGGGCGCTGCCCTCGGGGAGAATGCCCACGCCCAGGCCGGCGGCCACCATCAGGCACAGGGCGTCATAGCCGGTGACCTTCATGCGCAGGCGCGGCTGCAGGCCCTGGTCGGCGGCAGAGCGGGTGATGAGATGGTTGAGTGCGCTGTCGGCATGCATGCCGATCAGATCATGCTCGATGACCTGCTCCAGGCGCAGTCTGTGCTCGCCGGCCAGCGGATGCGATCGAGGCATGACCACGGCCAGCCGATCCCGGCGATAGGGGCGCAGGCTGATCTTGCTGCCGTAGCTGCCGTTGTTGAGCAGGCCGATATCGGCTTCGTTATCGGCCACGGCACGTGCGATATCGGTGCTCACGCGCTCCTGCAGCCGTACATCCACCAGCGGGTGCCGGCTCAGAAAGCTTTGCAGCTGGGCCGGCAGAAACTGGGTGATGCTGGAAATATTCGCCATTACTCGCACATGGCCGCGCAGGCCTTGCTCGCCGCCCTGGGCGTAGCCCTTCATCTGCGTGGCGATGCCGTCCAGCTCGTTGAGCACGCCGCGCGCCATGTTCAGCAGTGCGTAGGCGGCGGCCGTGGGCTGGCTGCCCCGGTTGCTGCGTGTGAACAGCTCAAGCTGCAGCTGGCCCTCCAGCTCGGCCAGACGGCGGCTGGCGGCCGAGGGCGCAATGTGCTCGCGTGCCGCGGCACGCGCGATGGCGTTCTCTTCCATCACGGCCACAAACAGGCGCAGGGTGATCGGGTCCAGTTTCATGAGGACAGCATTATCCCGCCTGGCTATGCCCAAATGCGATGGCAGCTTCGCATTTCAGCGTTTTGCAGGACTGCCCTTCAAGGGCAAGATGATTGAAAAGCCGCTTTGCCTGGTGTTGGTCAACGCAAAGCAGCACAGCAAGACAGGTAGCGAGAGACAAACAAGAGACAAACGCATGACGACGATGAATATCCACGACCCTGCCACACAGACTGCCACGCCGCGCGCGCTGGAAGGGGTGAAAGTGGTGGAAATGGGCCAGCTGATTGCGGGTCCCTTCTGTGGCAAGACCCTGGGCGAATTTGGTGCCGATGTCATCAAGATCGAGGCACCCGGTGCGGGCGATCCGCTGCGCAACTGGCGTCTGATCAAGGAAGGCACCTCCGTCTGGTGGCAGGTGCAGTCGCGCAACAAGCGCTCGGTCGCTCTCGATCTGCGCAAGCAGGAGGCGCAGGCCGTGGCGCGCCAGCTGATTGCCGAAGCCGACGTGCTGGTCGAGAACTTCCGTCCCGGCACGCTGGAAGGCTGGGGCATGTCGCCCGAGGAGCTGCACGCCATCAACCCCGGCCTGGTGATTCTGCGGATCTCTGGCTACGGTCAGACCGGCCCCTATCGCGATCTGCCAGGCTTTGGTGTGATCGGCGAGGCCATGGGCGGACTGCGCCATCTGACGGCCGAGCCGGGCCGGGTGCCGGTGCGCGTGGGCGTGTCGATCGGCGATACGCTGGCGGCCCTGCACGGCGTGATCGGCGTGATGATGGCTCTGTACCACCGCAAGGTGAACGGCGGTCCCGGCCAGGTGATCGATGTGGCTCTGCATGAGGCCGTGTTCAACATCATGGAGAGCCTGATCCCCGAGTACAGCGCCTTTGGCGCCGTGCGCGAGGCCGCCGGCAGTGCGCTGCCAGGCATTGCACCCTCGAATGCCTATCCCTGCCAGGATGGCTGGGTGCTGGTGGCGGGCAATGGCGACTCCATCTTCAAGCGACTCATGACGGCCATCGACCGCCAGGATCTGGCCGACGCGCCCGATCTGGCCGACAACGCGGGCCGCGTCCAGCGCGTGGCCGAGATCGATGCCGCGATTGGCGCCTGGACGCAGGCGCGCAGCGTGCAGACGGTGATGGACGAGCTGGGCGCAGCACGTGTGCCGGCCGGCAAGGTCTACACGGCCAAGGATATTGCCGAGGATCCGCATTACCGGGCACGCGAGATGATTCTGACCCAGCGCACCCGCGATGGTTTCGAGCTGCAGGTGCCCGGCGTGGTGCCCAAGCTCTCGCTGACGCCGGGCACGGTGCGCAGCAGCGCCCCCCATGTGGGCGACGACACCGATGCCGTGCTGGCCGAGATCGGCCTGAGTGAGGTGCAGATTGCGCAGCTGCGCGCCAAGGGGATTGTCCAATGATGGCCGCCGACCTGAATACGAAGGTGTGGACGGGTGCGGGTCGCCGCATCCATATGAACGAGGTCGGTACGCGCGACGGTCTGCAGATGGAGCAGGCCTTTGTCCCCACCGAGGACAAGATCGCGCTGGTCAATGCGCTGTCCGAGGCGGGCCTGTCCAAGATCGAAGTCACGGCCTTTGTCTCGCCCAAGGCCATACCGGCCCTGCGCGACGGCGAGATCGTGATGCGCGAGATCGCGCGCCGGCCGGGCACGGTCTATACGGCGCTGGTGCCCAATGTGCGCGGCGCGGAGCGCGCCATCGATGCACAGACCGACGAACTCAATCTGGTGATGTCGGTCAGCGAGACGCACAACCTCTGCAATCTGCGCATGCAGCGCAGCCAGTCCTTCGAGGCACTCAGGCAGGTGATTGCCACGGCGCAGCAGGCGGCAACGCCCGTCAACGTGTCGCTTTCCTGCTGCTTTGGCTGCCCCATGGAGGGCGATGTGGCCGAGGTCGAAGTGCTGGCCTGGGTGCAGCGCTTTGCCGATCTGGGCGTGCAGGGCATCACGCTGTGCGATACCACGGGCATGGCCTATCCCAGCCAGGTGCATTCCATGGTCCTGGCCTTCAAGGCGCGCTGGCCGCAACTGGGCCTGACCCTGCATTTCCATAATACGCGCGGCATGGCGCTGGCCAATGTGCTGGCCTCCATTGATGCGGGTGCGGATCGCTTCGACGCCTCGATTGGCGGTCTGGGTGGCTGCCCCTATGCGCCGGGCGCCTCGGGCAATGCCTGCACCGAAGAGATCGTGCAGGCGCTGCAACTCATGGGCTATGACACCGGCACAGACCTGGCCCGCATTGTGGCGGCTGCTCGCAGCCTGCCGGCGCTGATCGGCCACGAGACGCCCAGCCAGATCGTCAAGGCCGGCACGCGCTGGGACCTGCACCAGCCGCCAGCGGATTTTGCCGAGATCAAGGAACGCGCCCAGGCCAGGGCCTGAAACGATTTTCGCCCCGCTGCATCGGCTCTTTCGGGGGAAGGAGCTGCTGCGGTTTACCGCCCCACGGCTTGCGCAAATTCGGATCAGGCATGGTGTCTGGCCAATACAGATGCCCGCTGCCCACCCTTGTTGGCGCAAGTCCCCATTCCAATCAGGAGACAAACATGACTGTTCAACGTCAACGCCTTTATTTCATGCTGGCTGCGGTTACTGCCGCCGCCGGTCTGGTCAGCGCCCCGGCCATGGCCCAGGGCAGTTATCCCAGCAAAACCGTGCTGATGATCGTGCCCGCAGCCGCAGGTGGCACCACCGATCTGGCCGGCCGCATGGCCGCACAGGCGCTGGCGCCGGTGATGGGGCAATCGGTGGTGGTGGACAACAAGGGCGGCGGCAATGGCGCCATCGCCGCCAATCTGGTCAAGCGTGCGGATGCCGACGGCTACACGCTGCTGATGCAGTACTCGGGCTACCACGTCATCTCCCCGCATCTGGCCAAGATCAAGAGCTGGGAGCAGGGCGACTTTGCCCCCGTGGCCAATGTGCTGTCGGCGCCGCAGATCATCGTGGTGCGCTCCGAGCTGCCCGTGAAGACGCTGGCCGAGCTGGTGAGCTACACCAAGGCCAACCCCGGCAAGCTCAACTACGCCTCGTCTGGCAACGGCTCGCTGCAGCATGTGACGGGCGCCATGCTGGAGCAGCAGGCCGGCGTGAAGATGGTGCACGTGCCCTACAAGGGCACGGGCCCGGCGCTGCAGGACTTGCTGGGCGGCCAGGTGGACCTGACCTTCGGCACCGCGCCTCCCTTCATGCCGCATGTGCAAAGCGGCAAGCTGCGCGTGCTGGCCGTGACGGGCAAGCAGCGCCTGCCCAGCCTGCCCAATGTGCCCACCACGGCGGAAGCCGGCTACCCGGGTGTGAACGCCACGTCCTGGTTTGCCGTGTTTGCGCCCAAGGCCACGCCACAGCCCGTGATCGACAAGCTGGCTGCCGATATCAAGAAGGTGGTGGAGGACCCCGCCTTCAGGAAAAAGGCCGAAGAGCAGGGCGCCACGGCAGACTATATGAGCCCGCAGCAACTGGCGGCCATGGTCAAGACCGAATATGGCAACTGGGCGCAGGTGGTGAAGTCGTCCAAAATCGAAGCCGAGTAAGCTGCAGGGCGCAGGGATTGCCCCAAATCCCTTGGATCTAAAAAAGGAGCTTCTACCGCTTGACTGATAAGGATCTCAGATTGAAAAGTATCTGAAATTCAATCTCATCAAGCGCTGGAAGCTCCTTTTATTGATAGACAGAACGCTGGCCTGGCGTTTGAGCCGCTTGCTGCCGGATTCGTCCACATGCGCAGACAATAGCGCCCATGTCTTCCACGCATTCCGCCGAACTGCTGGCCCAGGTGGCCGCGCTGCCGCCATTGCCGGGCGTCTATCGCTATTTCGATGCGGCCGGTGTCCTGCTCTATGTAGGCAAGGCCATCAACCTCAAGCGCCGCGTTTCCAGCTATTTCCAGAAGGACCATGGCGGCACGCGCATAGGCCATATGGTCAGCAAGATCGCGAGGCTGGAGACCACGGTGGTGCGCTCAGAAGCCGAGGCGCTGCTGCTGGAAAACAACCTCATCAAGACGCTGTACCCCAAGTACAACATCCTGTTCAGGGACGACAAAAGCTATCCCTATCTCAAGATCACCGGTGTGGCGCATCGCGACGGCAAGGAGGGCGAACCGGCGTTTCAGGAGTTCCCGCGCATCGCCTACTACCGGGGCGCAGTGGACAAGAAGCACCGCTATTTCGGCCCCTATCCCAGTGCCTGGGCGGTCAAGGAAAGCATTCAGCTGCTGCAGAAAGTCTTCCGGCTGCGTACCTGCGAGGACACGGTGTTCGCCAACCGCAGTCGCCCCTGTCTGCTCTATCAGATCAAGCGCTGCACCGGCCCCTGCGTGGATCTGATATCGCCCGAGGCCTATGCGCTGGATGTGCGCAATGCCGAGGCCATGCTGCGCGGCGAAACCAGCGAGCTGCTGCAGCAGCTTGAAGCGCGCATGATGGCGCACTCCGACAAGCTGGAGTTCGAGCAGGCGGCCGAGGTGCGCAACCAGCTCACGGCCCTGTCGCGCGTGCTGCACCAGCAGGCGATCGAAACCACGGACGACAAGGATGTGGACATCCTGGCCGTGCGAGTGCAGGGCGGCCGCGCCTGTGTCAACCTGGCCATGGTGCGCGGCGGCCGCCACCTGGGCGACAGGCCTTATTTTCCGGCGAATCTGGGCGATGCCGCATCGGTCTACTCCAGTGAGGAAGAGGTGGACGCCGCGGCCGAGGCACGGCCCGTGGAGGAGCTGGTGCTGGAGGCCTTCATTGCCCAGCACTATGTCGGCGTGGCCGTGCCGCCCACGCTTGTCGTCAGCCATCCCGTGGAGAAGCGGCTGGTGGAACTGCTGACCGAGCAGACCGGCGTGCGCATCACCGTGGTCCAGCAGCCGCGCGAGCAGCGCCGCATCTGGCTGGAGATGGCACAGAAAAATGCCGACATCCAGCTGGCCCGTCTGCTGGCCGAAGAAGGCTCGCAACAGGCGCGCACGCGCGCCCTGGCCGAGGCGCTGGATCTGCCGGTCGAGAATCTCGACGAGCTGACCATCGAATGCTTCGATATCTCGCACACCAGCGGCGAAAGCACCAAGGCGTCCTGCGTGGTGTTCCATCACCACAAGATGCAGAGCAGCGATTACCGCCGTTTCAATATCGAAGGCATCACCGGTGGCGACGACTATGCGGCCATGCGTCAGGTTCTCACTCGTCGCTACAAGCCCGTGGCCGAGGCGCAGCGCGAGGCGGGCGGCGCCGAGCTGACCGGCAAGCAGCCGCATCTGCCGGATCTGGTGCTGGTCGACGGCGGCAAGGGCCAGGTCAGCATGGCGCGCGAGGTGTTCACGGAGCTGGGCCTCGATCTGTCGCGCATCGTGGGCGTGGAAAAAGGCGAGGGCCGCAAGGTCGGCCTCGAAGAGCTGGTGTTTGCCGACGGGCGCGACAAGGTCTACCTGGGTCATGACTCGGCGGCGCTGATGCTGGTGGCGCAGATTCGCGACGAGGCGCACCGCTTCGCCATCACCGGCATGCGCGCGGCTCGCGCCAAGGTGCGCACAGGCAGCAGCAGTCTGGAAGACATTGCCGGCGTGGGGCCCAAGAAACGGGCGCGATTGCTGCAGCGTTTTGGCGGCGTGCGCGGCGTGGCCGATGCCAGCGTGGACGATCTGATGACCGTGGAGGGCATTTCCGCAACGCTGGCCGAAGAAATCTACAAGGCACTGCATTGATGCAGGCTGAGCGAGCGCGAATCCGCGCTGGCGCTGCGTGCTCGTGACACAATGACACCCATGTTCTTCACCATCCCTACTGTGCTGACCCTTACGCGGATCGTGGCGATTCCGCTCATCGTGGGGGTGTTTTACGCGCCGCTGGATCAGGCGACCCGCAATCTCATCGCCACCGTGATGTTCATCGTGTTTGCCGCCACCGACTGGTTCGATGGTTATCTTGCGCGCAAGCTCAATCAGACATCGGCATTCGGTGCTTTTCTAGATCCCGTTGCCGACAAATTTCTGGTCTGTGCATCGCTGCTGGTACTGGTTCATCTGCAACGCGCCGACGTGTTTGTGGCGCTGATCATCATCGGACGCGAGATTGCCATCTCGGCACTGCGTGAATGGATGGCTCAGATCGGCGCCAGCAAGAGCGTGGCCGTGCACATGATCGGCAAGGCCAAGACCATGGCCCAGATGGTGGCCATCCCCTTTCTGCTCTATGACGGAGTGGCGTTCGGAGTGATCGATACCGGCGTCTGGGGGCAGTGGCTGATCTGGATTGCAGCGGTGCTGACCGTCTGGTCCATGGTCTACTACCTGCAAAAGGCATTGCCCGAAATTCGTGCCAGGCTCTGAAATCCGAAGTGGAGCTCTCTGAAAGCGCTTGTTCATCAAGCGCTTTTTGCTATTTGGTGGGCTGCTTTCGGAGCAGCAAAAAGACTTTGCGGCGGCGCATCGCATGACTTGATCGGACTGCAGATTTTGTCAATTGTTGTCAATCGGTGAAGCCGACACGGAAGAAGCTTGAAAAAAGCCGCTGTGGATGGCCGAACCCGCTCAAAAACCGCATAGAATCTGGTTCTGTCGCTGGAATGCGCAGCGCGAGTTGGCGTCAAAAATGTCAGCGGCTTCAGGTAGAAATGGGCTTGCCCATACGCAGAAACTGATAGGCTGGCTTCCGTCTTTATCGCGACTGGTTTCTTGCTACGCAAGGTCTGCGTTTGCAGAGACATTCCATTCACTTATTTCTCGAGAGGCATCTTGTGAATAAAACCGAACTGATTGAGCACATCGCTAACAACGCCGATATTTCCAAGGCCGCAGCTGCGCGTGCACTGGACTCCACGATCGACGCAGTGAAGAAAACACTGAAAAAAGGTGGTACAGTATCGCTTGTTGGTTTTGGCACATTTGCTGTTGGCAAGCGTGCAGCTCGCACCGGTCGTAATCCTCGCACCGGCGATTCCATCAAGATCAAAGCGGCCAAGGTGCCTAAATTCCGTCCGGGCAAAGCATTGAAAGATGCTCTGAACTGACACCCAGTTTTAGTGGGTCCTTAGCTCAGTTGGTAGAGCGGCTCCTTTACACGGAGTAGGTCGGCGGTTCGAGACCGTCAGGACCCACCACTAAAAAACTAAAGAAATCAAGGGCTTAGAGCGATCTAAGCCCTTTTTCTTTGCCCTCTTTACCAACCCGAATAGCCGCCACAAGCCGCCTCTACCAACCGAAAATCGTTGTCTACCAACTCTGCAGGGATTAGTATGGCGCTCCTTTTTGGGAGGCTAGATGGCAGGCAAGAAACAGTTCGCAAATGGATCGTGGCAGTACATCTTCAAAAGGAAGGGTGTTCTGGACAAGCCGCTGTATCTCACGTTTTCCACAGAGGCGGAAGGCGATGCATATGCGGCCAAGTTGGAGGCGTTGCTCGCGCGCGGCATCGTTCCTCTTGAGCACCAACAGACAGAACAGGTTTTGACCATCGCTGACCTCGTTGGCGATTACGAGCGCGAGGCCCATCCCTCGCCCAAAGATGTAGCGTCGCTGAAAACTATCCTGCCGACGCTCGGCACGGTGCGCTTGACTGAAATCAATGCTGCTTGGGTGGATCAATGGATCGCTAAGATGAAGCGCATTGATAAGGTAGCGCCCACTACCATTCATGCGAAGGTCGGTGCACTCGCTCGCGCCACGGACTGGGGCATGCGCAAAGGCTTCCTCACGATGCCAGACCATGCGCTTCGTTCGCTGCCAAGCGGCTACGCTCAATACACCAAGGCTGACGCGGCCGTGGCCGGAGTGCAGCGAAAAGACAATGAACGGGATCGGCGGCTTGAGCCGGGAGAGTGGGAAAAAATCCTGGGGGTGATCGCCACGGGTGTGCTGCCCCGCATGCAGCGACCCCTCGTGCTTGAGGGGCGGCGGGACAAAGTGGCGTTGAAGTGCATCACAGTGCTGGCGGTGGAGACTGCGATGCGGATGCGCGAAATGTATACGTTGCGCTGGAGCCAGGTGGATCTGCCGCAAAAGACAGTTTTCCTGGACAAGACCAAAAACGGGGACAAGCGGCAAGTCCCGCTTTCGTCCGTGGCACTGGCGGAACTGCGCGCGTTCCAGCCCAGTGATGCTGACCCTGGTGATTTGGTGTTCCCTTTCCTGCAGGGGGAGGAGTCACCGAAGAAGCTGAATGACACGACCGATTTCCTGTCGCGGCTTTTCGTGGATATCTTTGAGCACGCCGGGGCGGAAGGGTTGCTTTTCCATGACCTGCGTCACGAGGCGACGAGTCGCCTGTTTGAGCGCACCAAGCTCAGTGAGACGCAGATCATGAAAATTACTGGCCATAAGAGCCACAGAATGCTCATGCGATACGCAAACTTGCGCGGATCGACCTTGGCCGATGACCTTTGGTAAGCCGCTCTGAAGTCTGGTCAAGGATGACTTTTTCTGCATAGCGGTGCACATCGCTGGTCCGCATCACATAGGCGCGGCCGATTCTGCCAGCTGGTAGCACGCCGCCGGCAATGAGTTTTTCAATGGTGGAACTATGCACCTGAAGAATCTCGGCCGCTTCTGTGACGGAGCAGGTGAAATTGTTTGTGGCTTTGGTCATAGTGCTATTAAAAGTTAAGCCCCTCTCGGGGCTTTCAGTTTGTTTGAGGGTGCTAGGTACAGGGCTTGGAATGCCTGCAGGTAGAGGTCCCATAAGCGCTGCCCATCCGGACATCGCGCCTGCTTTCCGCCAGATCGGCCGGCAGCGCAGCATGTAGGGCAGTTGAAGTGGTGGGATATGTAGGCCTTGTATTCTGGCGGGCCCACGGTGCTGGCGCTGGTCTTCACGACTTCTGAGTCGCGGCCTTTTCAGGCATGCGCTCCAGGATCTTTTTCATGAGTCGGTCCAGGTTGTCCTTTGCCTCCTGCAGATCGCGCATGTCGATTACGTCGCGCAAATGGCGTATCGCGGAACCGATGACATAGGTCGATGCGCCGGGCGGCAAACCGAGAACCTCGATTAGCTCGGCATTCTTTGCATTGACCTCGACCATCATTTCTTCTTTGCGAGCAGTCAGGCGGGCTACTTCACCGTCGGCCATAAGGCGGGCACGCTCCACGCGCTCCCTGTATTCCTCTGGTTTAGCTATCAGCGCGGCCAGTTCTTCGCCCATGCGCTTGCGTGCAATCTTTTCCAGCTTGTAGGCGCTCGGTGCTGCCCGGGGTGCCTTGGGCTCGCCGTTGAACCCTATGGGGTGCAGATCCATCAACAGGCGCAACCATGCATCGCGCGGCAGGGTGTCCATCGCCTGCGGCTTCGGCTTTCGCACTGAACGCCAGCCCTTGGCACTACGAACAGTCAACCCGGTGCCGTCAGGCAATTCGCTGGGCTTGATCATTCCTTCGGGGACAGCGAACCAGACCGCATGCGAATGGTCTAGGTATTTGCGCCACTTCCCGCTTGTTACGTCGCTCAGAAAATCAGAGCGCGAAACCTTGATTTCGTAAGTGTCAGCGCGGAAATTCGCGAAAGACTTCATGACCGTGAAAACATCGGGCCGGCCGCCGTGGTACTGCCCCATGGTGATGTTCTGGAACACCATCCGGTCGGTGTTGCCGCGCAGGTGCGACTCAAGGTCATTACAGAGGCCTTGGTGTGTCCACTCGGAAAGCAGTGCGCTCTCTTTACTCATGCACTTCTCCAAAAAAGAACCCCGCTCAGTGGCGGGGCTCGGGGTGGTTGATTGGTTCGCGCCATCTGTCGCGCTTGTCGCCTCGGTCGCGGGCTCGCTTGCTCATTTGCTGACCTTTATGCAGTGACAAAAGCATCCTCGTGACATGCACTCTGGCCGCTGGCAGTCTCTTGATTGAGGATTGCGCTCCTGCCTTGGTCCAGTTGCCGCTACGGCGAGCATGGCGTCTAGCATTCGCTGCGGGAGCCCGTCAAGGCCATTTGCGCGGTGCAGAACCTTCACGGCGGCCCTGTGCATTTCTTCCGTGACCGTCCACGCCCGCGACGTCTGGGCGCGCTGGGTGAGCGAATATTGCAGCGGGATAACGTCTTTGACCGTCTTGCATGCTGGGCAGACATGGCAGTATCCCTTTCCTGGCGGGATGTAGAGGCCAGTCGGCGGGTTGTGCTCCGGATGGATGCATGTTTTGTCTGAGGGAAGGTCGAAGAACATTACTCGCCCTCCTGTGTCTGCTGGGTTGCCAGCGGATCGCCGCCATCGCCTTCACTCGAAACTGCAACCCAGCCGCAGTTTTGGCAGTTATTGCCACCAAGTGAACCGAGGTAAGAGCCGCAATCTGGGTTCTGGCAGTAGAGATATAGCCCGCTCATGCGGCACCTCCCTGCTGGGCTACCTGGGTGGCCCCTTGCGCCCACCAGTCGCGCGATGGCTTTTCGGCGTTATCCGCTTCAATTGCAACCATGAGCGCGACCAGAGCCATGCGAGTGCGGCTTGATTGGCCGCCGCCGCCACCGCCCGGATTACAGAACTCAATGCTTCCGCCGCCGTTCTCGTCCCAGACGGATACAAACACATCGTTGTCAGAGTCGAACCCCACTCGGATGTGAGCGGCAGGGCTCATGTCTCCGATGCGGCCAACGTCGCGCGCCTTGGGCCATGTGATTCCCGCATCCCGCGCGTCTGCCTGCGCCTTGGGTGCTGCTGGCGAGAGAGCAAGTACCGCTTTCCAGATCCTGCGCGGTGCGTCAGTCTGGATTTCGATCTGATCGCGGCGGTTCACATAAATGTCGATGCCGTCCATGAGCAGATCCATGAACTCGCGCTTCATTTCGGGCGTCAAATCCACCGGCACCAGCTTCCAGCCATCAGGCACTGCCACGGCTGCGGGCGCTGCCTGGGCAGGGGCTGCTTCGATGGCCTGCGCGCGATCTGCGCTTTCCATGCTTTGCCTGGTGGGATGGCCTTGCTCGCCATCAATAAGCTGCCCGTGAAGCCACGATTTCCCACGCGGCGCGATGTTGAGCTCTGTGGGAATGGGGGCGTGGTTAGAAGTCTTGTCTTGCATATAGGTGGCTCCCAGAATGAGAAAAGCCCGCGGCTGCGGGCTGGGGTGTTGGTGGTCAGGACATGCAGCTCATGCCCGCTTCGATGAAGATGCGCGCCTGTTCCGCGTTGATGGCATTGCCGTAGGCGCGCAGGCGTCCCACTCTGGCGGGAGCCCCATGAGCCAACGGGAATGTGCCGGGTTCAACTGGCCGCCACTTTCCATCTCGGCACAGGAGCCAGTCAGCAGCTGACCAGAGGCCGTTAGTCGGGCTGGGCCCGGTGCTAGGTGAAGCGCTTGATCCGCCAAGCTGATCTGCGGATCGGTTGGCTTGCGGTTTCCAAGCACTGGTGGCCGAGCCTTGGCTTGCGTCATGGTGCTGTCTCGTTGTAGTACGCCGGTTTCATGGCTCCAGAAAGCAAAAAGCCCGCTCACAGGGGCGGGCGGTGATTCATTGATGCAGACAGAAAGCCCAATTCATGAAGATCTATGAATAGGCTTGCAGCTGCTGGCGCTGGACGCCTAGGTGGTCGGCTCCCAGAGGGTGCGCTTGCCGCTGGCATCCATGCGCGACACTAGCCCCTCGGCCTGCATGCGCTCCAGCAGCGCAGCTGCGCGGTTGTAGCCAATCAATAGCTTGCGCTGCAAGTACGAGATGCTGGGTTTCCGGTCCTTGCGTACCAACTCCACAGCTTCGGCATAAATAGGATCCGGGCCGTCGCCAGCTGCTTCGCAGTGCGGGGCGGGTGCGGCCCTGACAGTGCGAGCAGGCGGGGCTTCCGCAGCGGGCGCGTTCTGAAGCGATGCAGGCAGTCCGTCGCCCAGCGCGGTGCGGCCTTCTCCGCCCAGGGCTTCGATCAGATCCGGAATCAGGCGCGACAGCTCGCCGGTGGCAATGGCCACATCGGTATCAAAGCCGCCGTCATCCTTGCTGTTGCCGTGCATGACCGCATCCAGAAGGGTGATGTTCTTGATCTGCAGGCCTTCGGTCAGCACGAAGCTCACTCGGTCGTCCCAAGTCATCGCCAGCTTGGTGGGTAGCTTGCCGTGCTCGATGTGCTGGCGGACTTCATCAATATCCAGTGGGTGGCGGGCATAGCGCACGACAGCCTTGGATTCATCAGCAGCTTTCAGCTCCGTTTCGCGGTCGGCGCTGAAGCCGGCGGGTGGCTCCTGCGTCATCAGCCAATGTGCCATGGCTGCCTGTGGGCTGGTCTGTGTGTCCAGCAGAGCCAGGGCGAAGCCGGGCAGGCCTTCGACCAGCAGCGTGACCACCTCGTCGGCGCGGCCCTGGGCGCTGGTATCGAGCACCAGCGTGCGTGCCTGCGCATCGATCCAGACCCACATGCTGCCTTGCTTGGTGAAGGCCATGGGCAGCAGGTCCAGCTTGGCCTCGTCCTTGAGCTCGCGCTTTTCCTTCTTGCCTGGCTTGCGTCCCTCGGTCTTCTCAATGTGCTCGGCCTTCTCGTTGACCTTGCGATTGAGCACGCTGGCCGGCAGCACCTTGGCCTCGGTCATGAAGCGCATCACCCACTGACCGGCCACGGACTCGACCAGCGGGCCGTGCTTCTCGCCGCGCGGCGGAACCCAGCCCACGGAGCGCTCCTGTGTGGCGCCGCACTCCTCGAAAACTGTCTTTTGCAGGGCATCTGCCAGCAACTGCAGATCGCCCTGCCAGCTCTCAGCAATGCGGTAAATAATCATGCTCTTAAACATTGAGGCTCCAAAAGAAATAGCCCGCTTATGGCGGGCAATGGTTTTCCACTATGAATTGAAATAATCCGACCTGCTAGGCTTTAGAGAATGTCTTGGGTGCTATCAAAATAAGATAGTTAAATCGCGTTTTAGTGAAGCGTTGCAAGCCATGAGAACTAAAGCTATTGCGGTTGGCGTCGCAGCAATTTGCGCTTCGTCATTTGCTTTGGAGTGCTTTGGGCAAAAATCCAATGGTGTCGCTGATGAAGTCAACAAAGCAGCCTCGGAGTCTTTGAAGACTTATCGACTACATGGACTAGCCGGGTTGAAAGAGTCAGTGGCTGAATGCTGGCTACAGCCGCGTGATTTCTGCCTCTACTTGGACGTGGCAGCACAGCGCATTGCAGCGACTAGAGCCCGCAGAGATACTGCTCTTGACAAGTATTTCTTCGCATCAGCATCGCTGGAGCGTGCTCATGCATGGCTATCGCCGAATGCTCGCGGCCCTGTGTCCAATATCCAGTACCTCTATGCCGTAGAGCAAATAATGGACAGCATCTTGAGCGCCCAGCAGGAAAAGGTGATCTACAGCGGTCAATAACTCTCGGCAGAAGCCTACTTCAAACGCTGCATGGCCTTTTCACCCAACCACTCGGCATGCCGAGGGAGAGGTGCTGCCAGCCGCGCACGAGGAATTCGCGGTTGGCTTTGCGGGAGTTCTTTTCATTGAGCCACTCTCTAGCTGTCGGCAGTGCCGTGAACGATCATGCTCTTGAGCATCGGGCCTCCATCAACAAAATAGCCCGCACTCATGCGAGCTGTCAGATGAACTAGTTAGTCAAGAAGCTGTCCAACAAGAACTCACTCTGACTCTGGAGTGAGTAGCCTAGAGGCTTCACTTTCTTTGGGGGTGCCATGAAAGTGCTTCTTGTGATTTCCATCCTCGCCAGTGCGCTTACTGGCTGTGCAGTGATACCGAGGCCTGAATTTGTCTCGATGGCTGATCAGCGATCTAGTTGTGCAATGGGATCAATGAACATGGGAGGGGACATTGGTCGATGGATGTATGGCCCTGATAGGCAGCCATGGACAGGTGGAGATGGTCCATTCTTTGTTCGCAGCAACATATAGCGCGGATTGATTCCTGTCCGAATCAAGCAGAACGAATGAGACATGCATCGTCATGCAGGTGGTTTCTTGCTGGCCGAATCCTTCTATGCAGCGCTGCGCCAGGGCGCGCGACTCATTTGCTTATGGCTCCTCTCTAACGCACTTCACGATACTCTCACTGACCCAAATAGCTTTCATCCCAGGACACTGCCAGGCACTAACGGCTGCCTTTTTGAAGGACGCAGCAGCTTTGTCGAGTCCCGTTCCTGATTCAGCTTTGCAGCCTGCCAAAACTAAGCAGGCCGCAAGGATCGCTAGGCAGCTCAGTAGGAAGCCTCGAGCGAGGGCTAGGTTGCGCTTCCTGCTTCGCCTCGACGGTAAGTGCTCAAGCTGGATTGGTGGCTTGGTCATAAGCCTTTGTCTCTTTTTAATTGGAGTGAACTCAATCGCATTCATTGCACACCTTGAGGCCTACCGCTCGCTAGTGGACGGCTGTAGTGCAGGTTCTCAGACAAGGGGTTGAAAAATTGGGTTTGAATCAAGCTATTGCGCCGAATGCTTCAATGGCTATTGTCTATATTTTGGGTCGATGAAGAAGTAAGCACCTTCTTTGGTGAGGTCTTGTGGATGTCAAATTACGGGCTTTCCTTCAAACATTGCACAGTCTTGGCGTCCAGCCATTCGGCGTGCATGCCTGGGCAGGCGAATTCATCGCGCAGGCTCCGGGTAATACTTTGGGGTTCATCGGCTTGGGCATCAGGCGCGGCCAACCATGCCGCGAGAAGTAGGGCGCCAACTATGACAAGCACAGAATCAACAATCGTCTTCAGCATGAGGATCTCCTTGTAGCTTCAAAGCTGAATGCTCAGAGGGGCCAGGCTTCTGGCGTGAGTGCGATCACCACGGCCGCGCCGACGAGGCAGAAGAGGCCGAAGACGGTGAGGCCCCATTGGGCGGCGAGCAGCAGCATTGTCGTCGGGGTATTAGTTCGTGATGAGTGCATGGAGTCTCCTGAGGGCAAAAAAAAAGCCCGCGAGCAGTTGCTGCGGGCTTGAAGAAAAAGCCGGTGACCTTTCGGGTCTGCGTGGGGAATGGTTCAGAGATGGTGGGAAGAAATAAGCCCCATGCGCGGCTGGAAACTAGAATGGGTCAACAGACTGGAGGTGCTTCATGACCCAGGAGGAATCTGGCGCATTCGCTGCGTTGTCCATGATCTTAACGGCAGTCGTCAAGGTGCTTCCACCAGAGACTGCGCATCAGGTGGCGAGAGAGCTGCGCGCTGCACAGCTGGATGCCAAGCATCAGGACGGGCCTGATAGAACGGACCCTGAATTCAGGCTCGGCCGCGATCACTTGGTGAATGTGTATCGCGAGCTTCTCAATAACGTGGCCGAGGGCAACGTCTACCTTGTCGGTGGTGTGAAGAAGTAAATCTGACTTGCTATCTGGCGTGACCACTGTCGCATCTAGCGGCACGAGACATTGCGCCAGGTGAATTTGCCGTCGTTGAAGAACTCAGTCCATACCGACATGATGGGCGCCTGGCGGTACGAGAACGTAATCTGGTTAGGAATCTTTGGCCCTAATGCAGCCAACTGGCCGTTCTTGTCGAAGACTTTGACGATGTAAAGCGTGACGCCTCCGTCCTCATCGGTGTTCAGGACTACGCGGTAGTCCTTGGTGAAGAGATCCCAGTCAAAATGTTTCGTCACATATGTATGCATGCGTACATAGGCGCGGTTTGCGTGCTTGGCAGCAGGATTAACTTGCTTCATGAGGACACTCCCTACATCTCAGAGACTGGCCGCAGAACCTGCGAGCTGACGTTTCTTTGTGAGTCCGTCTTGTTGTAACTGGCGGATGTAAGTAGGTATGTAGGAGCTTACAGATTAAGCGATTGGATACCTTTGATTCAACTTGTGATATCTGTGGAACCTCAAACGGTGCACCCTCCCTTCGCGGCTGTTATCTTTCTTTGATGAGGTTGCCAAGCTAAATGCTGCGTGACTGAGTGTCTCAAAAAGAAAAGCCCGCGAGCAGGTGCTGCGGGCTTTGAATAGAGGGCCGATGACCTTTCGAGTCATGCCTAGGGAAAGATTGAGGGGGGGCCTAGGCTCGGCGTAACAGGTGGATTGCGTCGAATTCTGCATGACGCTTTTGGGGCAAACAAGACGAGCTCGACTTACACCAAAGAGGGTAGAACCATCTGGCGTGACCACTGTCGCCACGACGCAAAGCGCCGAGTTCGTGACTGCCGCCAGCCCAGGCCCATTCCTGAGCTGCCGTACCTGCTCGAGCAGTCACGCCGGATGGACCTGAACTCAGGATAAAAAAAGCCACCTTGTGGGTGGCGCAAGAGGCTCCACCTACGTCCTAATAGCTGGGCCCAACGCGAATGCTACTGGAATCGCGTCACTAGCAGCAGACTGTTGCTGCGTAATTCATTACGAGGTGTACGGACACGCAAATTCCCCTCACTGTTGTGGATCCTTTAGAGCCCAGCGGGTCGGCACATACATGAGCTTGCTGGCAGTTCATCGTGCAAGCGCATCAGTCTGGAGCAGTCCGCCTAGAAGGCAGCATGCTAAAGAAATCGAAGACGTTTGGTTCAGCGGTGTGTTGGCTAGTCTTCGACGTTGCATATTTCGACGCACAGACGAACTTTGTGGCCGATGTTCGCACCACGTATGTCCCAAATAAAGTGAAGCACATCCTTTACACGTAGGAACTGTCCTGTCTGGGGCTCAGGGTGCCATCTGGCATTTCTAAATCCATTCCAACTCATCTTGTCTCCGATGGTGAAGGGTTGAAATGGTGTTGATGACTCAAGGTGGACGACCGGCTCGCTCTTAATTGAGTCCTGTGAAATTTCGAGGTGATAGGTAATGGGGCGTACCAGCATCTTTGCCTCAGCTTGGCTTGAAGTTCTCTCCCACGTAAGCTTGCTCTTCGAGCATTTGCATGCATAGAGTGCTTTCATTGATTTTTGCTTGAAGCACTCAGCGCCAATTCCACAAATTACACGTGAAGCATTCATGCGTCATGCTTAGGTTTAGGAGAGCTGCTGAGCCATCTGGCGTGACCACTCTCGCCAAGTTCGTGATTGCCGTCAGCCCAGGCATATTCCTGAACTGTCGTACCTGCTTGAGTGATCACGCCGGATGGCCTTCTTGGGAGGCCAGAGGATAGAAACTGCACACTAATTCGTTCAAAAGGCCGGTAACCCTGCTAGCAGGTGTTAAGGCTGGTTTTTTGGCATCGCTAAAGCAATGTGGGAGGCTCAACATAGCTGCAGAGAGCGTGCTTCTTGATATCAAGTGCAGGAGAGCAGCTCGTCTGCCATAGAGATTGCCCGCGGCAGGTCTTGATCAAGTTTTTTACTTTGGCAACTTCATCTTCGTTTTCGAGCCTGTCCTCTATAAAGTTCTTGAAGTCCTTGTCCTGAAGCATTTCCACAAGGCTTGTGGTGTGCGTGTTGAGTTCATAGACAAATGGTTTCTTGCCTGGATAGGACGCTAACTCACCTTGACGAAAGCCCACAAATCCGCAGACAGCATCGCCGTTCTTGCTCAACTTCACGTCTTTGAACTCGGCATGCTCAGGGAAGGCAAGCAGCCGCCTGGCAGCTCGCCTGGCCTCAAGTTTGTGGCTCTCCTCATTCGTACAGGAAACAAGGATGAAGCCTGAAATGGCGATCGATATGCTGATAGACAGCGTTGATGGACGCATAGCTATTTCAGTATTGATTTGGCTAAGCCGGGACTGCGCAACGGTCGCAGACACGATTGCTAGTTGGCGTTGGCTGTTGGATGAATAGCTAGATCAAACCGAACTCAAGCGGCTTTCACGGATATCGCGGTGGCGCTTGGGAAGCGTTGCAAGGCATCTTCAAGTGCGGCGCATGTGCTTGGGAATAGGGCTGTGTAGCAGGCTCCTGCTACTTTGATGATGCATCGCTTCAATGAAATCTCCTTGAGTCTGTTCAGTTCATATGAGGTTATCGGTTGATATGTATCAAACTGAAACACAAAAAGTGCAGTAGCTCAGATTGACCCAACGATTGGCTGGATGCGTTCGGCGCTGACAGCCTGGGAGAAGATGCTGGGCAAGTCCAAATCGATCTTGATTTCCATGGGAACTCCTGTGGAGGGTGGTTTGGGCAAATAAAAAGCCCGCGAGCGGTTGCTGCGGGCTTGAAGAAAAAGCCGGTGACCTTTCGGGTCTGCCTGGGGAATGGTTCAGAGAGGGAGGGAGGAGATAGGCCCCAGACCCGGCGGAAAAGTTAGATGGCGCAGCTTCCTTCAGCCCGATGAGGGTCAGGCAGAAGAAATGCGCACTTGGGTTAATAAAAGGTGCTGCGCCATCTGGCGTGACCACTGTCGCCACGACGCGGATGCGCCGACTTCCTAATTGACGGTAGCTCAGGCGAATTCCTGTGCTGCCGTACCTGCTCGAGCAGTCACGCCAGATAGCCCCCGCTACTTTCCCGGGGTGTTCATGATGGGCACCTAAGACCGGTGCAATTACCCTCTTGCAGTATTCCAGCCGGGCCTTGCAGGCCTGGTTTGTAAGAACCGGGGAGCCGACCCCCGGCACCATCAAGAAAAAGAGCGGATCACCCGGCTTGCGGTCTGTCGGTGGCGGCATCTCGGATTGCCTAACTCCACGCCCGGTTTAGTTTTTCAATGCCGCGCTCTTTCTTGATGGCCCCGCGATAGCCCTGCGGGGAAGGGCACATGCATGGCCGCATGCTGGCTAAATGCTCACATTTTTGAATCTCCGTTGTTTACTTGGCCGCCTATGCATTCAGCAAGTGCGCCTTGATGAATGGCCCGAAAAATGGGTTGTCGCCTTTTTTGTATTCCAGGCGGATGCGGTCGCCAGGGTGGAAGCCACTGGGCGGCGCAATATGAGCATCCACCCGGACGTCAAACCCCATGTCTCCACTGCGCACAGTCAGGCTCCAGGCTCCGCTGATGAATTGCTCGGCACACTGCACAGTGGCGCCCAGGAAAGAAGTCTGCAGGGTGGCTGTCACCACCTCTTCCTGCTTTGTGGCGGGAGTCTTGGGGTCCACCTTCTTGGGCAGCTCAGCCCACGCTAGGGTTTCGTCAGCGCCATCGCTGTTGCGCAGTGGGCGCAGCTCGCAATCCCTGTAGACAACGGAGCGCCCATCACCTGGGCTGTTTCGGCGCCCACCGAAGTCAAACGTCGAAAGAGGGCGTCCAACCCAGTCGGCGGGAATTGAATAGGCGCCAGCCTGGGCACGAGCAGTGATCTCGAGCAGGCAGCCGTTGTTGATGGGGTAGTCAAGATCGTTGACCACGATGGCCAGATCACCAAGACGACAATTCATGGCATTCCTTGATTTAACTGTTTATTTATACAGTATTCTTAAGCGAATTGGGCCTGTAGGTCAACTCAAACGGAAGCCCTGCAAGCAAGGCTTTGGTTTGAACCCCGGATGCGCTCCGGGCGGCGGCGCTCGCGCGCTGGGCGTTTTTGCTCTTGGCCTCCCTGAATGCCTCACCGCCGTATAGAACCCAGCGGATGGATTTCGCGAGGCCTTTCGATGTTCCTGTTGCCGATCCCATCCGGGGGCAGAGCAGTACTGACTAGAGCGACCGACGACCTTTTGTATCCCGCTGCCGCCCGCGGTGCCCTGTGTTTACCCAGCCGTGCGGCTGCATGAACGGGGTGCTGGCTCGGTCACTTGGCACCCAGCGCCGGCAACACGATGATTGCGGCGATGAGTGGAATGTAAGAGTACTAACATTTAATGTCAAGTGCACTTACTTAAATAATTTTAGAGTGCTAATATTTATCTCATGGCAACACACCACACACACGAAAAAAAGCCCGCTGATGCGGGCTTTAGGGCGGTCCCGTGCGGGCTGGCTATAGATAGCAATGGGCGTTTCTACATCGAGCCATCGACAAGCGATGGCGAAGTAGCTTTGCGCAGCATGCTTTCTGAAGGCGTGGCCGTAACCATTACGCCATCAGAGCCTCAATCCGCTACAGGCGTTGCTGCAGCCATGGGATGACGTCTTCGTGCTTAGAGTGGCCCCAGAATGGTGAAGTAAGCGTAATGACGATGCAGCTGTCATTGCTGTCGAGCATGGGCAGCAGTGCTTCGTAGACCTGTCTGGGGCCTAACTGGGTGTTTACAGCGTATGAGGACTCGGAAAGCTTGGCCCATTCTGGGAAAAGCGTCTTGATCTTCTGAAGCAGAGGTGGTCTGCGTACTTCTTGGTTTAGGTCGTAGGTGATCAACAGAACTGCCACTTTTCTCCTCCTTTAGTTACGATAGATCTCTGGTTCAACTTGTCATTTGATTGCGAGCCGCTTCCGCAGCGCCCATTGCCACCTGGAAGGTGAGCGCATGAGATATGGCGCTTCTTAGCAGGTGAGCATCACTTCCGCCGAAATTTTCTGCGGTGCTCCAACATCGTTCCAATGACAACCAAGTGGTGCTCATCGCTTCGCATAACGGGGTAGTCGTCATTCAATGGCACCAGCTCAAAAATCTCTTGACCAGCCTCATCGATGCCTCGCACCCGGTACTTTTTAAAGGTGGCCTCTTGCCTAGTGTTACGCGCAGCCACGAAATCGCCGGGGCGGGGAGATACCTCAGGGTCAATCAAAACCCTGTCACCTGGGCGGAACTCCGGGAGCATTGAGTCACCCTCGATCTCAAAAAAGAAGGCCCAGTCAGAGGCATCGTCTTCACCGAACTCAACGGCAAAGCCGTCGCCAGGTTCATATGGGCACACGATCTCTTTCACGAGCCCGGCTTGTATCTTTGAGATAACAGGGTAGGCGCGCATTCCTGGCGGCGTTGGTTTGACGTTTTCATCGAAATCTGCGTGGACGCCTTTCTCTGGGCCTGTTCCAGTTGCAATCCACATGGCGCTAAATCCAGACGCTGCCGCGAGCTTTGTTGCTGGCGCTGTCTTTAGGCTCTTGGTCGGGCCGTCTTTCCATTGAGTCACTGCAGACGAGGTGACCCCCGCAATTCGAGCAATTTCTCCAACGGACATTCCCGTTTCTGACATCAGGCGTGCAATGCGGTCTTGAAGCGTTGACATGTTAGTGAGCTTACGTCTTATGGCTGTTAGAGTGCTTGCAAACGTCTTGTAAGTTCTCTAACATTCGGCATGACCAAGACTGAAGCCATAACTTTGCTTGGCGGCTCTGTCGCCAAGGCTGCGGAAGCCATCGGCATCAATTCCCAAGCCATCTCACAGTGGCCCATGGAGCTTCCTGCTCGACTGATAGACCGTGTGCAGGCCGCCCTGTGGCGTATGCAAGAGGCAAAAGGCGCAGCCCAGCAGCTGCCGCAGCCATCCACCCCAGAAAAGGAGGTGGGCAATGACTGACACCACCAAATACATCACGCAACTCGCTCACCTGACCAAGGCGCAGAAAGCCGCTCTTGGGGCCGTGCTCAATGCGCTGCAGGGGCTTCCCCCGGACGATGCCCAGGAGGTGCTGGATCACGCGACTGCTCATCTGGCGGGGGACGAGCACACGCCAATGTTTGCCCGCGGCATTGCTGGTCCTCTGGGCAAGCTCGATCACGAATTGAAGACGAAGGTCGATGAGGTGACCTTTCATCGTTTCCGTAGGAGCTGCGCTTTGTTGGAGCTGGACACCTCGGCGCGCATCCGCGATGCAATCTATGTGCTGGAGTGGAAAAAGCCGTACCGACAGATGGTGGCGGAGAAGATGCTTCATGAAGATGAGCATAGCCAAGGGTTGCTGGCGCTGGTAGGCCACGTTCAGGCCCCCGAATTCGGAGGGCGTGGCCGATGAGTCTGAATTCGCAACTTTCACCGGTGGCCGTGCCGCTGACCATGAGCAGCCGCGACATTGCGGAGCTGACCGGCAAGGATCACTTTCATGTGATGCGCGACCTGCGCGCTATGCATGGACAGCTGGGGACTATGTTCGGTGGGTCTATCCATCCTTGGATACACCCCCAGAACGGCCAGACCTACGACGAGTACCTGCTGGACAAGGACACCAGCCTGACCTTGCTGCTGGGCTACGACCCGGTGGCCCGCATGAAGGTGGTCAAGCGCTGGCAGGAGCTGGAAGCCCAGCAGGCCCCCAAGCTGCCCCAGACGATGGCCCAGGCGCTGCGCCTTGCAGCAGAGCAGGCCGAGCAGATAGAAGCCCAGCAGGAGCAGCTGGCGCTGGCCGCGCCCAAGGTGGCCTTTGTGGACCGCTACGTCGCGGCTACCAGTGGCGAGAAGGGATTCCGCGAAGTCTGCAAGCTGCTTGGTGCCAATGAACATGAGTTCAGCGAGTTCCTGGCGCGGGCCAAGATCATGTACCGCCTTGCCGGGAAGATGACACCCCATGCCGAGCACCTGGCTGCCGGCCGCTTCAAGGTGAAGACGGGCACGGCACCGCGCAATGAGCATGCCTACGCACAAGCCAAGTTCACCCCGAAGGGCGTGGAGTGGATTGCGGGCCTGTGGGGTTCGCACAAGGCGCGGCTGGCGCAGGAAGGCGGTGCCGCATGAGCACGATCATCATGGCGGCCTGCTGGCCCCTGCAGGGCATGAGCCCGAGCCAGAAGGCAGTCCTCATTTCTCTGGCTGACCAAGCCAACGACGATGGCGTGTGCTGGCCTGCAGTCGGGACCATCGCCGCACGCACCTGCCTGTCAGAGCGCGCTGTGCGCGATGCCTTGGCCTGGCTGCAAGCTGCTGGCGCTGTGTTCCGCGAGTACCGCCACAACACCAGCACCAGCTACACCGTCTGCCCCAAGCGCTTTGACCCGGCCAAGGCTCCGGCGGAGAGCAAGCGCACCACCAAGCGCAAAACCAATGTGGCGGCAAATGCCGCCCCCCCTGCGGCTGCCGCCCCCCCTGCGGCTGCCGCCCCCGGTGCAGATGCCGCCCCACCGGCAAATGCCGCAGTACCCCCGGCAAATGCCGCCCCAGCCCCGGCAAATGCCGCCGGTCTAGAGGGGCAAATGCCGCCCCCAAATCATCAGTTGAACCGTCACTTAACCGCCAATGAACCATCCCCGCCTGCTTTGCAGTCGGGCCGTGGTGGGGCAGGGCAACCTGAAAACACCGAGGAAACCGCACTGCAGGCCGCTTGCCGGGAAACCTGGGCAGCCTACAGCTTCGCGTTTGAGCAGCGCTACGGGGTCAAGCCCGTTCGCAACGCTCCGGTGAATGCCAACGTCAAAGCGCTGGTCAAGCGCCTGGGCCACGAGGAAGCTCCGCTGGTGGCCGCGTGGTACGTGGCGAACGTGAACGAAGCCTTTGTGGTGAAGAACTCCCACGGCATGGGGGTGCTGGTCAACCAGGCGGAGGGCTACCGCACCCAGTGGGCACGCGGTCAGGCCGTGACGGCGACAGCTGCACAGGCGGCCGACAAGAGCAGCGCGAACTTCGATGCCATCGAGGAAGCCAAGCGCTTGATGCGACGAAGCAAGGAGGGTGGCAATGCTTGACGAACTCGACACCGATTGGCTGATCGAAGAACTTGGCGCGACCATGGAGCTGTCGGGGCAGCAGATCCGCCCCGCGTCGTTGAGGCTGCTGGCCTCTGACCTGTCCCACATCGACAAGTCGCTGCTGCGCATGGCGCTGGCCCGCATCCGTGCAGAGCACAAGGGGCAGATCCTGACGGGCACGGTGCTGCAGTACGTGGATCACGCCATGGGCCGATTGCTGCCGGCGGAGGCCTATGCCTTGGCACTGTCCAGCTCAGACGACAGCGCCACCATCGTGTGGACGAACGAGATTGCCGATGCCTGGTCCGTGGCCGCGCCGCTGCTGCGTGCTGGCGATAAGTTCGGTGCCCGACAGGCTTTCGTTGAGGCATACGGCCGCATCACTGGCGAAGCCCGCGCGCTGCGCCAGCATCCTGTGGTGCAGGTGAGCCTTGGTCATGACCCCGAGGGGCGCACCCGTGCCTTGCAAGAGGCTATGACCGCAGGGCGCTTGCCGGGTGGTCTGGAGGCTCTGACCGAGGATGTGCGCCACCAGCTGCAACTGCCTGCACCACGCGCTGCGCTGGCGCTGCCAGCCCCTGAGAGTGCACCAGCAGGCCCAGCGCGCAGCACGCTGCAGCAGTTGGCCAAGCTGCGCGATCACTTCGCCCGCAAGGCCGGTCGCTTCACCCATGCCCAGGTCCTGGCTCGGGCAGACCGCATGCGCCTGAATCAGGAGAAGCGCAAAACTGCCGCCGCTGTGCTGGCCTACCAGCAGGGGGGCAGGTGATGAATGCCAAACGATTTACCAACGCACTACCTCGAAGCCAGGGACCATCTGGTGCAACTGGCAATGACCCCGGGGTGGTGGCACTACTCAAGGCACAGGGCTACGGAGTTGGAAGAGGAATCCGTGACACATGGTCACGGGCTGTGGCTGGGAATGCGGGAAGCCGTGCGGGCGGAACTCAAGCGCCTGCGGTTCAAGCCGCGGCCAAGCGATCTGGAGCCGGTGGAGCCAAGTACGGAAACAAGAAGACCGTCACCCCCGATGGGGTGAAGTTCGACAGCCGTGCCGAGGCTCGCCGCTGGGGCCATCTGTGCATGCAGCTGCGCGCTGGGGAAATCACCGAGCTGCGCCGCCAGGTGGCCTATGAGCTGGTGCCTGCTGTGAAGTTTGCCGATGCGAGCCGCGTCAAGCCGGCCATACGCTACGTGGCCGATTTCGTCTACGTGGAAAAGGGCGTGGAGGTGATCGAGGATGTGAAGGGTGTGCTGACCACCGAATTCAAGCTCAAGCGCCACCTGATGAAGGCCCTGCTGGGCCTGGAAGTGAGGTTGGTCAAATGATCCAGCCATTGGACACCGCATTTTTCGGCAAGGTCGTGCCACTGGCTGGCCAGCGCAAGCCGCCCAGCAATTCCACGACCACCCGGCTGCTGAAGCCGCACCTGGACCGCATGTGCGACGGTCGGTACATGCATCGCGTCACCATGGAAAACCGCTGCGGCAACACCATCGAGGTGGGCGCCCGCCGGATCTACGTGATGGACGAGTATGGCGATACCGTGCTGGTCGACGATTGGGGGCCCTCATGGTATTGAACGACTACCAGCAGGCCTTGAAGCGTGCTCAAGAAGATCGAAACTATCTGAGGTCGATTATCTCGATTGTTGGTCGTGGATCTATGACAGGCCGCGCTTGCTCTGACTGGTTCGCACATTCATTGTTGAATGACGAACCTATCTCGGAGCAAGTATGGAAGCTGCTTGTCCCTCAACTCCTTCGACTACGACGATTGAAGCGGTGTGATAGCGCATTGGTTCGTGGCGCGGTAGAGCGACTGCTTGCAGCGCGTGCCGCGACCCAGGGGGACACATCATGCTGATGCGCCGTAAACCCCTTAATCCCGGCAAGGGCTTCAAGTCTCGCAGCGGCTGGGCTGGCGCTGGGCTCCGTGACGAACAGGACGAGGGCCACTACTGCGAGCCGGGGCAGGCTGGCAGCCGTGAGCAGCGCCTTGCCGAGCGCGCTGCCCGTCAGATCGAGAGCGCCCTTGCTACGGCCAACCTGGTGCCTGAGAACGTCACCATGGCCCCTGGTGCTGGCACGACGGGCATCGTGGTTCCGAAAGAGCACGCCATCGAAAGCGAGCCCTATCGCCGGCTGGTGGCCGAGCTGCCTTGCTTTTGGTGCGGCATCAGCGGCTATAGCCAGCATGCCCACCTGAACTACGGCAAGGGCCTGGGCCTCAAGACCGACGACCGCACAGGCTTCCCGCTGTGCTGCAGCCGCCCCGGCATTGAAGGCTGCCATGTGGCCTATGACCAGTATCGACTGCTGGAGAGCGGAGGGCGAGAGGCCCACCGTGAGTACGGCATCGAGGCTGGCCGATTTACCCGCGAACAGATCCTGAAGGCCGGCCTGTGGCCCAAGAAGCTGCCCCTGTGGGCCTAAGAAGTTTAAGAACCCGACACCCTGGAGCATCAATGAATTCCACACAAGCAAAGCAAACCTCTGGAACATCGACACACCGCGCCCGTGATGGGGGCGTGGACCTGGGAACCACGGAGGAAACGCCGACGCTCATGCTGGTGTTTGAGGCAATCAGGCAGATTCACGATGCGGGCGGAGAGCCGACGCGCGAGCGCATTGTGGCGATGACCGGACTAAAGCCCACCACGGTGGACGACCGCATCAAAGTGCTGCGAGGCGAGGGCATGATCAGCCCCCAGAAGCAGTGCTACCGTCCGCTGCACCAGCACGTGGCCGCACAGGCGGTGTCGTGCACAGTCATGCCCAACGGGGTCTACAAGATCGAAAAGGGCGATGAGGTGATGACGCTGGTGCCAGCCGAGGCGCGCCAACTGGCCCCGATGCTGGCCGGTAAGGCGCTTGAGGCCTCTGCATTGGAGCGCGTGCAGGAGATGGAAACCCGCATGGTGGAGATGGCGCAGCAGCTTCGGGATGTGCAACGTAGATACAGGGGGCTGAAGGAGGCTCACGCAGAGAGCTCGGCACAGAGCAAGCTGGAGTTTACGCAGTAGAAAGCCTGCCATTTAAGCAGTGGGGAACACATTTGTACAGTGGTCTTCTTCGTCGAAATGATTGACCAATTTTAGATTGATCCTGATATTGACAAGCTATAAGTCTGATGGTCATGATGAGTTCGTTAATAAGACTGCATTCTGTGCCGACCTGATAGGAGGCTGTATGAATCTTGTCCGAATAGGAATAGTCATAACGTTCTGCATGTGCAGCCTATTTGCGGTGGGCTGCGCAGGGGGGCGACCAACAGGATATTTTCAAGAAGAAAATTCCATCACGACAAGAGGTGGGCTGGGTGAAAATGGTGTATTTCACGATGCTCTTTACGGCCCTGAGTCCATAGCGTTGAATTTTCCCGGTTACCTGATTGGATTTGATAAGGGAAGACATCATGCGGTCGGTAAAGATGCCAAATTTCCTGTAGATAATAAAAATGACCAATCTGGTTTGAGAAAAGTAAAGTTTAGGATGATTCATGACCCTAAGACCCATTATATTTCTCATGTTATGAAATATGAGGGGAACTTTTATGGTGTCGGTAACTGCGTAATTTATACAATGTACTCGCAATGGGGCGGAGATATTGGTAACAATGCCGGTGAAGCACCGGCGAAGCACTGTCTTAATCAAGATGCAGCAACTGGCAATAGCGTAACCGCCCAACGTGACTCTGAGCTGGCATTAAAAGCACTTTCAGCAGAGCTCAACCGAGCAATAAAGCTCAGAGCTGAAAATGGAAAGCCGTATACCCACATAATTGTGGTATCCATGGGGTGGAATACGCCACAAGTTGAAGCTGTACAGAACTTCAATGCTATTGCGTCCCATATTTATGCTGCTGCAGTAGCCGACCAATCACGGTACGAGCCCCTGTTCATTGGTGTGACTTGGCCCAGTATTTGGACGTCTGAATGGTTGGATCCGCTGATTCGTGCCGCCAGTTACACAGCGAAAGCTCACGATGCAGATGAAGTCGGTGCAATCTGGCTTGCTGATGTGTTAGATGTAGTTAGAACTGTTGCTCCATCCGATGTGACTTTGGTGGCGTTAGGGCATTCGTTTGGCGCGAGGGCAATGTTCTCCGCTGTGTGTGGTGACAGTGTTTGGGATGGGCCGAGACCTCCACGTAAGTGGGATGTTCTGATTGGGTGGGAAGGGGCATTTTCGATCAGAAGGCTGACCACTGATGGTGCGGGTGATGGTTTTGCTTACAAAGAAGGGTGTCTTGATCGTGCGCACACTGTTTTACTGACTTCCAGCATCCATGACAGCGCAGTAACTACAGCATTTTGGTCAGATATGGCAGGATCACATAAGCAGTGGAATGCCGTATGCAAAGATCAAGGGGACGCTTCTATTTCATTGGCTGGTCCTCCAACGACTGGTAATCCGACGAACTGCATTGAAGCCGATAAAATTACTTATTCGTCAGTTGGACGTATTCCAATAGAAAAAGGGAAGATTAATTATCTCGATGCATCGAATATTGTTTTCTTCTCTCATCCTAATACTGGTGGTGGTGCCCACAGTGATATTTACCGCCGCATTCATGGAAGCATAAATTGGCGTGCCATGCGGTAGACGCGCCTGCAAATCTGCTTTTTGTGTGTAGTTTATTGTGGACCTTAGGGCTGACAGCTTGCCTAAGTATTTCTTGAGGCCCCACTAGGGTTCGCCGTTCTGTTTGGGGACCTGCAGTATTGGATGCATGGCATCCCAAGAGGCAGTATCCAAACCCAAAACAAGTACCCAGTCCACCCCCAGCACAAGGGGGGCGGGCAGAGCCGCGCCTGCGGATTGGGAGCGCATCGAGCTTGACTACCGTGCCGGCATAAAAACGCTGCGTCAGATCGCAGATGAGAACGGCATTACGCACGGTGCTATCAATAAGAGAGCGAAGCGCGATGGATGGGAGCGCGACCTGTCCGAGAAAATCCAGCGCAAGGCGGATGCGCTGGTATCCAAAGCGGCGGTATCCAGCGAGGTATCCAAGGAAACCAGAGCTGCGGAGCGGGCCGTAGTCGATGCCAATGCGCAGGCCATTGCCGATGTGCGCCTGGCCCACCGTCGTGACATTCACCGCGCCCGGCGCATCACCAATGCGCTGCTGGACGAGTTGGAGCAGCAGGCGGATGCCGACACCGTAGCCCTGCTGGAGCAGTTGGGCGAGAACATGCGCAACCCGGATGAGAACGGGATTGACCGCCTCAACGACCTGTACCACAAGGTCATCAGCCTGCCCGAGCGCTCCAAGACCATGAAGACGCTCTCTGAGAGCCTGCGCATGCTGGTGGACATGGAGCGCACGGCCTTTGGCATGGATGACAAGGAAAAGGACGAGCCTGCACCTGGTGCCGCTGGCTATGTGCCTCCGGCCATTCAGATCGTGCATGTGAAAGCGCCGGTGCACGAGCCCGATGAGGACGAGCAGGAATGAAGCTGGCTCCTGTCCCCTCTACTGCGCAAGGCATGCCCGAGGTGCCGGTGCTGGCCATCCCTGAGAAGCTGGCCGGCATCTGGGAGCCGAAGCGCTACAAGGTCATGCATGGCGGGCGCGGCGGCGGCAAGTCGTGGACCGTGGCTGCCGTGCTGCTGGTGATGGCGGCCAGCCGGCCCCTGCGCGTGCTGTGCACCCGGGAGATTCAGAAGTCCATCAAGCAGTCGGTGCACCAGTTGCTCAAGGATGTGATCACGCGGCTGAACCTGCACGCCTTCTTTGAGGTGCTGGAAACCGAGGTGCGCGGCATCAATGGCTCGCTGTTTCTGTTTTCAGGCTTGCAGAGCCACACCGTGGACTCCATCAAGTCCTTTGAGGGCTGCGACATCGTTTGGGTGGAAGAAGCCCATGGCGTGAGCAAGAAGTCCTGGGACACCCTGATTCCGACGATTCGCAAAGAGGGCAGCGAGATATGGCTGACCCTCAACCCGGACATGGAGACGGATGAAACCTACCAGCGCTTCATCGCCACGCCTAGCCCCGATACCTGGGTGGTGGAGATCAACTGGCGCGACAACCCCTGGTTTCCGCGCGTGCTGGATGAGGAGCGGCGCAAGGCCAAGCGCACCATGCTGGCCGACGACTACGCCCATATCTGGGAGGGCAAGGCGCGGCGCGTGGCGGCCGGCGCGATCTACCGCCATGAGATGGAGTCTGTGTATCTGGACAACCGGGCGCGCGACGTTCCCTATGACCCGACGCTGCCGGTGCACACGGTCTGGGATCTGGGCTGGAACGATGCAATGAGCATCGCACTGGTGCAGCGCGGCCCCCAGGATGTGCGAATCATCGGCCACATCGAGGACAGCCATCGCACGCTGGATTGGTATGTGGCCAAGCTGGAGAAGCTGCCGTATCGCTGGGGCACGGACTATTTGCCGCATGACGGCAAGACCAAGAATTTTCAGACCGGCAAGAGCACGGAGCAGCTGCTGCGAGAGCTGGGGCGGCGCTCGGTCATGGTGCAGCCGCGTGCCACGGATGTGGAAGAGGGCATCAAGCAGGTCCGCATGCTGATGCCGCGTTGCTACTTCGACGCGACCAAGACCGCGCGACTGCTGGAGTGCCTGAAGCGCTACCAGCGGCGCATTCATGCCGTCACCAATGAGCCCATGGAGCCGCTGCACGACGAATTCAGCCATGGCGCGGACTGCATGCGCTATGTGGCGCTGTGGGTGCCGCAGATGCCAGGCATTCCCAGTGCCAACGATGACTATCAGGAAGCCGATGCGCCCGACTGGCGCTAGTGAGAGCCAACATGCAATACATCAAGCCCCCTCAAAACGCGGATCTGGGCCAGCCCATGACCGTGCTGGAATACGCCAAGATCGTGCAGGAGTGCATTGACCAGCCACCCTGGCGCGCGGCAGCGGACAAGGAGGCCGACTATGCAGACGGCAACCAGCTGAGTACCGAACTGCTCAAGCGTCTGCAGGCCACCGGTGTGCCGCCGGCCAAGGAGAACGTGATTGGCCCGGCCATCGCGGCGATCTGCGGGTTTGAGGCCAAGACGCGCACAGACTGGCGCGTGACTCCGGACGGCGACCCCACGGGCAAGGATGTGGCGGACGCACTGAACTACCGGCTCAACCAGGCCGAGCGCTTTTCCAAGGCGGACGCGGCCATGAGCGAGGCGTTCAAGCCGCAGGCGGCCGTGGGCCTGGGCTGGGTCGAGGTGGCGCGCAGCAGCAACCCTCTGGAGTACAAGACCCGCTGCCACTATATCCACCGCAATGAAATCCATTGGGATATGCGCGCCTCTGAGAAGGATCTGTCCGATGCGCGCTGGCTGCTGCGCGAGCGCTTCATCAGCAAGGAGCGCACCGCGCGCGCCTTTGAGGACAAGGCAGCGCTGATCATGCAGGCGCAAACCGTCAGCGGCCTGGGTGGCTACGGCGACTATGTGACCGAGGGCGGCGTATCGACGGGGCTGCTCTCGGCTGCCGACGCCAATCGTGCCTGGACCACACGCGAGCAGGCCTGGTACCGCCATGAGTCGGATGAGGTATGCCTGGGTGAGCTCTGGTACCGGCGCTGGGTGAACGTAGTGCTGCTAAAGATGCGCGGCGGCCGCGTGGTCGAGTTTGATGCGGCAAATCCTGCTCACCAGGCTGCCGTGGCTGGCGGCCAAGGCAAGCTGGAGCGCGCGACCGTGGCACGCATGCGCCGCTCGTACTGGATGGGCCCGCACATGCTGCATGACAGCGCCAGCCCTTATCCGCACCCGCATTTCCCATATGTGCCGTTCTGGGGTTACCGTGAGGACATGACGCGCGTACCGTTCGGCCTGGTGCGCGACATGATCTTTCCGCAGGACAACCTCAATAGTTCCATTGCCAAGCTACGCTGGGGCATGGCCAGCACCCGGACCGAGCGCACCAAGGGAGCCGTGGCGATGACGGACGATCAATTCCGGCGCCAGATTGCCCGCCCGGATGCGGACATCGTGCTGGACCCCCAGGCCATGGCCCAGCAAGGCGCTCGGTTTGAGGTCAAGCGCGACTTTCAGCTCAACAACCAGCAACTGCAGATGATGGCCGACAGCCGCGCGGCGCTCCAGCGGGTCGGCTCCATCACCGCGGCTTTCCAGGGGCAGAAGGGCAACGCGACCAGCGGCGTGCAGGAGCAGACCCAGGTGGAGCAGTCGCAGATCAGCATTGCCGACCTGATGGATAACTTCAAGGAAGGGCGCGCCATGGTGGGCGAGTTGATCCTGGCGCTGGAGATCGAGGACCTGGGCGAGGAACGCGAGGTGATCGTGATCGAGGGCGACACTATCAACCCGCCGCGCACCGTAGTGCTCAATGAGACTGTGGAAGAGGGCGGTCTGCGCTATCTATCCAATGATGTGCAGCGCACGCGGCTCAAGGTGGCCTTGTCGGATGTTCCGTCTTCCTCCAGCTTCCGCGCCCAGCAGCTCGCGGCCCTGTCCGAAGCGGTCAAGGCCCTACCGCCGCAAATGCAGCAGGTGGTGATGCCGTTCATGCTGGATCTCATGGACCTGCCGCGCAAGGAAGAAATCATCAAGGTGATCAAGGAAGCGAACCAGCAGACCGACCCCGAGCAGCTGCGCAAGCAGATCGAGCAGGAGCTGCAACGCGACCTCAAGGAGCGAGAGCTGGACCTGCGCGAGCGCGAAGTGGCAGCGCGTGAGAAGCTGATGGCTGCGCAGCAGGTGCAAGTGGGTGTGCAAGCCTCGTACAGCGCCATGCAGGGCGGTGCCCAGGTGGCTCAGATGCCCATGATCGCGCCCATTGCGGACGAGATCATGAAGGGAGCCGGCTACCAGGCGCCCAACCCTGGCGGCGATGACCCGAATTTCCCCACGGCAGACAAAACAGCGGCCATGAACATCAAGAGCCCCTATATCCAGGGGCAAGGGCCGGAGGGCGCAGCTACATCCGGTGCTGCTGCCGAAGCTGGCGCGGCGCCAGAGGTGCGGGAGAACACCAGCCCGGCCTATCCGCCTGTACCGCAGGAGGCTAGTACCGGGATGCAGGGAATCGAGACTCCGCGCACTGGCGACAACCTGGCTTAGCGGCTGTACCCCACTAGAGTTAGACCGGGCCGCGAAGCCCGGAGACACTTCATTCCATCGAAGCGCGAAAGCGAAGAGATACAGCCCACTCGTGATGAGTCGGCCCATTCCCACCGCTGGAGAGTGTGATGGTCAGGGCTTCGGCCCTGGCCTGATCCTCGAATCGGTGTGCCCCACCAACAGGCCCAGCCGGATAGCTGGGAACGGAGCACAGCAGAGTGAACGAAGCTCAAAAACTCTTGGCAGCAGCCTTTGCAGGCGAATTGGATCTGGATGCGGATGCTTCCGGGTCTTCTGGCGTTTCTGCACCTGAAGGCTCGGCCACCTCGGCTAATTCCGAGAGCACCCAAGCAGCGACCGCGGCAGCCGCTGGCGCAGAAGCCGCCACAACTGCCACCACCGCAGGCACTGCAGCAGCCGCATCGGCTCAGGAAGAGCACGAAGGCGCGCCCATTGCCAGCAAGTCCGGTGGCTACACCATCCCCTATGAAAAGCTGACAGAGGCACGCACCGCGCGCGATTCGGCCATTGCCGAAGCCGCACAGCTGCGCGCTCAACTGGAGCAGGTGACGGCCGCACAGGCTGCCAATCTGCAGCAAGCCCAGGCCGAAGCCCAAGCTCGTGCGGATGCAGGGAAGGCTCCGACCCAGGCAGACCAGAACCTGGCAGCTGCCAAGAGCCTGGTGGAGGGTGGCGCTGACGCCTCTCTGTTCGGGAGCTTTTCCGAAGAAGACATTGCCGCTGGCATCAACAAGCTGGTTGCCGATCAAGTCGCCGCGCGAGTGGAGGCTGCATTGGCGCCCCAGCGCGAGGCGCAGGCCCGTGAGCAGGCCGTGTCAGCAGAGCAAGCGCATACCCAGAAGATTCTGGATGCGCACAAGGATGCTTTTGAAGTCGCTGAATCCAAGGAGTTCGCCAGCTGGAAGTCTGGCCAGCCCGGATACATGCAAGCCGCCATTGATCGCACCCTGCAAGCGGGTACCGCCCAGGACGTGATTGACCTGCTGGGCCAGTTCAAGCAGGTCCATGCGGCAGCAGCAGGCGCGGCGACTGGCGACCCCACTGCAGCAGCCGTGGCAAAGGCTTTGGCCGATGCCAAGACTGCGCCTCCCGTGAGCCTGTCGAGTCTGCCCGGAGCGGCACCCGCAGGCACCGAGGCAGAACGCGCAGCCGCGCTGGCCAGCGATCCGGTTGCTCTGTTGGAGTACATGAGCAGCCTGCCCCGCGACCGCCAGACCAGTCTGATGAATAGCGTGGTGTAGCCGTCAGGCGCGCCACAAACCATTTCCCGGGCCATCTCGTGATGAGAGCGCCCTTGTCCCATAGCAGGAGGACTTGATATGTCCAAGACCAGTGTAGGCGCAGGTTCGTCCAATGCGCAGTTCGTACAAGCTGCAGGACTGTTCGCGCAGTCCATGCAGCGCAACTCCAAGCTCAACCAGATGGTGGGCACCATGCCCAAGGGCGAGGGCTCGGCAGCTGCAACGCTGCGCAAGCAGACCACCAACGATATGCCCATCGTGCGTACCGTTGACCTGTCGCGCGGCAAGGGCGACGAGGTGGAGTTCCACTTTGTGCAGCCTGTGGGTGCGTATCCCATCATGGGTGCCCGCATGGCCGAGGGCAAGGGCACGGGCGTGTCGCTGGACAAGGCCCGTGTGCGTGTCAACCAGGCGCGCTTCCCCGTGGATGTGGGTGACACCATGACCGACCTGCGCTCGCCCGTCGAGTTTCGCAAGATCGGCCGCCCCATCGCCCAAGGCCTGATGGACCGTTACCAAGACCAGGGCTCGCTGATGCACCTGGCTGGCGCGCGCGGCTTCCACAACAACATCGAGTGGGCCATCCCCACCGAAGATCATGCGGACTTTGAAGCCATCGCGGTCAACCCAGTGCTGGCTCCCACCAAGAACCGCCACTACATTGCCGATGGCGATGCGATTCGCGGCTTCAGCGTTAATGCGGGCGAGCTGGACATTCAGTCCTCTGACGCGCTGACGATGACCATTGTGGATGCGTGCCGCACGCTGGTGGAGTCCATCGCGCTGCCGCCTCCTGCAATCCGTTTGCCCGGCGACCAGGCCGCCGACGACTCCCCGCTGCGTATGCTGATGGTGAGCCCCGCTCAATATCACCAGTTCTCGCAGGACAAAGATTTCCGCCAGTTCCAGGCCAACGCGCTGACCCGCGCCAGCCAGGCCGAGCGTCATCCTCTGTTCCTGGGCGAAGTGGGCCTGTGGAACGGCATTCTGATCTGCAAGCAGCCGCGCCCCATCCGCTTCTATGCCGGCGACACCATCAAGTACTGCGCCAGTCACACCAGCGATCAGGAGAGCTCCTGCATCGTGCCGGCCAGCTTCGGCACGACCCACGCCGTGGATCGTGCGTTGCTGCTGGGCGGCCAGGCCCTGGCCCAGGCGTTTGCTTCCAGCCGTCACGGTGGTATGCCCTTCTTCTGGAAAGAGAAGGAATTCGACCACGACGACAAGATGGAGCTGCTGATTGGCGCCATCCAGGGCACGTCCAAGGTGCGCTGGGCCGTGGACCAAGGCAACGGCACCAAGCATTACACCGATCACGGTGTGATCGCCCTCGATACCGCCGTGCCCATCATCGGCGCGCGCCAGTAATCCAGTCCGATCGGGCGCGGCCAAGGCGCGGCGCCTGATCTGTCTGGACCCGTGTTCCCTCTCGATTCGGTCTAGGAGCCAATCATGTCTATCGTGACGACCCAACAGAAGCACGGCAATCAGCTGGGCTCTACCCCCTGGGGCAATCTCAATGCCCTGCATTTCATTCTCAAGACCGGCGCCAACGGCGGCGCGCTGGACGCTGACTCCAATGCGCCTCTGGCCGTGGGTGACAAGGTGCGACTGGGCATCATCCCTGCCGGCTCCACGCTGGTGGACTCTGACGCCATTGTCTCCACCGGGCTGACCGCATCCGTCAAGGGTGATCTGGGCTTTGAGTACGTGGACGGCGTGGACAGCGCCAAAGTGCCCCAGGACGCAGCCTATTTTGGTGACGACCTGGATCTGGCCGCCGCTGCGCGCCTGCGCAATACATCCACCAAGGCGCCCGTGACTCTGCCCAAGGACGCCTATCTGGTGCTGACCACCTCGAGCGCGGCCAACGCCAAGGCGGCCCGCGTCGATGTGGTGCTGCAGGTCATCTCCACCGGCGCCCTGTAAAGAGCGCTCCCAGGATGCGGGCCTGCCTTTGGGTAGCGCCCGCATTCGTCCATCTGAACACTCTCCAGCATCATGAACTTTGTACGCATTACCTATACCGGCCGCAAAATTTACCGCGACCGCGCCACCGGCCATATCTGGCAGCCCGAGGAGGAGCGCCTGGTGAGCGAGGCCATCGCCAAGCCGCTGCTCAAGTTTGTGGAGTTCAAGCGCACGGCTTCCCTCAAGCCGGCGGAGGAGCCGCCGCAGCAACTGGGCCAGGCGCAAACCGGCACCGAAGGCACGGAGCAAGGCGCGCTACTGACTACAGAGCAGGGCAGCAACCAGGCCAACACGCAAAAGCCCGAGCTCACCGAGCAAGAGATTGCAGCGCTGGAGCAGCAGGCTCTGGACGACAAGGCCAAGGAAGTGGACGACCAGCGCGAGGCCATGCTGATCACTGTGCAGGGTATGAACAAAGCAGCGCTGACCGAGTACGCCCAGAAGTACGACCACGCCTTTGATCCCAAGACCAAGGTGGACGATATGCGTATCACGGTCAACGGCCTGATTCACCAGTTCGGGGTGCGCTGACATGACCCTTGAGGAACTGATCGCCTCTTTCCGCGAGGACTCCACCGACAAGCTGGAGCCCTACCTGTGGGAAGACGAGACCGTAACACGCTGGCTCAATGAAGCCCAGGACGAGGCAGCCGTGCGCGGCCGCCTGCTGCTCGATGACAGCACACCGGCGGTGACCACCATTGCCGTGAGCGCGGGTCAGGCCTCGTATCAGCTCCATGCCAAAGTTTATGAAATCGCGCATCTGCACTGGCAGCCAAGCGCGGCAGGCCATCGAGCCAAGCCGGTGGAGCTGGTGACGCGGGAGTGGCTGGACCGTCATCACCCGGATTGGCGCGTGTGCTTGGACAGCGATGCGATGTACGCCATCCAGACCGAGGGCGCGCTGCGCCTGGTGCCCACACCGCGCGAGGCTGGGGTGCTGACGCTGGAGGCCTATCGCCTGCCGCTCAAGCCATTGGCCAACGATCCGGACAAACCGGAGATCCATGCGGCCAGCCATCCCTATCTGGTGTATTGGGCACTGCACCGGGCTTTCAGTCAGCCCGATAGCGATGGGTTCGACCCACAGCGCGCGGCCACGGCCGAGGCGGCCTTTACGGGCTACTTCGGCGCGAGGCCCGACGCTGATCTGCGCCGAGCCACTCGGCACGATGTTCCCCAGGTCAATGCGACCTACATTTTTTAAGGTGCCGCATGTTCGGACTGTCCAAACCCATCCCCAAAGACAAGGGCGCGAAGCTGGCACAGGCCCAGAACCAGGCACCCGACAGCATTCCTGGCATGTTCAAGCCGGGTGAATTCGTGCTGCCACCTGATACTGTGCATGCCATGGGCGGTAAGCAGGCACTTCAAGGTGTGGTGGATGCCACGCATACACCAGTGGCTGCATATGGCCTGAATGCCCCGCGCGCCAGCGGCCCGCTATCCAAGGCCGCGCCAAAGCTGGGGCTCAAGCCCGAAGTGTTCTTTGCCAATGGCGGCGCGCCAGAGGACCAGCTGCGACAGCCCGGCCTGGGCTTGACGCCAAGCGCCTCCCCAAGCCCGAGCAATACTTTCCCTGGCAACCGTCTGCCGGGCAACAGCGGTTTCAGCAGCGCGCCACCCAGCGCGCCCGCGGCCAGTCCCACACCAGCGCCAGCTGGCATGACGGACGGTCAGCGCGCTGATGCTTTGGCCCAGATCCCAACTGGTGGCCCCAAGGCACCTGCCGCTGATGGCTCGCAGGACTCCTGGAGCAATACGGAGGCGGGGCGCAACGTAGGCAACGCCGTGGCTGCCTTGCCAGGGCTGGGTGGAGTAGGGCGTGTTGCAGCGACCGGCGGCGCGATCAGTCGCGGCCTCAACGCTGCATCCACCGCAGTGAACAACGCCGGCCGCGCGGTCAATGCTGCTCCTGCCATTGCTGCAGGACTCTATGGCGGAGCTTCGCCGGCCGCGGCTGCATCGCTGGCTGCTTCTCCACCCGCCACATTCTCTGCCGGCGCCGGCCGGGGTACATCCAATCCTGCTCTTGTGAGCCCGAACGCATCGACTCCTCAAGCAGGTTCAACGGCGGACGCTCCGAGCAACCAGCTGATGGACGGCGTGTACAGCCATGGGCGCGGCCAGTACAGCGACCAAGCAGGCGGCATGGGCTTCCCGGCCGGATTCACGGGCAAGCCCAATGCGCGGAACATGGCTGCCGCTGACAATCTGGCGGCCTCTAATGCTGCAACTGCTGTTGGTAGTCAACCCGAAGATGGCGGGTTTGGGCTCCGTGCTCCCGCAGTTGCGCACAGCGGTAACGACTGGGCTGCGCGCCAGCGGCTCAAGAATCTGGAGACTTCGGCCAGCTCCATCATGAACACCCAACGCTGGGGCGGAAAAGGCGCGGCCCACAACCCGGCAGCACAGAACTTCTTGGACGCAAGTCGCGCCGACCTGGCCGCCCAGGGCAAGGTGCCCGATATGCAGCTGCGCACCAATGAAGTCAATGCCAGCATGCAGCGCGCAGCCATGGCCGAGGCCGGGGCTGATCGCAGAGCTCAAGGGCAGATCGGTCTGGGGCTGGGTCAGTTGGCCCTAGGTGCCCAGCGCAACCAACTCGATGCCCAGCGCATCAACAACGACGAGCGCCTGCGCGCGCCTCAGATCCGGGCGGCCGAGCGTATGGGGCAGATGCAAGAGGATCTGCTGAATGCCCAGACTCCGGAAGAGCAAGCTGCGATTGCGGCTCGGATTCGCGCCTACTCAGGCAAGAATGAGGGGCGCTGGAAGGCCGTCGCGCTGCAAGGTGGCACGGATGCTCAGGGCAACAAGACTGAGAGCATTCTGGGTGCTGTCAATGAACTTGACGGCGAAATGAAGCGGATGGACAGCTCTAGGAAGCCACCTGCTGTGGATAGCCCAGAGGTGCAGGCCATCAGAAACAACACGGCGCTGACAATCGAGCAGCGCCGCGAAGAACTCAGAAAGCTGGGTTTTAACTAGCGCGCAGGTTGATAGGCGGGGGCGTCTTTCAGAATCTCGTCTATCTGACTGCCCTGCTGCGGTTGTGCTGAAGGAGTGCGTTGAGTGTTAACTGCTGCAGGGATTGAGGCTTGATAGGACGCTTTTGAAGTGCTCGGCTTGCTAGACCACTGTCCAATCAGTAAAAGGCCAAGGAGCACCCAAGCGAGCATAAAGAAGCTGTTGGGCCAAGCGCGTTTGGCGCGCTCCGACATAACCACTGCGTAAATTCCATAGACAACAAGCGCCAGAACAAACGGGGCAGCCCAAGTGACTAGCCACATACCGATAGGTTGTGAGTCGTAGTAAATCAGTGGATTTGCCAGCGCCACAATCACCATGCCGATCAAGTGCCGAGCAAAGATGACAGGCGTGGGTGAAGTCTGTGCGGTCGTTGTTGCTGTCTGCATGCTTTCCTCCATTAAGGAACTGTAGCAGAGCAGGTTTTTGGAACATGCCCCCGCTAGGGTTCGACGTAAGGGCTGGGGTGAGGTGTCATTGGCAAATGAGTGACATCGACAACATCCTCAATGGCGCGCCCGCACACCAGCCCGGCGCTGCTTTGCCTTCCAATAATTCTGCGACGCAGAAATCTGGGATCGATGAAATCCTGAAAGATGCCCCACCTCCGGATCGCGGCATTAAGGGCTGGGCGCAGGATCTGGCCGCATGGGGCTTGAAGGGGGCAATAGCCGTACCAGAGGCCGCTGTCGGAGTTGCGGACTTGGTTTCTGGCGGCAAGGTGGGCAAGGCGTTAGAGAACGAAGGTGGCAGCTTTGGACTGCGCTTCAAGCAGGCAAAGGAAGTTGCCAACGACTTTCACTCCGACACCTTCAAAGCGAAGCAGCGGGAATTCCAGAGCGCCGATGGCATCGTCGATAAGGCAAAGGTTGCCCTGCAAAACCCCGATTTGATTGCAGGCGCTGTTGTCGAATCCTTGCCGGCAATGGCCGCAGGTGGCGCAATCGGGCGGGGCGCCATGGCTGCCACCCGCCTGGGCCAGATGGGTGCCAAGGGCGCGGCCATCGCTGGCGCTGCTGGTGAGGGCGTGGTGGGCGCTGGCTCCGCCGCTGAGCAGATCCGCCAGGAGACTGCAGACGGCGAGTTGACCGCCAAGCAGGCCGCGCTGGCCGCCGGTACCGGTCTGGCTACCGGTGCGCTGGGCTTTGCTGGCAACAAGGTTGCCAACCGTCTGGGCATTGGCGATGCGGACATGATGCTGGCCCAGGGCACCAAAGGCATGGCCAAGGATGCCGCAGAGCGCGCCACGGCCGCAGCCGTCAATCCCCTGGCACAGCCAGCACACAAGAGCATCCTGCGCCAGATGGGTGAGGGCGCGATTACCGAGGGCGTGCTCGAGGAGCTGCCCCAGTCTGTGTCCGAGCAGATCCTGCAGAACGAGGCATTGGGCAAGTCTTGGAGCGAAGGCCTGGATGACGCCATTGTGATGGGCATCCTGTCGGGAGGCGCCATGGGCGCGGGCGCGGCTGGCTATCGTGGCTTCAAGGACAAGCAGATCGATGGTGCGGCGGCCAATGCCAGGAACGCCGCTGCCAATGCCCCGGGCGCGGCCCCTGGGCAAGATCAGGCATCCGCTGCTGCTGCCGTGTCGCCCGCTGCATGGACGACCTCGGCTGGCGCGGCTGCCGAGATGGAGCCCGGCACAGCTCCGGCATCGCCGGCCAATGCTCCAAATCTGGATTATGAAACCCTGCCCGGCGCGGCGCCCGAGGCCCAGGGCAATGAAATCGACTTCACGCGCGACTTTCCTGCCCCCGAGTGGGGTACGGAGTTGGGCGCTGCTGGCCAGCAGCCTGCCGAGACAGCCGCACCAGAGCTGACCCCTTCTCAGGCCATGGGTCTGGATCCGAACGCGGGTGCACTTTCCAAGGCTGCGGCCATGGCCGTGGACTCCGGAGCTTCCCCTGTGGTGCAGTCCCAGGTGGCGCCCATGGCAGAGCAGCTGACCGAGCAGCAGCAGGCCGCCCCGCAGGTGCCTGCTGGCGTGGACCCGGATACCGGCGAGGTATCGCTGCAAGCCCAGATGGACGAGCTCAAGAGCCGCATTGCCTTTATGCAGCAGCAGGGCGCGGCCCAGGGCTGGGACGGCAATAGGGCTGCCCAGCGCAATGCACTGCAGACCCAGCTCACCCGACTGGAGCTGCAGGCCGCCGGCGGTCAGGGGCGCGGCGCTTCGACCGCTGGTGCGCCTGCGCCCGTGCAGCTGACAGGCATCAACCAGATCCTGGCCAAGCAGATCCCCGACATGAACGAGCAGGAGCTGCAGCAGGCCATTGCCCATTACGGGCCCACCCACAAGCGCACCAAAAAGCTTGAGAAAGCGCTTCAAGCGCTTGCGCAGAAAACGCTAACAGCTATTGAATCAGGAGCGAATGCCAATGTCTCTGAAGCCGATAAAGCCCAGCAAGGCAGCGCGCAACCTGCGCAAACAGGAGCAGCGCAAGCTGGCCAAGATGCAGGCGAGGGGCTAGGCAATGGCACCACCCCAGCTGCGAACCATGGAGCGCAAGAGCAGGGCGCGAGCCTTGCGAAAGCTCAAGCGCAAGTCTCGCAAGCAGCCGGCGCGGCCCAAGCGGCCGTAGGCAAGGCGGCGCAGATCGCGCGTGAAGGCAATGCCGAGCGTGAAGCCCAGCGCCAGCGCCAGCTCGATGCCAGCGAACGCTGGACGCGCATGACCACGGCGGAGCGTCAGGCTGTCGCGGCCACGGCCCCTGGTCTGACCGTCATCGCACGCAAGAACGTGCACACCCGGGCATGGCCGGACCTTGGCGAGAAGATCCGCGAAAAGCTGCTGGATTCGCTGGTAGCACCGCTGGTAGATCCCACAAGTAAAGCGCCTGCAGCTATTGAAAATGCAGCAAAGCCTGCGCCAAAAGCCGTTTCCGGAGACGCCCTTCCGAAGCCTGCGGCGCAGCCCGTGGGCGATGAAAAACCGTTCGCGGCAGAGACAGGCACGCTGGGTATCCCGCGCGCCGAGATGCCGCAGGTGCCCACGGCCAACCATGGCGGCCTGGTCAAGCACCTGAATGCCCAGGGCATTGCGCACGAAACCACGACCGTGGATGCGGCGCAGCTCAAGCCGACCCAGGCTGAATACTCCCCGTCCAAGGTGGAAGCGGCCAAGAGCGCCACGGGCGACCGCGCGGTGATTGTCTCCAGCGATGGCCACATCATTGACGGCCATCATCAAGCCGTCGCGGCAGCCGAGGAGGGCAAGCAGGTCAAGGCCATCGTTCTGGATGCGCCCGTGGAGAAGGCGCTGGCTGCCGTGAAGGCTTCGCCCAGCGCCAATACCGAAGCAGCGTCAGAACGCTACGAGTACCCAGCCATAGGAAATACCAAGCCTGCCCAATATGAGCTGCAGAAGGCAGCAGTTGACTATCTCAATGGCGATGTGGGTAAGTCGGAGCTTGTCACCAAGGCGGCGCAGGCCTTGCGTGACGGTGTAACCCTTGGGCAGGTGCACGCCCTGTATATGCGGACCTCGGATTTCACCACTGGCGATGGATATGCCGCGGTTCGCGCATCCAGCCCTGAGATGGCAAGGGCGTTGGACATCGTTCAGGACGGAAAGGTATCCAAGTGGGCAGCAGTCAAGCAGATTGCAGCGCTTGGGCTCAAGGGCTCCCAGCTCAAGGCCGTAACGCAAGACGGGTATGTGTTTGGTAAGGACTTTTCAGACGCTGACCTTGAGGTGATGCAGGCCAACGTGGCGCCTGCGGCACCCGTGTCTGCGCCCAAGTCGGTACCGCAACGCATGAGGGACGCCAAGGCTGCCAAGGAGGCAACGACTAAGCCCGCACCCAATGGCGGACAGCGCAAGCAGGATCTGACTCCGGCGCAGGAGCTGGTACAAGGACAGATTGAGAATCGTGAGCGCCAGAGGAATGAGGCGTGGGCCAGGGTCAAGCAATTGCGTGCCGCCGTAAAAGAGGGCACTGCCAACCGGTTGCAGTTGCTCAAGGCCGAGGATGCCCATCGCCATTTGGTGCGCGAAGTGGAGGGCATGCGTGCAAAAGAGGATCCGCGCTTCCGCCGGCAGGAGTCCGAGCAACTGGCAGGCGCGGCCTTTGATGTGGCGAGCTTTCTTCAGAGCATGGATGAGGGGCAGTCGGCCAATGTCGCTGCAGCTGCTGCCCTAGCAGTGAACGTGCGTCCCAGCTATTCGCCGGCGGCCCGTGCCGAGGCAGTGCGCGCCGTCAAGGGCACTGCCGATGCCATCCGCCAGGCCTGGGCCAACGGTCCCGAGGTCATCGTGGCCTTTGACATGCAGGACGCTGTAGTGCCTGAGAGCGCGCGCCGCGCCGACCTGAAGCAGCGCAGCGGCGGCGCCCGAGGCGCTCCGGAGGGCTTCTATTACCAGGGCAAGGTGTACCTGATGGCGTCCAAGCTGAAGACGCCCAATGACGCCGCCCGCGTGCTGTTCCACGAGGCCTTGGGGCATCACGGCCTGCGCGGCCTATTCGGCAAGGACCTGGGCCTGATCCTGAATCAGGTGGCCACCATGCGCAAGGCCGAGGTGGACGCGAAGATTGCCGAGTACGGCCTGCGCCGCGTCAACAGGCTGGATCGCCGCATGGCTGCCGAGGAAGTGCTGGCTGAGATGGCGCAGAACACGCCGCAGATCGGGTTTGTGCGCCGCGCCGTGGCTGCAATCCGCACCTGGCTGCGCGCCAATGTGCCGGGATTCAAGTCATTGGCGCTGACCGATGATGAGTTGATCCGCAGCTTCATCCTGCCAGCGCGCGCCTGGGTGGAGCGTGGTGGTACTGACGGCGGTAACAAGGCTGACGCAACTTTCAGCCGAGAGGCTGCGCCCGAGCTACGCATCGCCACCAACTTCACCGAAGCGCGCGAGGCCGCGAAGGAATTCCAGGGCAAGGCACTGCGCAATGAGGAAACTGGCCTGGAAGCCCGTGTATCCCGCAATACCCTGGACAAGATGCTGAGCCGAAAGGCAGTGGAGCAGTCCACGAATGCGCGTGATCAGTCCATGGCTGTGGCCAATGTGGACCGGCTCTATGAAGCGGCATTGTTTGGGTGGAGCAAGGAGGACCGCGATAGCAACTCCAACCTGAAAGCGATTCATCGCTTTTTTGCTCCCATCGAGGTGGATGAGCGCATGCTGCTGGCGAAGTTGACGGTCAAGGAAACCGTAGACCCCACTCACGGTAACCCGCTCTACACAGTCGAAACCGTGGAGTTCAACGAAGAAACCCCCGCAGCTCAGTGGGTGGACGCATCTGCCAAGGCCGATGGCCAAGACCTGACTTCCATCCGCTCTGCGGGGGCACTGATAAGTCTAGCCGAAGGTCTGGAGCAGCGCAATGCAGCCGGTGGCGACAGTGCTACGGATGAGCCGATGTTCAGCCGCTCGCGCTTCATGGACCTCAAAGACAGCGCCCTTGACCAGCTGACCAAGACTTTCACGCACGAGGGAAAGGTATCGCTCTGGGACAAGTCCGTGGGTACCATGCGGCACCTGGCCGAGCGCGCGCCAAGCTTCAAGCCTGTCTATGAGTCTGCCCAGCAGAACATCGACGATGTGAGCATGCTGGCCAATGACGCGGCCGACATGGCGCCGCGCATCCTGCCGCGTGTGGAGTCGCTGGGCGACCTCAAGAAAAAGCCGGTCTCTGCTGCTGACAACAAGGCCGTGGCCCGGCCGCTGTTTGAGGGCACGCTGATCTGGGCGCGCGATGAGAACGGCAAGCCCACCCTGGTCGACGACCTGCAAAAGCGCTATGCCAATCTGTCGGCCCACAACAAGGCGGCCATGCTGCTCAAGCACGGCAAGATCAAATCTGAGGTGCTGGCCATGTGGCAGGGCCTGCCCGTGGCCCAGTTTGAAAAGAACATCAACGCGCGCTTTGAGAACAAGATGCTCAAGCCTGGCATTGTCTGGACCGATGCGGAGCTGCAGGCGCAGTTCGGTACCGATGCCAATCAGATCAGCCTGTACCGCGAGGCGCGCGCGGCCATTGATCGCTCCATCGACATGACGGCGCGCACCGACATGCTGCGCGTGGTGGGTGAGAAGTACGAGCCCATGCGCGATGCCGTGCTGGCGCAGCCATCCGTGGAGGCCGCAGCCCAGTTGCTGCTGGATACGCTGGAGCAGGATGCCAAGGCCGACCCAGACTCGCGCGACCGTCTGGCCGGATATATGCAGCTGATCAACCGCCGGCTGGATACGGCCGTGGATCTGCAGCAGGGCGGCTATGCCCCGCTGTCGCGCTTTGGTCGCTACACGGTGGATGTGGTGGATGCCAACGGTGAGCGCCTGTACTTCGGCATGTACGAAACTGCACGCGACTCCAACCGGGCCAAGATGCAGCTCGAGCACGAGTTCAAAGGCGCGACCGTCACCACTGGCACGATGAGTGCCGAGGCCTACAAGCTGTTTGCGGGCGTGACGCCGGAAACTCTGGAGCAGTTCGGGGAGATGCTGGGCCTCAAGGCCGAGGGCAACGAAGCCCAGGACAAGGCTTTTCAGGAGTTCCTGAAGCTGACCAAGAACAACCACAGTGCCATGAAGCGGCTGATTCATCGCAAGGGCATTGCCGGCTTTAGCGAGGATGTGGGGCGAGTGGTGGCCAACTTTGTCTACTCCAACGCACGCGCCGGGGCCATGGGCCTGAATGCGGGCAAGATGGAAACGGCCATCGGCAAGATCCCCAAGGAGCAGGGCGAGCTCAAGGATCTGGCCATGGGCCTGCGCGACTACATCCGCGACCCACAGGAGGAGGGGCAGGCCGTGCGCGGCATGCTTTTTGCGCAGTATCTGGGCGGCTCCATCGCTTCGGCCTTTGTGAATACGACCCAGCCCTTTGCGGTCACGCTGCCCTGGCTGAGCCAGTATGGCGGCATGAAGAAGGCCGGGGCTCAAATGGCCCGAGCACTTAACGATATGAGGCGCTCTTGGACGGATAAGGGCTTCAAGTACGAGGCCGATCTGGCCAAAGCCCTGCAGTCTGCCGAGGATGACGGCGTGGTCAGCCCCCAGGAAATCCACCAGCTGATGGCCCAGGCCCGCGGCGCGGGCATGCTGCGCTCGGGCGACGGCACCAAGGCGGGCGACCTGCGCGCCAAGGCCGGTAACTTGTGGGAGCAGGGCAAGGTGTTGTGGGGTCAGCCCTTTGCGCTGGCAGAGCAGTTCAACCGCCGTAGCACCTTTATCGCGTCCTACCGCATTGCCAAGGACCAGGGCATGGCTGACCCGGCGGGCTTTGCGCGCAAGGCGGTGCTGGAAACACAGTTTGTTTACTCCAAAGCCAACAAACCGAAGTGGGCACGCGGTGCGGTGGGCGGGACTTTGTTTACCTTCAAGACCTATTCGGTCAGCTATCTGGAACTGATGCAGCGCATGTGGACCCAGGGCGGCCCAGAGGGCAAGCGCGCGGTGGGTTGGGCCCTGGCAATGCTGCTTTTGATGAGCGGCGCCGGCGGCGTGCCCTTTATGGAGGATGCCGAGGACCTGATTGATGGCGCTGGCCAGATGATGGGCTACAACATCAGCGCCAAACAATGGCGCAAGGAGCTGCTGGCCAACGTGGTAGGCAAAGAGTTGGCCGAGTTCATGGAGCAAGGTATCTCTGGGCTGCCGGGCGCGCCCATCGATGTGTCCGGCCGCCTGGGCATGGGCAACCTGCTGCCCGGTACCGGACTGTTCCTGGAGAAGCCCAATCGTGAGCGGGACATGACGGAAATCATCGGGCCTGCTGGTGACCTGGTGGCGCGCGGCTTTTCTGGCGCGCGTGATGTGATCAAGGGAGTCGTGAACGGCGATGCTGCAACCGCTGGCAAGGGAGTTCTTGAATGGGCGCCCACGGCAGTGCGCAATCTGGCTAAGGGTCTGGACATGGTGGCCACGGGCATGTACCGCGATACCAAGGGCTACAAGGTGATCGATACGACCCTGGCCGAAGCCGCGGCCAAGGCTATTGGCTTCCAGCCCAAGAGCGTGGCCGAGGTGCAGGAGGCCAATAGCTTCATGCAGCGCAGCAAGTCGTTCTATACCCAGACCAGCTCTGACATCAAGGCGCAATGGGCAGACGCGCTATTCCGCAAGGACGAGGCCGCTGTGCAGCGGGTGCGCGAGCGCCTGGCTGCCTGGAACCGCGACAACCCCGAGCAGCCCATCGTAGTGAAGATGCCCGATGTGTGGAAGCGCGTGCGCGAGATGGGTAAGGACCGCAGCGACCGCATTGCTGACACGGCGCCCAAGGCTCTGCGCGCGCAAATGCGAAGTGTGGCAGCTGGATCAAGTATTTTGTAGGGCCGCTTAAATTGACGCGCACTGCGAACACCCCCCGCTTGTGGAGCGGAGTCCTCTGGCACTACACGGTTCTTCGCTTTTAGGACTCAACACAGATGCAGTTGAGGCAATGGTCTCACGGGATGAGCATTTAGCCTTGACGTCAGCGATAAATTTGACACTTTGGCATAACATTGAAGGCTGCTTGGGGGAGTTATGCCAATTTCAGAATGCGCGCTTTGTTTGCAAGTTAAAGACCTAAAGCGCTCACACGCGATACCGGATTCGGTTTTTAAAGTGATATTTAGAAAAAATAATGGGAAAGCTATTAGTTTTGATACTGATGATATTTCTCCTGTGGCGTATTCTACTGATAGCTGGTGGGAGCATCAGCTTTGTGAGTGTTGTGAAAGACACTTGAATCTTAGCTACGAAACTTACTCCCTCTCTGCTATTAGAGGCAAGAAAGGGAAAGTTGTTAAAAGTGAGCTTGGAGTGAGTATTTCAAATGTTGATGCGTTAAAGCTACAGCTATTTTTTTCATCTATTCTATGGCGCGCGGGAAAATCAAAAAATGACGCCTATAAGAAAATACGAATTCCAGATGATTTAGACGAAACACTTAGATCTCATATCCTTGCCAAGTCACGAATTCCGTTGAGAAAATTGACGGTAAGGGTATCAAGATTGATTGATCGCAGCAAAGACGGTGCCTTCAGTATGGATGTTCTGCGCAATTTTGTTTGCACCCCATTTGTTAGATGTACCTCTTTAGATGCCTTCGTTTTTTGCTTCCTTTTTGAAGGATTTTTTATTGAGTTATCCGTGCCGGGATATAAATTTAAAAAAATGTCAGAGTTTGGAGTCATAAATCCTAAAAATAAAATACTTATGATTCCTTATATAGATGTTTTTGATATACCAGAGATTGTTGGTGCTCTTTTGATGGGGTATAGGAAGAACAAAGAGGGTAAGGTGAATCTATAGAATAATTTTAGGAGCCTTCCTTTAACTAATTTTTACTCCAGTCCTTGGGGAGAAGCGGATCATAAGCACCCCTCTAGGGTTCGCCAGCGAGCCCTGATTCTTGGACATTGGCTGCAATCTCTGGAGAGCAGCCATGTCCAACACCGCATACCCCAAGGGTGCCGAGAAGATTCTTTCGGGCGCCATCAACTTTGCCGCAGCCACCATCAAGGTGGCGCTTGTCTCTGACGCCTATACCTACAGCGCAGCCCATGAGTTTCTGTCGGCCGTCACCCGTGTGGGTACCGACCAGACGCTGACGGGCAAGAGCGTGACCGGCGGCGTGTTCGATGCCGCGCCAGCGGAGTTCGGCATTCTGGCGCCAGGCAACAAGATCAAGGCCGTGGTGCTCTATATGGACACTGGTAGCCCATCGACCTCGCCACTGCTGTTCTATATGGACTCGGTGCAGGGCCTGCCCATGGATACCAACGGTGGCGAGGTTCGGGTGCCCTGGGATACCGGCCCCAACAAGATCGCGGCCGTGGGTCTGCCGTTCTATCCCAAGGCTGGGCAGCGCCTGCTCTCTGCCGAGCTGCCCTTGACCGGCGCGACGCTCAAGGCAGTCATGCTGCCTGGCAGCTATGTCTATGACCCAGCCCACGAGTTCCTGCCTGACCTGGGCGCGGTGGTGGGCTCGGCGGTCACCTTGACCGGCGTGACGGTGGCCGGTGGCGTGCTGGATGCCAACGATGTGGACTTTGGCGCGGTGGCTGCCGGCTCCACGGCGTCTTTCATCGCCCTCTATGCCGACACGGGCACGGCGGCTACTTCCCCGGTGGTGCTGTATTTGCCCAGCGTGGTGGGCTTCCCCATGACGACCAACGGCAGCGGCGTGGTGGTGCAGTGGTCGAACGCTGCCGCCAAGATTGTCAGCCTGCTGGGCACGGCGTAAGAGGGAGGGGAGCGCCATGGCCCGCAAGATGCTTTTTAGCAATAGCGCCGAAGCGGCGCTGCAGACCCCGTTACTGGACACCCCTCCACCGTATTACACCCTCTTGCCGGATGGCAGTCAGTATGAAGAGCTGCCGGAGTCCTGGGTTCCCGGTGATGGCAGTTACTACGTATTTGAGGTGAGTGATCCAGCGCATGCGGACCTGTTTGCAGAAGGTACTGGTCAGCTGGATCGCGCCCAGCCCGTCACGCTCACCCATGACAGCATGCCCGGTGTGTTTGAAATCGTGCATGTATACACCCGCTTTACCAATGTATTTGAGGTGTTTCGCGCCCAAGAGGGGACCTTGGTCAGGGCGTGGCCTGTTGGCACCAAGGTCAGCGCCAATGTGACTGCCGGCATGCTGGAGTCGTTCTTGCAAGACGATGGCACGGTGGCGCGCATTGGTGGCGAGAACCAGTCGGTATTGCTCGGTGCTGTGGTCGAGGCTGCCGAGAAGCGTCCCGCAGGAACCAACAGTTTTGTGTTCAGGTCACGTTCGCTCGTCGATTGGGCGGTGCAGTTCGGCGCCTACCCCGTACTGCAGCCCTTGCCAGCCCAGCGCCCGAAAGAAAGAGAGTACAGCGGTAACCATTACCGGATCTGGCAGGACCTGGCGCTGGCGCACGAGAGTACCGGAGGCTTTTGGCCGGCAGACATTGGGGTGCCCAAGGCTTGGGCTGCTGGTGGCTATAACAACTTCAAGCAAGGCGCAGTGTTCACGCCTTCCACGCCCAACGGCTATCAATACTGGGCCGATGTGGTGGTCGAGAAAGCGATTGATTCCCTGACCTTCAGCGAAGAACCTGCATTGATCCCCGGCGAAATTTTGTCGGTGCTTGATACCGATGACAACTCGCTGCGTGGGAACCTGGTGCCGCAGGTCATGCCGGTGGTGCAGAGCACCAACTTTCGCCACCCTCTGATGGTGACCGAGGTGGGTTTTATGGGGCGCGCGAGCATGGATGTGACGCAGATGCCCGTGGTTTCCATTGGTACCGAGGCCGATCCCACCCGCTTTGCCAATGCCGTGAGCCTGGATTCGCTGGTGGCCAGCGGCGACTTGAGCGTCCACCGCATCCCGATTGCAGCGGGTGGCGCGCTGGTCGAAGACATTAAAGTCACAGTCACTCAAGCCGGCGTCGGAGGCCCCATCCCTGGACGCTTCTATTGGCGCGGTGTCTTTATGGTGGATGGCGGGACATGAGTTATCCGCTCATCAATGGCGCTTCCATCAATAGCTCGGGGGGCTCGTCCGAAGCGCCGCTAGTACCTACGCGCGGCATTCCCATGGCGCTCAGCGGCACGCAAACCGCTGCGCGGGTACTGCTGGTGCCATCGGCCGACGCGCTGGCGCTGGGCGCACTCAGGATTCAGATCCCGATTCGGCCGTCTTCGCTGGCGCTGGCTCAGGGCGGCGTGCCCACGGCCAAGTTTCAGGCCACGCTGTACCCGGCACCCTTGCCCATGGCCGTCGAGGGGCAGGCCCAGCTGGTGCTGACGGTCTTTCCTGAGTCTGCCGACGCGCTGGCGCTGGGCGCGGCCAAGGTCAAGACCGGGACCGATGTGGAACTCAAGTCATGGGGCTTGGGCATGTGCGTGGCCGGCCAGGTGACCGCGACTCAGACCCAGCCGCAGCCCTCGGTGACCTACCAAGTGCCCGGGGCGCGCGCGATGCGCTACGGCGCGGCTGCTATCGAGCTTCCTTCCATTGTGCTCAAGCCGCAGGGCTCGGATGCATTGCGCATGGGCAGTGCCCGGATGGTGCAGGTAGCCAAGGCTGCACCGAGCCAGGCCATGGCCTTTGGTCAGCCGCGCACGGTACAGATCGTCAAGCCAGCCAGCGGGCACGCCCTGACTCTGGGGCGGCCGGGCGTTCGCGCGGGCTTGCGGCCTGTGGGCATCGCTCTGGCCGTGGGTGGCGTGCCTTCCGTCAGCCTGGCGCAGAGGGTGCTGCAGGTCGAGTCGGCAGATGCCCTGCAGCTGGGCTATCCGGGCCCGCTGGCCTACGCCTTCCATGTGCGCCAGAGCTTCGCCCTGGAGCTGAGCCGCCCGACCGTTGCAAGGACTCATCAATGCTGACCTTCAAGAGCTTTACCGGTATCAACAATGTGCAGCCCGAGCATCGCCTGAAGGCTTCGGACTTGCTGGCCGCCAAGGATGTGGACATTGGCCTGGATGGTGAGGTATCGCGCCGCGGTGGCTTCACGCGCCTGTCCGAGGTCTGCCATAAGAACCTTTGGCCTGCCGCCGGATTTCAGCTGGCGACGACCGAGGGTTCTCTTGTCTCCATTTCTGATGACGCAGGCACGAGAGTGCTTTGGCCCAATATCGGCACCGAGCGCGTCTGGTACTGCAATCTGCCCGATGGGCGCACGCTGTTTTCTACAGGGTTGCAGCGCGGCATCACGGACGGGCTGACGGCCCAGATGCTCACGGTGCCGGAGCCGGCCTCTCTGGGTGCCCTGGATTTTGCCTTTGGCGAGCTGGAGCCCGGGCAGTACCGCTATGGACTGAGCCATGTGCGTCTGAGCGACCACGCCGAGGGGCCGGTGAGGGTGTCCGAGCCGGTGTCGGTGTCTCAGGGTGGCCTGCGCCTTGATGGGCTGCCGCAGCTGCCGGGCCATGCCCTCAATGTCTACCTGAGCGGGCGCGACGGCGAAGGCATGTTCATTGCCGGTACTGCGGTGGAGCGCAGCTTTGAATTCGGCGGGCGCAATAGCTCTCTGGTGCTGCCGGCCCGCACGCTGGGCGCCCGGGTGCTGCCCGATGGCACGCTGATGGCCTTCTGGCGTGGCCGTGTGCTGGTGGCCCAGGGCAAGGTGCTGTGGGCCAGCCGGCCTGCTGTGCCGCATCTGAGCGACTGGCGTGACTTCAAGCCCATGACGGCTGACATCACGGCCTTGGTGCCCGTGGATACGGGGATCTATGTGGGCACGACCCAGGATCTGATTTTCCTGGGCGGGGAGACTTTCGACAGCCTGATCTATACGGCGACTATGCGCGGCCCGGTGGTGCTGGGCTCGGGCATAGCGGCGCCGGGCCACCGCCTGGCGCTGGGTGACGGTACCGGGGCGGGCGAGGCCATGCTGTGCATCGCGGGTGGCGAGGTGGTGGCTGGCTTTGATGGCGGGCAGACCACTAGCCTGACGGCCAACCGCTTCAAGACGGCTGCCAAGGAGGTGAGTGCGGCTTTCCGTGAGGTGAACGGCATTCCCCAGTACATGGCGGTGCCGCATGGCTGAGATGTTCAATCCCTTCAATCGCAGGGTGACGGGCGAGCCCTTCAATGGGCTGGCGCCGGTGCAATTGCGCGTAGAGGAGGGCACTGCTTCGCGCGACCAGGTGAGGGCGGTGCAGGATGCCTTCGCGCGCTTTGCGCGGCGGGCGACTTTTTCGCATGTGCCCAACCCCACCGAGAGCGGCGTGCTGGGCGATGGCAGCCCCTACCGTATCACCACGGTGGGCAATACCACCATCGTGCAGCTGTGGCCTGAGCAGCCGGATCTGGAAAGCGGGGATCGGGGCGTGCTGGTTCGCACTGCGGCCCAGCTGTACCTGGTCGGCTATCACGCCGGCCGCTGGCGCTACCGCAAGGTGAACAGCGCATTCGGCGGCACGGGGGCCTGGATCTCCAGCCGCAACCCGCGCTATTTCACGGACGCGGTGAGCCGAGGGGATCACATTGAAGAAATGCCCAACCGCAAGCATCGCCTGCGCGACTCTGTGGTGCAACAGCCCCGCAGCGCGAGCAGCATTGCTCTGGGCATGGCCTACGGGGATGCCAATGGAGGTCTGGGATTTATCGGTACCCATGGCGCCTATGTCCAGGCGGCACTGAACAAGCAGAGTGTGAGTGTGGCCGAGGCACCGCTTGTGTCCGATGCCTCCTTTGCCATCAGCCCGAATGACGTGTTTGCAGTGCCCGAAGTCGTCGCGACCTTTACGCCCGTGCTCCCTGCTGAGGCCGTGATTGCTGATGTGAACGGGGTGGCGCGCTGCAGCCGGCTGCGCGGCGGTACCGGCGTGAGTGTGGGCGTGGTGAGTCCCAATCAGAGCATCGGCCTGAATGAATTGCCGACCCTGGCGCAGAAAAAGTGGATTGCCGAGCAGGCACTAACCCACGAGCTGAAGCTGCGCATCAACTCGGCCGGCGGCTATGAGCTGGATACGGTGGCGGTCGGCTCTGCCAGCATGACGGTGGTGATACCGGCTGGCGTGAGCTTCCCGCCCACCGCTCCCCAATGGCGACAGTCTTCGCAGGGCTCCATGCGGTCGCGTCCATCCGGCTTATTCGTGATTCCGTTCCGCGAGGGCGGCATCGCCCCGGCGCAGGTGAATTTCACCAACCAGGTGGCCTGGGATTGGGTCTATCAGTATGAGTTCACCCGCAGCGCGCCGGTGCTGCTGGGCTATGGCTGGAGCGATGAGCGACAGGTCTTCAGCCTGAAGTCTCAGGACAGCCAGCATGTCACTGTGCGCCTGGATCGACCGGAGACGGATACGGAGGCCTTGGCGCGGGCAGACGGTATCTATTTCTACCGCTATATCAACGTCGAGAATATCGAATCTCCCCCGGAGGGTGGCAGCGTCAGTCTCTTGTTTCAGCTGCCCGAAGGCGAAGCAGGTACCGCTCTCTTGCAGGATTGGCGCGACTTCATTGCCAGTGCAGCGATCAGCCAGGCGGCGGTCAAGACGCGCAGCGGCCAGCTGGTTTCCAAAAAGCAGCTGCAGACGCCCTGGGGGGCGATAGCCCTTCTGGATGTCGATGTGCAAGTGGTCACCGAATATCGCTACGAGGTGCGCCACAACAACGAGCTGCTGCAGCCGGAGCTGTTCACTATCCGGGCCGTCGAAGGCATCGCGGCACGCAGGCAGTTGCTCTATATCGATCCCTTGCTGGAATTCGTGGCCTATTTGGAGGTGGTGACGCAGGCCTTTGTGCCTGCTGGTGTCAATGATGCGAGCACAGTCACGACCAGCGGCACCAAGGCGGCGGTAGTGTTTGAGCGCAAGGGGCAGGTGTTTTTTCGTCAGGCGCTTGCCGGAGTTTCCGAGGCATCGGTGACTGGCGGCAAAGGCTCTTGGCTGGACACCCAGGATCTGGAGCGGTCCGTGCCGCCTGAATACCAGCCCATGTCCGAGAAAGGGCAGCTTCCCGCAACGGGGCCCGAAGGGGAGCAACTGCTTGTGGGCTGCGATGTGCCTTATTACGTGCCCTCCTACGACGTGCCGCTGGAAGTCGTGACCAATGGCGCCGCGCTCACGCCCCAGAACTACCCCATTCCCTGGCCCAGTTTGGAGGCCCTGCCATCGCTGGCGGTGCGCGCCGCCATCGATCCTGGGAACTGGCAGGGCAGCAGTGCCGCTGGCGTTGTGGAGCTACTGCAGGAGGACAAAGTGATTGCGGCCTGGGCGCTACCGCCCCGAGGCTCGCCCGTGCCGCTGGCGTCCATCGCCCCCATCAACCCGGCCCAGATGACCGGATTCATAGCCTCCGCCTAGACCCATGAACACCATTGTTTGCAACACCTTGAGCGGCGCCATCACCGAGTACACGCGCCATGAATTTGATAGCGTCACGGCCACGCACTACGCGGGTGTGGATGGCCTTTTTGAATTTGGCGGCGACAACGATGCAGGCCTGCCGATCACGACCGAGCTGCGCCTGCCGGCCACGCTGCGCGAGAACACCCTGAAGCAGCAGATTGCCATGGTCTATCTGTCCATGCGAGGCCAGGGCGAAGCGCGGTTTACGGTGTACGGCCCTGGCCAGAGCTGGAGCTATCCCTTCCCACTGCGGGAGAGCGATCAGACGCGCTGCCCGGTGGGCAAGGGCATCCGCGAGAACTATCTGGGCTTCGGCCTAAGCACCCCAGACGGCCAAGCCTTCACGCTGGACCGCGTGGAGGTGATGAGCGTCAAGTCCAAAACACGGAGAGTTTGAGATGGCAGAGTTTGATTTCAACGGCCCGGCCGAGATTGTTCAGGATAAGTACCAGCGCTCTATCGCTCTGGCCGACCAGGCCTTGCGCGAGTCCAAGTCCATGCAGGACGCATTCAACAACCTGGTGCTGCCGACTCCTACCATCAGCGTGCGCTGGGGCACGATCGCGGCGCCATCCTTGCCCGAAGTGCCGGACCTGCCCGAGCTGCCCAAGGTCGGCTTTACCGCCCCGGGCGATATGCCGGGCGATCTGGATCTGGCCAGCCTGCCCGATGTGGAGGTACCTGGCTTTGATCTGCAGCCACCGGCCATGGACTTTGGCGCCGCGCCTGAGCTGGTGATCGGCCAGGCCCCGGCCTTGCCCCAGATGCGCGAGGTGGCCATCCCAGACGCGCCCGATGTGAGCCTGCCCGATGCGCCGGCCTTTCTGGCGCTGACCACGCACAGCTTTGGCGGCGTGAATCTGCACGAGGATTGGCTCGACAAGCTGGACGACATGCCCGAGCTGCAGCTGCTGGAGCCTGCGCCCTTTGAGTTCAAGCGCGCGCCGGGCTACGCATCTGGGCTGCTCGACAACCTGAAAGCCGTGATTGCGGCTCGCATTCAGGGCGGTACCGGGCTGAAGCCCGAAGCAGAGCAGGCCATCTGGGACCGCTCGCGCGATCGTGAAACGCAGGTGGCGCTGGCGCGCGAGCAGGAGGTGATGCGTTCGGCCGAGGCGCTGGGATTTCCACTGCCGTCCGGGGTGCTGGTCGGTCAGCTGGCCGATGCCCGGCGCGAGTTCCACGACAAGCTATCGGGCCTGTCGCGCGACATTGCCATCAAGCAGGCCGAGCTGGAGCAGAGCAACGTCAAGGACGCAATCACCCAGGGGCTGGCGCTGGAAGGCCAGTTGATGGACCAGGCCATGCAGCTCGATCGCCTGTCGTTTGAGGCGGCCAAGGCGACGGCAGACCACGGCATTGCGACCCATAACGCGGCGCTCGAGCGCTTCAAGGCACTGCTGGACGGCTACCGTGCCAACGCAATGGCCTATGAAACCGTGATCAAGGCAGAGATGAACAAGGTGGAGGTCTACAAGGCCATGCTGCAGGCCGAGCAGACCAAGGCGGACATCAACCAGTCGCTGGTGGCGCGCTACAAGGCAGAAATCGATGGGCGCATGGCGGCCGTGGAAATCTACAAGACCCGCGTGCAGGCGGCCCAGACCCTGGTGAGTCTGGAGCAGACCCGCATTCAGGCCGGCGGCGAGGCAATCCGCGCCTTTGTGGCGACCCTCAACGCCGAGACATCCAAGGTGGAACTGTACAAGGCGCGGGCCCAAGGCGAATCCATCAAGCAGGACGCCTACCGCTCTCAGGTGCAGGCCTATAGCGCCTTTGCCAGTGCACAGGCCGAGCGTGCCCGGGTGGCGATTGCCCAGGCCCAGGCCAAGATTGCGGCCAAGGGTCTGGAGTGGGACGGCTGGAAGGCGCGCCTGTCGGCCGAGGTGGCCAAGATGGACGCAGCGGCCAGGCAGTCTGCCATCTTGGTGGACGGCTATAAGGTGAGCGCCAGTGCCATCGAGGCCAAGGCCACTAGCTTCATGCGCCGCTGGGAAGCGGACATCAAGCAGTATGAGGCAGGCTCCAACATCAGCCTGCAGACGGCCAAGCTCAATGCCGATGTAGCGATCCAGAGCAATGCCGCGCGTCTGGAGGCGGCCAAGATTGGCCTCACGACCTCGGCGCAGCGTGTGGCCAGCGCCTGGAGCATGGTGTCGACATCGGCGGGCATCTCTGGCGGCGTCAGCTGGGGCTACAGCGGATCGCTGGATCAGTAACGCACCCCGCTAGGGTTCGACGAGGTAGGGGCGGTCACTCACACTGCCGCCCATGCCTGCCCATAAAGTCAAACTTGAAATCGACCAGGGTGCCACGTTCGACAAGACATTCACTTGGATGACGGGCACCAACAAGGCCAATGCCGTTCCCGTGGATCTGACCGGCTGCAAGGCGCGCGCTCAGTTTCGTGAGGAAGTCGAAAGCAGCGCCGTGTTGCTGGAGCTGACCACGGACAACAACCGCATTCAGCTCGGCGGTGCTGCGGGCACGATCCGCCTGCTGATCAGCGCTGCGGACACCGCTGCGATCGCGTGGCCTTCTGCGGTGTATGACCTGGAGGTCGAGTTTTCCGATGGCACCGTGGTGCGCCGCATGGCGGGCAGCGTGGTGGTGTCGCCGGAGGTGACGCGTGACTGACCTGCTGCAAACGACCCAAGAGCATCTGCTGCAGGAGCAGGTTGAGACTCTGGTGCTGCTGGAGCCTAAGGGCTCTGATGACATTGTTGAAGTGGCGATCGAGCAGGTTTTGCTAGAGGAAGGTCAGGACAACACCCTGCTGGAGACGGTGCAGGAGGTGGTGGTGCTGACTGAGTGCCAGCAGGGGCCGCCCGGGCCTCCCGGTGTTCCTGGCCCTGCAGGCGGTCAAGTGCTGCAGCGCATGGCGGGCATGGACACAAGCGCGCTTCTCGTGGTCTACGAAGACCTGTTCGGCGCTGTCTGGCCGGCTGATCCTGATGTGGAAAGCGATGTGCTGGCGTTGCTGGGCGTGACGGTGAGTGCGGCCGCTGGCGGCCAGCCCATCAACGTGCAGCGTATCGGCCCCGTCGATGACGACGCTTGGCAGCTGGAGCCGGGCAAGCGTGTATTTCTTGGACGGCAGGGGCGGCTGACGCAAGAGCCGCCGCAGGGCGGTTATGACGTTCTGATCGGCACGGCCATCACCGCGACCCGACTGCTTCTCAATATTCAAGACCCTATAGAACTGGAGTAAGCCATGGCAACACAGCCCACCCAAGGATTTTTAGCCCGCGTGTCGGGCAAGACCAAGCAACTGTTTGGCCTGGCCGTTTCTGCCGGCGCGGCGGATGCTGGCAAGCTGGTTGCGACCGACTCGGCGGGCAAGCTGGATATGAGCCTGATGCCCGTGGGTATTGGCGCCAATACCATCATCGTGCCGGCCAGCGAGGCCATCGGTGCGGGTAAGTTCATCAATTTTTATAGCAACGCAGGCGCCATGAATGTGCGTCTGGCCGACAACAGCAATGGCCGGCAGGCGGACGGTTATGTGAAGGAAGCCGTTGCCAATGCCGCTGCGGCCACGGTCTACCCGCTGGACACCACCAATACTGCGCTCACGGGGCTGACCCCTGGCGGGCGCTATTGGCTGGGCACTGCGGGCGGCGTGATTTCAGCCGCGCTCGACTCCACGGATACGGCCAATGTCGGCAAGCTCTGCCAGGAGCTGGGCGTTGCCAAGAGCGCCACCGAGCTGGTGACGGACGACCTGGGCTATATCACGCTGTAATGGTAAACCGCCGACCATTGGCCCGAGTGAACGGGCGTACCCGTCAGCTCCCCGCCGGTGATCAACTCGACTCGGCGGTGCTGTCCAATGCCATCGCAGTGGTGCTGACCGGACTGGTCACCAGCGACAAGTCGGCCGTCGCGGCCACCGATACGGTGCTTCAGGCCATCGGCAAGCTGCAGGCCCAGGCCTCTCTAGCACTGACTGCAGAGCATGTAGGTACGGCTCCGAACCAGATCCCGGGCGTAACGCATCTGGGCGCGCTGGCCTTTGTCGATCAAGTCGGAGCCACGATGGTTCTGAGGCATACGCCGGCATCAAGCCCCGGGCATTGGTGGCGGGAGTACATCAGTAATACCCAGACCGCTATCAAGTTCCACGGGTTCGATGACATCGTGCGGACTGTCTCTGAGGTCGGGCCACAGGGCCCCCAGGGGGCGACAGGGCCAGTTGGCCCCACTGGAGCCACAGGTGCCACCGGGCCGGAAGGGCCAGCCGGACCAGCCGGACCAGCAGGAGCGGCAGGAGCGGCAGGAGCGGCAGGGGCAACCGGTGCGGCTGGTCCCCAAGGCCCAAAAGGGGATACCGGGGCCACGGGGTCTCAGGGGCCGAAGGGAGACAAGGGTGATACCGGTGCCCAAGGTGTGCAGGGCATCCAAGGCCCAAAGGGGGATACAGGCGCAACTGGCCCCCAGGGCGCAAAGGGCGACACCGGGACTTTTGACACCGGACAGGTCGGCAGTGCCCCAAATCAGCTGCCTGCGGGCACGCACCTTGGCGCCCTGGCCTCCATGGATGAGGTCGGAGCAACCATGGTCTATCAGCACAGCCCTGACCTACCACCGAATGCGGTGTGGCGTGAGCGGGTCAGCAACACCGAGACGACTTTGAAATACAGGGGCAGCGATGGCGTGATTCGCAGCCGTCAGGAGCTTTGGACATGAGCGTGATTGCAGATCTGCCGGATATTCGGCCCAGCCTGCTGCTGGACTTTGCCAACAGCCGCCGGGTGCATCCACTGATTCAATGTACGCGGGCCAGCACTGCAACATGCTACGGTCCAGATGGCGTGCTGCGCACCGTGGCTAGCAATGTGCCTCGCATTGACTTCGACCCCCTCACCGGCAAGTGCCTGGGTTTGTTGGTGGAGGAAGCTCGCACGAACTTATTGCTCAACTCGGTGTTTGCGGGAGCGGCTTCGGGGGCGCCAGGGACTGCTCCCACAAACTTCCCTTTCTCTGTAGCGAACGGCAGTACAGAGGTCATTGCAGGAGGTCTTTACACCACATTGCGACTGTCGACAGCGACTGCAGCAAGGCATTTCCTCACGCAGTTGAATACTCCTGTAGAGGTCGGTCAGTACGCCTTCTCCCTGCCATGCAATTTCTATGTGGCCTCGTCCGTTGGTAACTTCCTTGGTGCATCGGCTGGAACTGCGGTGTTCACGGCTCGCTACTTTGTTGACGGTGTTGAGATTGCTTCTGGCACTTCTGTCGGGACAGGCAAAAAGACAGTGTCAATGCTTCTGGACGTGACAACGGCTGGCACTATTTCAATGCGCTTCGGAGTCGGTGTTGTTGTTTCTACAGTGGGGGATGTTGAGTTCAGTCTCCCTCAGCTAGAAAAAGGTGCCTTTCCTACTTCACCAATTCTCACTACCACTGCAGCTGCTACGCGTGCAGCAGATCTGCTGCACATCGACTACACACTCCCCACCGTTGGTGCCATCGTTGCATCCGTTGCTGGCCTGGCATCGGCCAACACTGCAAATGCGTACCTGTGGAGCGCGGCACCCCCTGTTGGCTCGGGCGCGGACCACGCATACTGCTACTTGTCTAGTGCACCCAACCGCGCAAACTGGTGGGTCAACAAAGGAGGCGTTGGCCAATCTGGCGGCAACATCGTGGGGCGGCCCCCTAGCGTAGGCGTGAGTTTCGACGCCACTGCCAGGGCTGCCGCAATTGCATCCGGCTCACTGCTCACAAAAGACACGATCCGACCACGCGACTTCCCTGCCAATCTCTCCCAGCTGCGCCTGGGATGCAATAACGTGAACAGCGGATTTTTGGGTGGTTGTATCTCGCGCTTGGCGGTCTACAGCGGTCGTATCACAGACGCTCAACTCCAAAGGCTCACAGCATGACGACCTTTCTCCAGTTCGGCAGCGAAGTTACCGCCATCGATGCATTCGCGCCGTGGCTGCACGATGGCGCAATGCCTGCCTATATCGGCTCGGTGGCCGTCGATGTGGTCGGCGTTATCCAGCGGCCGACAGGAGAAGTCCTGCAGACAGGGGACGGGGAGATCCCTGTGCTTGCGCCGCTGCCAGGCTGGCACATCAATCTGAGCGAACCTGTGCCCGAGTTGGCGCAGTTTGAGATTGAAGCGCCGGCCACGCCCGCCCGTGTCTTTGCGGGCAGCGGCGCTGTCGAAGTGCAGCGGGTGCCGGTCGAGGTTGCGCGCTGGCAAGCCAAGCTGGCACTGATGCACCAGGTGGATGAGCAAGGCGTCACTCTTTGGGATCGCCTGCTGCAGTTGCGTGAATCGCTCGCGGATACCGAGCAGCAGACCATGCTGGATGCGGCCATGAACGAGGTGCTGAACTGGAAGCGCTACAGCCCCACGGTCCTGTGGGCTGCCGAGCAGCTCGATCTCACCGCCCTGCAGGTGGATGAGCTCTTTATCTACGCGCACGCGCTGGAGCTTTGACACCCCTCTAGGGTTCGACCGTTGGGCGCAGCCCCGGAACACTCCGGGGTATGAAAAAAGCTCTCGCATCAATGCTGGCGCTGCTGGGCATCCACCAGCATCTGAGTGCCGAGCAGAAACAGGACATCGCCACGGCGGTCTTTCAAGCCACGCCTGGGGCTGTCACCGCCGGTGGCTTTCGCCTGGCAGGCCTTCCATTGAGTGACTGGCTTGTCTTAGCTTCCATTGCTTTTGTAGCGTTGCAAGCAGGCTATCTGGTCTGGAAGTGGCGTCGCGATTACGTGCACGAGCAGGCCCGCCAGGAACTGCGCGAAAAGGCCAAGGCCGCCGTAGGAGGCGCGTAATGAGCAAGATTCCCTCGCAACTGCGCGCGAGCATCGGCGCCTTGCTGGTTCTGACCGGCTTGGGAAGCGGCACCTACTACGTGGACCAGGCCGCGACGGCCGAGGCCCAGCAGAATCAATATATCCAGGCGGTGGCGGCTGACCCTGACATGCCCGATGGCATGCGTATCGCCATGGTCATGGCCGCGTTCTATGAGTCCAGCAATCGCCACATTGGCACGCCCTACGTGGACAAGGTGGGCAAGGGCCAGCCGCTGACGGTCTGCAACGGACTGACCGGCAAGGATGTGATCGCCGGCAAGTGGTACAGCCCTGCCGAGTGCTTCCGGCTGGAGAAAAAGCGCTATGTGCAGTATGAGGTGATCGCAAAGCGCTCACTGACTTACTGGGGCGGCTACAACCCCTTCCAGCAGGCCACGTTCTACGACTTCCTGCACAACAAGGGTGACGGCAATTTCCAGACCAGCACCATGAGGCGCGACGCGAACGCGGGCAACTGGGCCAAGGCCTGCCGCGAAAACGTGCGCTGGAACAAGGGCACGGTGAATGGCGTGTCCATGGTGCTGCCCGGCCTGAAGATCCGCGGCGATGCGAATGCTGAGCTTTGCGAGTGGGGGCTGGCATGGCCCGGCTGACCCTCTACACATCCCTGGCGTCCGCTGCTGCTGGTGCTGCCCTGGCTTGGTATTTCCAGGCCGCGCGCCTTGGAGCCGATCTGGCCGACGAGCGGCTGCAGGCCAGCCAGTACCGCGAGCAGATCGCTGATGAGCGCACGGCCGCCGGCCGGCGTCTGCTGGCCGTGGAACGCACGGTCAACGACAAATACCAAGGAGCCCTGAATGACGCCATCCAGAAGCAGGCCGGCTTGCAGGCTGCTGCTGATCGCGCTCGCCGTGAGCGTGACGGCATGCAGCACAAGCTGTCCGATGCCGAGCAGCGACTTGCTGACGCTTCCCCCAGTGCCTGCATCGAGTACGCCTCAACCCTCAATCGCGTATTCGGACAGTGCAGCCAGCGATACACAGAGCTGGCAATCCGAGCTGATGGCCACGCAGCTGATGCAGCAACCTGCCGCGCAGCCTGGCCAGTGATTCCCCAAACCAAGGAAAACCAATGAGCAAAATTGCGATCACCGAGCAGATGGTCGGCCGCTTCCTGTCCTGGCCATTGCCGGCGGACTTCGCGCCTGACTGCGGCATTACCTTCACCCGCTCGCCACACGCTGGCATGAGCCCCACGGGCACGAACCTGCTGCACTTTGGCCAGGCCAAGGCAATGCTCGAGCACTGCATGAACGGCGGCACTGCCAGCGCCGGCGCTTTGCCGCCCCACCAGCAGCGCGTGCTGGATGAAAAGCAAGAGCTGGACATCCGAATCACCAGGCTGGACGAGTTCATTCTGCGCAATGCCTTGTTCCGCGAGCTGGACCCCGAAGAGCAAGCCCGTATGCGCCGTCAGCTCGATGTGATGCGCGAGCTGTCTGTGATCCTGGGTGAGCGCATCTCTGCTTTCTAAGCCTTCCGGCCCGCACCGGCCGGCTGCCGGATTCTGGAGTAACCATGCAATTCATTAAGAGACACTTTGCGGCAATCCTCTTTGTTGTGATCGCTGTGGCCCTGGTGGTCTTTGGCAGTCGCCTGTTGAGCGAGTCGGCCAGGATGATCGACGTTCTGCTGTTCGGCTTTTTCTGTTCTGCGTTGCTGGTGCTGCCCGTGGTGGAAGCTGGCGACAAGATTCTGAAAAAGCTCAAGGAACTGGAGCCCAAGACAGGCGGCACACTGGGCCCGAATGTGGTCGGGGTGCAGCGCGATCACCGCAACGACCTGGAGTATTCCCTTGTGCATGCGCTGGCGCCTCATTTGGTGAACACCAAGAGCGCGCCCGAACTGGGGGCATTTATCCGGGATGTGGTCAACTCAATTCAGGGCCGCGGCTGTCAGGCGCCTACAAAGGTTTGCACATGTGGCCCGAATGCCGGCTGCACCAATTGCCCTGGTGGTGGCTGTCAGAGTTTGAATGCCGCCCAGGATGGACTGTCGCAATCAGCCGCAAGGACAGCCGAGGCTTGGGCCGGAGTGCTGGGCAAGACTTCCTGAATCAGCAGATTCCTCAGTAGCCTTCGACCAAAGGCATTTCCGTCCCATCGACCGCAATCATCACGCCCGTGGTGTTGGGGTCGATTTCAATTGGGACGCCCCACATTTCATTGGGCTTGCCGAAGGAGTTGAAGATGTTGAACTTCCGCAGCTCTTCCGGCGGCAATAAGCAATACCGGAAATGCAAATCGTTCTTGCGCTACTCCCGTGTTAGAGTGTTTCCTACATTGATACCAACTATTAAGAATCAATATCTATTGCATTGATTAACTATGGTGCGAGCACCTAACACCCGAGTTCAAGAGGCCATATGTCTAGGGAGAGCGCGTCACGTGTCACTAAACATGTCATCCCTATGGATGAGGTGTTGATTCGGACAGCGCTATCAAAATCGATGCTCTACAAGCTCTTGCGGCAGGACAAGTTTCCTCACCCAACGCCGATGAGCAATAGAAGCATTGGCTGGTTCGAGGCTGATATCGAAAACTGGCTACAGGCTAGAAAAGCGGCTCACCAAGTCGATCTCGCACTCCCCCTCGTCTACATGGCGGGCAGGATGGGAGAGTCTGTAGACAACAAAAAGCCAGGCGGGGACTTTTCTTGCTGGCGAATCTTCGATGTCTCCAAGTCCAATGCCCTCGGTGATTTAGAAACGGAAAGCTCGGAAGCTGACGTACTGATCGCGCCGCCGCAAGAAATGGTCTTTTATGGAACGCGCACAAGGTTCATGTACTCGGGTCCATGGAAGACCAGAGGCAGCGACCACGGGTACATGCATGGAGTGACTCCGTGCTCGCCTGACAGAGCACAGAACGCCGCATACCGTGGAGCGCTCCAAGGCATTTCTCGGGCTGATGTAGTTGTGGCCTATCTTGAAGATCTGGAAGCCTACGACACTCTGGTTGAGATTGGTTACGCCAGGGCGGCCGGTAAGAGGGTGATAGTGATTACTTCACCGGCACTTCATAAGCCACCGCTTAACGATAGTTGGAGTCGCAGGTTCTGGTTTGCTATCCGGGCTGCGGATCGGCACATTGAATTGCCAGACCGCCCCGGTAGCACGTCAAAGGAGCACTGGCAATTGGCTCATGCACAAGCAGCAATGCTGGTTGCGGAGTGGTATCCAAACACTATGGTCTCTACCACCTAAAGCCTTGCCCATACCCAGGTTGCGAAGGCTTTTGAACATTACCAAACAGGGGCTGCACAATTGAAAGCAGTCAGGTAAAAATAGTCTGTGACCCTACGAATAAATTCTCTTGTCAAAGATAATTAATCAAAGAATATCGGTAAGAAAAATTCCATTTATCTTGAACTTGAAATTCAGATAAAAAAGAGAGTTTAAATAATACCTGTCAGCATCGCATATCTGACAGCTTGTGCTCTGGTTCTGACCTGCATTTTTCCGTAAATATTTTTTACATGTGTTGCCACAGTCAATGGGCTGATTTCTAAGTAGGACGAAATCTCTTGAGTAGTTTTTCCTTGAGCTATCAACTTCAATATATCTATTTCTCTTTCGGTCAGTGACTCAAATTTTTTATGCGTGAAGATTTTTTCTCCCTGCATAGCTGCATTGAATATTTTTGGAATGATTTTTTTCGCCACCCGGGGAGATATCGCAGCTCCACCATTGGCTACTTCCAGCACGGCCTGCAAATAGCTTCCAAACCACGAATTCTTCACCAAGTATCCAACAGCGCCTCTCTTAAGAGCATCCATGGCGGCATCATCGTTTTCACTTGCAGAAATTGCGATACAAAGCACGTCAGGCCTTTTTAGCTGGATCGACTCCAGCAGCTCAGCACCTTGGCCTTCGCCAATAGACAGGTCGATGAGGAGCACATCGAACTCTTGTGAAAAGACGTTCTTACGAGCTTCTTTGTAGCTGGAAGCCTGCCCTACCAGAAGAGTGCGCGGGTCACGCATGAGCTCCTGCGCGATCACGTTCCTGATGTGTCTGTCTTCATCGACCAGAAAGACCCGCACAGGTTGGCTCTGCTGACCTTTCATGTCAGACGGCCACATGCCACCGAAAGCAATAGATGCGCCTTCAGCTCTGCCGACGTCAGACCGCGAACTCATAGATGCGTCGGATAGATACATGTGACACCCCAGCAAGTAGATAGATTGGTTGGAAGTCACGCGAAAAATAAAATTTCCCTTTTTTAAAATCCACTAAAAGTAAATAAAGAAATACGTAGTTTATATTTTTACAAATTAAAACTCTAATATGTGGTATCGATTGAAGTAGATGCGTGAAAAATAGATATAAACCCTTCGTTATTGAAACATTGGACATGGAAAGTAAACAGAAATACAGATTACTTTTTTTAACACTGTAAGAATTTTCCCATGGGCGCTATTTCTTCAATAGCGCACCATGTATAAAACACAATAACTTAATCAGTTTTTGATTGAATTAATTTAGTTAAGAAAATATTTTTAAACAGGGTATTACTGTTTCTTAGTCATTTTCTGAAACTGGCCTTACCGAACGCCTGTTTTGGAACGTAACTAAGCACTCCGGAACTGGTTGACGGTTAACAGGAGCCTTTTGCAGATCTGCAAATGGTCTTTTGCTCACACACACTCTCTCTTTCACTTGTCTGAAAACTCGCTATTTAAAGGAACGATCATGAAAAAGTCTGTGATTGCCATGGCGGTTATTGCGTTGGCTGGTGTTGCATCTGCTGCTGTGAGCAGCTCAAGCATTGCTGCCACCAACACGACGTCGAGCGCATCGTCTGCCACGATGTCGGGTGCGGCCAGCTCGGGCAACGGAAGTGCGCTGAGCATGAATAGTGCAACCTCCGGTGCAACGTCGAATGCAAACGCTGCTGGCGGCGCTATCGGCGCAGGCGGTTTTGGCATCGGTGGGGCAGCTGTCGGCGGTAGCGCAACTACTTTCGGTAATGTGAAGAGCCTTTCCGCCACTTCTGGCAACGGTGTTGCGGGCGGCGTAGCGGCTACCAATGCCAATGCGGGCTCAGCTGCTGCTGCCGGCTATAACGCAGGACCCGTCAACGGCACAGCCTTCGGCGGCGCCTCTTCTCAGACCGCGAATGTTGCTGCAACTGGCGCCGGCCCTGGCGGCGGCCTGGCCTACGTCCACAACAATGCAGGCACCACCTCTGGCTACAACGCCACATCGGGAGCCGTTTCCTCACCTTGGGGCTCGTTGACCAATACCACCTCTAATGCCGGTTCTGTGGGTACCGTCCATCAGAATGCCGGCGCCTGGGGTAACGCTGGCTACCTCTCCAACGGCGGCGGCACCTCCGGTACTGCCGGTGCAGGCTCTACTGCCAATGCCAACTAAAGCAGCTGTCTCAGGATAGTTGTGTTTGTCCCGGGCCTGGCTGCCTGGCCAGGCTCGGGCAACGTAGGAGCAAAGCATGAAATTCTCAATAGCTCTGTTAAGTCTTTGCGTTCCTTTGTGCAGTTATGCGCAAAGTGCCGACAGCAGCGCGCAAAGCTCCTCCAACTCCTCATCAGTAGGGGCACAGCAGAACCAGTCAGTCACCATTGTCAATCCAGTTGCATCTCCGGCAGAGAGCCGATCAACGGCCATGATGGAAAGTCGATCCACGTCAACCTCCGACCAGAACATCACAACAAACGGCACGACCACTCAGAACCTGAACAGCACGGTGTCCGGGACGTCCAAGAACATCGTCGAGTACACCGGTACATATACACTGAAGAACGTTCCCAGCGTGGGCGGCCCCAATCTCACGACCAGCAATGACACCTGTATGGGCAGCAGCAGCGGCAGTGCCAACGGCCCTGGCTTTGGCGTGAGCTTCGGTACGACCTGGACGGACGAGCATTGCAAGCGCCTGAAAATGAGCCGCGAGCTCTGGAACAAGGGCATGAAGGCAGCTTCGCTGGCTATGGACTGCATGGATCCTGCCGCTCGCGTGGCACTGGAGATTACGGGTTCGAAATGCCCGCAATCCATGACCGCAGATGAGCGCCGCAACAACTACGGGCCGGATGCTTCGGCACAAGGTAGCGTAACCCCTTCCGTGCCGCCCTCAGAGGCTCAGTCAAGCTTTGCGCCTGAGGTCACTCGCCCCACGGCTATCACCTCTGTGATGGATGACCCAAGTACAGCACGGCTGTATGGCAATTAGTGGGCGTGATTCCTAATCTAGGAGGCCGCTATGGGCAAGACTCTAGCTCTTTTAGCGATTGCACTATGCTGCGCTTCGTCTTTGGCTGCACCCGACTCCAGGGCCATCAATGAACCGTTGAGCATTCAACGCCAGATCTTCGGAAGTGGCGAGCAAGGGGCAGCAGGCTCGCAACAAGCAGAGCCAGTGGGTGACTATGGCGTCTGGCATGTGCCGCAGTACCTGCCTGGTTATCCGACTGCAGCAACGATATGGCCCCGCGCTATCCCTGTGAAATGCAAGGACAGACAGTGCGACGGCTATGTGATTACCCCGCAGATGGGGCCAGGTGAGTACCTGTTTTTCGTGCCTACAAGTGAGTAGGCAGGTCAAAAGAGAACAGGGCGAAAGCACTTCATTCGTGCTGACAGCAACTCACCTAACAAGGGCGGCCTCATGCCGCCCTTGTTGATTGCAGACTCACATCCCTGATGAGTCGCATGCACAAGCCAGGCCACAGGTTGCCGGCGGACCAGCAGGACAAGCGCAGCGTGATCCCGCTTGAGATGCAGGATGTGGATCAGTGGCTGGCCGGGACAGTAAGGGAGGCTGGGCAACTGCTTAGATTGCCCTCGGTTTGCGTGGTTGATGCCACCCCGCTGGCCTCCTGAAGCTTGCCAAGTACTTGTGTTACATGTAAACAAATGATTCAAAAAATGGTTGCTCCGCCTATCATGTCGGCGTCTTAGGTTAAGTCAGCCGAGCATGTACTGGAGGGAAAGTATGCTGAAAACTCTTGGGTTGGGAATGTCTGCTTTGGCTCTTGCAGGACTTTCCGGATGTGCGGCTACTGGCTCGGATTTTGTGGAGTACGCTGAGAGAGCTTCGGGCTGCAGCAGTAGCGTTAGCTTCTACGGGACCGCGATTGGTGTAGAAAAGCGAGAGGGGCGATTTGACTCCAGCACAATGGATAAGGCCATTGCAGGAATCAAGACAACTGCTTTGGGATGCAACGCTGACATCATAACGACCATGTCGAACCTGGGAAGCGCCGTGTCTGACCTTCGTGAGAAGCGTCCGAAAGATGCCCTGGATATAGCTTTGCTGTCATTGCATGTGGCAGATGAGAACCCAGATCACTTGTTCCAGATGTATTACGCATCAGCATATCTATCCCTGGCTGCTTCCAACCAAGATGAGGCTCTGTGGAATCGTGTCATGACGTTGTATCTGGATCGCGGTTATTGGGATCCGCGGTTGCCCTTGGGTTCTTCTCTGGAGCCGTACGCAACTCCCGATATTCGGCAGCGCATCGATACGCTTCAAGGAGCGATGGCGAAAGCTGCGGAGGCGGCTAAGTTAGCGACGGGCATTGACTGCAGCTCTCTTCAATACTGCCAGCCGCCGCAGGGTGCTCGTTCATTTGTTGAGGCGGATTACTACGATGCCTATGCTGAGACTCTTCGTCAGGTGGGCGAGCCACGGAGAGCCAGTCTTGTGGAGAGTCTTGCTAAAGATACGCGTCGGAAGAAAACCAACCTTGTTGCCAAATTGCAAGCGGAAAGCACGGCATCTGCTTCCCCAACTAAACGTGCTACTTCAAGCAGCAGTATTCAGACAAGCACGCTAAGTGCACTCGTTCAAGCTACTGGTCAGATTGCACAGGCCGCCCGTGGTTCTGGCAGTTCTGTGCGTAGCCAGTCGTTAACCGGGGCCTCTGCATCAGCATCTCGCTCAGCCTCACAGGCGGGCTCTGGGGCTGCAGCCATGGCGAGCAACAATTTCAATTCAAGGTCAAGCACGGCTTCAGCACCGAATTCCTACACGAGTAATTCGCAGCCAAGTGCCGCGGATGGCAAAGGGTACAGAGACGGTCAGCAGTGCACGAAACTTAGCAACAACAGCGATAGCTTTCAGAACCTTTGCACTTTCCCCGTCTGGGTCTCTTTTGTGAACCAAAATGGTCAAGGTGCCGCTGGTCCAATCAAGCCAGGAGGCCGGGAGCTCATCACCAAATCAACCAGGATTCAGTGGGCGGCATGCGAATACCCGAGTTCACCGAAATTGCAGCCGACGCTCTCGGGCTCACCGTGGCATAACAGCCCGGGGTCTCGCTATTACTGTGTGGGACGCTAGTCAAGCAGCGGTCTTTCCACAGTTTGCTCACATTCAGAACTGGCCCTAAAAATGCTGCCCGAATGTGCCCCAAAGTTGTATTTGTGGCCGGTTAGCGCGAAATGCAGAAATCGCTCGCTTTGGCGACTTGTGGCGGCGTGTTGTTGGTTTCTGCATGAATAGGCATTCGGAGTTGGTGTGGTAGGTTGGTGTGCTTTGTAAGTCTTTGATTTATAAATTAAGTGTAAACCTTTACACGGAGTAGGTCGGCGGTTCGAGACCGTCAGGACCCACCACTAAAAAACTAAAGAAATCAAGGGCTTAGAGCGATCTAAGCCCTTTTTCTTTGCCCTCTCTACCAACCGAAATCGTTGCTTGCCAAGCTGCCTGAGCCTGGCTTGGCGCCCGGCAGGAGAGCTCATGGCCGCTTGAGAAAAGCTCGCGGCGGCGGGCCGGGGTTACATCTTTTCGGGCTTCTTACGCTCTCGCTCTCATACCTGCTTTTCAAGTGTCTCTGGAGTTTTCTAGATTGGTGTCTCGCTCATCGGACGGGCATAAATAAGGTGAAATCAGAGCGAATGCTGATGAGTGTCTCAGGGTGTGAGTTTTGCAAAATTGGCTCCATTTCGCGTAACTGCTCGGCCTAGCATGCTCATGTGTTCTATGACAGGAGGCCAATCATGAAATCGCTATCTGCTATCGCGTTGCTGGTGACCGCTGGCGCGCTGAGCGCCTGCGATGACAAAGCACCAAAGCCTGAACTGGAAACGCGGCCGCCGGCAATGGAGGGAATACAGCGACCACAGCCAGATCCTGGAGCAGCAGTCCCGAGGCCTGAGCCATCTCCTGCGAATCCAAATCCACGGCCTTAAAGACTGGGACTTGGATAGGACTGCTAGGAGTCTGCTCATTTGGTTGTTTGTGCGGGCTCGCTTCGTTGCTGTTCCCGGCCACGATCAGCCAGAGGGTTGATGCTGTTTCCGGCCGCTCGCTCCCGGGCCGTTTTTGTGGAAGGCTAGTCTGCAGCCGGGTGATCGATGATGTAGCTCGGCGGGAAGTCTTGGACGCTATAGCGCTCGCGCTGCATGAGCATGCGCAGCACTATGTCTGCGGTTACCTCGCGCTCGCCCTTGGGCCGGGTACGTTCAGCAGGTCTACGGCTACCCGCCTGTAGCTTCGCGCGGCATATCTCCCGAATGTCCGCGCGATAGTGGCAGGTCTTCGGGGGGGCGGTGTTGGCATCGTGTGCGCCGATTGCGTCGGGGTCATGGTTGATCCCTGTGTCAATGGAGCGGCCCAATGCCTGTGCAGGCATCACAGGCACCGATCAACAGGCCAATCATCAGCTTGGCAGGCAGTGCCCGCTCGAATTGAGGTGTAAGCATGAGCTCCAGAAAACGAGCCTGCTTGGTGGCTGGCTGTTCAGCTTGAAAAGTTGGAGATTGCTGGTGCTGAAGATTCCAGTCCAGCGGTTTTGTTCATTGGGCTCATGGTGTTTGGTAGCGCTCACTTGTTGCGGGCTGAGCAGATGCGGTACCTTATAGATTGGGGCAACTGCGAGGGGATGGCTGATTTGATGGGGTGTTCCGAGAGGATCGGAATATCAACCAATTTGGCAGGACTCTTCACGCGACGGTCCCTAGCTAGGAGGTCGCCATGGAAACGATAGAACAGATGGCTGAAAGACACATCCGCGAGTCTGAAGCGGACTTGGTTCATATCGATGTGTTGATGAAGCGTGCACAGAAAATGAGTGCGAACGCAGCCGATCAAGTGGAAGCTGAAAGGCTTTTGGATCAAGCCATGAGGCAGCGCGCTAAGTTGGATCTGCATCTCGCGGCCCTAAAGAGCAAGCAAGAGTCCGATTGTGAGCAGCTGGCCGAGGAGGGCAAGCGCTTCAAGGAGACGCTTGAAAAAATACGCTCGAATATTGAAGTGATGCTGGCTTCCTGGCTTTGACCGCCAAGCGGTTGCAAGGATGGACGACCTCCGAACGTTCCTGTGTGGAGCCGCAGTCGGCAAAGAAAGTCTGTTGCGGGGTACATCCTCCTGCACCTGTAGATCGCCCTGCCAGTCGATGGCAATGCACTAGATGATCATGTTCTTGAGCATTGCTCCCCAGAACGCCAAAAGTCCGCTCAGTGGCGGCTGGGAAAGCTCCCGCTACAGGGTTTTCATAAAGCGCTGCGGCAGGTCATCTTGCAACTATGGGTCGAGGCTGGGATGAGTGCTCTCGATAGAGATATCTGGATAACTCACTCCCGATACATGCACTTGATCACGTCCAGCATTTTTTGCCTGATAAAGAAGCTGATCGGCTTCTCTCAAGGCATGGTCCAGCTGGGACGGATCGGTGATCGATGAAATCCCAAAGCTCATGGTCAATTTTGTGCCAGAGAGAAGAAGGTCTTTATTCGACCGGAGGTCTTGTCGGATGCGTTGAGCAATTTCTTCTGCATCTCGCAGTGCGATGTCGATCAACAGAATCACAAACTCTTCACCACCGAACCGTGCGACGAGGTCGCGCTCTCGTACATGGTTTTGCAGAGTCGCGGAGACAAGCTGCAGCACCTTATCGCCATATTCATGACCCCAGGTATCGTTGATTCGTTTGAAGTGGTCTATATCACAGGCCAGCACCGCCATGGGATAGAGCCTCATGTCGGTTAAAATCTTCAGGGCATATTCATGGAAGGATCTGCGATTCAATATCTGGGTCAAAGTATCAAGGTCACGTTCTTTCTGTAGTTTGCCAACGGTTTCCTTTGCGGCAATGACGGTCATGACCACGGTAAAGAGTATCGCGAAGTTCAATATGCTCACCAGTGTCAAGAGCCAATACGGCGATCTTGGAAATGACCGCGGATCCGGGTATCCCAGCAGCGAAATAATCATGGGTCGAGTAAGAGTGTAGGCTGTGAAAATCATGCTCAGCCAGAGCAGTGACTTGTCGAGCCAGTCAAATGAGCTCTTCCTTGAATAGACCTGGAGGATAGGTAGCAATAAAACAAGGCCTGAACCAACACTGAAGGAGTTCACTCGTGCCCAGACGTTGGGGCTGATCCGGCTAAAGTAATACAGCGCAGCTAACGTGATACCGGCAATCAGTAGCGCTACAAGTGGCTGGGCCGATACACGCCATCTCTCTGCCCAACTTTTCGCAAGGCACCAAGCGCTCAGCAGGTAGAAACTGCCAAGCAGGGGTGCGTAGCGAGTGAGCTCCTCCAGGGGCATCAAGGTTTGAGCTGCGAGAGGCAGTGCAGTGAGTGAATAGGCGCAAGATTGCCAGAGCAGAAAGCGCTGAGATCGTTGGGCGAGCCAGGCAGCGACCAATATGACTGCCAGAACAAAGATCGCCAAAGGTGGCGTCAGAACCAAGAGGTCGTTATTCGCGAACATATGACCAGAGCCTCCTCGATCGAAGAGCGGTAACGCCTGTTCCTTGAGCGCAGAGCGACAATCTACTTGCACCGTAAATGTGTTCCGCTATTGGCGTCACAATTTATTACAGCGTGCGTCCTCCCTCATCCATGTCAGCCTGCTTCTTGTTTGGAGTGGTAAATCAGTCAAAAATTGTCAATGCCAAGACTTTCTTCCATGAATGAAAATCGTTCCCAGTTATTGATTCGCATTCATCGCTGGCATGTAGCTTCCGTGCGATTTTTGAAGCTTATGCAGTGATCTTTTTAATCTCCTGAATCTGAATGCCAGCCTGCTTCTATGGTCAGCTCCTTGCATTGCTGGGCGCCCTTTTGAAGGATGTACGGCTGGCTTGCTGCGTACTGCAGTGCGAAGCCATGAGGCTTTGCCGAAGGGCTTTGGTGGCTTGTCGTCTGCCTTCTGTGCCATCTGGCAAAGCCGCTCATGGGCCTGCCTTGCCTCATCCAGCTTCCCGGGCCGGATGCTGGGAAAGATTGGCTCATCTGCTTGTGCGGGAGTGCTGGTCGGCCCATGCAGATGGCGGCGGTCAGGATCAGTCCTGCAACGAGATTTTTCATGGTTTCGCTTCGTAGCGCTTGTCTGTAAAGCGCAAGCAGCTATCTCAATTGAGTCGATCGCACTCACATCGGCCAGGCATCTGGCGTCTTGGCGTTCACCACGGGCACGCCAATCAGGCAGAAGAAGCCAAAGAGGGTCAGCGCGATCAGTGGCTTTATTTCAGGGGCGGGCTATCAGAAGCGCGAGGGCTAGGGTGCGGGTGTGCGGCCATTTCACAGGTCCCCTTGGCAATCAGGCTTTGGAGCAAGGTGAGTGACTTTGCCAGTTGCTTGGCCTCATGGCTTGCTTCATGCAGGGCGTAGTGCTTTACGTCCACAAAGCCGCCCACAGCTTTTGCTGCGGGATGAAGGTCGAGGATGGCTCGCATGTCGCGGTCAAAGAACCATTCCCAGGGTAGTTGCTGGGAGAACGTGTCGTAGAGACTGCGCAGGATCACGTTGTCGAAGCCAGCCCTTCGCATCGGGTTGTCAGGGTGTCGTCCTTGAGATGCCGACGACGAGGTCAAGGAGGACGCCGGACGGTATTGGATCAGGGGATCTGCAAGCAGTTTCCGGTGCCTGGACCGGGCGTCAAACAGCGCATGCAGCAGCAGTCGTGTGCGTGTGCGTGTGCGTGTGCATGTGCATGTGCATGTGCATGTGCATGTGCATGTGCATGTGCATGTGCATGTGCGTCATCCTCGAGTGTGGCTGGGAAGGAAAGCTGGAGACCACTGCAAGTTGCGGATATTGATGAAGATATAAGCCTTCGCGCAGAGTGGCTAGGCGGTTCGAGACATTCAGTACCCGCCCCTACAGCGCAAAGAAGGCTTGGAGAGCTCAAAGCCTTCTTTGAGTTTTGGCGTCTATTGCTACTGGAAGTGACGGTTGTTCGGGGTATTTCTATGCAAGATGCCCTGGCTAGACAGCGGCAATGGAAAAGCTGGCAGTTAGAATGGACAGGATTAGCCTAACCCTGTTGGTGGAGGTTGGATGGCAGTTCTGTAGAGCATCAGTGCCCTGTAGAGGCCCGGTCGGTGGCGCAAGCGGGTCGCACGGCTTTCACCATTGTTAATGAGGCGAACGCAAGTTCGCCTTTATTTTTGCTGCCGCAGAAAGATTGACCATGTTCGAATCCATCCGCAAGCATTCCAAGTTCGTGATGATCTTGTTGTTCTTGCTGATCATTCCCTCTTTCATTTTTGTCGGAGTCAACCAGAACTACTTCACCGAGTCCAGCCAGACTGTGGCCCGCGTGGATGGGCATGACATCACCCAGCAGGACTGGGACAACGCTCACAGGGCTGAAAGCGACCGCCTGCGTGCGCAGAATCCGACCATGGATGCCAAGCTGCTCGACTCGCCAGAGGCGCGCTATGCCACGCTGGAGAAGCTGGTGCGTGATCGCGTGCTGGCAGCTGCTGCCGCCAAGATGCACCTGACAACGCCCGATGCACAGTTGGTGCGTACCTTGCGCGAAATCCCCGCGATTGCGTCCTTGCAAAAACCCGATGGCTCGCTGGATGCAGAAGCCTACAAGGCTCTGGTCGGTTCGCAGGGCATGACTCCCGAAGGGTTTGAAGCCAATCTGCGTCGGGAACTGGCACTCAATCAGGTACTGGGTTCCGTCTCTTCGACAAGCTTCACGACTGCCGCGCAGTTGCAGCAGGCCATGGACGCCCTGTATCAGCGCCGAGAAATTCAAGTTGCCCGGTTTGATGCCAGTGCCTTTGCAGGCAAGGTCCAGCCCACGGAGGCCGAGCTCAAGGCTTTCTATGAAGCACACACCAACCAGTTCAAACAGCCCGAGGCAGCAACGGTGGAATATGTCCAATTGGATCTGGCCGCTGTACAACAAGGCATTGTTCTGAGCGAAGACGACCTGCGCACCTATTACAAGGAAAATGCCGCCCGTCTTGCTGGTCCCGAAGAGCGTCGTGCCAGCCATATCCTGATCAATGCGGCCAGGGATCTTCCGGCTGCCGAGCGTGAAAAAGCCAAGGCCAAGGCTGAGCAATTGCTGGCCCAGGTGCGCAAAGATCCCAAGAGCTTTGCCCAGGTAGCCAAGGCCAACTCGCAGGATCCCGGCTCTGCTGCCAATGGCGGTGATCTGGGTTACTTTGGCCGCGAGGCCATGGTCAAGCCATTTGAAGAAGCCGTTTTCAAGATGAAGCAGGGCGACATCAGCGATGTGGTCGAGTCTGACTTTGGCTTTCACATCATCGAGCTGACCGGCATCAAGCAGCCCAAGGTGCCCTCGTTCGAGGAAATGCGCCCCAAGCTGGAAGCAGATCTCAAGCAACAACAGGCTCAGCGCAAGTTTGCAGAGGCGGCCGAAGCCTTCTCCAACGCCGTTTACGAGCAGTCCGAAAGCCTCAAGCCTGTGGCCGAGAAGTTCAAGCTGAGCATTCACAAGGTCGAGAACGTGACGCGTGAGCCAGCCCCTGATGCGCAAGGTCCTCTGGCCAACAAGCGTTTCCTTGAGGCATTGTTCTCCGCAGACTCTCTGGAGAACAAGCGCAATACCGACGCAGTGGAGCTGGCCCCCAGCAACCTGGTGGCTGGTCGTGTGCTGAGCTATGCTCCTGCGCACACCCAGTCCATGGATGAAGTGGGTGAGAAGCTCAAGCAGCTATATGTGGCGCACCAGTCCGCAGAGCTGGCCAAGCAGGAAGGCAAGGCCAAGATGGCCGAATGGAAGGCCAAGCCTGAAGCAGCTCAACTGCCTGCGGCTGTCGAGGTGGGTCGCGATCAAGCCAGGGACCTGCCGCGTGAAGTGCTGGATGCGGCATTGCGCGCCCCCACGAATGCCCTGCCTGCATGGGAGGGTGTCGACCTTGGCAATGCAGGTTATGCCGTGATCAAGGTCAATCGCATTGCTCAGCGTCCTGCGCAAGATGCTCAGGTGCTGGAGCAGCAAAAGGCGCAGTTCACGCAGTGGTCTTCCATGGCTGAAGTCATGGCCTACTATGAACAGTTGAAGAAGACCTTCAAGGTCCAGATCAAGGTGCCGCGTCCTCAGTAAGGCATTTAAATCAGGCATGAGTTTATTTCCGGCCTGATTTATGCATTACAATAGATGCTTCTACGGTGGCTGTAGCTCAGTTGGTAGAGTCCAGGATTGTGATTCCTGTTGTCGTGGGTTCGAGTCCCATCAGCCACCCCAGAATTTCAAAAACGCTCTGCAGCGCAGAGCGTTTTTATTTGATGAGAGGTGTTTGCCTTGAATCGTTGCTAGTTCAGTGTTTATTGCTCTCAATTTTGATTTGATGGCTCAAATTCTGAAGTAGAATAGAGACTTCTACGGTGGCTGTAGCTCAGTTGGTAGAGTCCAGGATTGTGATTCCTGTTGTCGTGGGTTCGAGTCCCATCAGCCACCCCAGTTTATAAAATGCCCCACAGGTTTGCTTGTGGGGCATTTTTGTTTTTTGCAGCTCGCTGCTATGCAGCGAGCGCAGACTGTTTTGAGGCTCTACTTTCTCGCTAAACAGGCTGCCCGGTGCTTGAAAGCCTCGTGACAGTGGTCGGGCTTTTGCATTGCGCTACCTGCATGCAGTCAGCGGCGCGCACCTTCAAGTGCTGTCAGGGCAGAGCTGCGGCTGCCCCGCCAGCAGACGGTGTGCGGCATCACTACGACAAGCGCAGCGCCGTGCCAGCCATCCTTTCCTGCGGTTCCGAGGGGCGCTCGCTCGTCATCCGTGGTGGATTTGTAAATGTGTGGCAGTACCTCGGCGAATGAACTCGGTGGACATGGCGGCTTGAATGCAAAGGTTTTTGGCTCATCTGCTTCACGACTGCAACTGATGGTGCAAAGTGCTCTGCCAGTGCCTTGCTGATCTGTCCAAGGGATTCGGCGGGGGAAGGCTTGGCGTTGCACAGGCGGCACAACTATTCAGGAGGCAAGGCCTCATAGATTGATTGCCTCTCCAGAAAAGAAAGACCGGCTGCGGCGGAGGGGGCTGGGGCCAGAACTGCTAAGAACTTGCCTTCAGTCCGCTGTGTAGTCGATAGGGTCATAGGCATGTTGCCGGCCCAATGCTCCAGCCATGGATAGCAGGAACGCCAACCCACGGCGCACATCTGGCTCACCCGCCATGCGAAGAAGGCCAATTAAAGTAGGTGTTGTCTCGAGTCGCTCCATGCGGGCTGCGGCCATGCGGGCCGCGTTTCCGGCTGACCATGCTGCAGATACGCTTTCTTCAAAAGCTCTGGCCAGCTTTTCGACCATGTACGCATCGCTCATCTCGACCGCATCGGCAGCCGCGGAAAGCATGTCTACGACACGGTTCAGGCGGCGCCCTGCCAATAGAGGCTCGAGTTTGCTCATGAGTTCGGCCAAACCCTGAAGAGCGGCATCGTCGTTCAGCAGGCCTGCACTGAGTTTCATGGCAGATTCGTGCTCGGCCATCGGAATATCGGTAGTGCTATTCATCTCGAATCTCCTTGTGTACATCCATGAAGCTGGCTTAGACCAGGGCGCGTGCTACCGCCCAGTACAGGCCTCGATTGAAGCCCTTGCGCATCATTCCGCCGATCTTGGTGGGAGGCGTTGGCTTGACATCTACTTTGTAGTCATACCAAAGAGGCATTCCGTCATCGAGTCCCATCTGCGCGATGGCCACAACTCGGCCGTCGTATGCATCGCAAGTACGGTCGAAGCGGATTTGCGATGCGATGTTGTTGACGACAACAGGTGACTGGCTGTGGCAGGAGCCACCGGCCTTGCTGACAGGAAGATCCACGGTGTCGCCGAGCACGTAGACATTCGAGGTGCCTAGCATTTGCATCGTCTCGTGGTCAGTGGGGAGCCAACCTTCGCCATCTTGTGCCTGGGACATACCGCTATCGCGTACGGCCTGTACTGCGCGAATGGGGGGTGTGGCCATGAGAATGTCGAAGTCTTCTGATTCGCCCTCTTCCGAATAGGCGATCTTTGCGTCGGGGTCCACGTGCGACAACGTGAACCCGCGCTGATAACGTATACCGCGTTGCTCGAACACCGTGGGGAGGATCTCGCAGGTATCCCTCTGAAGGAACAGGCAGTTGCGCAGCAATTGCGATACCGTTGGGTAGGTATAGATGATCTCCACTTTGTCTCTCACTCCGCGGCGGCGCAACAGATCGTCGAGCATCAGAGTCGTCTCGATCGGTGCGATGCCGCACTGGTGGGGGACGTTCGGGGTCTTGGGGAAGGTCACGGTGATGAATATTCGACCCTTCTCGATACGAGTCAGCTTGTCGGCCAATTTGCGGGCAGGCCCATGCTGGTAGAAATGGTCGCCGCCTTCGGTCAAGCCGGCAATGCGCTCTGGAGAGGGAACGCAGCCCGTGGATATCACAAGATGGTCGTAGTTAAAGCGTTTTCCGCTTTTGCATTGGACTGATTGAGCCGAAAAATCAAAGCTCTCCACTTCCTCGACTTGAAAGTCGATTTCAGGCCTCAGCAGCTCGCGCTGTTTACGTCTCAGTTCATCCCGGAAGAATGCATTGAAAGCCACATACATAAAGGCTGGCTTGTAATAGTGCCAAGGAGAATTGGAGAGCATGGTGATGCGCACCTTGCCGCTTAGCAATTCCGGATATAACTTGATGACCAGATGATTGGCCGTCATGGTTCCGCCAATGCCGCCGCCAATGATCAATATGTGATGTGCCATCCTGCTACTCCTCTTAACATTCAGTCGAAAAATGGCCGGCACCTGACAGGTGTCGGTTCGTGAAACCAAATTCAATTGGGCCGAAGTGAGCGCCATACTCCTTCCCACAAGGAGTCAAAGAGTTGTTCGAGCGGTGTGTCCACCAATCCGTCAAGGCGCAGGCAGATAATGCGGATTGCACTGCCATACATCAAACTGGCGGCAACCATGGGTTCCATTGAGCGAATCTCGCCGTCTTTCATGCCGGAGAACACAAAGCCGCGCATACGGACAAATGCGGAAGCGGAACAGATCGCTTGCTCCTCTGGCAGAAACTCGCGGTGGCGTGCATTGACCACAAAACCCATTGCATCAGGCTCGGCTTCAGCCAAGGCGAACAGCATGCGCAGTACGGCTTCACAGCGTTCGCGGCTGCTTGCGTGCTGCGCTTCTATGACATCCAGCAGCGCATTCATGCGGGAGAGCAGGTGTCGATAAAGCTCCCTGGCAATGCCTTCTTTATCAGTGAAGTGGTTGTAGAAATATCCGATAGAAACTCCGGACTCGGTGCATAACTCTTGGATTGAAGTGTTAAAGAAGCCATTTCTTACAAAAAGCCTCAGAGCCACACTAAGCGTTTGAATATGGCGGGAGCCGGAATTTGGAAAGAATGTCCAAGTTTCTTTTTGCATTGTAAAAATAGAATGAATCTTCGTTCTATTTTTCACGTAATGATGATATGGAAAACAGGGGTAAACCCTGTTTGCAGAAAATCGAAATTTCCAAATCTTTGGAGATTGCAATTTGGCTGGGCAGGTCTCTCGCCTTTTGCTTTTGCTTTTTGTGTATGGAGAGGTCGAAGCTCTATGGGGCTCTCATATCTGATGAGTTAACTTTCTTGCGTCTGGCCACCCGACGGGTGAATGCGTTGGCCATATCAGTTGGCTCGAGTCTTTTGAACTATCTGGCAACGCCGCTCTTGGGCATGCTTTGTGTCCTCCTGCTTCCAGGGCTTGATACCCGAGACGCGCAAGCGGCGCGGTATCGGCCTGGTGACAAGGCACTTCTGACGCTTGAGCCTCATCCCAGGGCTCGTATCGCAGCCATCCTGGTCCTGGAAAGAGGGGCTGTGGGCTGTTGGGGTTCACTAAATTCGAGGCCACATGAGGCTACAGAAACAACAGCCAGTTCAAGGCCGGCTAAGCATGGCAGGAGCTTCACTTGCTTACACATCGAATACCCGTAAGCGATTGAATAACCTAGACTTATTGCTATGAAAAAGTTACTTGGAGTCTCGGCATTTGCGCTGTTCTTGTCTGGCTGCTATGCACATCACGGGCATGGTTATGGGCACCGTCACCATGATGGGTACTACGGGCATCCGCACGGCCACAAGCATCATGGCCATCGGTCAGGTGGTCATGGAGGTGGGCATAAGCACCACGGCGGGCGTGGGAACGGTCGGCGCTAGACCTGAAACGCAAACAAAAAAGCCACCTTCGGGTGGCTTGGTTTATCTGGAAACCGTTAGAAAGCGTCGGCGCTGTACTCGCCTTCGGGTGGGGTCTGGGACAGTATCCGCAGAACCTCTTCGGGAGAGTGGGGGTCAGGCATTGGCGTCATGATCTCTTGATTCGTCGCTTTGAGTTCGGGATAGGCGGCGTACAGGTAGGTCATGGCTACTCCTTGCAGGGTGGATGGAAGCTGATGAGTCCCTTTTTAATGCTTGACTGTGTCAGTTCGTTGACAGGAATGTAAGTTGTGAGGTGTGCTCGCGAATTCTCAAACATGCATTGCACGGTCTTGTTGTCCAGTCGCTAGCCTGTTTGCACGGACAGGAAAAGGCAGTTGCGTGCAGCGATTCGGATCGCACTGCCAGAGAGGAATGAAGTTGCGGAAGGGGGTATCCACCCAAGCCGGGTCAGTGGCTCATGGTATCGCGGCAGCGGAGGGGCGGGCAGCAAGCGCGATGGTGCCAAGTGGTTTAGCCATGGGTTTTCCTCCTCTTCGGGATCGTTGCCGCAACGCAGGGCGGTGGATCAGTAGCGGTGATGGCCGGGTTTTGCTGGATGCTTGCCGTCAATCTGGTGCAGGACTCTGCCAGCCACATGCGGTGCGTGATGGCGCAGTCGAGAAGCTCTGGCCGGTGCTCCAGCCGGGAGACAGGCTTGTGATTGCGCAACGGTATTTGGCCGTGCTGCTGTGGCTGACGACTTGATTGGCTCGATCGTGGAAAAAAGGCTTGGCTAATAGGAGAGGGCCGCTGGCTAGCTAAAACGCTGCAAGCCCCTGCTTGTCAGCGCCCCACGATGAAGAGGCGGTACAGCGACTCGCTGCACCATGGGGTGAATCATAAACGCAATTGAGAATCGTTTGCAAATAACCGTGTAATTCTCAGGACTATAAAAAGAGAGGATCGATGCCTGGAGGCATGAAACTGAATGGCACCAAGAGTTGCCGGATAGATGCGGGCGCTGGGTTCAGGGCGGTTGGAAGAGGCTGCGAGGTGTCAGTGCCGAGGAGCGGTACCAGCCTCTGCGGCAGGAAGATGAGCCATTGCCTTCAATTCCGGACTGGGTGCTAGACAGGCTCAGCTTGTGCTGCAAGCCGCGTCCATGAAGCTCCATCACGTGCTGTTTGCAGCCTATGTCCTGGAGAAGGAGCACTTGAACTCTGTGCGCTGGCGTCTGGTCAGGGCTGGCATGATGTCGAATCCATGGTTTGCGTTCCCTCTGGTCGATATTTCGGATGCTGCTGACGTATCTTGATAAGGAACGCCCCGATAGCTGCCATTCATCGCAATATTGAGGCGTATGCCCAGGCTGCCTAGGGTAGCCAGCGGCGTGACCATAGTTTCAAGCATGATCAGCGGGCGCCTTTGTTTTGCGTTTGCCGTTGTGAGCAATTGATGGCGCGCAAGGGTTTGCATCACATGGATGCCCTGGCAGGTCCCGCGGCCGTAGGCCTCACTAGCGCTTAACTTTGACTCAAGCCGCATTTCGCGGCTTTGTTCATAAGGAGGGTGTCATGAATACTGATCAAGTCAAGGGCACATGAAGGATGTGGCAGGCAGGATTCAGGAGAGGCTTGGTGAACACATAGACAGTCCTGAGCAAGAAGCCAGGGGATCGCAACGCAGGTTGAAGGCACCGCTCAGAAGAAGATAGGTGATCTGAAAGAAGCGATTCAAGAGGCGACCAAAAAGTAAGCTGCACGAGCTCTAACGAGCAAAGTCCGCTAGGTTGGCCAACTGACTTTTGTGTTGCTTCCCGAGGGGATTCATTACTGAATATCTATTCATGCTGTAGATTTATACATATGTGCTACAATACAAGCGTCGGGGAAATCATGCAGGCGCCTAGGAATGGTGGTCGGCCCCCGACGCGGAATATCGCGAGGTGGAGCAGTCTGGTAGCTCGTCGGGCTCATAACCCGAAGGTCGTTGGTTCAAATCCGGCCCTCGCAACCAATAAAGCCCTGGCCGGAAACGGTCAGGGCTTTTTGCCATCTGTCTGTCATATTTCGAGAGCAAGATACGCATCGCTAGGTTCAGGTTGTAGCACTGAAAGATGGCTTAACCCCTGGCGCCAATTCCAAAGCCCTGGCCGTAGCAGCCGGGGCTTTTTCTTTTGCCTGCCGAAAGCTGGTTGCTGCGGCCCTGGTTCTGCCTCGACGGCTTTTCTTATTCCTTTGAGCCAGTCAAGGCCACGCCTGGGTGGCATGTCGCGCGGATGATGCGGGCTGCTTCATCGCTCACGGAGAGCTCTTGCATGTGTCACTTTGGGCCGAAGGAGTGCAAGCTCGAATTAGGAGGGAGGCGTCAGCCTTCTTGCCATGAGGGCGCAAAGCATCGATGCTTCGTGCCGGCCTCAAAGAGGGTTAAGGCGGTTCTTAGTCTGCCAAGCCGCAAATAGATATGATGGCGCGTATAAGCCGGCAAGGTCGAGAAGCCTAGATAGACAAAAGGGGTTAGATCTTTCGATCTAACCCCTTGTCATTTGGTCGGAGCGGCGGGATTCGAACTCGCGACCCTCTGCTCCCAAAGCAGATGCGCTACCAGGCTGCGCTACGCTCCGAAGCCTCTATTCTAACTACAAAAAATTGCGCATCTTTTGAAAGTGGCGAATTTTTGATGATGAGGCGCTATTTATTTTGAACGAGGTGTCGTGGGGGCCGGGCCACGGTTGGCCAGGTGGCGGAAGGTAATACGGCCCTTGGTCAGATCATAGGGCGACATTTCCAGCGACACCTTGTCGCCGGCCAGAATGCGGATGTGGTGCTTGCGCATCTTGCCGCCGGTGTAGGCAATCAGTTGGTGACCGTTGTCCAGCGTGACGCGAAAACGCGAGTCAGGCAGGACTTCCGTCACGGAACCTTGCATTTCAATCAGTTCTTCCTTGGCCATTTGTTCAATCTCTTAGAAAAGGTCAGTTGCGGCGCTTGCTCGTCATCACCACGGAAAAGGCCTGAGCAGAACAACTGCTCAGGCCTCAATGTGGCAAGGGCGCTGCGCTGTTTGCGCAGACCGAACAAAAGGCCGATATCCAATCAAGCCGTGCTGTGAAACAGCATTCAGCTAAACATTGGAATTGTAGCGTCTCGCCTTCGCTTATGCCCTCATAAAGGGGTAAAGCGTCGCAGCGATGAGACGGGGGCATGGGTCTTTGTCATGACGCTTGCATCATTGAGATATCGAGCCTGGGCGGTGGCCTGGATGGGGTAAAACGCCTGTAGCCCCCAAAGACAGCCGCCGCTGCCGTGGTCTTGGCTAGAATCCTGTTCGACAACTCTATAACTTTGATAGCAAAATTCCATTGTGTCTGATCGACTCGCCGTACTTTCCCAATATTTCTTGCCCAAGCAGGCGCTGACCGCGCTGATGGGAAAACTGGCGCAAGCCGAGGCCGGCGGATTGACGACGGCAGTCATTCGTCGCTTTATCCAGCGCTACCAGGTGAACATGGCCGAAGCGGCCAATCCCGATCCTGCTGCCTACAAGACCTTCAATGCCTTTTTCACACGTGCGCTCAAGGACGGTGTTCGTCCTCTGGCGCAGGCGGACTGGATTTGCCCGGTAGATGGTGCGATCAGTCAGTTCGGCAGGATAGAAGGCGAGCAGATATTTCAGGCCAAGGGGCATCAATACAGTGCGACTGCCCTGGTGGGAGGGGATGCGGCTCTGGCGCGCCAGTTCGATAACGGCAGCTTTGCCACGATCTATCTGAGCCCGCGCGACTATCACCGCATTCATATGCCCTGTGCCGGCAAGCTGCGCAGCATGACCTATGTGCCAGGGGATCTGTTCTCGGTGAACCCGGTTACCGCACGTGGCGTACCCGGCTTGTTTGCGCGCAACGAGCGCGTGGTCTGCGTGTTCGATACCGATCATGGGCCCTTCGTGCTGGTGCTGGTGGGAGCGACGATAGTGGGCAGCATGGCAACGGTGTGGCATGGCCTGATCAATCCTCCGCGTCCAGGCCATATCAAGACCTGGAATTACGAAGGTGCCGAAGCGGTGACGCTGGCTAGAGGCGAGGAGATGGGCCGCTTTCAGCTCGGCTCCACGGTGGTCATGCTGTTTCCTCAGGCTGCAGGCCTGCAGTTCAATCCGCAGTGGCAGCCGGCGGCGCCGGTGCAACTGGGCCAGATCATGGCCAATGCACAGGCCAAGCTGGGCTGATAGCCGGGTTCCATAGAAAAAGCCGCTGATGCCATGAGCGTCAGCGGCTTTCTTGTTTCGAGGGATCAAAGAAACCAGGTCAGTGGTTCAGGCCGGCGTTCGGTGGTGAACACCGTGGGGGCAAGACTCAGGCGATCGGGTTTGACCGGGTCGTCGTGACCTCGGAGGTAGACCATCAGTTCGCGTCTGCGCAAGATGACATGACTGACGATTTCGCGTCGGCCATTCTGAGTGACCTCGGTGCCGGGGCGAAACAACGGCATATGAAACAGGCCACTGCGTGTGGTGGGCGGCGATGCCGCAACTTCATTGGAGGCGAGCTGCATGGGCTTTCCGTAGTAGTGGTGACTGCTTATCGGCAGCGAATCATCAAACTAAAGCCCGAATTGCCGGGCCTGGTTCAACCGGGCTGAGCCAGGGCCTTGAGCAGCTCGGTCTCCATGCGCAACTGGCTGTTGTTGTCCTGCAGCTCAGGGCCTTCGATGAGGAAGCTGTCTTCCACGCGCTCGCCCAGGGTGCTGATCTTTGCCAGGTGCACGCTGATATGGTGCTGGGCCAAAATGCGGGCAATGATGTAGAGCAGGCCGGCGCGGTCTGACGCGGAGATGGACAGCAGCCAGTGCTGGGCTTTTTCATCGGGGCGCAGGATGACGCGCGGGGCGAATGGAAAGCTTTTGACGCGGCGCGACAGCCGTCTTTGCGAGGGTGTGGGCAGCGGGCCGCCCCGCAGCAGTGTCTGCGTCAGATCGCTTTCCACCATGTGCATGAGCTCGCGGTATTGCTCCTGCATGGTGGGGGCGACGACCTGGAAGGTGTCCAGCGCGTAATCGTTGTTGGCCGTGTGCACGCGCGCATCGAGAATGGAGAATCCGGCCCGGTCGAAGTAGCTGCAGATGCGGGCAAACAGATCGGGCTGGTCGGGTGCATAGACCAGCACTTGCAGGCCTTCGCCGGCCAGCGAGCGCCGGGCGCGCACCACGGGCTTGCCAAGGCCCACATGGCGCGAGAGATGGCGGGTATGCCAGGCGATGTCGGCCGCTTCATGGCGCATGAAGTAGCTCACATCCAGTGTCTCCCAGAGCTTCTTGTGGGACTCAAAGGGTTGGGCAGACAGGGCCAGTTGCACCAGCGCCTCACGCTTGCGGGCTTCGATTTCGGCGGCGGCATCCGGGGCGCGACCACCTAGCACACGCAGGGTCAGGCGGTAGGTGTCTTCCAGCAGCTTGCCTTTCCAGGCACTCCAGACCTTGGGGCTGGTGCCGCGAATGTCGGCCACCGTCAGCAGGTACAAGGCAGTGAGCTTGCGCTCGTTGCCAACGCGTTCGGCAAAGGCACGAATCACATCGGGGTCGGACAAGTCCTGCTTCTGGGCCACCTGGCTCATGGTCAGGTGCTCGCGTACCAGAAACTCGACCAGCTCCGCATCGGCCTTGTCGATCTGGTGGGCGCGGCAAAAACGCTTGACTTCGACGGCGCCGATCACGGAGTGATCGCCGCCTCGGCCCTTGCCGATATCGTGGAAGATGGCAGCCAGATACAGAATCCAGGGCTTGTCCCAGCCTGCGGCGAGCTGGGAGCAGAACGGATACTCATGAGCATGCTCGGCCATGAAGAAGCGCCGCACATTGCGCAGCACCATCAGTATGTGCTGGTCCACGGTGTAGACGTGGAACAGATCGTGCTGCATCTGTCCCACGATGCGGCGGAAGGGCCAGAGATAGCGGCCCAGTACCGAGGTCTGATTCATCAGCCGGATGGCATGGGTGATGCCGCGCGGCTGCTGCAGGATTTTCATGAAGGTGGCGCGATTGACCGGGTCGCGACGGAAGGCGCTGTCCATCACGTCGCGGCTGGCATACAGCGCACGCAGCGTGCGTGTCGACAGACCTGTCAGCCCCTCATGCTGCTCATACATGAGAAAGGTTTCGAGAATGGCATGCGGATCGCGCTCGTACAGATCGTCGCTGACCACCTCGATGGTGCCGGCCTTCTCACAGAAGCGATCATTGAGCTGAATCAGCTCGTGCGAGCCGGGGTTCAGGCGCTCTTCGATGCTCATGCGCACGATCTGGCACAGCTGGGTCACCGCCTTGGCGGCCCAGTAATAGTGGCGCATCAGGGTCTCGCCAGCGCGCATGGCCAGCTTGCGGCCCTCCGGCGTGGTGGAGCGGTAGCCGAAGGCTTCGGCCACGGCAGTCTGCAGGTCGAAGACCAGCCGATCCTCATGGCGGCCGGCAACGGCATGCAGGCGTGCACGGATCAGGCTGAGCAGGGATTCATTGGATTCGAGCTGCTGGACCTCGAAATGGGTGATCAGGTCTTGCTCGGCCAGCTCATGCCAGCTGTTGCCGAAGCCAGCGGCCTTGGCCAGCCAGAGCATGGTGTGCAGATCGCGCAGCCCGCCGGGCGATTCCTTGCAGTTGGGCTCGAGCGAATAGGGCGTGAAGTCGTATTTGGCGTGGCGCTGGCGCATCTCCAGCAGCTTGCCTTCGACAAAAGCCTTGGGATCGAGCTGCGCGCGGAACTGCTGCTCGAAGTCGGCAAACAAGGCCTTGCTGCCGGTGATGCGGCGTGACTCCAGCATGGCGGTCTGCACCGTCAGGTCCTGCGCGGCCTCCTGCAGGCATTCGGCAATGCTGCGCACGCTGGAGCCGATTTCAAGGCCTGCATCCCAGCAACTGCTGATGAACTGCTCGATGCTGGCCGCCAGTTCCGCAGCCGGCGGTGCACTGCTTTGGGGCAGCAGCACCAGCACATCGATGTCCGAGTAGGGGAAGAGCTGGGCGCGCCCATAGCCGCCGACGGCCAGTAGGGCCGCGCCTTGCGGCATCTGCGCGCGTTGCCAGAGGGTGCGCAGCAGACCATCGGCCAGTTCACTGAAATGGTGCAGCACTCCGCGCACGCTGCGTCTGCCCAGCGTGGGGTTGCGCAGCAACTCCATCTGCCGGGCCTTGGCCTCGCGGTATTGCTCGCGCAGGCCCTGTAGCGAGGAGAGGTCGGAGACGTCGGCAGAGTTGGCGTAGGAGTGGGCAGAGGAGGTCATGCGCAGTAGAAAAAAGCGTTTCAACAGGGCAAGTGCTTGAGCGTCACCTTAACCCAACTGACTTGGGCTTGAGGCCTGTGATGGCAAAAAGATGAGCGCATGGCGCTTGCAGCACAAGGTCTACAAGCAAAAAATATGCCGCATCCGGCTTTGGCCAGATGCGGCATGCAGGTCAGCGGCAGCAATGCGCTCAGGTGCGGATGGCCGTGATGAAGTCGGGCGGGGTGGGCGAGCCATCGGACCAGGTCAGCACGTCATAGCCGGTCTTGGTGACGGCCAGCATCAGCTCCCACTGGGCGGTCAGGCTGCGATCCTTGGTGACCACGGTCCAGCCGTCGGGCATGGCCTTGATGTCGCGCTTGCCCAGATTCAGCATGGGCTCGATGGTGAAGACCATGCCTTCTTCCAGCACCACGCCTTCGCCGGGGCGGCCGTAGTGCAGCACCTGGGGCTCGTCGTGGAACACCTTGCCGATGCCGTGGCCGCAGTATTCACGCACCACGGACAGGTTGTTGCTCTCCGCATAGGTCTGGATGGCATGGCCGATATCGCCCAGCGTGGCACCGGGCTTGACCTGGGCGATGCCCTTCCACATGGCCTCGAAGGTCAGCTTGGACAGACGCTTGGCGGCAATCGTGCCTTCACCAATGATGAACATGCGGCTGTTGTCGCCGAACCAGCCGTCTTCGGTGATGATGGTCACGTCGACATTGACGATATCGCCCTTCTTCAAAGGCTTGTCGTTGGGGATGCCGTGGCACACCACATGGTTGACCGAGGTGCAGACATAGGCCGGGTAGGGCGTCATGCCTGGGGGCTGATAGCCCAGGCAGGCCGTCTTGGTGCCTTGCTCGGCCATGCGCTTGGCGCACAGATCGTCGATCTGCTGGGTGGTGATGCCGGGCTTGATGTGGGGGGTGATGTAGTCCAGCACATCCGAAGCAAAGCGGCCTGCAACGCGCATGCGCTCGATGTCTTCGGGAGTCTTCAGTGTGATGCTCATGGTCGCAATTATCCCATTGCGCGCTTGAACATGCAGGGCTTGTGGGTGTGAGCATTCGGACTAACCCCGAGGCACGGTAAAATCCGAGGCTCACCGAATTCAGCGCTTTGGCCAGGTCCTCTCAGGCAGGGGATTGACCAGGACGCTTTTCAACAGCCTTCACATAAACAGGCCGCCACGTGACATTGCATCTGACACAGTTTGAGGGTGGAAACGCCCTGAGCTCGTTCCGCGCCCAACAGCTTCTGACCGATCTGGTCGCCATCCACCCCAAGATCACCGGCGTATCTGCACGCTTTGTGCACCTGGTTGCCACCGAGGGCGCAGTTGCGCCCGGATTGCAAGAGCGCCTTTCGGCGCTCTTGACTTATGGTGACCCCTATAAGGGCAGCGTTGAAGGCCTGGCCTTCATCGTCACTCCCCGCCTGGGCACCATCTCGCCCTGGGCCTCCAAGGCCACCGATATCGCGCGCAACTGCGGCCTGAATGTGTTCCGTGTGGAACGCATGACCGAGTATCGCGTGGACGTGAAGTCAGGCCTGCTGGGCGGCAAGCCCGAGCTCTCGCCGCAGCAGACGGCTCAGATTGCCGCCTTGCTGCACGACCGCATGACCGAGTCCGTGTTTGCGACACGTGCCGAGGCCGAGCAACTGTTCACCACCCTGGCGGCACAACCCATGGAGTTTGTGGATGTGCTGGGCGGTGGCCGCGCAGCACTGGAAACCGCGAACAAGCAATGGGGCCTGGCCTTGGCCGAAGACGAGATCGAGTATCTGGTCAACGCCTTCAACGATCTCAAGCGCAATCCCACGGATGTGGAGCTGATGATGTTCGCGCAGGCCAACTCCGAGCACTGCCGCCACAAGATCTTCAACGCCAAGTTCACCATCGATGGCGTGGAGCAGGAAAAGTCGCTGTTCGGCATGATCCGCAACACCGAAGCCTGCTCGCCCCAGCACACCGTGGTGGCCTATGCCGACAACGCTTCCATCATGGAAGGCCACGAGGTCGAGCGATTTGTCGCCAAGTTCGATGCCAAGGCAGACGCAGTCAGCGCGCCCAGCTACCAGAAGCAGGCGGCTACCAACCATGTGCTGATGAAGGTGGAAACACATAACCACCCCACGGCGATTTCGCCCTTCCCCGGCGCCTCGACCGGCAACGGCGGCGAAATCCGTGACGAAGGCGCAACCGGCCGTGGCTCCAAGCCCAAGGCTGGCCTGACCGGCTTCACCGTCTCCAAGCTCTGGGGCAGCGAAGTGGGCAAGCCCGAGCACATCGCCAGCCCGCTGCAGATCATGATCGAAGGCCCTCTGGGTGGCGCGGCGTTCAACAACGAGTTCGGTCGCCCCAATCTGACCGGCTATTTCCGCGAGTACGAGCAGCAGGTCGGCGATATCACACGCGGCTACCACAAGCCCATCATGATCGCCGGCGGCCTGGGCGTCATCGATTCCGAACTCACCAAGAAGATCGAGTTCCCGGCGGGCACGCTGCTGATCCAGCTGGGCGGTCCCGGCATGCGCATCGGCATGGGTGGCGGTGCGGCAAGCTCCATGGCTTCGGGCACCAATGCAGCAGAACTGGACTTCGACTCGGTGCAGCGCGGCAATCCCGAGATCGAGCGCCGTGCGCAGGAAGTCATCAATCATTGCTGGCAGCAGGGCGCAGGCAACCCCATCCTGGCCATCCACGACGTGGGTGCCGGTGGTATCTCCAATGCCTTCCCCGAGCTGACCAATGATGCCGGGCGCGGTGCACGCTTTGACCTGCGAGCCGTCAAGCTCGAAGAGTCCGGCCTGTCGCCCAAGGAAATCTGGTCCAACGAATCGCAGGAGCGTTACGTACTGGCCATTGCCCCCGAATCGCTGGAGCAGTTCACGGCCTTCTGCGAGCGCGAGCGCTGTCCGTTTGCCGTCATCGGCACGGCCACCGAAGAGCGCCAACTGGTGCTGGAGGACACGGCGGTCGAGTCCGGCGACCAGAAGTTTCCCGTGGACATGCCCATGAACGTGCTGCTGGGCAAGCCGCCCAAGGTGCACAAGGATGTGAGCAGCGTGGAGCGCGAGCTGCCCGCCATGGACCTGACCGGCGTGCCGCTGGAAAAGGCTGTGATCGAAGTGCTGGCCCACCCCACGGTGGCTTCCAAGCGTTTCCTGATCACCATTGGTGACCGTGCCGTCGGTGGCCTGACCCATCGCGACCAGATGGTCGGTCCCTGGCAGGTGCCGGTGGCCGACGTGGCCGTGACCCTGGCCGACTACAAGGGCTTCAAGGGTGAAGCCATGGCCATGGGCGAGCGCACACCGCTGGCCGCCATCGACGCACCCGCCTCGGGCCGCATGGCCGTGGCCGAAGCCATCACCAATATGCTGGCCGCCCCCATCGAGCTGTCCAAGGTGAAGATGTCGGCCAACTGGATGGCCGCCTGCGGCGAAGCCGGCGAAGACGCTGCGCTGTACGCCACCGTCAAGGCCGTGGGCATGGAACTGTGCCCCGCGCTGAACATCTCGATTCCCGTGGGCAAGGACTCCCTGTCCATGCGCACCCAGTGGAGCGAGAACGGGCAGACCAAGAAGGTCACCTCGCCCGTGAGCCTGATCATCACCGGCTTTGCCGCCATCGACGATGTGCGCACCACGCTCACGCCCCAGCTCAACGCCGAGGTGGAAGACAGCACCCTGGTGCTGATCGACCTGGGCCGCGGCAAGATGCGCATGGGCGGCTCCATCATCGGTCAGGTGCTCAATCAGTCGGGCAACGAGGTACCGGATTTGGACGAGCCCAAGGATCTGATCGCCATGGTGGATGCAGTGAATGCGCTGCGCGCCAAGGGACTGATCCTGGCCTACCACGACCGGGGCGACGGCGGCCTGCTGGCCACGGCCGCCGAAATGGCCTTTGCCGGCCATGTGGGCGTGGCCTTGAATGTGGACATGCTGATCACCGAAGGCGATGGCATCTCCGACAGCCGCATGGACAGCGGCGAAGGCAAGAACTGGGGCAAGCAGGTCTCCGGCCGTCGCGAAGACCTGACCCTGCGCGCGCTGTTCAACGAAGAGCTGGGCGCCGTGCTGCAGATCAGGACCGAGGACCGTGCCGAAGTGCTGCAGGTGCTGCGCGAACATGGCCTGATCCAGTGCAGCCATGTCATCGGCAAGACCCGTCCTGCTTCGTCCCCTGTGGACGCCGGCAAGGGCGAGCTGCAGGTGTGGCGCGATGCGAACAAGGTGTTCGGCGCAAGCCTGTCCGATCTGCACCAGGTCTGGGATGCCGTGAGCTGGAAGATCACCCAGCAACGCGACAACCCCGTTTGTGCCGACAGCGAGCATGCTGCGGCGGGCGAGCCTGCCGACCCCGGCATGCATGTGCATCTGACCTTCGACCCGCAGGAGAACGTGGCAGCGCCCTTCATCAACGTGGCTGCCAAGCCCCGCGTTGCGGTGCTGCGCGAGCAGGGCGTGAACTCCCATGTGGAAATGGCCTACGCCTTCACCGAAGCCGGCTTTGATGCGGTGGACGTGCACATGAGCGACCTGCAGTCCGGTCGTGCGCAGCTCAAGGACTTCGCCGGTGTGGTGGCCTGTGGCGGCTTCAGCTACGGCGACACCCTGGGTGCGGGCATTGGCTGGGCACGTTCCATCACTTTCAACGACCGTCTGTCCGAGCAGTTCCAGGCCTTCTTCGGTCGCAGCGACACCTTCGGTCTGGGCGTGTGCAACGGCTGCCAGATGTTCGCCGAGCTGGCCGATATCATTCCCGGTGCGCAGGATTGGCCGCGCTTCACGCAGAACCAGAGCAACCGCTTCGAGGCGCGTCTGAGCATGGTGGAAGTGCTGGAGTCGCCCAGCCTGTTCCTGCAAGGCATGGCCGGCTCCCGCCTGCCCATCGCCGTGGCGCATGGCGAGGGTTATGCCAACTTCCAGTTCCGTGGCAATGCCGAGCAAGTGGTCAAGGCCATGCGTTATGTGGACAACCACGGCCAGCCTACCGAGCAGTATCCGTTCAACCCCAACGGCTCGGCCGGTGGCCTGACAGCAGTGACGACGGCCGATGGCCGTTTCACCGCGATGATGCCTCACCCCGAGCGCGTGTTCCGCAACGTGCAGATGAGCTGGACCTCGGGCGACAAGTCTGAATTCAGCCCCTGGATGCGCGTCTGGCGCAACGCCCGCAAGTGGCTGGGTTGATTCCCTGGCACTGCTAGTGCAATCAAAAGGCTCTGCATTCTGCAGAGCCTTTTTTCATGGTTCATGGTCTTCCCGGAGGCCGACTTCAAGGATCGGATGAACTGCTTTCCGCGTCCTGTCGGAAGCGTAGGTCTAGATCGTCTCCAGTTGCTGCATCAGATGCTGGCGCATCAACTCGGCCATCTGCGCGGCTGGCTTCGCATCTATATGCCAGCGGCCATAGCTGGTAAGGATATTGAAGCCTCGCCGCATGTCCGGCACATGGTGGCTCAACGCATAGCCGATCAACTGCGCTTGGTGGCAGACAATCTGGGCTTGCGGCACGGTTGCCGGCACCAACGAAGCTGCTGCCGCAAAAGCCTTGCCATCGGCATGCTGATCGAAAATGTCCTGGCTCATGACTCAAAACTCCAGTCGGGCCTGATCTGCAGGTCCTGGCGTTGGTGTTGAATAGCGCATGCTTTCAGCTGCGCCGATTTGCCCGCGACAGTCGTGCATGGATAGCTGATGCTTTGACAGCATCAAGTCCGTAAACGCCGAATTCAGACAAAGGCTGAAATTGTCGAGCGCTACAGAACACATTCGTAGAGTGCCTGTTGTCGTAGCAGGCAAGATCCGTTGCCAACACTGCACCGGCTGTTGATGGGACAGCAGCTATCTGGACTGTTCCGTGTCCATTGGGCGACCGTAGGCCTTGGCTCTCAAGTCATGTGCGGGCCTGTGCTTAGGGGGCTGCTTCATGTCAGAATCTATCGATTGATGTGAATAGGTGTAGTAGCTCTGTGCAAAGGGCTGCTGCTTTTTTGCCTCTAGTGCAGTGTTGTGAAGCGGCACTAGCTTGGCTTTGGGATGACAATAGTACGCAAATGCGTATATTTGTCAATATTGAGTTACTCATATGGGTATTGGTGCGCGTTTGCGTGAGGAACGAGAACGCCTTGGCTTGAACCAGGAAGGGTTTGGCCAACTTGGCGGTGTGCGCAAGCAGGCGCAGCTGCTCTACGAGAAAGACGAACGAAAGCCGGATAGCGATTACCTTGTTGCGGTTGCCGCAGCAGGTGTTGATGTGCTGTTTGTGCTGACAGGCCGGCGCCAGTCAGATCTTCCAGCGGGGGATGCCAGCGAACAGCTTTTGCTGGAGAACTTTCGACGCTGTTCGTTAGCTGCCAGACAGAATCTCTTGCAGTCTTCTGTGTTGTTGGCCGCGGGCTTGCCAGCCGAAGCATCGTCAGTGGCTAATTCTCCGACCCAGAGCCGACTTCCAAGGCTGTGACACAGGGCGTGTTTGGCATCGACGGTGTCCTGGTCGATTTGACCCAGAGCATTCAGACCCTCGGTAGCAATTTGACAGCCGGATAGGCAGCAAGGTGCACTTGCGGGCAGCTGGCGCGGTATGAGCACCGAAGCCGGGTCGAGCCATTGGTAAGCAAAAGTAGCAGGAATGTCGTGGCTTGGCTGCGGCGGAGTCGGTACTTGCATCTGCAGCAGCGTCGGTGGGCTGAATGTTCACCGGGAACAGCGGTACCGCAGCTTGACGAGGAAGCCGGCTGATGCATGTCACCCGGCTTCTCTCTGTTCTGATTTTTTGCACGTTTTCATCGGCACAGTGCCATGGCGATGATAGGCTGACGCATTGCGCGCAACGGTTTGCGCGGTCTGTCAAACCACAGTTTTTGCCGCGCTGAAAGCACAGTTTCAGCAAAGTGCGGACGAGGTTTTCCGAGGGGAGTTTCGCACTCGCCCTTGGTGCGTAAGCGCCTCGAACTATCAGGATATTGCGTCGATTCGGGACGGGAGACATTGGTGTCGCGTGTATTAGCAACGGAAGCGGAAGTTTTGGCGCTGTCGCCGGATGCTGCGTCATCCAAGGCGGCCAAGGGACTGCAGTCCCTGAGCAAATGGCCGAACACAGGCAGCAATGATGCTGCGGTTTGGGGGGAATGCCAGGGCAGCGGCAGCAAGCCGTATCAGACTCAGGTCGATCTGAGCGGGCCGGCCTTCAAGTGCTCCTGCCCCAGCCGCAAGTTCCCCTGCAAGCACGGGCTGGCGCTGATGCTGCTGCGCGCAGGCGGCCAGGTGCCGGAGGGCGGCGAGCCCCCGGAATGGGTCAGCAACTGGTTGGGTGGCCGTCAGCAAAAAGCCGAGCAGAAAGAGGCCAAGGCGGCCGCCATTGCCGCTGCGCCAGTGGCGGATCAGGAGGCTCTGGCCAGACAGCAGGCCAAGCGCGAGGACAAGCGCTGGGACAAGGTTGCTGGCGGCATGCAGGAGCTGTCGCTATGGATGCAGGACATGGTGCGCACCGGCCTGGCCAATCAGGCCGGCGACAGCCAGACGCGCCAGCACTGGAACACCATGGCGGCACGCATGGTGGATGCCCAGGCCACGGGCATGGCCGCACGTATCAGGGAAGCCTGGGAGTTGGTGGACAGCCACCCGACCTGGCCGCGTGACCTGCTGGTGCAGCTTGGCCATTGGCAACTGCTGGTGGACGCGGTGCAGCGGCGTGACTCGCTGAGCCCCGAGGTGAAGGCCGACGTCATGGCTGCCCTGGGCTGGCCCATGGACAAGGCCGAAGTACAGGCCCGTGGCGAGACCATCAGCGACGATTGGCGCGTACTGGGCCAGCGCCTGATCGAGCGCGAGGGTCGCCTGCTGGAACGCCGCGTCTGGCTGCAGGGCCTCAATACCGGCCGCGCGGCCCTGATGCTGGACTATGCCCAGGGCGGTCGCGGGTTCGAGACGGCCTGGGTGAGCGGCGGCGCTTACCGCACAGCCTTGAGCTTTTATCCGGGCAGGGCGAGCCTGCGGGCGGTTGCCGTCAATGGGGTTGAAGCAATCGACAGCTCCGATGCCGCAGCCCTGACGCTTAAGGCTCTGGGCGAACCGTTGCAGCAACTGGGCGAGCGCATTGCCGCCAATGCGCTGCAGCCGGTGCTGCCGCTGTGGTGTGCGAATGCCCAGCTGTTGTATGTCGAGGGGCAATGGCTGGTGGGCTGGCCCACAGGGCAGAGCCAGCCGGCGCCGGTGCCTGCGGTGATTGCTGACGACGAAGCTTGGCGGCTGCTGGCGCTGAGCGGCGGCACGCCTCTGGCACTGTTCGGCGAGTGGGAGTGTGGGCCGCAACTGGGGCGCTGGCGCTTGCTCAGCGCCTGGCAGCAGGGTGCCCACAGCCAGGACTTGTCCCCCATCTGGCAGAACCAAGGAGAGATGCGATGAGCAGCGCCAATTTATGGGCTGCGCTGCAGCAGTCAAGTCTGGTCGGCGCGGACAGGCTGGCCGTGCCTGCGGTGTTGACCGCGCAGGTCGATGCCGCAGCCAGCACCGGTTTGCAAGCCATGCAAGCCGCCTGGCTGCAGCCGGCTGCATCAACGGCTGCGCAGCTGCTGAGGGCCAGCGCCGTCGCTGCCGTCCTGGAGCGGGCGGGCTGGCAACCCGGCGCGCAGGTCAGGCTCGGTGCACCTTTGAGCTCCCCGGCATTGCCTGCCGACGAGTCTCGCCGTGCGCCCGAGGATGAGCGCTTGCATGGCCTGATGTGTGATGTGTTGCAGCATGGGCCCGAGAGCATGCTGGCTCCCATGTTTCATGCCCTCGATCAGGCTGGACAGCGCTTGCCTTATGCGCTTTTGGTCGAGGCTTTGAACGAAGGCCGCCGTTCTGTGGAGTTGCGTACCTGGCTGACGCCGGTGCTTGGCGAGCGAGGACGCTGGCTGGCCGGGCTCAACTCGCAATGGAGCTATGCCAGCGGCGTGCAGGAGACGGCCAATGCCGAGCTGATCTGGCAGGAGGGCTCCATCGAGCAGCGCGTGGCGCTGCTGCACAGCGAACGTGAGACCGATGCCGACCAGGCGCGCGCCAGACTGGAAGCCAGCTTGAAGGAGCTCAATGCCAAGGAGCGTGCGCCCATGGTGCTGGCTCTGGGCGTGGGACTGTCCATGGCGGACGAGCCGCTGCTGGAAAAGCTGCTGACCGATCGTAGCAAGGAGGTGCGCGAGAACGCGGCCCGTCTGCTGTCGCGCCTGCCGCAAAGCGCGCACAGCCTGCGCATCACGGGCTGGCTGCAGTCCATGCTGAGCCGCAATGCCAAGGGGGAATGGCAGATCGAGCCGCCCGAGGAGGGCAGCAAGGACTGGGAGCGCGACGGCATTGCGCTGCAGCCGCCGGCCTATATCAAGGGCGTGAAAGCCTGGTGGCTGCAGCAGATGGTGGAGCTTGCGCCCATCGATTTCTGGCTGCAGACCCTGGAGATGACGCCCGAGCAGCTCTGGGACTGGAGCCGCCGCAGCGACTGGAAGACCGCTTTGCGTCAGGGCTGGCTGGCGGCCCTGCGCGATCAGCCAGATGTACGCTGGATTGCGCTGTTGCAGACCATGGAACGCGATGCACGGGCCGAAGCGCTGCTGCCGGCCCTGCTGGACCGGCTGAGCCAGCAGGAGCGCGAGGCGCTCTGGCAGGCGCAGTTGCAGCAGGCCAAGGGTAGCCTGGTGGACCGCGTCAACACCATCGAGAGCAGCATGCCTGTGGTTGGCGTATTTTCTCAATCCATGTCTGAGCAACTGATGGACGCTCTGGACAAGGCGCTGGGCGGCAAGCAGGCCACAGGCAGCTGGCATAGCTGGCAGGCCGATCAGGCCGTGCTGGCCTGCGCGCGCCGACTGCATCCGACGGTTCTGCCGCGCTTTGTGCGACTCTGGCGTCAGCCTTCACAGGCTGAGAAACCTGCCGTGCCAGAGCAGCAGCCCGAGGCAGCAGCCCCGTCAGGGCTGGCCGGGCTCTGGCAAAAATTGGTATCCAAGGTGGCCGATGCGGCCGAAGAGGCCACTACCGTTGCTGCGCAAAGCAGCCTGACTCCCGAACAACAGGCGCGGCTGGAGCGCGCCCGTCTGCGTCCCTGGGATGACGAGCGCGTGCTCGAGCAACTCAACCGTATCGTCGATCTGCGCCTGGCCCTGCATGCCGCGCTGAGCGCCTAAGCCTTCGAATTTTTCTGCATTCAACCGAAAGTCATCATGAGCCAAGTACTACGTCAGCACGCCGAGGCGCAATTTGCCGAAGAACTCGATGCCCTGCAGAAGGTGGACGACCGTCCGCGCCCGCCAAACTGGAAGCTCTCACCCTGGGCCGTGCTCCAGTATCTGATGGGCGGCAAGCTCAGCAACGGGTTTGAGCTCAGCCCCAAATACATCGGCAATCCGCGTCTGATGGAGATTGCCGTGTCCACGCTGGCCACCGACCGTGCCTTGCTGCTGTACGGCGTGCCAGGCACGGCCAAGTCCTGGGTGTCCGAGCATCTGTCTGCGGCCGTGAGCGGCGATTCGACCATGCTGATTCAGGGCACGGCCGGCACCAGCGAGGAGCAGCTGCGCTATGGCTGGAACTACGCCCAGTTGCTGGCCCACGGTCCGTCCGAGAAAGCGCTGATTCCCAGCCCGCTGGTCAATGCCATGAAGCTGGGCAAGATCGCGCGCATCGAGGAGCTCACACGTATTCCCGCCGATGTGCAGGACACGCTGATCACCGTGCTGTCCGAAAAGACGCTGCCCGTGCCGGAACTGTCCATGGAGTTCCAAGCCGTTCAGGGATTCTCTGTCATCGCCACGGCCAATAACCGCGACAAGGGCGTCAACGAGTTGTCGAGCGCATTGAAGCGCCGCTTCAACACCGTGGTGCTGCCTGTACCTGCCTCGCAGGACGAAGAGGTGCAAATCGTCACCAAGCGGGTGGCCGAGCAGGGGCGGGCGCTGCAGCTGCCAACCGAGCCGCCTGCGCTGCAAGAGGTGCGCCGTGTGGTGCAGATCTTCCGCGAGCTGCGCCACGGCCAGACCGAGGACGGCAAGACCGTGCGCGTGAAGTCGCCCAGCTCCACGCTGTCCACGGCGGAGGCCATCTCGGTCATCAACAGCGGCATGGCGCTGGCCGGCCATTTCGGCGATGGCGTACTGCGCGCGGCCGATGTGGCCTCGGGCTTGCTGGGAGCCGTGATCAAGGACCCGGTGCAGGACACGGTGGTGTGGAAGGAATATCTGGAGACCGTGGTCAAGGAGCGCAGCGACTGGAAGGATCTGTACCGCGCCTGCCGCGAGCAACTGTGAGTTGTGCTGCAGTGAATACAGCTCTTGATACGTCGTTGCATCACCTCGCCCTGGCGTTGCTGCTGTCTTCGGTGATGACACCGACCGCCCATCCGTGATGGGCTGAGCTGTCTTCACTGCCAGAGACCTTGCCATCCCTTTCTTGAGCCGTCTGACAAGCCCATGGCCACTTCCGCTGATTCTGTTCATTTCTTTGGCATACGCCATCACGGCCCGGGCTGTGCTCGCAGTCTGCTGCAGGCACTGCAAGCACTGCAGCCCGATTGCCTGCTGGTGGAAGGCCCGCCCGAGGGGGAGGTGCTGCTGCCCATGCTGCAAAATGCCGAGCTGCGCCCGCCCGTGGCGATGTTGGTCTATATGCAGGACGAGCCCAGCCAGGCCGCGTTCTATCCGTTTGCCGTGTTCTCACCCGAATGGCAGGCATTGCAGTGGGCCAGTCGCCAGGGTGTTGCAACCCGCTTCATCGACCTGCCCCAGACCCATGGCATGGCCATCGAGTTTGCGCGACGCGAAGCGCTGAAGAAGGCGACACAGGAGGCAGAGGATGCTGTGCAGGCGGCGGCTGTCTCGGACTCGGAGCAGGATGGCGCACAAGCGCCAGACGACGCGAAGGCCGCGACGCTTGCCGATATGCAGGACGGCGATGAGCATGAGCTGCAGCTGGACCTCCCGGCACCGGCCCCTCAACACCTGCACCGCGATCCGCTGGACTGGCTGGCCCATGCCGCAGGCTTTGACGATGGCGAGAGCTGGTGGAACCGTCTGGTCGAGGAGCGAGGCGACAGCGAAGCATTGTTTGAAAGCATTGGCGAGGTGATGACGGCAGCTCGTGAAGAGCTAGCCAAGGACGGCGAACATTGGCGTGGCGAGGAATACATGAAGCGCGAAGCACTGCGCGAAGCCCATATGCGCCAGTGCATTCGCGAGGCGATCAAGGCCGGTCACCAGCGCATTGCCGTGGTTTGTGGCGCCTGGCATGTGCCGGCGCTCAAGGCCAGCGTGACGGCCAAGGCAGATAGCGCCCTGCTCAAGGGCCTGCCCAAGGCCAAGGTGATGGCGACCTGGGCCCCCTGGACTTATCGCAACCTGGCCAGCAGCAGCGGCTATGGCGCGGGTGTGACTTCTCCGGGTTGGTACCAGCATCTGTGGCAGTGCTATCAATCGTCCCCGGGTTTTGAGTCAAATCAGCCTCAAACGCTTGATGGTAAAGCGCAAGCAGCTATCAAAAACGACGTTTCTCCAACCACGCTGCGCACGGCGGGCTGGCTGACGCGCGTGGCCCATCTGCTGCGCGACAAGGATCTGGACTGTTCCAGCGCCCACATCATCGAGGCCACGCGTCTGGCCGAGGGCTTGGCGGCGCTGCGCGGCCAGCCCGTGCCCGGCCTGGACGAAATCAACGAGGCCATAGTCACCGTGATCTGCATGGGCGAGGACGCACCGCTCAGGTTGATCGATGAGGAGCTGACCGTCGGTCATGTGCTGGGCCAGGTGCCCGCCGATGTACCCCAGGTGCCGCTGCAGCGCGATATCGAGCAGCAGCAGAAGTCGCTGCGCCTCAAGCCCGAGGCGGCAAGCAAGCTGCTGGCGCTGGATTTGCGCAAGGACATGGATCTGGCACGTAGCCATTTTCTGCACCGTCTGCGACTGCTCGGCATTGACTGGGGCGTTCGCGCCACCGATGCCCAGCGCAACCGGGGCACTTTCCGCGAAAGCTGGCAGCTGCAGTGGGAGCCCGAGCTGGCGGTGCGCATCATCGAGGCCAGCGTGCACGGAGCGACCGTGGCCCAGGCCGCCACGGCCAGGCTGCGCTCCAGCCTGACCCCCGAGACCTCGCTGCCCGAAATCGCGCAGGCCATCGATGATGCGCTGCTGGCCGATTTGCCGCAGCTGGTCGAGGCCCTGATTGCCACACTGGCCCAGCGTGCAGCCACCACGGGTGATGTGGCCCAGTTGCTGCAGGCCTTGCCGCCACTGGCCAATGTCTATCGCTATGGCAGTGTGCGCCAGACGGATACAGCCCTGCTGGCCGGCGTGATCGATTCGCTGATGCTGCGCGCCGCCATCGGCCTGCCTGTCGCCTGCATGGCCATGGACGAGGATGCTGCGGTCGCCATGAAGACCAAGGTGCTGGCGGCCCACGAGGCACTGCGGTTGCGCACCAGCAACGGCGAGGCGCAGCAAGCGGTGGATGCCTGGCGCCTGGCACTGCGCAGCTTGGCCATGGGGGATGCCGCAGCGGCACTGCTGCGCGGCATGGCTTGCCGTTTGCTGCTGGACGAGCAGTTGCTGGAAAGCGCCGAGATCGTGCGCCAGTTCAACCGCAATCTTTCGCTGGGTGCGGCGCCCATGGATGTGGCGGCCTGGCTGGACGGTTTTCTGAACCAGCAGGCGCTGGTGTTGCTGCATGACGAGTCCATCTGGGGTGCTGTCGATGCCTGGCTCAGTGGTCTGGGCGAGGTGCAGTTTGCCCAGATTCTGCCGCTGGTGCGGCGTAGCTTCTCGAGCTTCAGCAATCACGAGCGCCAAAGCCTGGGCGACAAGGTCAAGCGAACGCCTGTGGGAGGCGTTGCGGCACCCGATCCTGCCGTAGGTGCTGCGGACGATGCCGCGCCCTGGGATGAGTCGCGTGCCTTGCTGGCCTTGCCCGTGCTCAATGAGTTGCTGGGCTTGAATCTGCCACAGGCGCTGATGGGGCAAGCCCAGGCAGCTACCGAATTTGATGCGGCCGCGGCCAAGGTGTGACGATGAAGCAAACAGCAAACTTGGCGACCGAGCCGCAACAGGAGTCCGAAGAGCTGCAGCCCACTACGCGGCTGCAGCGCTGGCGCATGGTGCTGGGTAGCCCCGCTGACGCCAGTTGCGGCGGTGTGACGGGCCGCTTGCAGGAGATGGACCAGGCGCTGGCCGCCTTGTATGAGGAAGACAGCAAGCTGGCATCGCGCAAGGGCGGACGCGGCAACTCCTCGCCTTCGGTATCGCGCTGGCTGGGCGATATCCGCAAATACTTTCCGAGCCAGGTCGTGCAGGTCATGCAGCGCGATGCCATGGAGCGCCTGAATCTGCGCGAGCTGCTGCTGCAGCCCGAGATGCTGGAGAACGTGCAGCCCGATGTGCATCTGGTGGCGGACCTGATTTCGCTGGGCTCGGTGATTCCGCAGAACACCAAGGCCACGGCGCGGCTGGTGGTGCGCAAGGTGGTGGACGAGCTGATGAAAAAGCTCGAGGAGCCCATGCGCAGTGCCGTGGCCGGGGCGCTGGATCGCAGCCAGCGCAACCGACGCCCGCGTCATGCAGAAATCGACTGGAATCGCACCATACGCGCCAACCTGCGCCATTGGCAGCCCGAGTACAAGACCATTGTTCCAGAGACGCTGATCGGTTATGGGCGCAAGGCGCGCCGCCCGCAGCGCGAGGTGATTCTGTGCATTGACCAGAGCGGCTCCATGGCTAACTCGGTGGTCTATTCCAGCATCTTTGGTGCGGTGATGGCCAGCCTGCCGGCCGTAGCCACCAAGCTGGTGGTGTTTGATACGGCCGTGGTTGATCTGACGGAAAAGCTCGACGACCCCGTGGATGTGCTGTTTGGCGTGCAACTGGGCGGCGGCACCGATATCAATGGTGCGGTCGGCTATTGCCAGGGACTAATCAGCGAGCCGCGCAACAGCATTCTGGTGCTGATCTCCGACCTCTACGAGGGCGGTGTGGAGTCGGGCCTGCTGCGCCGCGCCAACGAGCTGGTGGAAGCAGGCGTGCAGTTCATCACGCTGCTGGCGCTCAGCGACGAGGGAGCTCCGGCCTATGACGCGGAACTGGCGGCCAAGCTGGCGGCACTGGGCGTGCCCTCGTTTGCCTGTACCCCCGATGCCTTTCCACAGCTTATGGCTGCGGCCATCCGTCGCGACGATGTGGCAGCCTGGGCGGCGACACAGGGCTTCAAGACCAGCAAATAAGAAGACTGCCCGAAGAAGGCTGCTTGTTGGGGCTCAGCCCGGCAGAATGACGCCGAGTTTGGCCAGCCTGGCGGCCATCACATCACGGCGGCGCGCGGCCTTGGCAGCGGTTTCGCTGACCGTTGCAATGGTCTTGGGGCCTTTGCCTGCGGCGGCCTTGACCAGCGCGGCCTTCTTGGCGGCCTCTGCGGCAAGTTTGCGGTAGCTGGCAATCAGTTCGGCATGAGCGATGGCTTGAGTCACAGGGTTTCCGTTCGATGAGGGCGCTCATTGTCGCTGCAAAGCCAGGGTGTGGCGAACGCGCAGCTGATTGGCAATTTCCTGTCGCAATCGTGGCATGGTTTGCAGGCATGATGGCGATTTTGCAAACCAGCGGGAGAAGCGATGGCAGGTGCCGGCCTTTTGATGTTGCTAGACGATATTGCTAGCTTGCTCGACGACGTGGCCTTGATGACCAAGACCGCGGCAGGCAAGAGCACGGCAATTCTGGACGATGTGGCTACCCAGACCAAGGTTGCGGTGCAGAAGACGGCCGGCGTGCTGGGCGATGACCTGGCGCTCAATGCCGAGCAGGTTACGGGAGTGAAGGCCAACCGGGAGCTGCCCGTGGTCTGGGCGGTGGCCAAAGGTTCGTTGATGAACAAGGCCATCCTGGTGCCGGCGGCGCTGTTGATCAGCGCTTTTGTGCCCTGGTTGATCACGCCCTTGCTGATGGTGGGGGGCGCGTTTCTCTGCTTTGAGGGCGTGGAGAAGATCCTGGAGCTGTTTCACAAGCATCAAAAGCATGATGCGCATGATGCCGTGGTGGATGCCGAGGAGGCGGCACATAAAGGTGTTGCGCCTTCATCGGTGCGTGCCGCGCGTGAAAAGCAGATGGACCCGATGGAGTACGAGAAGCAGAAGGTCAAGGGGGCCGTGCGCACGGACTTTATCTTGTCGGCCGAAATCATGGCGATTGCGCTGGGTACGGTGTCCGCCAAACCCATCTGGGAGCAGGCCTCGGTGCTGATCGCTGTAGCTCTGGCCATCACCGTGTTCGTCTATGGACTGGTGGCCGGGATCGTGCGCATGGATGACGTGGGCGGCTGGCTGATGGCCAAGAGCAGCAGCGCTGCCAAGGCCATGGGCCGTGGTCTGATTGCTTTTACCCCGTGGCTGATGCGCGGGCTGTCCATCGTGGGCACGGCTGCCATGTTCATGGTGGGCGGTAGCTTGCTGGTGCACGGCATAGAGCCGGTCGAACATTGGATAGAGCAGGTGATTGTGCCCACTGGCGGTATTGTTGCAGCGCTGGGACCGGTGTTGGTGCATGTGCTGGTTGGGGCCGTCATTGGCGGTGCGGTTGTGGTGTGCGTGGAGTTGTGGCACAAGCTGCGACCAGCCAGGGTGGCTCATCCGAATTGACGACTACCATCACTGCTGACGCAAATTTTTGCGCTTCATCAGTATCCTGGGCGGACGTGGCCGATGGGCAACGTCCGCTTTTTTCTTTGCGGTGTTGGTGTGTGGGTTGACCTGGGACAAACCCGTGTGGCAGTGGCTTTGTTTCAATGGATGCCAAGGGATGCAAAGCATTGCTCTCACCCAATTCTTCAAGGAAAGAACCCATGAAAAAGACTCTGATCGCGATTGCTGCTGTTGCCAGCGCCCTGACGGCCGGTACCGCTTTTGCCCAATCTTCGTTTGACGGCTCCAGCCCTTGGCAGGTTCGCGTGCGTGCTCTGCATCTGGACAGCGACAACGGTGGCGCTGCCGGAGACGCAGGCGTGAGCATCAACAACAAGTGGATGCCTGAGCTGGACGTGTCCTACTTCTTCACGCCCAACATCGCGGCAGAGCTGGTGCTGACCTATCCTCAAAAGCATGATGTGCGCCTGAATGGCGGCAAGATCGGTTCGCTCAAGCATCTGCCTCCCACCTTGCTGGCACAGTACCACTTCACCAACTTTGGGGCCTTCAAGCCTTATGTGGGGGCCGGCGTGAACTACACACGCTTCTCGAACGTGGACATCCTGGATGGTGCCGTGACCGTGAAGAAGAACAGCTTTGGCGGCGCGCTGCAGGTTGGCTTCGACTATGCGCTGGACAAGAACTGGTCACTGAACTTCGATATCAAGAAGGTGTATCTGGGTACCAAGATCACAGGTGCAGGCGTGTTTGAAAACACCAAGTTCAAGGTTGACCCATGGCTGGTGGGCGTGGGCGTGGGCTATCGCTTCTGATAGCTTCACGGCAAAGAGTGTTCTTGTCTGCGGCCTTCTTCCCGCAGGCGAGGCACGCACCGCAGGCTCTGCGGTGCATCGGAGTCAGCAGGTCGGCATGGCCTGATGACTTCGGAGGCTAGGGTGTATGTTTAGATCGGTATTCCGCCAGCGCGGGGTACCGATTTTTTTTGCTGAATTCTTTGACCAGTATTGACTTTGTCAGCATTGCTGCATGTGCATGCAGTAAAAGGATCGCTGGCTTCAGTCCTACTTCTGCCGATTGCCGGCCGCGCTAGGCTGAGGGTCTAAAGCAGGCTTGGCAGTGATGGCGCGGGCAATGGCTGCATCGCGCGATCAGCTCATCAGGAGGATCAGCATGCGCGCGACACCGGACAGGCAGGCAGCATCGATAGAGTTTGCATCACGCGCAGGGCGCATTCCATTGCCTCTGGCGTCCTCGTTGAGACCTCCACCGCTTCAGGACGAGGGTTGCAGCTTCATGGACGCGTATACCCCCCCGACGCATCTGCGCTATGAGCTGGCGCAGGGGCTGATGCAGCGGCAGGCGCAGATTTCTCCCAAGTTCCTATATGACGCGCATGGCTGCGCCCTGTTTGAGCAGATAACCGAGCTGCCCGAGTACTACCCCACAAGAACCGAGGCTGCCATCATGGCCCGCTATGACCTGGAGATCGCCCAAGCCATGGCGGGTTGCCAGGTGTTGATAGAGCTGGGAGCGGGCAATTGCGAAAAAGTGCGGCGCCTGTGCCGCAGCGTGGGGCCGCAGCAGTTTCTGGGAGTGGATATTGCGGTCGAGTTTCTGCAGGCCGCTGTGGCCAGGCTGGAGCACGACTTCCCGCGACTTACGGCTCGTGCGGTTGCTGCGGATTTCACGGGGGACTGGCATTTGCCGTCAGGCGTGCCACAGACGCGGCGTGAGCTGTTCTATCCTGGCTCCTCGATCGGCAACTTCGATACGCAGCAGGCTTTGCATATGCTCGGACATATGCATTCACTTCTGGGGGGCGACGGCGGGCTGCTGATTGGCATTGATCTGCCCAAGCCGGTATCGGTTCTGATAGCCGCTTACGACGATGAGCAGGGCGTCACAGCCGAATTCAATCTCAATGTGCTCAATCATGTGAACCGTCTGCTGGGCAGCGATTTCAATCTTCAGGACTGGGCGCATGAGGCGCGCTTCGACAGCCGGACATCGCGGATAGAGATGCATTTGCGCGCCCGTCGCCCCGTCATGGTGTGCTGGCCTCAGGGCCTGCGCTATTTTGCTCAGGGCGAGACCATCCATACGGAGAACAGCTACAAATACCCGCTGTCCGATTTCCTCTCCATGCTGGCTTGCGCGGGATTTGCCGCGCCCAGGGTCTGGACCGATGAGCAGCAATGGTTTGCCGTCATTCATGCCCATGCCTGAAACCATGGCGCGGGCATTTTTCATGACACCTGCTGCCGGGGACTGGATAGTGCTGGCGCAGCAGTTCGAGCGGGTGAGGGCCTGCACGCAAAAGCTGGCTGCGCCCTTGTCTGCAGAAGACGCCTGTGTGCAATCCATGCCGGACGCCAGTCCTGCCAAATGGCATCTGGCCCATACCAGCTGGTTCTTCGAAACCTTTGTACTGGCCGTGCACCAGCCAGGGCATCAGGCTTTTGACGGCAGTTTTCGCATGCTGTTCAACTCCTATTACCAGCAGGTGGGGGAACGCCATCCCAGAGCCCAGAGGGGCTTGTTGACCAGGCCGGCTCTGGCGCAGGTCATGGCTTATCGCGCTGTGGTGGATGAGCAGATGCTGGCGCTGATGGCCGCCATGAAAGAGAAAAGTCCGACGACTCAGCAGGCCGTTGCTCAGCTCGTCGCATTGGGCTTGCAGCACGAGCAGCAGCATCAGGAGTTGATGCTCACCGATATCAAGCATTTGCTTTCTTGTCACCCGCTCTGGCCTGCTTATGCGTCAGATGGGGTGGCAGAGGAGAATTGCGTGCAGGCCTATGCTGATCTCACATGGCTGCCGCTTGAGGCGGGCATCTACAGCATGGGTCATGGCGGCGGCAGCTTTGCGTTTGACAATGAAATGCCCAGGCACAGTGTCTATGTGCAAGCTGCGCAGATTGCATCGAGGCCCGTGAACAATGGCGAGTTTCTGCGCTTTGTGCTGGATGGCGGCTACAGCCAGCCTCAATGGTGGTTGGCCGAAGGCTGGGACTGGTGCCAGGCCCAGCAACTGAGCCACCCCTGGTACTGGAGGCAAGCTGAAGATGCTGCGGGTGATGCGGGCTGGCAGGAGTTCAGCCTGTATGGCGTGACGGCTCTGCATGCACTGAGGCCTGCCTGCCATATCTCCTATTTCGAGGCTGATGCCTATGCGCGCTGGGCCGGGGCGCGCCTGCCGACGGAGATGGAGTGGGAGGTGGCAATGGGCAGGCCGGCCTGGCCTGCGTCCCGCTTCGGCGAGCCTGGCAGTCTGCACCCCGAGGTTGCAGGCACCCGTGCGGGAGCCGCAATCGGCCAGGTATGGGAGTGGTCGCAGTCATCCTATGCCGCCTATCCGGGCTTTCGCCTGGCCGAGGGTGCCGTGGGGGAGTACAACGGCAAGTTCATGGTCAACCAGTATGTGCTGCGCGGCGGCTCCTGCCTCACGCCTGCCGGTCATGCGCGGCTGACCTATCGCAACTTCTTTCCCGCAACGGCTCGATGGCAGATGACGGGGCTGCGACTGGCGCGCGATGCCTGAGGTCGCGCGCCGGAGTCTCAGCTCGCTTCAGACCTGTTTCAACGCCTGGTTCAGGTCGGCCAGCAGATCGTCAATATGCTCGATGCCCACGGACAGGCGCACCATGCCTTCGGTCACGCCGGCCTTGGCCAGTTCGTCCGCATCCAGCTGACGGTGCGTGGTTGAAGCGGGGTGGGTGGCCAGCGACTTGGCATCGCCGATATTGACCAGGCGCGTGAACAGCTGCAAGGCGTCCAGGAAGCGTGCTCCGGCCGCACGGCCTTCGCTGCCTTTGAGGCTGAAGGACAGAATGCCCGATGCGCGGCCGCCAGACTGTTTTTGCACGATGGCATGGTCGGGGTGGTCTTTCAGGCCTGCATAGCGCACCCATTCCACCTTGGGGTGTTTTTGCAGCGTTTCTGCAATCTTCTGCGTGTTTTCGCAGATGCGGTCCATACGCAGGGCCAGGGTTTCAATGCCTTGCAGGATCTGGAAGGCGTTCTGCGGCGAGATGGCGGCGCCCATATTGCGCAGCGGAACGACGCGGGCGCGGCCGATGAAGGCGGCGGGGCCCAGTGCTTCAGTGTAGACCACGCCGTGATAGCTGACGTCGGGTTCGTTCAGGCGCTTGAAGCGGGCCTTGTGCTCCGCCCAGGGGAACTTGCCGCTGTCCACGATCGCCCCGCCAACGCTGGTGCCGTGGCCGCCCAGGTATTTGGTCAGCGAATGCACGACGATGTCAGCGCCATGCTCGAACGGGCGCAACAGATAGGGAGAGGGCACGGTGTTGTCGACGATCAGCGGCACGCCGTGCCGGTGGGCCACATCGGCCAGAGCGCGGATATCGGTCACATTGCCCAGCGGGTTGCCGATGGACTCGATGAATACCGCCTTGGTCCTTGCATCGATCAGCTTGCCGAAGCTGGCCGGATCGCGCGGATCGGCAAAGCGCACCTCGATGCCTTGCTGCGGGAAGGTGTGGGCAAACAGGTTGTAGGTGCCGCCGTAGAGCGTGCTGGCCGACACGATGTTGTCACCCGTTTCGGCCAGGGTCTGGATGGCGGCGGTGATGGCAGCCATGCCCGATGCCACGGCCAGTGCGGCAATGCCGCCTTCGAGCGCCGCGACGCGCTTTTCCAGCACGTCGGTGGTGGGATTCATGATGCGCGTGTAGATATTGCCCGGGACCTTCAGATCAAACAGATCGGCGCCATGCTGGGCGCTGTCAAACGCGTAGGCCACCGTCTGGTAGATGGGCACGGCCACAGCCTTGGTGGTGGGGTCGGGGGAATAGCCGGCATGTACGGCGAGTGTCTCTATGCGCATGTGTGTGTCTCTTTGGCAAGTTATTCGAACGCCACAGCCCGGGCTTTGGCGTCATTGATTATGGGCAGGACGTTGACTCAGGAGAACGACCTAATGGCTATGTGCTTATGCCAGAGTGAAAGCGAGCGCTGTATTGGAATATTGGAGATACTTCTCGCCGGAGAATGGACGACGTTGAATTCACAGTTTCCTGCGCGGAGAACCTAAATTGGGCCAGCCTGCAGATTTGTACTTTGCCTTGATTGCGCCGGCTTGCGTGGTGTTGTTCGGGTTTGCCTTGTTGGCTTGCTGGTATGTGCAGCGCCGACAGCCGCGTGCGCTGTTCCTGCTCTGGCTGGTGGGCGGTTATGTGTTGCTTGCGACGGCTCTGGCTGCGCAAAGCCTGATGAGCAATGCGCAGCTGAGCCAGTTTGCAATCGCCACGGCATGTCTGTATCTGCTGGGGACCTGGTCGCTGGCGCAAGGGGTGTCCCTGAGGCAGGGGGCTGCAGGGGCGAGTGTGCCCTGCGGCCTGTTGATCGCTGTCGCCGCCCTGTCCGCGCTGTTCTATTTTTCCCGGATCGAGAATGATTTGTGGGTCCGCGTGCAGTGCCTGGCTCTGGCCATGGCCTTGCAGCTGGCCCTGGCCATGCCGGCATTTCTCAAGGCCGATTCGTCAAAGGACTGGCTGGAGCGTGGCGTGCGCTGGGCCTATGGGCTCAACGTCTGTTATGCCTTGTTCAGGCCGGCGGCCGTAAGTCTGTTGCCCGTTCACGAAGTGCAGGAGCTGACCCGATCTGGATACTGGTTGCTCACCCAGGCCATAGCGCTTCTGTTTGCGATGTGGTTTGCGGTAGGACTGCTGGCCTGCTCGGTCAGGGATGTGATGACGACATTGCGCGAAGAGCGCAACCGTGACTCTTTGACGCGCCTGCTCAATCGCCGCGCCTTCATGGAGGCCGCAGAGTCGCGCTTGGCCGATCAGCGGCTGGTGCCCTGGGCCGTGGTTGCCGTGGACATCGATCATTTCAAATACATCAACGACAACTGGGGCCATGCGGCCGGCGATCAGGTGCTACAGCAACTGGCACAGTTGCTGACTCAGCAGGTCAGAGACTGCGATCTGGTTGCCCGCTTCGGCGGAGAGGAGTTTGTCTTGCTGCTCTCCCGAGTGCAGCTGTTCGAAGCGCAAGCCATTGTGGAGCGTGTGCGTGAGCGCTTGCAAAGCCAGGTGCTCGGAGGATTGGCTGCGCAACTCAGGGTAACAGCCAGTTTTGGCATCGCTGCACTCAGTTCCGCACAGGATCTCGAGCAGGCACTGGCTCGGGCCGATGCGCTGCTATACCAGGCCAAGAAGGCAGGGCGGGATTGTGTCATGAGTTCTGCGCAGGACGAGAGCGAGCTGCAATGGAAAATGTTTGCCTGAATCCCGCTGTCGGGCGCAGAGTCTATGGTGCTTTGACGATTGGCTTCTTTTCGCGATCTGAGGGCTGAACGTTCACGACCTCGGACTCCGGGGGCCGCGTCGGGCAAGGACGGGTTGTGTGCTTTCCCAGGCGGGCAGGCGGGCATAGATCACGACCGGAGCATGGGCGTCATTGGCGGCATAACGCCGCTGGGCCGGGCTGAGTTCTGTGGCAGCCCAGTTGGAGGTGGTGGTGCGCTTGGACTTGCGAAAGCTCTGCTGGAGTACCAGCGCTGCGGCGGCGCGCACACCCACTGATGGGCCATAGCCTAGCCGCTTGAAGCGGCTGTCCAGATCCTGAATATTGATCAGCGGCGCCCCCAGCCTGCGGGGCAGGGAGTGTTTATCGTTATCGAGCCCGAAGCCGACCTTGCAGATATGTTCTGCAGCCAGCACCATGCGCGATACTTCCAGAGCCATGGGCCTATGCAGTTGCAGCAGCCAGACCTGACTGGCCGTGGCAAGCTGCACCAGATGAGGGCCGCTGTCTTGCTGGCCAATATTGAAGATGGGTTTGCTTTCCGTGTCAAAGCCGAGCACGGGCTCGGCATTCATGGCCTTGAAGGCGGCTTCAAATTCGGTTTCGGACTGCGGTATGTGGATTGCATGTTCGGGCAATTCCAGAAACGGAGGGAGCAGGGCACTTTCGTCCTTGCTGGGTGCAATCAATCGGGGCATGTCGGTGATTACACACCAGCTTCGTGCTTATCCCCAGAACATGTGGTCTGGCCTGTGGGTAAATATCGGAATAAATGCGCAAAGCCTTGACTGGCAAGGCTTTGCCTGTTGCGCCTAAAAAACAGGCAAACGATTCAGCGACGCTGAAAAACGGGCTTGCGCTTTTGCAAAAAGGCAGTCACGCCTTCGAGGCTGTTGCCTGAGCGGGCGCAGGCCAGCATGGCTTCGCGCTCGGCACTCAGTTGCTGCTGAAGATCTTGCCGATGTGCCGAGTCACAGAGGCTTTTGATGCCCGCCAGGGAGTTGGTGGGACCGCCGGCAAGCTCTTCGGCCAGCGCGGTTGCCGCCGTGAGCAGTTGTTCGGGCTCGTGCAGCTCGTCGACCAGGCCCATGCGCAGACAGTCCTCGGCCGCGACGGCGCGGTTGCTCATCAGAATGTATTTGGCCCTGGCAGCACCGGCACGGCGGGTGAGATAGCCCGATACACCAAGATCCGGGCTCAGGCCGATGGCGGAGTACCCTCCGCGCAAAAACATGTGACGGCTGGCCAGTACCAGGTCCGCACACAGTGCGAGCCCGATGCCGCCACCTCCGACAGGGCCTTGCACGGCACTGATGACTGGCAGCGGCAAGCTGGCCAGCTGATGCATGACAGGGTTGAGCAGATCAAGCATGGCGCCGATCAGCGGTGCCAGTCGCTCGCGATGTTCGCCAAACTCGCTGATATCGCCCCCGACGCAGAATTGCTTACCGCTTGCGGAAATGAGCAGGGCACCGATATCCGCGTTGCAGGCCCGCTCTACCACTGCCTTCAGGTTGTGAGCCATGGCCGTGCTGATCACGTTGCCCCGCTCGGGCTGGTTCAGGACCATATGACCTACGCCGTTACGAACTTCCCAGAGAACCAGATCAGACATCAGGTGACCTTTCTTTCATGATGGGCCCAGAACGGGGCCCGCAAGCTGGTTTTGAGGATCTTGCCTGCACCGGATAGCGGCATGGCCTCGACAAAGGAAACATCACGGGGACATTTGTAGCCGGCGATGCGCTCCTTGCAGAAATGGATCAGCTCCTGGGCTTCCAGGCTCTGTCCGGGCTTAAGCACGATGAAGACATGGACCTGCTCGCCCCAATGCTCATGGGGAATGCCTATGACGGCGCACGAGGCCACGGCAGGATGGGTGGCAATAACGCTCTCCACCTCGATGCTGTAGACGTTCTCGCCACCGGTAACGATCATGTCCTTGATGCGGTCCACGACAAAGACGTAGCCTTCGTCATCCATGCGGCCGCCATCGCCCGTATGCATCCAGCCATCACGGATGGCGGCTTCGGTTTCGGCGGGCTTGTTCCAGTAGCCCAGCATCACTCCGGGGCCCCGAACCACAATTTCACCGACCTCGCCACGTGGCACCTCCCGCCCTTCGGGATCGACGATGCGCACCTCGGTGCAGGCAGTGGCGCGTCCGGCGCTGCGGTGGCGGCCCTTGGCTCGGCCTGGCTCGCGGTGCATCTCGGCGGAAAGAATGGTGGCGATGGGGGATACCTCCGTCATGCCATAGGCCTGCACAAAATCCACGTCGGGGATGGTCCGCATGGCCCGGTCCAGCAGGCCCTCGGAGATGGGTGAGGCTCCATAAGCCATCTGACGCAGCGACTTCAGATCATATTTGTGCAGATCGGGGTGGTCCACCAGCATTTGAATCATGGTGGGCACCAGCAGCGTATCGGTCACGCCGGTGCTGGCGATGGCCTGCAGTACCGCGAGAGGATCGAAGCGCGGCACCATGACATGGCAGCCGCCTGCGGCGAACAGGGCATTCATGAACGCACCGTCAGCCAGATGGAACATTGGGGCTGCGTGCAGGCCAATGCTGCCTGCGCGCACGATCTGTGACGACACACCCGAAATGGCATTGGTATAGAGATTGCGATGGCAGAGCATGACCCCCTTGGGAGAGCCAGTGGTGCCACCGGTATAGAAGACGCCGGCCAGATCGTCGCCGCTGCGCATGGAGTCTTCAACCGGGCTGCTGTCTGCCACCAGCGCTTCATAGGAGAGCATGTTCTGCGGGGCAGGGCCATCGCCCAGATGGATTAGCGTCTGCAGAGAGCGGGACAGCTTGAGGAGCTCCGGTGTCAAAGGCGCGAAACTGTCATCCACCAGCAGAAGGCGGGTGTCGCAATCATCGAGGGAGTAGGCGATCTCGTTGGCGCTCCAGCGGATATTGATGGGGTTGACGGCCACGCCTGCCCAGTAGCAGGCCATGTAGTACTCCAGATACCAGTCTGAGTTGAGGCTCAGAATCCCGACCCGGTCCCCGGCCTGGGCGCCCAGCGCCTGCAGCGCACCAGCGAAGCGGGCGACCCGCTCCCCCAGTTGCGCAAAACTGCGTTTGCGACCGTTGTAGATGCTGGCTGTGGCATGGGGCGTCTGCTGCATGGCGCGACGCAAGCTTTGCGTGAGATACATGGCTGGCCTTTCTTGAAACAGAGAAAGCGATCAATGCGAGGCTATTGGGCGAAAAGGCGTCTGGCGATCAGGTCCTTCATGATTTCGTTAGCGCCGCCGTAGATCTTCTGGATCCGGGCATCGGTGTACAGGCGCGCGATGGGGTATTCCTCCATATAGCCGTAGCCGCCGAACAGCTGCAGGCATTCATCCATCACCTTGCACTGCTGCTCGCTGCACCACCACTTGGCCATATAGGCGGCCTCGTTATCCAGAGTGCCGTCGAGCAGGCGCTGTATGCAGTCGTTGACAAAGCTGCGCACCACATGAGCCGTGGTGGCGCATTCGGCCAGCTTGAAGCGCGTGTTCTGGAAATCTGCAATCGTCTGGCCGAATGCCTTGCGTTGCTGGGTGTAGTCCACGGTCAGTGCAACAGCCATCTCGATGGCTGCAGCGGCGCTGACCCCCAGTAGCATGCGTTCATAGGGCAATTGGCTCATCAGTTGCTTGAAGCCTTGCCCCTCGGTGCCTCCCAGCAGGTGGCTGACGGGTATGCGCAGGTCTTCAAAGAACAGCTCGGCAGTGTCCGAAATATGTTGACCGATCTTGCCTAGCCTGCGGCCCACGCGAAAGCCGGGCAGGTTTTCCGTCTCCAGCACCACCAGCGATACGCCGCCGCTTCCGGCATCTCCGGTGCGCACGGCCACCACCAGCAAATTGGCCGTGTAGCCATTGGTGATGAAGGTCTTGGAGCCATTGATGACGTAGTGCTCGCCATCGCGCTGGGCCCGTGTGCGCATGGCCTTGAGGTCGGAGCCCACGCTGGGTTCGGTCATGGCGATGCCGGCCAGCAATTCGCCGCTGCAAAGCCTGGGCAACCAGCGCTGCTTTTGTTCCTCGGTTCCATAGGCCAGCAGGTAGTGCGAGGCGATGGTGTGCACGCTGGTGATGGCATGTACCTCGGCCTTGGTCAGCTCTTCCTGTACCACCAACTGATAGGCCAGATTGCCGCCACCGCCACCCCATTGCTCGTCCATCTCGGGCAGCAGAAAGCCATATGTGCCAAAGCCGCGCCAGATCTCGCGCGGCACGTAACCCTGAGCGCGCCAGGCGGGTACATGGGGTGCCAGCTCGCGCTCTATGTAGCGGCTTACCTGCTCTCTGAAAGCATCGATATCTGCATTCATCCAGGCATGTTGAAAGGGTTTGGGCAGCAGCATGTTCAGGCCCCTGTCAGGCCGCCGGTACACATCAAGGTCTGGCCGCTGATGTAGTCCGACTCGGGTTGGCAAAAGAGGTAGACCGCACCCGCCGCTTCGTCGGGCGTGCCGGCGCGACCCAGGGGAATCGTCTGTTCCATGGCTGCCATCAGGCCGGGGTTCACGCCTACCTTGATGTCGCGGCCTTCGATGTGGGCCGTCTCGCCATTGGCGGCGGAGTTGGTCAGCCTGGTCTTGATGAGTCCGAATGCCACGCAGTTCACATTGACGTTCATGCGTCCCCACTCTTTGGCCAGCGTCATGGTCATGCCCGTGATTCCGGCCTTGGCCACGGAGTAGTTGGTCTGGCCCGCATTGCCGAACAGGCCCGCTACCGATGAGATATTGACCACCTTGCGCATGACGCGCTGGCCAGCTTCCAGCTCGGTCTTGGATAAGGTCCTGATAACAGGCTGGGCCGCACGCAGTATGCGAAACGGTGCCGTCAGATGGCAGTCGAGAATGGCGTACCACTGCTCGTCGCTCATCTTCTGGATGACGTTGTCCCAGGTGTAGCCGGCGTTGTTGACGATGATGTCCAGTCCCTGGTATTGCTGGACGGCGGCGCCAACAAAGCGCTCGGCAAAGTCGGTGTGGGTGACATTGCCCACGCAGGCAACGGCCTCGCCGCCCATCTCGCGTATCAGGGCCAGGGTCTCATTGGCGGGTTCGGCATCGAGGTCGTTGATGACCAGGCGTGCGCCTTCGCTGGCCAGCTTGAGGGCGATGCTGCGGCCTATGCCGCGGCCCGATCCTGAAACCAGGGCTACCTTGCCGTCGAGTTTTCCTGTCATTGCTGTCTCCTTGGGCGAATCAATACGTTCTCAGGGCAGGCTGATCCAGGCATCGCCCGTGATCTTGGTCTGGCCATGCTGGTTGCTGCTTTGCACCTCGACGCGGACGCTGCGGTCCGCATCTCGTTTTTCCATAACGCGGCCCGTGCACGAGATCGCATTGGCCAGATGGGTAATGCCCTGAAAGCGCACGTCGAAGCGGCGCAGCCTGGATTGCGGCGCCCAGTTGGTCAGCAGCCGCCCCAGCCAGGCCATGCCCAGCATGCCGTGGGCAAACACATCGGGCATGCCGGCCTTGCGCGCAAAGTCGGTGTCGATATGAATCGGGTTGTGGTCGCCCGAGGCTCCGGCAAACAAGGCCAGCGTGGTGCGGCTGATCGGGGACAGTTCGAGGGTCGGCAGTGCATCTCCAACCTGGACCTTGTCGTAGCGAGGGGTGTTCATTGCCGGCCCTTTCTAGTTGCGAACCACGATGACGGAGCGCATCTCGGCCACCAACTCGTTGTCCTGATTGACAGCGCGCGATGACTTCACGACAAATTCCAGTGCGCCGTTCTTCTTGCTGTAGATGTCATCGATCCTGGACTGCACTGTGATGCGGTCTCCGGCGCAGGCGCTCCGGTGATAGCAGAAGCTCTGCTCGCCATGCAGGATCTTGGCGATCGGGATGTTCAGGGTTTGCAGGAGCAGGTCGGACGCGCCGCTGTCCATCTCCGCCGCAAACAAAAAGGTGGGGGGCGCGGGCAGGTCCGGGTAGCCCGCTGCGCGGGCGGCTTCCAGATCGGTATAGATGGCGTTGTTTTCACCGATGGCCTTGGCAAAGAAGCGCAGGCGGCTGCGGTCCAGGCTGAGCTCGGAAGAGGGCAGGGCATGCCCTATCCATTGGGTGTCAATCATTGGCCACTCCTTCAGACGCGCTCGTAGAGGGTGACCACGCAGGCGCCACCGAGGCCGAGGTTGTGCTGCAGCGCCAGGCGGGCATTGGCAACCTGGCGCTGATCGGCGCGGCCGCGCAGTTGCTGCACCAGCTCCGTGCACTGGGCAAGGCCGGTGGCGCCCAGCGGGTGGCCCTTGGACAGCAGGCCGCCCGAGGGATTGGTCACAAACTTGCCTCCATAGGTGTTGTCGCCGTCACAGACAAACTTTTCCGCGCCGCCCACAGGGCACAGGCCCAGGGCCTCGTAGGTCAGCAATTCGTTCTGTGCAAAGCAGTCATGCAGCTCCACCACGTCCACGTCCTGGGGGCTGATGCCGGCCTGTTCATAGACCTGGCGCGCAGCATCCTGTGCCATGCTGAAGCCCACCACTTCGCGCATGTCGTGGGCCTCGAAGGTTCTGGGACTGTCCGTGGTCATGGATTGGGCGCGGATGCGCACGCTGTGGTCCAGGCCATGCTTGAGCGCATAGGCTTTCGACACCAGCAGGGCCGCCGCCGCGCCGCAGGTCGGTGGGCAGGCCATGAGCCGGGTCATGACGCCCGGCCACATCACGGGAGAGGCCATGACCTCCTCCTCTGACACCTCGGTGCGAAACAGGGCCAGGGGATTGCGCGCTGCATGGCGGCTGGCCTTGGCGCGGATCTTGGCAAAGGTGGAAAGCTGCGTGCCGTACTGATCCATATGCGCCTTGCCTGCTCCGCCGAAGTAGCGCAGGGCCAGTGGCACGCCGTTATCGCCGACCAGGGCATCGGTTTCCGCTTCGAATCGGTCAAAGGGACTGGGCCGGTCGCTGAAGACCGAGCCCAGTGCGCCAGGGGTCATCTGCTCGAACCCCAGGGCCAGCACACAGTCGGCAGCGCCGCTGGCCACGGCTTGACGTGCCAGGAACAGTGCGGTCGAGCCGGTGGAGCAGTTGTTGTTGACATTGATGATGGGAATGCCGGACATGCCCACCTCATACAGCGCTCTCTGCCCGGCGGTGGAGTCACCGTAGACATAGCCCACATAGGCTTGCTGCACTGCGTCATACGCGAGGCCTGCATCTGCCAGCGCCAGGGACGTGGCGCTGGAGCCCATCTGGAAGTAGGGATCACTCTTTCCGGGCTTGGCAAATGGAATCATGCCTACGCCGGCAACAAACACATTGCGACTCATGGAGGCTCCTTGGGAAAGTGGCAAACAGGTGTTGGGCAATGAGAGCCATCGTAGGAATTACCGATGCGCAAACCCATTGCCGAGCGCATCTTTCGTATGTCAAAAGACCTCAATGTGATCTGTTCATGGCTGCTGCTTCCATCATTCCTTTCACGATCTCCATGGCGCTGGTGCGGGGTATTGCTGCCGGGGTGAGAAGACGCGGCCATGACTGCGAGGAGCTGCTGCTGCGTGCCGGCATAGCCCCTTTGCTGCTGGCGCAGGACGGCGCCAGAGTCACGGCAGACCAGTATGTGGCTCTGATGTGGCGAGTGGTGGAGATGCTGGGGGATGAGGCCATGTGCCAGTTCTCCAGACCGCTCAAGCGCGGCAGCCTGGAGCTGATTGCGCGTCAGGCCCTGTCAGGGCACGGGATGGAGACCGCGTTGCAGCGCATGTGCCAGGCCCATGTGCTGCTGCAGGATCAGGTAGATGTGCAACTGGTGCGTGATGGAGCGCTGGCAGGCATTGTGCTGCGCCCTGTGGGCGATGAGCCCTTGCCCAATTTCCTCTATGAGTTTTCCCTGCGCGTGCTGTGGCGGCTTACTACCTGGCTGATGGGCGGTACGCTCAAGGTGCAGCACTTTGACTTTGCCTTCGGCCAGCCTGATTACGCCAACGACTACGGCGATACCTTTCCTGCGCCCTTGCATTTCGGTCTGCCGTTTTCGGCATTCTGGTTTGATGCGCGCAAGCTCGCCCGTGTCTGCAGTCGCGACGAGCAGGCACTGCAGACCTTTGTGGCCAGCTGGCCGGCGGCAGCCATCATGCCGCCGCGTACGGGAGAAGGTGTGGATGCCCGTGTGCATGCCCATTTGCTGCAGTCGCGTCCGCAGTGGGCGGGGCTGGAAGCCACGGCCGCCGAGCTGAACATGTCGGCCCCTACGCTGCAGCGCAAGCTGGCGGCTGCGGGCACCTCCTTTCAGGCCATCAAGGATGAGCTACGCCGAGACATCGCGGTCTCCCGTCTGGGAACCAGCAAAGTCAGTTTTACGGAGCTAGCGGCAGACCTGGGGTTTGCCGACGCAGCGGCGTTTCAGCGTGCCTTCAAGGGCTGGACGGGCAGCTCGCCAGGCCTTTACCGTGCCAGGCCGGTTGAGAGCTGATTGCTTGAAAACCCTTGCGTACAAGCCCTAGTTATTTTTACAAATCAAATGATTGGTAAAAATAGCAAAGGCCGATATGCTGCGTCTCATGCAAACAAGTCATGAAGCAGTCATAGCAAAAAAGCGCGGTCGCGGCAGGCCACCCAAATCGGCCGATGAGCGCAATGAAAGCATGCGTCGTGGCGAGCTGGTGAAGGTCGCGGCGCAGCTGTTCAGACAGCGCGGATTTCACGGCACCAGCACACGCGACATCGCCGCAGCCGCAGGCATGCAGCCAGGCTCCCTGTTTTATTTTTTCGAGAGCAAGGAGGCCATCCTGCATGCGGTCATGCGTGACGGAATGGCGCAGGCTGCAGCGAGTCAGGCCGCCGCGCTCGATGGGCTGACAGCGCGTGCCAGCGGTGTGCAGCGCCTGCGGGCCCTGGTGCGCAATCACCTGCAGATCATGGTCGGGCCCGAGAGCGACTTCATCCCCGTCATGCTTTACGAATGGCGGCTGCTCAGCGAGGAGCAGCGTGTGGATGTGGGGGCGCAAAAAGACGAATACGAGGCGCAGTGGATGCCTGCACTGCAGGCGCTGCATCACACGGGAAAGCTCAAGGCCAGTCCCGAGATTGCGCGCCTGTTGATCTTCGGTGCGTTGAACTGGACGGCTCAATGGTTTACCGAGGGCCGCGGGCTGACGCTGGATGAGTTGACCGAGCAAGCCCTGGCCTTATTCATTGGAGAGCACTGATGTACCGATCCGTATTCCGTGCCGCATTGTTTGCGGGGCAGGTGGTTGTGGTGACCGGTAGTGGCTCGGGCATCGGCCGCTGTGTTGCGCACGAGCTGGCATCCCTGGGCGCCACAGTTGCCTTGGTGGGACGCAATCAGGACAAGCTGGCTGCTGTTCAAGCCGAGTTGCAGCAGGCCGGAGTATCGGAAGATAGAGTCAGCCGGCACGGCGCGGATATACGGGATGAGGCTGCCGTCAAAGCGCTGGTGACCGAGGTTCTGGCCCGCCACGGGCGCATCGACGCCCTGGTCAATAACGCGGGTGGGCAATACATCGCCCCCCTGGCCAGCATCGGAGCCAAGGGCTGGCAGGCCGTGCTGGACACCAATCTCACAGGCGGCTTCCTCATGGCGCGCGAATGCTTTGTGCAACACATGGCAGAGCATGGGGGCTCCATCGTCAACATGGTGGCCGATATGTGGGGCTCCATGCCGGGCATGGGGCACAGCGGCGCGGCGCGAGCAGGCATGGTCAGCTTGACCGAGACGGCTGCTGCGGAATGGGCGCCCCATGGCGTGCGTGTGAATGCCATCGCACCCGGCTACATCGCCTCCAGCGGCATGGATCATTACCCACCCGAAGCGGCAGCCATGCTGCGCAAGATGCCCGCTACCGTGCCGGCGGGGCGCTTTGGCAACGAGGCCGAGGTTTCCGCCTCCATCGTGTTTTTGCTCAGTCCCGCAGCCAGTTTCATCAGCGGCACGGTGCTGCGCGTCGATGGCGCCCGTCCCCAGGTGCGCATGGGCATGGGGCCGGTGGCCGCCAGTGCCGAGGTGCAGCAACGCGGCGCAGTGCGTGCATTTGACGGCTTTTCTCTCTACCAGACTCCCAAGGTGTTTCAGTCATGAGCGTCTTTGCATCGCAATGGAATGCAGCCGGCGAGCAGGCGCAGCAGCGCCGGGCCGCCACGCTGGCGCGCATCGCCGCGCTGCGTGAGCTGGAGCAGCGCGCAGCGCAGGCATCGCAGCGCTCCAAGCCGCAGTTTGAAAAGCGCGGCCAGTTGCTGCCGCGCGAGCGCGTGGCCTTGCTGCTGGACCCGGGTGCCCCCTGGTTGCCGCTGTGCTCACTGGCAGGCTATCTGCAGGACAGGGCAGACCCTGAAAAATCCGTGCCCGGCGGCGGCATGTTGGCGGGCATCGGCTTTGTCAGCGGCGTGCGCTGCATGGTCGTGGCCAGCGACTCGGGCATCGAGGCGGGAGCCATCCAGGAAAAAGGCCTGGACAAGATGCTGCGCGTGCAGGAGATCGCGCTGCAGAACAAGCTGCCCTTTATTCATTTGGTGGAGAGTGCAGGCGCCAATCTCATGCGCTACCGCGTCGAGGGCTTTGTGATGGGCGGTGCCTTGTTTCGCAACCTGGCGCGGTTGTCGGCCGCAGGTTTGCCTGTCATCACCGTGCAGCATGGCTCGGGCACGGCTGGCGGTGCCTATATGCCGGGGTTGTCGGATGTGGTCATCATGGTGCGCGGTCGCTCGCGTGCCTTTCTGGCCGGGCCGCCCTTGCTCAAGGCGGCGACCGGTGAAATTGCGACCGAGGAAGAGCTGGGTGGTGCCGAGATGCACACCAGTGTCTCGGGGCTGGGCGAGTATCTCGCGGAGGACGACCGCCAAGCCCTGGGCATGGCACGCGCCGTGGTGTCTCAGCTGTCTCAGTGGAAAAGGCCTGAAGCGCTTGATATATCCAAACGGGAGGCTATTGGCTCAGGAATCGTCGAGCCGCTTTACCAGGCCGATGAGCTCTTGGGGCTGATGCCGGCACACCATCGCGAGCCAGTGGATATGCACGAAGTCATGGCGCGGCTGGTCGATGGTTCCGAGCTGCTGCTGTTCAAGTCCGGCTACGGTGCGGCCACGCTGTGTGCGCAGGCGCATATCGGGGGCCATGCCGTGGGCCTGATCTCCAACAACGGTCCCATCGATGTGGCTGGTGCCAACAAGGCTGCGCATTTCATCCAATGGATGTGCCAGCTCGGTCATCCCATCATCTATCTGCAGAACACCACGGGCTATATGGTGGGCAAGGACAGCGAGCAGGCCGGCATGATCAAGCACGGCAGCAAGATGATCCAGGCCGTGACCAATGCCACCGTGCCGCAGATCACCATCCAGTGCGGGGCCAGCTTCGGTGCGGGCAACTACGGAATGTGCGGCCGCGGCTATGCGCCGCGCTTTCTTTTCAGCTGGCCCGGCGCCAGGACGGCGGTGATGGGCGGCGAGCAGGCGGCCAGCACCATGCGTCAGGTCACCGAGGCCGCCATGGCACGCAAGGGGCTGCCTGTGGATGCCGAGCTGATGCGAAAGCAGTACGACCAGATCGTGGCCATGTTCGAGGCCCAGGCCGATGCGCTGGTGACCAGCGGGCTGTTGCTGGATGACGGCGTGATCGACCCGCGCGACACCCGCGAAGTGCTCTCGTTCTGCCTGCAGACCTTGTACGAAGCACAGCAGCGCACGGTGCGCCCCATGCAGTTCGGGGTCGCGCGTATGTAGTACCGCACCTTTTCCCTTTTCTTCCAAACAGGACTCGACGGAGACAAGCCATGCAATGGACCCATGAACATCTGGAAGTGCGCAAGACCCTCAAGCGCTATATCGACGAGAAGATCAATCCTCATGTCGATGAATGGGAGCGGGAGGAGATCTTCCCGGCGCACCAGGTGTTCAAGGGGTTGGGCGATCTGGGCCTGCTGGGCCTGACCAAGCCAGAAGCCTATGGCGGCTCGGGGCTGGATTACTCTTACAGCTTGATGATGGCCGAGACTCTGGGCCATATCCGCTGCGGCGGCGTGCCCATGGCCATTGGCGTGCAGACCGATATGTGCACGCCCGCACTGGCACGCTTTGGCAGCGATGCCTTGCGCGATCAGTTTCTGGCGCCCGCCATCGCGGGCGATATGGTGGGCTGCATAGGCGTGAGCGAGCCCGGTGCGGGCAGCGATGTGTCGGGTATCAAAAGCCATGCCCGCAAGGATGGCGACGACTACGTCATCAGCGGCCAGAAGATGTGGATCACCAACAGCATTCAGGCGGACTGGATGTGCATGCTGGTCAACACCGGCGATGGACCGGTGCACAAGAACAAAAGTCTCATCATGGTGCCGCTGCGGGAGGGCCCGCGCGGCAAGCTGACCAGAGGCGTGGAAGTGGCGCAGAAGCTGCGCAAGATCGGCATGAACTCCTCGGACACGGGCCTGCTGTTCTTTGACGAGGTGCGCGTGCCGCAGCGCTATCTGGTTGGGCAGGAGGGGCAGGGCTTCATCTATCAGATGCAGCAGTTTCAGGAGGAGCGGCTCTGGGCCTCGGCCAGCGGCCTGCTCGCCATGGAGGACTGCATTCAGCAGACCATCGAGTGGGCACAGCAGCGGCAGATGTTCGGCAGCACCCTGATCGATCAGCAATGGGTGCAGTTCAAGCTGGCCGAGCTGCAGACCGAAGTCGAGGCGCTGCGAGCACTGACCTATCGTGCCGCTCAGATATATATGGCGGGCCAGGATGCGCTGCAACTGGCCAGCATGGCCAAGCTCAAGTCGGGGCGGCTGACGCGTGAAGTGGCCGATACCTGTCTGCAGTTCTGGGGTGGCATGGGCTTTACCTGGGACAACCGCGTCTCGCGCCTGTACCGCGACGGGCGTCTGGGCTCGATAGGCGGCGGTGCCGACGAGGTCATGCTGGGCATCATCGGCAAGACCATGGGGCTGATCAAGCGCCAGGCGCACTGAGGAGCGGCGCATGACCCAGGTGCTTGAAATCGAACGTCTTCCCTTGGGCAGCGGCTTTGTGGAATGGTGGCGACTGAACTCGCCGCAAACCCGCAATGCACTGACTGATGAGGTGGTGCAAGCCTTGCGCGATCACGCCGCCAGAGCGCAGAAGGATTCACTGCTGCGCGTGGTGGTGCTGTTCGGCAACGGCGGGCATTTCTGCGCGGGTGGGAGCCTGGGAGGCTTTGCCAGCAGCATAGGCTCGCCGCTGCCTGCGGGCGCACAGGACCCGCTGGTTCAGGTCAACCGCGAGTTTGGTCATCTGCTGCAGCAACTGGCAGAGTTGCCCCAGTTGCTGATCGCTGCCGTGCAGGGCGCAGCCATGGGCGGCGGTGTGGGGCTGGTCTGCGTGGCCGACTGGGTGGTGGCGGATCAGCAGGCCGTCTTTGCCACACCCGAGGTGACGCTGGGCATTGTGCCCGCGCAGATCGCGCCGTTTGTGCTGCGCAGGCTGGGCGACGGTTCTGGGCGTCAATGGCTGCTGGGCGGTCAGCGCTGGTCCGCAAGCCAGGCGCAGGAGGTTGGCCTGGTGCAGACCGTGATCCAGGCCACAGACGCTGCCCATTGGCGCGAGCAGTTGCAGCATCAGCTTGAAATCTGCGTGCAGACCGCACCGCAGGCGGTGGCTGCCACCAAAAAATTGCTGGCAGCGATTGGCGGGCAAAGTCTGGATGCATCGCTGAACCAGGGCGCGCAGGTCTTTGCCAGTGCACTGCGCAGCGCTGAGGCAGGGGCGGGGCTCAAGGCCTTTTCCAGCAAGCAGCCCGCTCCCTGGACCTGCGTTGCAGGAGGCACATCATGAAGCGCATTCTGATTGCCAATCGTGGCGAGATTGCGCTGCGCATCATGGCTACGGCCAGGCGCATGGGCATAGATACCGTGGCGGTGTACTCGGATGCGGATGCAGGAAGCCTCCATGTGCAACAGTCCACACAGGCCTATGCACTGGGCGGGCTGACATCGGCACAGAGCTATCTGGACATGCACAAGCTGCTGGCGGCTGCCAAGGCAACAGGGGCTGATGCCGTGCACCCCGGCTACGGCTTTCTCAGCGAGGATGCCGGCTTTGCCCAGGCCGTCCAGGAAGCGGGCCTGATATGGATTGGCCCTCCGCCGGCGGCGATTCGCCAGCTCGGCAGCAAGGCCGCCGCCAAGCAACTGGCCAAGGCCCATGGCGTGCCCTGTCTGCCGGGCTATGAAGGCGATGACCAATGCGACGCGCGCTTTGCCGACGAAGCCGCCATGATTGGCTACCCCGTCATGGTCAAGGCCGTGGCCGGTGGGGGAGGACGCGGCATGCGGCTGGTGGAAAGTGCTCAGCAATTGCATGCCGCTCTGAACAGTGCACGTTCCGAAGCCTTGGCTGGTTTCGGCAATGGTGACTTGCTGGTGGAGCGTGCCGTCATGCATCCGCGCCATGTGGAGGTGCAGGTGTTTGCCGACGGGCATGGCCATGTGATTCATCTGGGGGAGCGCGACTGCTCGGTTCAGCGCCGCCACCAGAAGATCATCGAGGAATCCCCCAGTCCGGCCGTCAATGTCGAGCTGCGAGAGCAGATGGGCAACTGCGCCGTGGCCTTGGCCAAGGCCGCAGGCTATGTGGGTGCGGGTACGGTGGAATTCCTGGTCGAAGGCCGGCAGTTCTATCTGATGGAGATGAATACCAGGCTGCAGGTTGAGCATCCTGTGACCGAGGCCTTGACGGGCCTGGATCTGGTCGAGTGGCAGATTCGCGTGGCGCGTGGCGAAGCCTTGCCGTTGACGCAGCAGCAGGTTCGGCTCGACGGCCACGCCATCGAGGTGCGGCTGTGCGCCGAAGACGAGAACTTTCAGCCACATGCCGGCGTGGTGCGGCATTTCTCGCCCCCCGAGGCTGCCATCTTCAGCCGCGCGCCACTGCGCTTTGACCACGCATTGCACATCGGCAGCGAAGTCACGCCCTATTACGACGCCATGCTGGGCAAGCTGATCGTCCATGCGCCAACGCGGGAGCAAGCCATCGACCGGCTGATTCATGCGCTGGGCCGGCTCAGGGTGCTGGGCTTGCCGACCAACCGCGCCTTTCTGATTGAATGCCTGAACGACGAGGTGTTCAGGCGCGGTCAGGCTCTAATCTCCTATCTGGCGGGCGATGCGCCACGCTTGCAGCAGCAGCTGCGAGAAAAGGAGGCTCTGGCGCACCAGCACTGGGGAGCGCTGTGCGCCGTGGGCCAAAGGCCGGGGCCGCTGGCTTGCAGTTATGCCCAGTTGCGCAAGCTGCAGCACCGGGGCCGGACACAGGAGCTGACCCTGAGGCCCGAGACCGCACAAAGCTGGCTGCTGCAGTGGCATGGCGCCGAGCCTGCGCTGCTGCAGGTGGACGAGTTGTTGGGCGATGGCTGGCGAGCGAGATGTGAGGGCCTGACCCAAACCGTGCAGGCCGTGCAACTGCCCGCCGGGCAGGGCGGCTCGCGCTGGCATCTGCAGGCCGGCGGCGTGGACTGGTGGCTCGAAGATGTGAGCTATGCCCCGCCCGAGAATGCGGCAGCAGCGGGCCAGACTGCAGAACTGCGCGCGCCATTCAACGGCCGTGTGGTGCAACTGGGGGCGGTGGCCGGGCAGGCGCTCAAGGCCGGCGATGTGGTCGTGGTCATCGAATCCATGAAGCTGGAGCACAGTCTGAGCGTGAAGGCCGACTGTCGGGTCGAGGCCGTGCTGGTCAATGCCGGCCAGCAGGTGGCGCCGGGTCAGGTGCTGCTGAAACTGGCGCCCATGTCTGGAGGTCCTGCATGACGGATGCTGCTGAACGTGAAATGCTCTATGACCTGGTGCGTCGCTTTGCGCGCGAGCAAATCGCCCCCCATGTCACGGCCTGGGACGAGGCGGGCGAGTTCCCGCGCCAGCTCTATCGCCAGGCCGCCGAGCTGGGGCTGCTCGGCATTGGCTACCCCGAGGAGCTCGGTGGTACTGCGGCTACACACAGCCTGCGCGCAGCTCTGTGGCTGGCGCTGTGCCGCTACGGCGGCAGTGGCGGCGTGCTGGCCAGTCTGCTGTCGCACAACATCGGCCTGCCGCCCGTGGTGGCTCTGGGTAGTGATGCGCTCAAGCAGCAGGTGGTGCCCGATGTGCTCTTGGGCCGCAAGATCGCGGCGCTGGCGATTACCGAGCCAGGCGGCGGATCGGACGTAGCGGCGCTGCGTACCTGGGCCAGGCGCGATGGCCACGAGTATGTGATCGAGGGCGAGAAGACCTTCATCACTTCGGGCATGCGTGCGGACTGGATCACGGTGGCGGTGCGTACGGGCGAGGAAAGAGGTGCATCCGGCATCTCCCTGATCCTGGTGCCTGGCGGCAGCGAGGGTTTGAGACGCAGCCCGTTGCACAAGATGGGCTGGCAATGCTCGGACACGGCCCACCTGTTGTTTGATGGCGTACGCGTGCCGGCCAGCCATTTGCTCGGCGCCGAGGGCGAGGGTTTTCGCGCCATCATGCAGAACTTCAACGGCGAGCGCCTGGGCATTGCCTGTGGTGCACTGGGCTTTGCCCAGGCCTGCTATGACGAGGCGCTGGCCTGGGCCCAGCAGCGCCAGACCTTTGGCGTGACGCTCAATCAGCATCAGGTCATACGCCACAAGCTGGTGGACATGCAGCAGCGCCTGCGCAGCACCGAAGCCTGGCTCAACGCCGTCTGCGCACGTGCCGATGGTGGCGATAGCGGTGCGGATTGGGTGGGCGAGGTCTGCGTGCTCAAGAACCACGCCACCCAGACCATGCAGTTCTGCGCCGATACGGCGGTGCAGATTCTGGGTGGCATGGGCTTTATGCGCGGCACGCTGAGCGAGCGCATCTACCGCGAAGTCAAGGTGCTGACGATTGGCGGCGGCACCGAGGAAATCATGAAAGAGCTGGCCGCGCGCCAGTGGCGTATCTAGCGCGGTTGTTGCAGCGGCCTCAGCCGTTGCCGGGAAATTTGAGCGAAATCAGCCTGAAACGCTTGTGAATGAAGCGTTATCAGCTTCTATCCAAGGAGCGATATGTCCGACAAAGCCATTATTACCTGTTCCATTACCGGGGTACTGACCGATCCGAATCAGCATCATGTGCCCGTGACGCCAGAGCAACTGGCGCAGGAGGCGCGCCGAGCCTACGACGCAGGCGCATCGGTGGTTCATGTCCACTTCAGGCGCCAGGAGGAGGGCAAGGGTCATCTGCCCAGCTGGGATCCGGCAGTGGCCAGGGCCTGCGTGGATGCCATGCGTGCAGCCTGCCCCGAGCTCATCATCAATCAGACCACTGGCGTGGTCGGCCCCGACTACCAGGGACCGTTGGATTGTTTACGTGCCACGCGGCCAGAGATGGCGGCCTGCAATGCGGGCTCGCTCAACTATCTCAAGACCCGCAGCAATGGAAGCTGGGCCTGGCCGCCCATGCTGTTCGACAATCAGCCCGCCAAGGTGCAGGACTTTCTCGATGTGATGGCAGAGACCGGCACATTGCCCGAGTTCGAGTGCTTTGACGTGGGCATCGTGCGCTGCGTGGGCATGTATGTGGAAACCGGCATGTACCGAGGCCTGCCCGAATACAACTTCGTGATGGGGGTGGAGTCCGGCATGCCGGCAGACCCCGATCTGCTGCCCATACTGCTCAGGCTCAAGATCAAGGATGCGCCCTGGCAGACCACGCTGATCGGGCGCAGCGAGATCTGGCCCACCCATTTGCGCACAGCCGAGCTCGGCGGACATCTGCGCAGCGGACTGGAAGACACTTTCTATCTGCCCGACGGCAGCAAGGTCACATCCAACGCTCCGCTGATAGAGCAGCTGGCTCGCTATGCGCGTGATGTGGGCCGTGAAGTCGCCACTCCCAGGGAGGCCAGGCAGATGCTGCACCTGGCGGCCTGAATCGGGGAGAAGTCACAGATGAACGCTTGTACTCCTCCTCGGACCGTGGCGCAGGCACTGGCGCAGACCGTAGCCGACCATCCCCACAGGAATGCCTATATCGACCAGGGGCGCAGCTACAGCTGGCAGCAGGTGGATGTCATGGCCAGCGCCTGGGCTGCCCATCTGTCCTCGCTGGGCCTGAGACCCGGTGATCGCATCGGCATCATCCTGCCCAACGGTCTGCCCTGGGTGCTGAGCTATCTTACGGCGGCGAAGACGGGGCTGGTCGTGGTGGGCCTCAGCGTCCGATACCGCGATGCCGAGCTGGACTTCATGCTGCAGGACAGCCAGGTCAAGGCCGTGCTTGCGCCGCGCGAGTTTGCCGGCTTCGACTACCAGAACTATCTGGCGCAGGCCCGTCGGCGTTTTGCGGCGCTGGAGCATCTGCTGTGGGTGGATGAAGGATTCGAGCAAGCGCTGCGGTCCGGCGCGAAAGCCTTGCATGAAGGCGACGGTCCTGCACCGGATGACCTGCTGATGATCATCTACACATCCGGCACCACGGGCAGGCCCAAGGCAGCGGGGCTGACGCATCGCTCTCAATTGGGCTCAGCGCTGGCGCAGCATGCGCATGTGAAGGCTGCGGCGGAGGATATGGTGCAACTGGCCATGCCGCTCAACCATGTGGGCGGCATTACCTGCGGCGTGCTGACCATGTTGCTGGCGGGCGGTTGCTGCGAGCTGGTGCCCATGTTCAGCCCCGAATCCGTGTTGAGGATGGCGCAAAAGCATCCGCCGACCTGGCTGGTGGGCGTGCCCACCATGCTGACGCTGCTGCTCATGCATCCGCTTCTGGCCGAGGTGGATATGAGCCGGCTGCGCCTGATTGTGGTGGGCGGATCGAATGTGGAGCCGGTGTTGCTGCAGCGGCTGCAGCAGCAGTTTCCGGGCGTGAACATCATGAATCTCTACGGTCTGTCCGAGACTTCCGGGGCCATCGCGATGACACCTTGGCAGGCGGGTCAGCAAGCCCTGCTGCACAGCATAGGCAAGCCGCTGCAAGGGGCGCAGCTGCGCGTGGCCGGGGCCGATGGCGAAGAGCTGCGCAGCGGCGAGGTGGGGGAGCTGTGGTTTCGTGGTGCAGGGGTGATTCCGGCCTATGTTGGGCAGCAGCAGGACGAAGATGCTTTTGCCGGTGGCTGGCTTCATTCGGGTGATCTGGGGCTTGTCGATGAGGAGGGGCTGATCCACCTCAAGGGGCGGCAAAAAGACATGTTCATACAGGGCGGCTTCAACGTCTATCCCAGCGAGGTGGAGGGCGTGATTGCCAGTCATGCAGGCGTGCTGATGGTCGCCGGCATAGGCGTGCCGGACCCCGTGCTGGGCGAGGTGGGGCGCTACTACATCGTGATCAGACCTGATGCCAGCGTGAGCGAGGAGGAACTGCTCACGCATTGCCGTCAGCAGCTCGCTGACTACAAGCTGCCGCGCCAGCTGGTGTTTCGCACCGAGTTGCCGTTGACCCCGGCAGGAAAGATCCAGAAAGCCTTGTTGCGAACAGAGGAGTGCTTTCCATGAATGTGCAATTCGATTTTTCGGGCCGCCATGTGATGGTGTTTGGCGGCACCACAGGCATCAACCTGGGCATTGCCCAGCACTACGCGATGGCAGGAGCCCGGGTCTCGGTCGTCAGCCGCAAGCAGGCCAATGTGGACGCGGCCCTGGCGACGCTGGGGGCGCAGGCCTTTGGCGTGGTAGCCGATGTGCGCGATGAACAGGCGGTGGCAGCGGCGCTGGCGCAGGCCGTGGCTTGCCACGGGCCGCTCGACGTCCTGGTATCTGGTGCGGCAGGCAACTTTCTCGCACCTGCCCAGCAGATGTCGTCCAACGCTTTCAGGGTGGTGGTGGACATTGATCTGCTGGGCAGCTTTCATGTCGCGCGTCAGGCTCTGGCGCACTTGCGGCAGCCCGGGGCGAGCCTGATCTTCATCACCGCGCCGCAGTCCACCGTCCCCATGATGTACCAGGCCCATGTCTGCGCCGCCAAGGCGGGAGTGGACCATCTGGCGCGGGTACTGGCGCTGGAGTGGGGCGCCAAGGGCATTCGTGTGAACGCCATTTCTCCCGGCCCCATCGAGGGCACGGAAGGCATGCGCCGGCTGGCCCCGCAGGGAGCTGAAGGAGACGCTCTGGTACGCAGCATGGTGCCGCTGGGGCGCATGGGAACGACCGCGGACATTGCCCAGCTGGCCCTGTTTCTGGGCAGCGATGCGGCCAGCTATATCTCCGGCACGGTCATTGCCTGTGACGGTGGGGCGCAGGGCCAGCTTTCGCCCATGGTTGCTGCCGCCGCGATGGCCATGCCGCAGCAGGATTAGAGACACAACAAGAAAAAGCGTGGGTTATGGGTTCCGGGTTGCACACTATCAAGGAGACAAACCATGATCGAGATGAGTCTGACGAAGGAGGCACGGGGCATCCGGCGCATTGCGCTGGGTGATCTGCTCTACCGCAGTGCGCGCAAGTCTGGCAGCCGCACGGCGCTGGTCGATGGTGCTGAGCGCATCAGCTATGCCGAGCTGGATGCGCGAAGTTCACGCTTCGCGCATTATTTGCTCTCGACGCTGGGGACGGGCAAGCAGATCGGCATGCTGTGCGCCAATTCCATAGACATGGTGGTGGCCTGCAATGCCATTCACAAGGCGGGGCAGGTGTGGGTGCCCGTCAATATCAAGCTGGAGGTATCGAGCATCGACTACATCCTGCGGCATGCAGAGGTGTCGGCAGTGGTGGTCGATCAGGAGTTGCTGGCCCTGCCCGGGCTGGCCGAAATTCTGCAGCAATTGCAGGTGCCGCTCATCATCACGCGCCTGCAAACGCAGCAAATACAGCCAGGACTGCCGGGCATGTCGTTGGCACAGTCCGAGGCAGGCCAGTCCGATGCTTTGCCCGAGGTTGATATTGACGACAACCAGGCGGCCTTGCTCATGTACACCAGCGGCACCACCGGCAATCCCAAGGGCGTGGTGCATTCTCATCTGTCGGTATATGCGGCGGTCAAGGGCAATATCGAGGAGATGAAATATGGCGAGGCCGATGTGCTCAGCGGCTGGTTGCCTCTGTTTCATTGCGCCCAGCATGCGCTGGTGCAGACTGCGCTGGCGGCAGGCGCTTGCACCGTGCTCACGCGGCAGTTTGTGCCGGCGGAGGTAGGGCAACTAGTGATGAAGGAAGGTGTGACGATCTTTGTCGGACTGCCCCTGATGTATGCCGCGGTGCTGGCCGATCCGGGTTTCGCGCCCAGCACCATCCGGCAGTGCATCTATGCCATGGCGCCCATTCCCAAACCCTTGATCGCCCAGATTGCGCAGCGCATGTGCCGCAATATCTCTCTAGCCACGGGGCAGACCGAGATATATCCGGCCACCATGACTTTCCACCCCTTGCTCAACGTCGAATGCGATGCCAATTTCTGGGGGCGCTCTCTGAGCACTTGTGAGACCGCCGTTATGGATGACGATGGCAATCTGCTGGGAGCGGGTCAGGTCGGCGAGATCGTGCATCGCGGCCCCAATGTCATGCTGGGTTATTTCAAGGACCCCAAGGCGACGGCAGAGGCACAGAAGTTCGGCTGGCACCATACCGGCGACCTGGGCATGTGGGACGCACAGGGACGGATGGAGTTCATAGATCGCAAGAAGGACATGATCAAGACCGGCGGCGAGAACGTGGCCAGCGTGAAGGTTGAAGCCGTGGTGCTGGCGCATCCGGAGGTGGCGGCCGCCGCCGTGTTCGGACTGCCGCACCCCCACTGGAGCGAGGCGGTCTGTGCCTTTGTCATGCGCAAGCCGGGGGCTCAGGTGGATTCGGAGTCGATACTGGCCCATTGCCGCAATCATCTCAGCGGCTTTGAAGTGCCAAAACTGGTCCATTTTGTGGAGGCCTTCCCGTCCACGGCGACGGGCAAGGTGCAGAAAAACGTGATGCGACGCCAGTTCGAGCAGGTGGCCAGAGAGCTTTGGGGCACCTGATATCCGGGTGTGCCCCGCAAATGCTGCCAGGGCCTGCAAAAGCAGGCTCTGGTTTCACTCTGCGGTCTCCTGCGTCCAGGACAGTACTGGGTCGGCTCGCGTCTCGATGAGCTTGTTGCGGGCCTTGAGCAGCGGGTCCAACATTTCCGGCTGAGGCACGATCCAGTATTCACCACGGTCAATGGCAGCAAAGACGCGGTTGGCGAACTCCTCGGTGTCCATGCCGTTTTCGTCGAGCAAATGGGTCATCATGCCGTGAAATTTTGCCGACGCCGCGTCAGGTGCTTCTCGGAAGATGGCTGTCCTGACGGGGCCTGGTGCCAGCAGCGAGACCTTGATTTGCGGATCAATGGCCGCGAGTTCGCCAGCCAGACCTTCGGTCAGCGCGACCACTGCGAACTTGGTGGCGGAGTAGGGGGCCATCATGGCACTGGGCAGAAAACCGCCTACCGATGCTGTGTTGATGATGCGGGCAGGCCGGTTGGCCTTGAGCAGACGCGGCACAAAAGCGCGCAGGCCATTGACAATGCCGTTGACGTTGACTTGCCAGGCCTGCTGCCACTTGGCATCGCTGATCTCCCAGCTATTGCCGGTGCTGAGAACGCCTGCGTTGTTGAACAGCAGATCGACCTGACCGAAAGCTGCATAGGCTTTGTCGGCCAGTGTATCCAGCGACGCCTGGCTGGTGACATCGGTGGCCACGGCCAATGCCTGATCTCCCAGTTCCAGCGCGACTTTCTCAAGACCCACCTGGTCGCGGTCTGCAACCACGACCTTCATTCCAAGAGTGACTGCCTTTTTGGCAAGGCCTGCACCAATTCCACTGGCTGCACCGGTGATGACTGCAACTTTCATGATTTCCTCATTGGCTAAATACGAATGGATTAAAGCATTTTCGGCTTATCTATATTTCTCACGAATTCCCGCTTGACAGTTATTGAAGGTGTTTACAGTCTTTATTGATTGATTAAATGGGAAGACCTGCTTGACATATAAAAAATCCGGGCACAGTACGTCCGAATGAATTAATGGTTTCTACTAGGGACTGTAAAAACAAACTTATTTTGTAAAGAGGAAAAATCAGAGTGATTTGAATTTGAAAAGAACAAAGAATCTCAATCCTCATCGCCAATTGGTGGCGGTCAGCCAGTATTGAGGTTTGAAAATGAATCCATTCATCAGTGGTTTGGAAGGAAAAGTGGTTCTGGTTACAGGTGGTGCCTCGGGCATAGGCCTGGCCAGCGCCCAGGCCCTGGCAGCCAGCGGAGCCAAGGTGGTGTGTGCCGATCTTCAGCAAAGCCAGGATTTGCCGCAGGGCTGCGAATTTCGCAAGCTTGACGTGAGCAGCGAGAAGCTGACCAATGAGTTGGTTACTTACATGCTGGACCGCTATGGGCAGATTGATGGGCTGGTGACTTCTGCTGGCATTTCCCGCGTGGGTGATCTGGAGAGCATGCCCTTGCAGGAGTGGGAGCAGGTACTGCAGGTCAATTTGACGGGGACCATGCTCAGTGCTCGTGCTGTGGCCAGCCACATGAAACAGCGTGGTCAGGGCTCCATCGTCACCATCGCCAGCATCAACGGAATGCTGGGCAACCCGACCAATCTGGCCTATTGCACCTCCAAGGGGGCTGTGATCCAGATGGTGCGCAGTCTGGCATCGGATCTCGGTCCTTACGGGGTGCGGGTCAACAGCATCAGCCCCGGCTATATCCATACACCCATGACCACCATGCTTGATGAACTGCCTGTAGGCCGGGCTTTCGAGGCCATGCATTTGCTCAAGCGGGCGGGCAGGTCGCAAGAGGTGGGTAATGCCGTGGCATTTTTGCTTTCCGATATTTCTTCATTTATTACCGGGGTCAATCTTCCGGTAGATGGTGGATTCTCTGCAGCAAAAGTAATTAATATTTAAGGAATTCCAATGAAATATGACGTCATAGTGATTGGTTGCGGAATGTCCGGAATTCTGGCTGGTATTCATCTGAAGAATAGCGGGAAGAAATTCATTATTCTGGAAAAGGCCGGGACATTGGGGGGGACCTGGCGGGATAATACTTATCCTGGCCTGACTTGCGATGTGCCATCGCACGCCTATACCTATTCTTTCGAGCCCAACCCCGAATGGTCTCGGGTACTTCCGCCCGGAGCCGAGATTCAGCAGTATTTCGAAGGCGTGTTCAAAAAATACGGTATTGCCGATTTTTCGCAGTTCGGCACCGAAATCACGCGTGCCGAATGGACGTGCGATGCATGGACGCTGCAGGATCAGCATGGCAAGCAATACCAGGGCAAGGTGGTGGTGGCCGCCACAGGTGTGCTGCACCACCCCAACTATCCGCAGATCAAGGGCCTGGAGGAGTTCGAGGGAGACATGATTCACAGTGCGCGCTGGGATCATTCTGTACCGCTGGACGGCAAGAGGATCGCCGTCATCGGCACGGGATCAACGGGCGTGCAAATTGTCTCGGCACTGGCGTCGCGTGCCAGGGTGCGACATTTTCAGCGCACGGCCCAATGGATTTTTCCGGTCGAGAATCCAGCTTTCAGCGAAGAGCAGCGTGCCGAATTCCGCAGCAACCGCGATCTGCTGGTTTATCTGCAGCGCGAACCCACTTATGTAGCCAATGTGGAGCGCTTTACCGAGGGTGTGCTGGATCCGAATTCGGAGCAGATTCAGGAAATTCAGAAAATCTGCCAGGACAACCTGGATGGCTCTGTTGCAGACGCAGCCTTGCGTGAAAAACTGCAGCCTCATTACCGGGCTGGTTGCAAGCGCCTGATTTATTCTCCCGACTATTACAAGGCGATCCAGCACCCCGATTCCGAGTTGATCACCGAAGCTATTGCCAAGGTCGAGAAAAAGGGAGTGCGTACCAGCGACGGCGTGCTGCATGAGGTGGACATCATCGTCCTGGCCACGGGATTCAAGGCCGACCGCTATGTGCGCCCCATGAATGTGACGGGCCTGAACGGAGCCACGCTGGAGCAGGCCTGGAGCGATGTGCCCACGGCATACAAGTCCATCTCGGTGCCGGGCTTTCCCAACTTTTACTTCATGAACGGGCCGACCTCTCCCGTGGGCAACTTCTCGCTGATCGATACCTCGGAAATGCAGTGGGGCTATATCTCGCAGCTGATAGAGCGTGGTCAGCAAGCCGGTGTGGCAGGGCTTTCGGCCAGGCCCGAAGCCCTGGCTCAGTACGACCAGGAGCGCTTGCAGGCCGCCAAAGGCTCGGTCTTCGGCTCGGGCTGCAACAGCTGGTACCTGGACAGAAACGGTGTGCCCAACACATGGCCCTGGTCGCAGTCGCGCTTCCGGCAGGAGATGAGTGCGCCGGTATGGCAGGACTATATCCACCACCAGACCGAAGAGCTTGTGGCCTGAGTGCCGTCTTGCGCCCGTCCTGGCCTGTCCTGGTCGGGCGCGCTCCATCAACTTCAAGGAGTCCCAATGCAGATACACCCAGAAATGGCTGCTGTGCTGGAGCAGTTCAAGGATGCTCCGCCCATGGATTTTGTGGCCACTCCGGTGCCCGAAATCCGCAAGCTCATGGACCACATGGCCTTTCCGCCTGCCGACCTGCCCATGCATGAGGTGCGCGAGATCGACATTCCCGGTGGCGATGGCCAGCCGCTCAAGCTGCGCCTGTACCGTCCCGGCACCGCGCAGGCAGCGCCGGTCATGGTCTATTTTCACGGCGGTGGCTGGTGCATAGGCACGCTGGAAACGCATGACAATCTGTGCCGCCACCTGGCGCGTATAACCGGCATGAATATTGTGTCGGTCGATTACCGGCTGGCTCCCGAGCATGTCTTTCCTGCCGCGCTGGACGACGCCTATGCCGCCACGCGCTGGGTGGCACTGCATGCGGCCGAGCTGCATTGCGATGCGCGGCAGCTGATGGTGGCGGGCGACAGCGCGGGGGGCAATCTGGCCGTCGCCACCTGCCTGCGCGCAAAAGAAGACGGCTGGAGAGGCATATCCCAGCAACTGCTGTTCTATCCGGTCTGCGATGCGCATATGGATGCGCCATCGCATGCGCTTTATGGGCAGATGCCGTTTCTCACCACCGAAGCCATGGCCGCGATGTGGCATCACTATCACCCTGCCAGGCCTGCACATCCACTGGCCTCCATCATGCAGTACCCCGATCTCGCTGGTTTGCCGGCAGCGGTGCTGGTGACGGCGGAGCTGGACATATTGCGCGACGAAGGAGAGGCCTTTGGCCTGCGCCTGCAGCAGGCCGGCGTACCCGTTTCCAGCCTTCGTGCGCAAGGCATGTTGCATGGGTTTGCCAACTTCAGCACCCTGGTGCCGGCAGTGGCAAAGTTGCTGCAGGAGGCTTGTACAAAGCTGTCTTTTGGCAAGATATCGGCTGTTGGACAAGCCTGATACATGCAACTGTTCATGTATACAGTTATGTGTGGTGGATGCCTCAGTTTTATCCCCGCATCATGTGGACGCTCTTGTGGAAAACTATGCTTTCAAGCCTTGAAACCCGCGCCAGATGGTGATTTGCACGGATTGCCTAAAAAATAGACGATTTGAGCAAAGGGATTGAACCGAGGGTTTTTACCAGTGGTTTTGAGGCTGTAAAAAAGCCCGCCAACCGTTGCCGGTGGCGGGCTTTTTTGTGGGCTCAAACGTGCTCAGGAAAGTTGCTGAGGCGTGGGGCGTGTGCGGTAGAACTGCATGGGAGACTCTTTCATTTCCTTGGCATGCTGGTTGAGCACCGACTTCTTCATCTTGCCAACCACATGCATCTCGCAGGGCTTGCAGTCAAAGCGCAGCGTGAGCTTTTCCTTGCCGTTGATCAGCTGCAGCGGCTCTGCCTTGATGGTGCCCTTGACGCCGATCACGCCCTTGGCCTGTTTGGGACACAGGCTCATCGAGAAGCGCACGCAGTGCTTGGTGATCATCAGCGAGACTTCGCCTTCCTCTTCCTTGCTCTCGTAGGCGGCGTCGATGATCTTCACACCATGCTTCACATAGAAGTCATGGGCCTTCTGGTTGTAGACATTGGCCAGATAGGTCAGTGTGTCTTCAGGAAAAGGCACGGGCGGCTCCACGGGCTTGGCGCGGGGCAGACGCACAAAGCCGTCGGCGCGGGCCTGTTCCAATGCGGCAACGGCATCGCGACGCAGCTGGTTGAGCACGGAGGCGGGTACAAACCAGGGCTGACTCAGGCTCAGTGAAATATCGTTCACCTCGAAAACCGTCGCGCCAAAGCGTCCCAGTTGCTCGCGCAGCGTGGCTTCTGCCTTGGCTGGGTCGGTGGCGCTCTGGTGCTCATGCGCGATGGCGGCAGCCCCGACAAACCCGTCCTCGTCGGTCAGCGTCAGCGCAAAGCCGGCAGCAGCTTCCTTGAACTCGGCCCATAGACCGATACGGCGCTCGCTGGACTTCTTCTCCAGCGTGCGTACCCAGTCCATATCGCGGTTGCGGTTGATTTCCAGGCCCTTGCGCAGATCCTTGAATTCGGCGATCTCGTTTTTGGGGAAGACGCGCCAGATGCCTTTTTTGGCGCTCACGCATTCGGCACGGTTGATGTGCACGCCCACCAGTTCCTTTTGCAGATCGTAGTAGCACAGACCGTCGCCGTTGTGCAGCTCGGCGGTCTTGTCGCTGGTTTCGATCTCGAACCATTTGTCGCCGACCTGTGTCACCCAGCCGATGGCACGACCCGGTGTCTTGGGCGTGTCGAAGGCGCCGATGTCATCCTTGCGGCCGTTGACGAAGTAGTCTGTGAACTCGCGGTTGAAATTCTGATCCGGATCGGGTTCGAACGAGAAAGTGGTGCGGCCTGACGACGAGCGCGCCAGCGGCTGATCGGAGAACTCGCGCTCCTCGATGATTTCGTCGAGCAGCTTGCGGTAATGGGCCGTGATGTTCTTCACATAGCCCATGTCCTTGTAGCGGCCCTCGATCTTGAAGCTGCGCACGCCGGCGTCGATCAGCGCGCGCAGGTTATCGCTCTGGTTGTTGTCCTTCATGGACAGCACGTGCTTTTCGTGCGCGATGATGCGGCCGCTGGCGTCTGTCACCTCATAAGGCAGGCGGCAGGCCTGGTTGCAGTCGCCACGGTTGGCGCTGCGTCCGGTATGGGCATGGCTGATGAAGCACTGGCCCGAGTAGGCCACGCACAGCGCGCCATGCACAAAGTATTCGATGGTGGTGCGGCTCGGGTCTGTCGCGGCGCGCACGGCGGCAATCTGTTTCAGATCCAGCTCGCGCGCCAGCACGATCTGCGACAGGCCGGCGTCCTGCAGAAAGCGGGCCTTCTCGGGCGTGCGGATATCGGTCTGGGTGGACGCGTGCAGCTGGATGGGTGGCAGATCGAGTTCCAGCAGACCCATGTCCTGAATGATCAGCGCATCGGCGCCGGCGTTGTAGATCTGCCAGGCCATATCGCGTGCGCCCTGCAGCTCATCGTCGCGCAAGATGGTGTTGAGCGTGATGAAGATGCGGCTGCCAAAGCGGTGGGCATGCTTGATGAGCCGCTCCAGATCGCGGATGTCGTTGCCTGCAGTCGCTCGCGCGCCAAAGGCCGGTCCGCCGATATAGACGGCGTCCGCGCCATGATTGACGGCTTCGATGCCGATATCGGCGTCGCGCGCCGGGGACAGGAGTTCGAGCTGGTGGGGCAGGAGAGACATAGGGGCAGGATTATCTCAGCAAGCCCCGGTTTCGGCACAGCGGCGGGTAATCGCCTGTATCAATGGCCGCGTGGGCTGAATGTGCGCGGAAATACCACGGGCCCGCTGCGGTCCGCCAGCCGGTAGCCCATGGCGGGGCGGTTCGACACGCCTTCCACATGGCCGGCTTCGACCAGAAAGTTCGCTGCCAGCATGCGGGTGCGAAAGCCGCTTTTGTCCACGCTGCGACCCAGCACGGTTTCATAGACTTGCTGCAACTGAGGCAGGGTGAAGGGCTCGTTCAGCAAAAAAGCGGGCAGCGAGGTGTATTCGACCTTGCTGCGCAGTCTCTCCACCGCCGCCTGCAAGATGCTGCCATGGTCAAACGCCAGTGCGGGCCGGCGCAGCAATTCATCCACTTCGAACCAGGCCACATCGGCCGCATTGGCGCCTTTGGTCAGTTGCAGTTCATGGGCGGGAATCAGCGCAAAGTACACATGGGTGGCCGACCAGCCACGCGGATCACGTGCCGCGCCGCCCCAGCTGCCAAGCTGTTCCAGATAAGGGCTGTCCACACCCGTCTTCTCCTTGAGCTTGCGCGCGGCGCAGGCCTGCAGATCGGCATCGAGATCCACATTCACAAACCCTCCGGGCAGGGCCCAGAGGGCGGGAAATGGATCGTCTTCATGGCCTGGGCGTTGCACCAGCAATACATTCAAGCGGGCTTGCGCAATCGTGAAGATCACCACATCCACCGTGGTGTAGGGACGGGGAAAGTCCGGCGCTGGCTTGGAGTGACGCTGTGTAACGGTCATGAATCAGGCTTGACTGGATGAATGTTGGGTTGTATTGTACAACTTGCATAAGTTGTTCAATGCAACTTATATCTGTAGCTGGAGCACAGTCCAAGCATGCAGACGAATGCCAACAAAGCAGGGTCCGGGTTTGCGACCAGGCTGTGGCACCGCGGAAAGTACGCCCAGGCCGGGCCTCGGCAGCGCTAGAACCTGTCATGAGCCAGGACGACAGCTTCAAACAAAGAGAACAAGAAAATGAAAAATCAAAACACCACTGCACGCAGCAAATTCCTCAGCCTGGTGCTGAGACACAGTCCCGAGACCATAGGCCTCAAACTCGACGATGCGGGTTGGGCCCACACCGATGAACTGCTGGCCTGTCTGGCGCGCTCCGGCCGACCCACCAGTCTGGAGGATTTGCAGATCATGGTGGCCAATAACAACAAGCAACGCTATTCCTTCAGCGCAGATGGCAAGCGCATACGCGCCAATCAGGGCCACTCCATCAAGGTCGAACTGGGTCTTGAGGCAAGACGCCCTCCGGCAGTGCTCTACCACGGCACGGCCACGCGTTTTCTGGATGCGATCTTTCATGAGGGCCTGAACCGGCAGTCACGCCATCATGTCCACTTGTCGGAAAGCCAGGCAGTGGCTGCTCAGGTCGGCAGTCGTCACGGCAAGCTGGCCTTGCTGCAGGTGGACGCCGCGCGTATGCAGGGCGAGGGCCATGTGTTCTACCGCTCCGACAACGGCGTGTGGCTGACCGATGTCGTCCCGGCCCGGTATCTGCTGAAGCTACCGTCATGAAAGTTTCAAAAATCATAGCTATCGACGCAGATGGCGTGCTGCTGGACTACAACCTCGCCTATGCCTCAGCCTGGGAGCGGGTGTTTGGCGAGCGTCCGGTGTTGAAGCAGCCTGACGCCTACTGGGCCATGGAGCGATGGGGGGTCGCCAACTTGCAGGGCGAGGCTCTGAACCGTTTTCGCACCGGCTTTGATGCGCAGTTCTGGTCCGGTATTCCCGCGATTGCAGGAGCGCTACAGGCTTGCGAGCAGCTGTGCGCCGCCGGTTACGAGCTGGTCTGTGTGTCGGCGATCAAGCCGCAGTTCGCCGAGGCTCGGCAGACCAATCTGCGCAAGCTGGGCTTTCCCATATCGCGTGTGATCGCCACCAGCAGCCGTACTGATCCGGGCCTCAGCCCCAAGGCTCAAGCCCTGGCCCAGTTGCAGCCCTTGGCATTTGTCGATGACTTTCTGCCGTATTTCGAAGGCGTGGGCGAGCGGATGCACAAGGCACTGGTGCTGCGCGAGCAAGGCGGGTCGCCCAATACCGGGCCGGGTCTGCAGGCCATTGACTCCACTCACGCCACGCTGGCGGGCTTCTCCCGTTGGTGGCTGAACCATTATCAAGAAGAACAGACATGAACCGAGATTACGAAATTCGATCCGTACCCGATCTGGTGGCCCAGCTCGACCAAGGCTACCGCCCCAAATACCTTTGCTTCTGGGGCCATCAGCCCGAGAAGAATGGCTCAGCGGGAAAAGGCTGCCTGAGCCAGTGGTTTCCTGCTCCATTCACCGTCGAAGGAGACCGCTTTGCCACGGCAGAGCATTTCATGATGGCAGCCAAGGCGCGGCTGTTCGGGGATGAAGAGGCGCGCGCTCAGGTGCTGGCTGCGCCGTCTCCGGCCAGTGCCAAGCAGATAGGGCGCAGCGTGCGAAATTTTGACGAGGCACGCTGGAAGGCGGAGTGCTTCGATATCGTGGTGCGCGCCAGTGTGGCCAAGTTCTCGCAGAACCCGGCCATGGGGGAGTTTCTGCTGAGAACTGGTGAGCGTGTACTGGTCGAGGCCAGTCCGCGCGACCGCATCTGGGGCATCGGCATGGGCGCGGCCAATCCCGACGCCGAGCAGCCGCGCAAATGGCGCGGACAGAACCTGCTGGGTTTCGCGCTGATGGCCGCGCGTGCGCAGCTGAGGGGCGGACAATGAGCACGCTGGACCGTTTTGAAGGCGCTCTGCTGGGCCTGGCCTGCGGCGATGCCGTGGGCACGACGCTGGAGTTTCGGACGCGCGGCAGCTTTGCGCCGCTGACCGATATGGTGGGGGGCGGGCCGTTTTCACTGAGGGCCGGACAATGGACGGATGACACGTCCATGGCTTTGTGCCTGGCCGAGAGCCTGGTCGTCAAGGAAGGTTGCGACCCCGGGGACCAGATGACGCGCTACGCCAACTGGTATCAGTGGGGTTACTGGAGCTCCACCGGTCACTGCTTTGATATCGGCATGGCAACACGCGAGGCGATACAGCAATACCTACGCACCGGCAATGCGCTGGCGGGAAGCGAAGATGCGCGCAGCGCCGGCAATGGCTCGCTGATGCGGCTGGCCCCGGTGGCCATGGCGTATGCCCATGACGAGCAAGAGGTGCAGGAGCGGGCGGCGCTGAGCTCTCGCACCACGCATGCGGCTGCGGAGTGTCTGGATGCCTGTCGTCTGTTTGCCGTGGCATTAAGCCGTGCCCTGCGGGGTGCAGGCAAGGCGCAGGTGCTGGATCTGGCTGCACTGCCGTTTGGCAGCCCACGCATTGCCGAGATTGCGCAAGGCAGCTGGCGCAGCAAAAGCCGCGAGCAAATCCAGAGTTCTGGCTATGTGGTGCACAGTCTGGAAGCTGCCTTGTGGTGTTTCGACCGTCACGAGAGCTTTGAAGCCACCGTGCTGGAGGCTGCCAATCTTGGTGATGATGCCGACACCACAGCGGCCATTGCCGGCCAGATCGCGGGGGCGTTCTGGGGGCGCAGAGGCATTCCTGCGCACTGGCTGGAAAGACTGTATCAGCAGGCTGATATTCGCGCGCTGGCGCAATCGATTTATGCGCTGAATCAGGTGCTGGCCCGATAGATTGAGCGTGGCCATGCTCCCACCACGGGACCTGCTCACACTGTGCAGGTAGGTCACAGATCCTTGGTTGTCGCCGCGGAGGTCGGGCCTGCACGGTCTGCGGGTGCCTGTGGCCGTGGTGAACTTGCCGGCCTTCAAAAAAGGCTTTCCCTGCAGCCAGGAAAGTCCGGCGCAGCGTGCACCATCCCTGTCAACGCGGCACAATCAAGGCGCTGAGTCGAGTCGGCGATGGTGCAAGAGCATGGTCGGCAGCTTCAGCCGAAATCCGAAATATCCCCAGCAGCCGGAGTCTGTGCTCAACGCAGGAAGAGTCGGGCCTGCTCGGGCTTGCTAGCAATTGCTCCAATGGAGTTCTGGTCCTTAGACTCCAGGGTTTGCCCCTTCGCTTGCACATCGAGCTGGTATCGCAGGCTTTGCCGCTACGCTTGAGGCTTTGGCCTGGCGTAGGCTTGCGTGCCACAGCCTTCCGCTTCATCAAGGAGAAAGCATGTCCATGACTGATCGCTCGGCCCAGCGCCGCTGTGTTCGCACCTCGTCTGCCCTGAGCCTGGCCCTGGTCGCCGCATCCCTGTCGTCCGCTTACGCTGCGGATGCGGAAAAGCCTCTGGTGGTGCGCATTGCCCATGGAGGCCCGGTCTCCGGTCCCATCGCAGCCCTGGGCAAGGATGAGGAGAACGGCGTGCGCATGGCGGTTGACGAGCTCAACGCCCGCAAGCTGCAACTGGGCGGCCGTCCCGTGCACTGGAAGCTGGAGGCCGGCGACGATGTGGGCGACCCCGGTCAGGCCACGGCGCTGGCACGCCGCTTCTGCGACAAGAAGGTGGCGGCCGTGGTGGGGCATCTTCAGTCGGGCACGACCTTGCCGGCTGCCAAGATCTACAACGACTGCGGCATTCCCAATATCACCCCCGCAGCCACCAACCCCGCGATTACCGAGGCAGGCTATGACGACACCTTCCGCGTCATCGCCAATGACCGGGCCATGGTCAATGCCCTGCTGGACTATGCCGTCAAGCATCAGGGCGTCAAACGCATCGCGATCGTGGACGATCGCACGGCCTATGGGCAAGGCATCGTCAAGCTGTTTGAAGCCGCAGCGGCCGAGCGCGATGTGCAGATCGTCGACAAGCAGTACACCAGCGACAAGGCCACTCAGTTCTCGTCCATCCTGACCGCCATCAAAGGCCGCAAGCCCGATGCGATCTTCTTCGGCGGGCTCGATGCACAGGCCGGTCTCATGCTGCGCCAGATGTCGCAGCTGGCCATGAATCAGGTGAAGTTCCTGGGCGGCGATGCGCAATGTTCGGAGCGCCTGCCTGCCATGGCCGACAAGGTGCCGGCGCTCAAGAACGTGGTTTGCGTGATGAGCGGCAGCTCCCTGGGCAATATGCCCGGCGGTCTGCTCTGGAAGCAGAAGTACGATCAGCATTTTCCCGGCCAGTATCAGGTCTACAGCCCTTACGCGTATGACGCGACCATGGTGCTGGCCAAGGCCATGCTGAGTGCCGATTCGGCCCAGGCCGAGGCTTATCTGCCCCGCTTGCGCCAGATGCGCTACGAGGGGGTGACGGGCACGATTGCCTTTGATTCGCAGGGCGAGTTGCAAAGCCCGCGGGTCACGCTCTACGGCTATGACTCCGGCGAGCGCAAGGAACTGGTGATCAGCGGTCATTGAGCGGTATCGGTGTTTCTTGAAGGAATATCCGTCAAGCCTTTGTCTGTCAGGTGCATATAGCTATGGATTTTGATGCTTCCGTGCACGAGCACTTCATGCACCAGGCGCTGGAGCAGGCGCGCCGCGCCGCCGCCTGTGGCGAGGTGCCGGTGGGGGCTGTGGTCGTCAAGGACGGGCAGGTCATAGGCCGCGGTCATAACAGCCCGCTCTCTGCCCAGGACCCAACGGCCCATGCCGAGGTGCTGGCCCTGCGCGAAGCGGCTCGGACTCTGGGCAATTACCGGCTTGAGGGCTGCACGCTGTATGTGACGCTGGAGCCCTGCACCATGTGCAGCGGTGCCATGCTGCATGCGCGTGTGGATGCCGTGGTCTATGGTGCGGCCGAACCCAGGACCGGTGCGGCAGGTTCGGTGCTCGATGTCTTCGACTACCCCGCCATCAATCACCAGACGCGGGTGCTGCGTGGCGTGCTGGCCGCGCAATGCTCGGCGCTGATGGCCGAGTTCTTCCAGCAGCGACGCCAGGAAAAAAAAGCGCAGCAGCCGCACCCGCTCAGGGACTGGGCGCTGCGCAATGCCGATGAGGCGTTTGCCGACCTGCCCGCCTGGCCCTGGCGGCCGCAGTGGCGCAGCGACCTGCCGGCGCTGCAGGGCCTGCGTCTGGCGGTGGTCGATGAAGGGCCTGAGGATGCAGCACTGACCTGGCTGTGCCTGCATGGCAGCCCGGGCTGGGGCTATGGCTTTCGGCATCTGCTGCCCGATTTGCTGGCCGCCGGTTATCGTGTGGTGGTGCCCGATCTGCCAGGGTTCGGGCGCAGCGACCAGCCCAAGAAAGACAAACGACACAGCGCGCAGTGGCATTTGCAGGTCATCACCGAGCTGATCGAAGCGCTCAACCTGCGGCGGCTGGTCCTGGTCGGGCAGGGCGATGGCGGCCGCCTGGGTCTGGCTGCAGCGCAAGCCCTGCCAGAGCGCTTTGCCGGCGCGTGGCTGATCGATACCTGGCCGCTGAATGCGCAGCCAGAGCCGCGTCGGCAATGGTTTGAGCAGGCAGCGCGCAAGCCCGGCTGGGATGTGGCCAGGACCATGGCCGAATTGGAAGGGTGCAGCAATGCCGAAGAGGACCGCGCCTGGAATGCACCGTTTGCGCAGCCCGGCCATCGGGCCGCGCTCAAGGCCTGGCCGCGTTTGCAGACCGAGCTGGCTGCGCCGCCCGCCGATCTGCTGCAGCAATGGGCGCAGGCCGGCAGGCTGTGGCTGCAGCCCGCAGCCACGCAGCAGCCCGTGTCTGCTGCGCAATGGCAGGCAGCCTGGCTGCAGGCCGTTCCGCAACTGGCGGTGCAGGCCGGGGTCTGGCGGCAAACCCGGCCTGGCGCTCCGGTTCCTGCAGCACAGCAGGGCGGTGGTGCAGCGGCTGTGGAATACTTTGCGCCGTAGCCCGATCGGTCAGACCGGCGGAGCAAGAATCTGAACTAGGACTTACGCAAACAAGAATGCAACAAGGGCTCGCCTTCTGAGGCAGTCGCCCGGCCTGAACCTGTTTTGCGGAAGTCGTATGAACTTCTGAATCTGCGGATTCACCCACTTTTCACGGAGCATGCGGCCGACGGTCGCATGAAAAGGCTTTGGCAACCTCGCGCAAATCCCCTGGATCCACTACAGCGTCCCAGCAGCAAGATCCCCGCCACGCCCACTCGCACGGGCAGGAGTCGGTCCACCAGGCTCATGTGCATGACGAGCACTGCAGCCATGAGCACGGTCACCACGATCATCACGACCATGTGCACAGCGCCGATGGCAGCTGCTGCGGCCATGATCACAGCCATGGCGGCAAGCATGTCTATATCTATTCGCCCTCGGGGGCGGTGCGCGACAAGGCAGCCTTCAAACGCGGCATCAAGCAGCTGGAGGCCCTGGGCCACGAGGTGGAGGTCGATGCCGATGCGCTGGCCAGCAGCCAGCGCTTTGCGGGTGACGACGCCACCCGTCTGGCTGCTATCCACCGTGCAGCGGCCAGCGGAGCCGATGTGGCGCTGATTTCGCGCGGCGGCTACGGTCTCACGCGCATCCTGCCGGGCATCAAGTACAAGACCGTGGCGAAGGCGATTGCGGGCGGTACCAAGTTTGTCGGCCTCAGCGACTTCACGGCTTTTCAGCTGGCCATGCTGGCACAGACCGGTTCGGTCACCTGGGCGGGTCCCGCGCTTAACGCCGACTTCGGTGTGGACAGCAAAAAGACCGGCGAGCCCGTGGACGACATCATGCTGGACTGCTTCGAGGACCTGCTTAGCGGCCAGGGCGAGGGCGCGGGCTGGCAGATGCCCAGGATTGGCGAGCTGCCCAATGGCAAGCCACAACTCAAGGACTTCTATGTTCCTGGCGGGGCCACCTTGTGGGGCGGCAACCTGGCGGTGCTGGTGTCCTTGCTGGGCACGCCTTACTTCCCGCAGGTCGACGGCGGCATTCTGTTCATCGAAGACGTGGGAGAGCATCCCTACAAGATCGAGCGCATGCTGACCCAGCTGCTGCTGGCGGGCGTGCTGCAAAAGCAAAAAGCCATCATCTTTGGCCAGTTCACCGATTTCAAGCTCACCACCCACGACAAGGGCTTCAAGCTGCAGACCGTTGTCGACTGGCTGCGCATGCAGCTCAAGCGCCCCGTGCTGCAAGGCCTGCCCTTCGGCCATGTGCCCACCAAGGTGCTGCTGCCCGTGGGCGCGCAGGTATCGCTGTCTGTGGAAGGCCGGGATGCGCTGATCTACTGGGGGCATGTCTGACGACAGAATGCCGCTGAGGTTGAGCCGCCAGCATGGCCTGCGCCTCGTGTATGTGCCTAAGAAGATTCAGTTTTAATAGCTGTTAACGTAGGCCGCATATGGGCTGAATGCCAATCTGGCTTGTATTTTTGAGATCTGGAAGGACGCACGCATGGGCAAGGCTGCACTGCCGTGGACCGAGGAAATGCTGGCCCTGCTGGGCCAGGAAAAAGACGCCGTGCTGGCCCAGCGCTGGGGCACATCGGCCAAGACGGTCAACCTCAAGCGCAATGCGCTGGGCATTCCCGCCTTCGGGCATTTCCAGTGGACACAGCCAGCGCTGGCTCTGCTGGGCCGGGAAGCGGACGCCGAGGTGGCGAAGCAGCTGGGCATCAGCAAGGCCAGCGTGGTGGTCAAGCGCACCGAGCTCGGTATTGACTCGGTGACAGGAGCTGCTGCCAGCAGCGCTTTCGACTGGAGCAACGAGGCTGTGGCTTTGCTCGGCACCGCATCCGACGCCAAGATTGCCGGGCAACTGGGCCTGAGCCGCCTCACGGTCTACAACGCGCGCATCGCCAGGGGGATTGCTGCAGCAGGCCGTGGGGCAGCGGGCAAGAGCCGCGAACCATGAACCGTGCTGGCGCGCCAGCGACCGAGCTTGGGCCGACCCGGCCGCGGACTCTGCTGCGCGCGGTACTGCTGGGCTGGCTGTGGCTGGCGGCCCTGGCCGGCTTTTCCCATCTGCTGACGCGCTTGCCGCCCTGGGGCTGGCTGTTCGCAGTCTTGTTGCTGGTGCTGTTGCCAGCCTGGGGGCATTGGCTGCTCCTGATGCTGCGCAAAAAGCTGCTGCGCTTGCAGTTCGCGCCGCAGGGGCATATCGGCCGCTGGCTTGGCGGCGGTTGGTGGCCGGCCTGCAAGGCATTGGCACTGGCCTTGCTGCTGTGCACCAGCTCACTCTGGCAGGCCTGGTTTCTGGCGCCCTGGGAATGGGCGCTGCTGGCGCTGGCACCCTTGCTTTATGTCTTGCTGGCCTGTGGCATGCAGGCGGGCCTGAAGCGAGAGTTTTCATCGCCGGCCTTTGCCTGGGCCTGGGCTCAGCGCGCTGCCACTTGGCTGCTGTTGGTGCTTTGGGGCGGCAGCTGGCTCTGTGCCATGGCCAGCCAGCAGGATCTGGGGCGGGGGCTGGCCCCAGGCATGGAGCCCGAGGCATTGAATCATGCGCTGGCCCAGATTCACGCAGCGCCCTCGGGGCTGGTGCGCTGGGGGCTGGATGCCCTGCTGGCCGTGCAACTGGCGAGTGGCGCCATGGCCGACCTGCCCCAGTTGCCCGTGCTGCGCCTGTTGCTGCTGGCGCTGTTCGGCCCCGTAGGCGTGTTGCTGTGCCTGGGGCGCGCCATGCAGGGGGCATCGGCTTCCTCGGCGCTGCTGCTGCAGGCCAGGCCTTCGGGGGCAGTGCGCAATGCCGCGCCTTTGCTGGCCCTGGTTGCCGTGCTGGTGCTGGGCATTCTGGTGCAGACCACGGCCGCCCTTGACGGTCTGGCGCGTGCGCAGGAGAGCCCGCTGGCGCTCAAGCGTCTGCCCGAGTGCGAGCGCGTCGGGCAGCAACTCTATCGCCTCGGCACGCTGAACGCCACACGTCAGCAGGTCCTGCAACTGCTGGGGCGGGCCCAGGCCGGGCAGGCCCTGTGCCAGAGCATCCCGCAGATGAACCGGCAGCTGGATGCCGCCGTCGAGCGCTATCTGGACTGGTATTTCAGTCTGGGGGCGGAGTGGGGCCGCATCCTCAGTCTGCTCACGGGCGATGTGAGCCAGTTTCTGCAGAACAAGCTCAGCGAAACCCTGGGAGCCACGCCAGGGCTGGAGGGCTGGGTGCAGACTCTGCAGAAGCAGGCACTGACCAGCGGCGCTGCTCTGGCCGAGGGCCAGCAGCGCATTGAGGAAACCCTGACGCGTCATCATCTGGCCCTGAGTCCCGAGCAATGTCTGGTGCGTGCCGAGGTTGCCAGCCTGCCTGCGCTGGAGCTGCTGGGCGATGCACGCCAGCGGCTGACGGCCAGTGCCCTGGTGGGCACGGGGGGCGGTGCTTTTGCCGCAGCCGTCGCGGGCAAAGCCATGGCCAAGACCTCGATGAAGGCCGCCAGCAAGGTGCTGGCCAAGGCCGCTGCCAAGCAGGGTCTGGGCAAGGCCGGGGCAGCGGTAGCCGGTGCGGCCGTGGGCTCTGTCGTTCCCGGTGTCGGCACGGCCGTGGGGGCGGTGGCGGGAGCGGTCGCTGGTGTGGTGCTGGGCGTGGGGATTGACTGGGCGGCACTTTATGCCGAAGAACTGCTGACACGCGATGCCATGCGCGCCGATCTGCGTGCCGCGCTGGGCGAGCAGATGCAGAGCCTGAGCCGAGCCATGGGCTGCCAGTAGGCGAATCAGTCGGGTTTCAGCAAGTCCGTACAGAGCGGCGGCAAGAGCCGAGGAAAACCTGTGCTGCGGGTGCTGTCTAGGGCTGCATTCCCGCGAGCGCAGGCGTACAGTGAAGTTTCGCTGCAGGAGTTGCATATGCTCAATTACTCCCTCATGAAACCCGAAGGCATCTTGCTGCTGGAGCCCCATGGGCCCCTGACCGAGCAGGATTTCGACGGCGTCAGCCAGGATGTGGACGAATTCCTGGCCGAGCATCCCAAACTGCATGGGGTGATGATTCAGTCCAAGGACTTTCCCGGCTGGGAAAACTGGGCCGGCTTCAGCGCCCATATGGGCTTTGTCAGAGACCATCGCCATCAGGTGGAGCAGATCGCTCTGGTGACCGACAGTCATTTGGCGGGCATGGCCGAGTTCGTCGGCAGGCATATCACGCATGCCGAGGTCAGGCATTTCCCCTTTACCGAAGATGCCATGGCCATGCAGTGGCTGCATGCGGCCTGAGTCGTCTGTCTGAACCCGCCCGGCAACTCTGCCGCCGAGCCGCGGCAAAGTTGCCTGGATCCGCCTAGCCCTGTTTTCGGTGACCGGTCGTCGCGGTCGCTGCGGTTGCTGCCTGCTGGGGGGCCTGTGCGTAGCGCTTGAACTCCATGGTGTAGGTGGCGCGGCCCTGAGTCATGGAGCGCAGATGCGTGGCATAGCCGAACATTTCCGATAGCGGTACCTCGGCCCTGATGGTCTTGCCGTCGCCTGCGATATCGTCCATGCCCTGCACGGCGCCGCGGCGCGAGGACAGATTGCCCATCACGGCGCCTGCGTATTCTTCGGGCGTCTCCACCTCGACGGCCATGATGGGCTCCAGAATCACAGGGTCGGCTTTCTTGCAGGCTTCCTTGAAGCCCAGGATGGCGGCCATGCGGAAGGCCTGCTCCGAGGAGTCCACATCGTGGTAGGAGCCGAAGGTCAGCCGCACCCGCACATCGACCACGGGGTAGCCGGCCAGAACGCCCGAGTTCATGGCTTCACGCAGGCCTTTTTCCACGGCAGGAATGAACTCGCGCGGAATCACGCCGCCCTTGATTTCATCGACAAATTCAAAGCCCTTGCCCGATTCCAGCGGCTCCACGCTCAGCACCACATGGCCGTACTGGCCCTTGCCACCGGACTGGCGCACGAACTTGCCGTCCACATCGTTGACTGTTTTGCGAATGGTTTCGCGGTAGGCCACCTGGGGCTTGCCCACATTGGCGGCCACATTGAATTCCCGTTTCATGCGGTCGACGATGATTTCCAGGTGCAACTCGCCCATGCCGGCAATGATGGTCTGGCCCGATTCCTCGTCGGTGCTGACTCTGAAGGACGGGTCTTCGGCCGCGAGGCGCGCCAGTGCCAGGCCCATTTTTTCCTGGTCGGCCTTGCTCCTGGGTTCCACGGCCTGGGCGATCACGGGTTCGGGGAAGGAGATTTTTTCGAGCACGATGGGCGCTTGCGGATCGCACAGCGTCTCGCCCGTGCTCACGTCCTTGAGGCCCACGCAGGCCGCAATGTCGCCGGCGCGGATTTCGTCGATCTCCTGGCGTGCATTGGCATGCATCTGCACGATACGGCCTATGCGCTCCTTTTTACCCCGGGTCGGGTTGTAGACCAGATCGCCCTTGGTCAATACGCCCGAGTAAACGCGTACAAAGGTCAACTGGCCCACGAAGGGGTCGGTCATGAGCTTGAAGGCCAGGGCGGCGAATCTCTCATCATCGCTGGCATGGCGTATCAGCGTGGTGCTGGCGCTGTCGTCCTCGCTATGCCCTTCGATGGCAGGAACATCGAGCGGCGAGGGCATGAGCTCGACAATCGCATCGAGCAGGCGCTGCACGCCCCGGTTCTTGAAGGCCGAGCCGCAGAGCATGGGCTGAATTTCGGTGGCAATGGTGCGCAGGCGCAGGCCGGTGATGATGTCCTCGGCATCGAGGTCGCCGCTGTCCAGGTATTTCTCAGTCAGGACTTCATTGGCCTCGGCAGCGGCCTCCACCATTTTCTGGCGCCATTCCTGTGCGCTGGCCAGAAGCGCAGAGGGGATCTCCTGGTACTCGAACTTCACCCCCTGCGACTCGTCGTCCCAGAAGATGGCTTTCATCTTGATGAGGTCGACCAGACCATGAAAACCGGCTTCGGCTCCGATGGGGATGACGATGGGAACCGGGTGGGCCTTGAGGCGGTCCACCATCATCTGGCGCACACGAAAGAAATCGGCGCCCACGCGGTCCATCTTGTTGACGAAGGCCAGGCGCGGCACTTTGTACTTGTTGGCCTGGCGCCAGACGGTCTCCGACTGTGGTTGCACGCCGCCCACGGAGTCGTAGACCATGACTGCGCCGTCGAGAACGCGCATGGAACGCTCGACCTCGATGGTGAAGTCCACGTGGCCAGGGGTGTCGATGATGTTGATGCGATGGGCCGGGAAATTGTGTTCCATGCCCGACCAGAAGGCCGTGGTGGCTGCCGAGGTGATGGTGATGCCGCGTTCCTGCTCCTGCTCCATCCAGTCCATGGTGGCAGCGCCGTCATGGACTTCGCCCAGCTTGTGGTTGACCCCGGTATAGAACAGTATGCGCTCGGTGGTGGTGGTCTTGCCGGCATCGATATGCGCGGAGATGCCGATATTGCGATAGCGTTCTATGGGCGTGTGGCGAGCCATGATGACCTCCCTGAAACACAGTTCTGAAACTGAAGTGCCGGCGCCATGGTTGCGGAGCCGGCAAGCAGAGGAAACGCATCGGAAATACTAGAGAGATGGCTACAAACTCACTGCCAGAGTGGGTATGGCCCGCGGCATAAAACACAAGCCGCAGGCCAGGGCGCAAGGCCTGGAGCCTGGCGGGCATCCGGCTTTCCCTTCATTCAAGAACAAGGACTTGTGAACATGACAGAGCAGAGCATTCAGATCGCAGCCCACAAGATGGTCTACATCCTGGTGGTGGAGCAAAGCTTGCGTGCCGGTGAAGGAATGAGCGAGAAAGCGCTTGCTGCCGACCTGCAAAAGCATGGCATCTTCGACGGCGAGCGTCAGTCTGCGCTGGACTGGGCCGTCGCGAGGGGCTGGCTGCAAAAAGCAGGCGGCGAGGTACGCCTGACTGAAGCCGGCTTCGACATGAATTTCACGCAGTAGCGGCAGGCGTCGGGCAGCCGCCGCCCCGGCGCCTATTCCAGATAAACGCCTTTTTCCTTTTTGCGCGCCCGCATGCCGGTGCGCAGGAACAGCTCGCTGCCGCCCTGCACGGCCAGGGGCTGACCGGGCTTGCCGCCGTCCTGGGCCAGATGGGCATCGGCGCGCGTATTCCAGTGCTCCAGCAGATCATGCAGGGCAAGGCGCTCTGCTTCGGTCAACTGCGGATGCTGCTCCAGGAACTCCTGCAGATACTGGCGCGCATCCAGCTCAAGCTGCTCGCGCGTGGTGGCCAGCGAGATATAGCTGATGTCATCGTCGCGCCCGCTGGTATGCGTGCCCAGCAGATAGCAGCCGATATAGTCGCCCCGGGGCTGACCCACGGCCGGGTCCTGGCTGAGTTTCTTGAACAGACTGAAGGGCCACATGCGTTGAATTCCTTGGGACTGACGCGAACAGGGAAACACGACAGGCATGGAGCGCCATGCCTGATCCGAATCTGCGTAAGTCGTTTTCCTAACACCGGGCCGTGGCCCAAACAGGTATTGTCGCCCATGGCTGGACGCGATCAGCATGTGGATGTTGCGCACCGGACGCATGACAAGAGGCGATATGGGAGACATCACTTCGGCGGCAGAACCTTCCGCCCACCCTTGGCTCAGGCGCACATGGCATCTGGCGGTTGCGGCCACCGGGCTGGTTTTGCTGGCAGGGGCCGCGTTGGCGGTCTATGGCGTGCGGGCCCAGCCGCGCATGGACGGCAAGCTGGTCCTCGCCGGGCTTGAGCGCAGCGTGTGGGTCAGGCGCGACGAGTCCGATGTCACGCATATCAGCGCCCAGTCGCCGCAGGATGTCTGGCGGGCCCTGGGCTTTGTCCATGCGCAGGAGCGCGGCTGGCAGCTCGAGTTCAACCGCCGTCTCATGCAGGGACGGCTGTCGGAGATTCTGGGCCCGGCCACGCTGGAGCTGGACAAGCTGATGCGTGCTCTCGATATCCATGGTGCGGCGCGTCGCCAGTACGCGGCGCTGCCGCCCTCGGTGCAGGAGGCCTTGCAGGCCTATAGCCAGGGTATAGCCGCCTTTTACGCCAGGCCTTCGCAGGCTGCAGCGCCGGAGTTCCTGCTGTTGGGCACCAGGGCCGGAGCAGGAGGGCCATCGACCTGGGAGCCTGAAGACACCGTGGGCTGGGCGCTGATGATGGCGCTGGATCTGGGCGGCAACTGGGGCAACGAGTTCGCACGGCTGAATCTGCTGCAGGTCCTGAGCACCGAGCAGCTGTGGCAGCTGATGCCGGCCTATCCGGGCGAGCAGCCCGCGACGGCGGTGGATCTCGCCAGCCTGTACCGCCAGCTCGGTGTTTACCGGGAGACGAATGCCCAGCCCAAGGCTTCGGCGCCGGCCGGGCAGATTCAATCAGTCTTACAGCAATGGGCGGCCTCCATGGCGAAGGATATGGGCACGAATGACGGACTGGGCAGCAATAACTGGGTGGTGGCCGGCAGCAAGACCCGAAGCGGCAAGCCCTTGCTGGCCAACGATCCGCATCTGGGGCTGAGCGCTCCGGCCATCTGGTACTTCGCGCGTCTTCAGTCGCCAGAGGGCCGGGCCGGTGACGGCAGTGCCCTGAGCGAGCTGGATGTGACAGGGGCCACCTTGCCCGGCATGCCCTTTGTGGTGCTGGGCCGCACGGCGCAGGTGGCCTGGGGCTTTACCAACACCAACCCCGATGTGCAGGATCTGTATCTGGAGCAGATCAACCCGGCCGATGCCAGCCAATACCGCACGCCCACGGGCTGGGAAAAGTTTGTCGTGCGCGAGGAAATCTTCAAGGTCAAGGGCCAGAGCGATGTCAGGGTGACGCTGCGCAGCACGCGCCACGGCCCGGTGATCAGCGACGCGCAGCAGCAATATGGCAAGGTCATCAACACCGATCGCTATGCGCTGGCCCTGCGCTGGGCGGCGCTGGATACGGACAACCGCACGGTGGAGGCCGGCCTCAGGGCCAACGGGGCGCAGACTGTGTCCGAATTGTTCGAGGCATTCTCCATCTACCACTCGCCCATGCAAAGCATTGTGGCGGCCGATGTGCAGGGACATATCGGCTTCAAGGCCGCAGGCAGGGTGCCTGTGCGTGCGCCCGGCAATGACTTGCGCGGCGTGGCGCCGGCGCCCGGCTGGGATGCGCGCTATGACTGGCAGGGCTGGCTGGGGTACGACCAGACGCCGCAGGACGATGGCGGCACGCGAGGCTTTGTGGCCACGGCCAACCAGCGCGTGACGGAAGCCGGCTATGCGCATTTTCTGACCCAGGACTGGAGCCTGCCCTACCGCCACCAGCGCATAGAGCAGTTGCTGGCGGCAGGCAGCGAGCATGACGTGGCCAGCATGGCGGCGATTCAGAACGATGTGCAGTCCCTGGCCACCCGGGCCTTGCTGCCCGTGCTGCGCAAGGCTCAATCGAGCCACGCCCTGGCAGCGCACGCACAGCAACTGCTGGCGGGCTTTGATGGGCTGATGGAGCGGGACAGGCCCGAGCCGCTGATCTTCTCGGTCTGGGTCGACGAGCTGACGCGCGGCCTGGTGATTCCGCGTATTGGCGAGCAGCGCTTTGTCATGAGCTACGGCAAGCGGGACTTCCGTGCCGGGCTGGAGGGAATGCTGGCGCGCAATGACGCCTGGTGGTGCGCGCCGCTGAGCTGCGAGCAACAGGCCGGACAGGCGCTGACCCGCACGCTGGACAAGCTGCAGTCGGCCTACGGCAATGATCCGCGCCAATGGCGCTGGGGCGCTGCGCACCCGGCGCTCAGCGCGCACAAGCCTCTGGGCTCGGTGGCGGCACTGGCGGGGGTCTTCAATGTGAGCGTGGCCTCGGGCGGCGACACCTATAGCATCAATGTCGGGCAGTACAACGCCAACCCGCCGCCCTCCGATGCCAAGGGACCGCTGGCCGGACGTTTTGTCAGCCGCCACGCGCCCTCGCTGCGCGCCATCTACGACCTCGGCGATCCGGAGTCCTCGCAGTTCATCTACCAGACCGGGCAGAGCGGACTGGCGCTGTCGGCCCGTTATGCGGACATGAGTGCGGAGTGGGTCGATGGCCGCTACCGAAAGCTGCAAATGCAGCCGAGGCGCTGGCGCCATGTGCTGGAGCTGCAGACCGGACAGGGCGTGGGCGGCTATAAATAAGTGAGCTTATAGCGCATGTTGTAAATTGATTTCAGATATAGATAATGCTGAAAATCAATGATTACATGCGCTACAAGCTCCTGTAGAGATAGCAAGCAGCAGTCGCAGTCTCAGCAGTAGCAGTCTTTCAGCGCAGAAAGTCCTCGATCAGCCTGGCCACGGCCTCGGGCTGGTCGTGGTGCAGCATATGGCCTGCGTCCTGCACGCGGGCGATCTCGCATTGTGGGATGTGGCGAATGCGTTCGTGGTATTGCTCCAGCGTGTAACGGCCCTGGTGCCAATGGCCCAGGCTGTCGTCCGAGGCTTCGACCGACAAGGTAGGTGCGCTGATGGCGGCCAGGCAGGCAAGTGCTTCATCCACGCGATACAGATAGGGGTTGGAGAGCTTGTGTGCGGCGTCGCCCAGAATATGCCAGCGACCCTGGGCATCGGGGGCCGACCAGTGATGAGCCAGCCATAGGGCTTTGTCGCGGGGCAGGCGGCGATTGGTTTTCTGCAGGCGATTGGCCACGGCCTCCACGCTGTCGTAGGGGGCGAGACCCATGGCGCCCGCCCGCTGCTCGCGCAGCTGATCCATCCATTGGGCCAGACGCCCGGGGGCCTGGTCGGGCCTTGTGGGCGCCATGCCGAAGCCCTCGAGATTGACAAAGCGGCGTATACGCTCGGGCCGCGCGCCCGCATACATGCAGGAGATATTGCCGCCCATGCTGTGGCCGACCAGGTCGATGGGCCGATCGGGTGAAATCTGCTCCAGCAGCATGTCCAGGTCGGCCAGGTAGTCGGTGAAGTAGTAGCTGTCGCAGGGCTCGGCGCTGCGGCTCAGGCCGAAGCCGCGCCAGTCGTGAGCAAGGATACGGCGGCCCTGCACAAAGGCGTCGCTGAAGGCGTCGACCACAAACTGGTAGGAGGCGGCCACATCCATCCAGCCATGAGCCAGCACCAGCACGGGCAACTCGGGATCGATTCCCGAAACTGGTTCGGGCTCCCAGCTGCGCTGGTGGTAGTGCATATTGCGCACGGGCAGCATCTGCGAGCGCCACTGGCGGCGCGGCTGATAGGGCGGGATATCGGTGAGCTGGCCGGTCAGCGTGGGGTTGTGCGTTGTCATATTGTCTCCGTTGTTTTGATTATTGCTGCGCTTGCAGCATGGCCCGTCGTGCACGGGACAGCTGTGTCAGCAAAAACAAGGAGTCTGCCCTGATCTTGTACTGTCAGGCTCTAAACTTGGAAGCATGACTTCTGCTGCATCCACTTCCCGTCTTTCCATGAATCCCGTCGCTCTGGGGCAGAGCGATCTGCGTGTCAGCCCCATCTGTCTGGGCACCATGACATTCGGCGAGCAGGTCGATGAGGCTCAAGCCTGGCGCATCATGGATCGAGCCGTCGAGCGCGGCGTGGATTTCTTCGACACGGCCGAGATGTATGCCGTGCCCGCCCGTGAGGCCACCTTTGGCGCGACGGAATCCATTATCGGCCGCTGGCTCAAGGCCCGCCCCGGCATGCGCGAGCAGATCACGCTGGCCAGCAAGGTGGCCGGCCCCTCGCGCGGCATGCCCTGGATCCGCGAAGGCTCGGGCCTGTCGGCGGATGACATTATTCGTTCCTGCGACGCCAGTCTAGAGCGCCTGCAGACCGAGGTGATCGACCTCTACCAGATCCACTGGCCCGAGCGCCATGTGCCGGCCTTCGGCGGCATGTATTACGACCCGAAAAAGGAAAGCTCGCTCACGCCCATCCACGAACAGCTGCAGGCGCTGGCCGGTCTGGTCAGGCAGGGCAAGATCCGCCACATCGGCCTGTCCAACGAGACGCCTTATGGCGTGCACGAGTTCGTGCGCCTGGCAGAGCAGCATGGACTGCCGCGTGTGGCTGCGATCCAGAACCCTTACTGCCTGATCAACCGCAGCTATGAGAACGGGCTGGACGAAAGCTGTCACCGCCTCGAGGTGTCGCTGCTGGCCTATTCGCCGCTGGCTTTCGGCCTGCTGACGGGAAAGTTCGATCAGTTTGCACCGACCGAGGCCGGTGCGCCCAAGGAGGCACGCATTGCCAGGTATGAATCCGTGCAGAAACAGCGCTGGGGTCGCCCCGATGCGCTGGCCGCAGCGCGCCGCTACAACGCGCTGGCGCGCGAGCACGGCCTCACTCCCACGCAGCTGGCATTGGCCTTTTGCTACACCAAGTGGCAGGTGGCCAGCACCATCATCGGTGTGACTTCGGTAGCCCAGCTCGACGAGGATCTCGATGCCTGGGAAACCAAGCTGTCTGCCGAGCTGCTGGCCGAGATCGACCGCATCCGCTGGGAGATGCGCGATCCCGCTGTCTGATCGCTTTATTGAGGGAAAATGGCGGATGGCCCATATCGGGCATGCGCCACTAGCTATCAAAATTGAATCATGGCAAAAAAAGACAAAAACGCCCATGTGAGCGAGACTCCAGCCACGCAGATGCTCAGGGCCCACAAGGTGGAGTTCACCGAGCACCCCTATGACTATGTGGAGCATGGCGGCACTGAAGAGTCAGCGCGCCAGCTGGGGCTGGACGAGCACGCAGTGGTCAAGACCCTGGTGATGCAGGATCAGGATGCCAAGCCGCTCATCGTGCTCATGCATGGCGATTGCAAGGTATCGACCAAGAACCTGGCGCGCCAGATCGGGGCCAAGAGCGTGGAGCCTTGCAAACCCGACGTGGCCAACCGCCACAGCGGCTATCTGGTGGGCGGCACCTCACCCTTCGGCACTAGGCGCGAGATGCCGGTCTATATCGAGGAAACCATACTCGCGCTGCCACGCATTGCCATCAACGGCGGGCGGCGCGGCTATCTGGTGCAACTGGCCCCTGAGGTTTGTACCCGTCTACTCGATGCCCGGCCGGTGCACTGCGCGCTGGCAGAATAGGGGACTAGCCAGCCGGGGGCAGACGCCGGCCGGCAAAAATGTAAACAACAAGGACTTACGCAAACCAGGATGCACAACGGGCATGGCGGTCTACAAACCGCCATGACTGATCCGGGTTGCGCAAGTCGTGACAACAATCGGTGCCGTCGACCTTGGTTGGCGAGCCTTAGGGCCAGTCTCTGGCCGAGGAATTCCTTTGAACGCCCTCTATCCCGTTATTGCCGTCATCGCGGCCTATCTGATTGGTTCGCTGTCCTTTGCCGTCATCGTCAGCCGCGTCATGGGCCTGAACGATCCGCGCACCTATGGCAGCGGCAACCCCGGGGCCACCAATGTGCTGCGCTCGGGCAGCAAGGCGGCTGCGGCCGTCACGCTGCTGCTGGATGCGCTCAAGGGTCTGGTGCCTGTGGTCCTGGTCAAAGCCTTCGGCGCGCAGTTCGGGCTGGGCGACAGCACGGTCGCGCTGGTCGGCCTGGCGGCTTTCCTGGGCCATCTGTACCCGGTGTTCTTTGGCTTCAAGGGGGGCAAGGGCGTGGCCACGGCCTTGGGCGTGCTGCTGGGCATCAGCGGCTGGCTGGGTCTGGCGACGGCGCTGACCTGGGTCATTGTGGCCGTGTTCTTCCGCTATTCCTCCCTGGCCGCGCTGGTGGCATCGGTGTTCGCGCCCGTGTATTACGTGCTGTGCAGCGGCATTGTCTGGGATGCGGAAACCCCCATCACTGCCGCGATTGTCGTGATGGCGATCCTGCTGGTCTGGCGTCATCGCGAAAACATTCAGCGCCTGATCGCCGGCAAGGAATCCAGGCTGGGACAGAAAAAGACCGATGGCTCCAAGCCTGCAGAGGGCGCTGCCCGCAAGAGCGGTAAGAGCAAGCATCGCTAGGGCGCGGCTGCTGCATTTCTCCGAGGCCGCCCTCAGGCCTTTTCCATTCAAGCGCAAGAAGCTCCTGATTAAATAGCAAAAAATATGGCTTCCAGCCCATCGCAGCGCGACTACAGCGCTCCCTGTCCTGGTTGTGGCGCGCCGGTCCACTTCGCCAGTGCGCAATCGAGTTTTGCCGTCTGCGAGTTTTGCCGCAGCACCGTGTTGCGCGATGGCGAGACGCTCAAGCGCATTGGCTCCATGGCCGAGGTGTTCGAGGACTACAGCCCGCTGCAGCTGGGTGCCTCGGGCATGGTCAAGCGCAACGGCAAGCCCGAGCCCTTCACCATCGTGGGCCGCGCGCAGTACAAAAGCGCGGCCGGCAACTGGTCGGAGTGGGTAGCTACGCTCAGCAACGGCGAGCTGGCCTGGCTGAGCGAGGACAACGGCAGCTTTGTCTTTGCCGTGAACTGGCAGCCGCCGGGCTGGAACGTGAAAGAGTTCCAGCAGCGCGAATGGCGCATGGGCCGCGAGCTCAAGGCAGGCACCGAATCCTTCACCGTCACCAGCATTCAGGATGCGCAACTGATGGCGGCTCAGGGCGAGCTGCCCCAGCTGCCCCAGCTCGGCAAGAGCTTCAAGCTGGTGGAGTTGCGCAGCGACAAGAACCAGATTCTCTCCATCGACTTCAGCGACAAGACACCGGCCTTCAGCCTGGGGGCAGCCGTGGCGCTGGAGGCTTTGCAGATGCAGGGCCTGCGCAGCAGTGCCCAGCAGAAAGCCCAGGGCCGCCACTTCAACTGTCCCAAGTGCGGTGCCGTGGTGCCCGTGCGCTTCGACACCACCAAGGCCCTGAGTTGCCCCAGCTGCGGCAGCCTGATCGACATGTCCAAGGGCATGGGGGCGGAGCTGAGCTATGCCGAGCAGCGCAGAAAGGTCAAGCCTCTGATTCCGCTGGGCAGCGAAGGCACACTCGACGGCCTGAAATGGCAGGTCGTGGGTTTTCAGAGGCGCAGCGGGCGTGGTCTGGGCGAAGATGAGGACGACAGCTTCATCTGGGACGAGTACCTGCTCTACAACAAGAAGGCGGGCTTTTCGTTCATCGTCGATTCGGAAGACGGCTGGAGCACGGCCCGCGTCATCACGGGTGCTCCCAAGCTCAGCAAGAACGGCGCCACTGCGACCTATCTGCAGCGCAAATACCAGCGCGATTACGCCTACCTGGCGGAGACGGAATATGCAGAGGGCGAGTTCTACTGGCCCGTCTTCAAGGGCGCCAAGTCCAGCAATGTGGACTTTGCCAATGGCGGCAAGCAGTCCACGCTGGCGCTGGAGACCGCCAATCAGGAAACGACCTGGACCCATGGCCAGCGCGTTTCGGCTGAGACGGTGGCCAAGGCGTTCGGCACGGCCAAGCTCAAGGATCGCTCCCAGGTCAGTCCTCTGTCGGGCAGCGGCTTCAGCTGGGGCACGATTCTGTTCTGGTTGTTCCTGCTGCTGTTCATCCTGCCGTTCCTGCGTGCCTGCATGTCCAGTCCCAACTGCGACCCGCGCACAGATCCCAACTGCACATACAGCCGCTCCAGCAGCGGTTCCTACGGTGGTTACACCTCGGGTGGCAGCCATAAATAAGCTCGCTGCTCTCACAGGCAGGCTCCCCATCTCATTACAGGAGAGACATCATGAATTTCGACTGGTTCAGCGCCCAGAACTTCTTCGGCTCCATCATCTACGCCCTGGTGGGCGTGGTGGTGTTCTGGCTGTGCTTCATCATCATCGACAAGATCACGCCCGTGGACATGTGGGCCGAGATCGTGGAGAAGCACAACAAGGCACTGGCCATGGTGGTGGCGGCCATGTGCCTGGGGATCAGCATCATCGTCGCTGCGGCGATACATTGAGGCTCCCCCTGAGGCGCTGCGCGCCTTCCCCCTCTCTCTACGCGCTGGGCGCTAGGGGAGGGGGACGACAGCTTTGCTGCGGGGCGGCCCTTGCTCGCTGTCCCTGGCAGGCAGAGGACGGCGCGCCTGTTTTACGGTTAAAGGAATTAGATGACTTCGATGGTGGCCGAGCAGGACAGCGCTGGCCTGGGGCCTAGGCCCATTGATGTGGCGCTGCTGGCCAGCGTCTTCGTGATTGCGGCCTGCGGCCTGCTCTACGAGCTGGCGGCAGGCGCGCTGGCATCCTATCTGCTCGGTGATTCGGTGCTGCAGTTCTCCACCATCATCGGCACCTATCTGTTTGCCATGGGCATAGGCTCGTGGCTGTCGCGCTATTTCGAAGATCAGCTGCCCGCGCATTTTCTGCGTGTGGAGCTGATGGTGGCGCTGGTCGGCGGTGCCTTGCCGGCCGTGCTGTTTCTCGCCAATGCCTATGCGCCGGGCGCGTTCCGCTTTCTGCTCTACGGCATGGTGATGGTGGTGGGAACGCTGGTGGGGCTGGAGATTCCGCTTGTCATGCGCATTCTCAAGCGCAATGCATCGCTCAAGGATCTGGTCTCCAAGGTGCTGACCTTCGACTATCTGGGGGCCTTGGCCGTGTCGCTGGCGTTTCCCATCGTGCTGGTGCCCAAGCTGGGCCTGGTGCGCACAGGTCTGCTGTTCGGCTTCATGAACGCGGCCATTGCCGTGTGGGCCCTGGTGCTGTTCAAGCATGAGCTGCGCAATCTGCGTGCCCATGCCTGGGCCTGTGCACTGGTGCTGCTGGCCCTGGGCGGCGGCATCGCGGGCGCGGATCAGCTGACCCGGCTGGCCGACGACCATTTCTACCAGGACCGCATCGTGCTGAGCAGCAGCTCGCCCTACCAGCGCATCGTGGTGACACAGGGACGCCAGGGCGCGCGGCTGTACCTGAACGGCAATCTGCAGTTTGCCCAGAGCGACGAGTACCGCTATCACGAAGCGCTGGTCCACCCCGCCATGGCCGCACATGGTGCACCGAGAAAGGTGGCGGTGCTGGGCGGCGGCGACGGCATGGCCGTGCGCGAGGTGCTCAAGTACCCCGGCGTCGAGTCCGTGGTGCTGGTGGAGCTGGACCCGGCCATGACCGGCCTGTTCAAGAGCAACGCCATGATGACGGCGCTCAATGGCAATGCACTCAACGATGCCCGCGTGAGCATCGTCAACACCGACGCCTTTCACTGGTTGCAGGAGACTGCGGACACCTTCGATGTGATCGTGGTGGACTTTCCCGATCCCACCAATTTCGCCATAGGCAAGCTGTTCACCAATAGTTTTTATTCGCTGCTGGACAAGCGTCTGGCGGCCAGCGGCTATGCCGTGATTCAGACCACCTCGCCGCTGATTGCGCGCCAGAGCTTTTGGACCGTGGTGCAGACCGTGGAGTCCGTGGGTCTGAGGGCAAAGCCCTATCACGTGCATGTGCCCAGTTTTGGCGAATGGGGTTTTGTGCTGGCCAGCCACCGTCCCTGGCGCGAGCCCGAGGCTTTGCCCGCGGGCATGCGTTTTCTGACTCTGCCCACGCTGCGCCTGATGTTTGACTTCCCTCTCGATATGGCGCGCGTGCCGACCGAGGTGAATCGCCTCTCGAATCAGGTGCTGGTCAACACCTATGAGCGCGAGTGGGGCAAGGTGGAGCATTGATGCGGGCCGATCTGAAGCGGCGCGACTGGCTCGGGCTGGCGGCCGCCAGCGCTTTGGGCGCAGCGGGCCTGGCCGGCTGCAAGCAGCCAGCGCCCAGACTGGAGGACTTGCCTGGCGGCTTCAGCGGCGTGGCGCTGGAGCGTGGTCATGGCCTGCGCCCTTTCTGGCAGCGCCTGGCACAGGGGCTGGAGCTACCTGCACCTGCGATGGTACACCGGGCGCCGGTAGTGATTGCGGGCGGGGGCATGGCCGGGCTGGCGGCGGCACGCGCGCTGGAACTGGCTGGCGTGCAGGGCGCAGCCTTGCTCGATACCCAGGCCGCCATGGGAGGCAACAGCCAGGGCGGGCAAGTCAAGGGCATTGCCTGCCCTCTGGGTGCCCACTATCTGCCCGTTCCCGGCGACGATGCTCATGAGGTGCAGGACTGGCTGGAGGAGCTGGGCGTGCGCCAGCGCTTCGCTGGCCGCTGGCGCTATGACGAGCGCTATCTCTGCCATAGCCCGCAGGAGCGCCTGTACTGGCAGGGCGGCTGGCATGAGGGACTGCTGCCCGTGCAGGGCGTGAGCCAGCGCACGCTGGAGCAATATGCGCTGTTTGAAAAGCAGGTTGAGGCAGCGGCTCAGGCGGCGGCCTTTGCCATGCCTTCCATCCGTGTCTGGCAGCGCGAAGCGGGTTTGCCTGCCTCTCATGCGGTGCTCGATGCACAGCGTTTCGACCAATGGCTGGCGGCGCAGGGCCTCGATGACGAGCGTCTGCTCTGGTATCTGGACTACAGCTGCCGCGATGATTTCGGTGCCGGTCTGAGCCGCGTCTCGGCCTGGGCGGGGATTCATTATTTCGCCAGCCGCCATGGTTTCCACGCGCCGCGTCTGCAGTCCGGGCATGAGAGCGAAGCGGATGGCGAGCAGGTGCTGACCTGGCCCCAGGGCAATGGCTGGCTGGCGCAGCAACTGGCGGCGGGACTGAAAGCCACGCAGCTGCAGACCGATTGCAGCGTGCTTGCCGTCACCGAGGACGCGGGCGGTGTGCAGATCGAGGTTTATCACCATGGCCGCCAGCAGCATGAACGCTGGCTGGCGCGCCATTGCGTGATGGCGCTGCCCAGCTTTATTGCTGCAAGAGTGCTGCGCAATGCGCCCGATTTTCTGCGTGCCGTGGCGGCTCGCCTGGACTGGGCTCCCTGGCTGGTGGCGAACATCCATATCGACCGACCGCTGGCCGACTACCCCGGCGCCGAGCCCGCCTGGGACAATGTGCTGTACCGCGATGGCAATGCGGGCGGGCTGGGCTATGTGGATGCGGGCAATCAGCGGCTGGACCGCATACGCCGCCAGCCAACGGTGCTGAGCTACTACCAGGCGCTGGGCGACTGGGCCGATGGGCGCAGGCAATTGATGCAGCAGCCGTTTGCCTTCTGGCGCGAGCGCATCGTGAACACGCTGAGCGAGCCGCACCCAGACCTGCTGCAGCATGCCACACGCATGGAAATCACCCGCTATGGCCATGCCATGGCGATTCCGCGTCCTGGCGATCAGCAGATATTGAGCGAAATAGCCGTCAAGTTCAGTGCCAGCAAGCGCAATCTGCTATTGAATGGGGAGCGAGTGCAGGGCCTGCCCACGCCTGCGACGGCGCGGCTGAGCTTTGCGCATTCGGACTGGGCCGGCTATTCGGTGCTGGAAGAGGCGTTCACGCGTGGCCACCATGCCGGCCTGATCGCTGCACAAGGCGTTTAGAAAGGGTCAGCGTCTGCTGCCCGGCAGCTTGACCATGCGGTACAGCTCGGCGTTGCCGCGTGCACTGTGAATGCCCAGCTGTGCCATGGAGCGAAGGTCCAGATCCAGCGTCAGCGAGGAACGCGCCAGCGCGGAGGTGATGGCCGGCCTGCGCCCCTCCAGATGCCAGATGGGCGGGTACATGCTGTGGCCGTCACGGTCGATCACGCTGGCAATCTCGGGTTCTTCCAGACTTTTTCCGCGGCGCAGCACCACGGCCACTTCGCCATTGTCCAGCTGCACATAGGTGCCGGGCGGGTACAGGCCCACGACATCGATCAAGGCCTGCTTGACCTCATCGGCGTATTGGCCGCCCTGCTGCAGCACTTGCAGAGACTCGATGGCCGAGCGGCCGCTACGGGTCTTGCGCGGGCTGATCAGGGCAGCATAACGGTCTACCGTGCCCAGAATGCGTACCAGACGCTCCAGCGGCTGCAACTGTGCCAGCGGCGCGGGCTGCAGCACCACATGGTGGTATTGAACGCTGTCCAGCCAGAGTCGGTCACGCACCATGAGCCGCTCCAGCATCAGCCGGCCCTCTGTGGGGTGCTGCTTGACGGCTTCGGCCTGCTGGCTGCTCAGCGGTGTACGTTGCTCGGCCAGCTGGTTCTGTAGCACGGTCATGCCGATGTTCATGGTCAGAGCGGCCTGGATCAGCGTGTCGCGTTCGGATTGAGGCAGGTCAAGCTCCTTGGCAAGGATATGGCACAGGCCCGCGCAGACCACGGCGTGAGACGGGCTATAGCCCACGGTTGTCGAGCTGGCACGCTGAAACATCAGATACAACGCGGCATCGCTGTCCTGCGTGATGAGGTCTTGCAGCCATAGATCAAGCTGGTGCAGCTTGATGGCAAAGCCGGGGATGCGCAGCGGCGCGGTCAGCAAAACCGCGAGTGCGGCCTCCAGATCTGACCATAGGCCCAGCAGGTCTTCATAGGGGTCGTCGTAGCGTGCGTGCATGGGCGAGAGGCGGGTTCAGTTCTTTTCCAGAACCATCTCATTGCCCTTGCGGGTCATCTGAAACCGGGTCAGCAGACTGTTGCCCAGCAGCACATAGGGCATGGACTGGGGGGCAACGACGGCCTCTATGCCGTAGACCTCCATCTCGCCCAGTCTGACGCTGTCGAGCTTGATGCGCCAGCCCTGGGCAGTGCCGTTGGCCGTGCGCATCAGGACGGGGGCACCCTGCTCGTAGGGCAGGCCCATGCGATCGGCATCGGCGCGGCCTATGGCAATGGTGCTGGCGCCGGTGTCCACCATGTACTGCATGGTTTTTCCGTTGATATAGCCGCGATCCACAAAATGGCCGCGCGAGTCGGCAATCAGGACCAGCCGGCCCGAGCGCGCAGCGCCGCCAATGCCGCCCCGGCTGCCCACGCTGACCGGAGCTGCTCCCAGATGCACGGTCTGGCGCTGGCCCTTGATATCCACCACGGCGGAGTCGCCGCTGATCTGCAGCAGGCGCACCTCCTTGTGGCTTTCGTTGACGGCCAGCGCCTTGGGGGCACTGCCATCAATGACCAGCAAGGCCTTGCTGCCCAGCACGCCGGTCAGGGCTACGGACTGTCCAAAGGCACTGCTGGAGGCCACAGCGACTGAAAGCATGAGCCCCATGCGACGCAGGCGAGAGGCGCGGGGCAAGGAGCTGGGCTGGCCGCGTCGCCCTGTGGCAAGGGCCTCGCCCCCCTCTCGCAAGGCGAGGGAAGGGGAAGCAGCGGAGCTGCGCAGGGGGGGCTTCATTCAATCGCGGAAGTTGTTGAACGACAGAGGGTGGTCTGCCAGATCCTTGCGGATCAATGCCATGGCCGCCTGCAGATCGTCACGCTTGGCTCCGGTGATGCGGACCTTCTCTTCCTGAATGGCAGCCTGCACCTTGAGCTTGCTTTCCTTCATCAGCTTCTGGATCTTCTTGGCCAGCTCGGACTCGATGCCGTTCTTGACCTTGATGAGCTGCTTGACCTTGTCGCCGCCAATCTTCTGTGCCTTCTGGATGTCCAGGAAGCGCACATCGACATTGCGCTTGGTCAGCTTGTTGCGCAGCAGGTCCTCGACTTGCTGCAGCTGGAACTCGGCATCGCCGTAAATGGTGATTTCCTTGTCCTTGAGTTCGACGGCGGCCGATGTGCCCTTGAAGTCGAAACGGGTGCCAATTTCCTTGGTGGCGTTGTCAACGGCGTTCTTCACTTCGACGAAATCGGCTTCGCAAACAGTGTCAAAAGAAGGCATGTGTAATTCCTATCAGTATCAGAGCGGTAAACAGCCACAGTGCGCCGGGCCGTGATGTGCGGCTTGCCAGCAGCAGAGCAGGCGCAGTGCGACAATTGGATGGATGTTAGTCGAGAAAAATGTTCCCCTGCAGCATTGCAACACCTTTGGCATTGCCGCGCGCGCCGAAACCTTGGTGCGCATTCGTAGCCAGGACGATATCCGTCAGTTTCTCGCCGACCCGCTATGGGGACGGCAGCCTGTGTTCGTCCTTGGCGGTGGCAGCAATGTGGTGCTGACGGGCGACGTGGCCCCCGTGGTGCTCAAGATGGAAATCATGGGCATGCGACTGCTGCGCGAAACTGACAAGCACTGGATTGTCGAGATCGGGGCGGGCGAGCGCTGGCATGACATGGTGGCATGGACGCTGGCCCAGGGCTATACAGGCCTTGAAAACATGGCCCTGATTCCAGGCACGGTAGGCGCGGCCCCGGTGCAGAACATCGGCGCTTACGGGATGGAGCTGCAGGATCGCTTCGACTCCCTGGACGCGATCGATCTGGTCACCGGCGAGCAGTTCAGCCTCAATGCCGCGCAATGCGCCTTCGGCTACCGTGACTCGGTGTTCAAACATGCACCGGCTCAGCCCAAGTACTGGCCCGTGACGGGCTCGACGGCTGTCCCGCGCGGCCTGGGACTCAAAGGGCGGGCGGTGATCACCCGGGTGCGTCTGGCGCTGCCCAAGAGTTGGCAACCGGATCTGGGCTACCTGGATCTGCAGCGCAAGCAGGCGGAAAAAGGCATAGAGCAGCCGACCGCGCAGCAGATCTTTGAATGGGTCTGCGAGATTCGTCGTGCCAAGCTGCCGGACCCCGACGTCATCGGCAATGCGGGCAGCTTCTTCAAGAATCCCACGGTGACGACCGAGCAATGCGCGGACATCATCGCGCGCGAGCCCAAGATTGTTCACTATCCCATGGATGACGGCTCCATCAAGCTGGCGGCCGGCTGGCTGATCGATGCCTGCGGCTGGAAAGGCAAGACCATGGGCCGGGCGGGCGTCTACGACAGGCAGGCGCTGGTGCTGGTCAATCGCGGAGATCGCCACAGCCTCGACGCCAGCGTGACCGGCGGCGAGGTGATGACGCTTGCAGGGGCAATCCAGACCAGTGTCTACGAACGTTTTGGCATTCGCCTGGAGCCCGAGCCGGTGGTGATCTGACTTTGTCGGTGCCAACAAAAAATGGAGCCGGTAGGCTCCATTTTTGATGGCGAAATGCGCTTATTTCCAGAAGGCCGGGCGCAGCAAAATGCCCGAAATACGGTAAGGAGCCTTGGGCTCGACCGCCAGTTCCATGGGCACAAAGCCCTTGGTGCAGCTCAGCAGCACGCTGGTGGCCAGAGGTGTGGAGCTTTCCATGCGGCCAACCGTCTGGCAGCTGCCGACGCCAGTGCGCACGGAGTCCAGGGCTTTCTGCACGGTGTCGATGGGGGAGTTCTTGAGGAACTCCTCGTTGAAATTGTTGGCAGCCAGCTTGGACTTGCCGTCCATGGCTGCGACAACTGCCTGCAGGCGCTTGCGCAATGCGGCGTCTGCGGCGGCGGCATCCACATTGGCAGGGACTGCCTGAGCTGCCGGTGCTGCCTGCGGTGCAGCAGCCTTGGCGGCATCGGTCGCAGCAGCATCGGGCTGGGCCTGTGCTGCGGTCATGAAGCCGGCAGCAGCCAGCAGGGCGGTCAGACAAACAGCATTGCGTGTTTTGGTGGTAATCATCCGTTGAGCCTTTCGTCAAACAACGAGAGGCACTGTAAACCTTCTGCAAGCTTGATTTCGATAGACGGCAAACTGTTTTTTGTGAATAAATGGCAAAGACCTGATGCTGGCTGTGACGGTGGTGCGACTTTGTTGCAGCGCAGACAAGCTTGTTTGTCAGGGTTACTGCTTGCCGATGAGGCTTGTGCACTGCCTAAAATCTGTTGCACTGCAATAGCTCAATTGACGACGGGGCCGACCCCCAGAACATAAAGGACTTGCGATGCAAGAAAACAAAGAGGGCAAAGAGGGTGATGTCCAGGTGGGGAGCCAGCGAATCATCAAGAAGTATCCCAATCGCCGCCTCTACGACACCAATACCTCTTCATACATCACTCTGGCCGAGGTCAAGCAACTGGTCATGGACAGCGAGCCGGTGGTCATCAGGGATGCCAAGACCAATGAAGACCTGACGCGCTCCATCCTGCTGCAGATCATTCTGGAAGAAGAAGCGGGCGGGGCTCCCATGTTCTCCGAGGCCATGCTGGCCAACATCATTCGCTTCTATGGTCATGCCATGCAGGGCTTCATGGGGAGCTACATCGAAAAGAACGTGCAGATGTTCACGGACTTCCAGAGCAAGCTTGCGGGCCAGTCCCAGGGCATGAACCCCGAGGCCTGGAAGCAGTTCATGAGCATGCAGCCTCAAGCCATGCAGGGTTTGATGGGCAGCTATATGGAGCAGTCTCAGAGCATGTTCACGCAGATGCAGGAGCAGATGCAAAAGCAGACGGAGCAGATGCTGGGTGTGTTCGGCATCAAGCGCTGAACGAAAACTGCTTTTCCATAGCGGGCCAATGGCCCGCTTTTTTGTGTCTGTTGCTGGCGCCTGCCTGCGCTAGTCCTAATTGACGATGTTTGCGATCGTCGCCGGTCGAACAATGATTTCGTTGCTTCGCAATTGCGAGTGGGCAAGGAAGAAGAACGATAAGAGAAGTTCAATGACAGGTAGATGCATGGCGGATGCATCCAAGGAGACTAGGCATGAAGTTAGGAGAGGGACCCCGTTTGATGGCGGTCTTGGCTGCAGGCGTATTGTTTGTGGGGGGGGCTTGGGCCAAGGCGACGCCCGATGAACTGGCCAGGCTGGGCAAGTCCCTGACCTGCACGGGGGGCGAAAAAGCGGGTACAGCCAGCGGTGTGCCCGAGTTCACGGGCAAATGGCTGGGTACGCCGCCCGGCATTCAATACAACCCGCATGCTGGCCAGCACCCGGTGGACCCCTATGCCGGTGAAAAGCCGCTGCTCACCATCACGGCTGAGAATCTGGCGCAGTATGGCGAGCGCCTGAGCGAGGGTCAGAAGGCCATGTTTGCCAAATACCCCAAGACCTATCGTATTCCGGTCTATCAGGGCCACCGTGACTTTCGCTTCTCGGATGCCGTCTGCGCGGCGGCCAGAAAGAATGCCCAGGATGCCGTGATGAACGCAGACGGTCAGGGTACAACGGGTGCGGTCAAGGGGGCGCTGCCCTTCCCGTTCCCCAGAAATGGACTTGAGCTGGCCTTCAACAACCTGCTGCCTTCGCGTGCTTTCACCGAACACACGCTGCGTGACAACGCCAATGTGCTGGCCGATGGCAGCATCGTCTGGGGTCGTGCCGACAATCGCGCCTTCAGTCAGGTCAACGACCCGGCCAACGCAGGTCAACCACTGAGCAGTCCCATGTCCCAGGGCATGAATGCCGTCAAGTTGCCCGAGCGCGAGAAAGGCGGCGTCAGCGTGGTGTCCGAGCCGGTTGAATTTGGCAAGGAAAAGCGCCTGGGCTGGAGCTATGACCCCGGCACACGTCGTGTGCGCCAGATTCCCGAATACGGTTTCGACCAGCCTCTATCGGGCACCGGTGGCAAGCTGACGATTGACTCCGATCGCCTGTTCAACGGCTCGCCCGAGCGCTACAACTGGAAGTCGCTGGGCAAGAAGGAAGTCTATGTGCCGGCCAATGCCTACAGGATTCACGGCAGCAACGTGAAGTATGCCGATCTGCTCAAACCCGGTCATGAAAACCCCGACTACATGCGCTACGAGCTGCGCCGGGTCTGGGTGCTGGAGGCTTCGCTCAAGGATGGCTACCGCCACATGTTTGGCAAGCGCGTGCTGTTCCTCGACGAAGATACCGGCCAGGCACTGATGAGCGATTACTACGATGCACGCGGCCAGCTGTGGCTGCAGGCGGTGGTCAATCATTACTACGCCTTCGACGCAAGGATCTGGCATGCGGGCACCAGCTTCTATCACGACCTGAACTCTGGCGGCTATGTGGCCTACAACCTGTTCCAGGAGCGCCCCCAGGGTCCCGTCTTGAACAAGGGCAATATGACTGCAGCCATGTTTACGCCCGAAGCAGCACGTAATGCAGGCAATTAAAAAATGAATCCGGCAAACAGCTTGTGGCGTAGTTTCTGTGGCTGCGGGCTTTTGCCATTCAAGTCAGGAGGCGCTTGCGCCTCCTTTTTTATGTGGCAGTAGCAATGCCCTGCTCAGGGCTTGGAAAAACAAGAGGAGACGTAGATGACAAATCGTTTGCAGGGCAAGGTGGCGCTGGTCACTGGTGGTGCCAGTGGTGTGGGTCTGGAGGTGGTCAAGTTGCTTCTTGGTGAAGGCGCCAAGGTCGCATTCAGCGATATCAATGAAACGGCGGGGCAGCAACTGGCGGCTGAATTGGGCGAAGGCTCCATGTTCGTCCGCCATGACGTGAGCAGCGAGACGGACTGGACGCTTGTGATGGCGGCGGTGCAGCAACGTCTTGGCCGGCTCGATGTGCTGGTCAACAATGCCGGCATCCTGCTGCCTGGTGATATGGAAACAGGGCGTCTGGAGGATTTCAGCCGCCTGCTCAAGATCAACACCGAGTCGGTCTTCATCGGTTGCCAGCAGGGCATTGCGGCGATGAAGCAGGCCGGTGGCTCCATCATCAATATGGCTTCGGTATCCAGCTGGCTGCCCGTGGAGCAATATGCCGGCTACAGCGCCAGCAAGGCTGCAGTGTCCGCGCTGACGCGCGCCGCTGCGCTGAACTGTCGCAAGCAAGGCTATGCGATTCGCGTCAACTCCATTCATCCCGATGGCATTTATACGCCCATGATGCAGGCTTCGCTGCCAAAGGGCGTGAGCAAGGAAATGATCTTGCATGACCCCAAACTCAACCGCGCCGGCCGCGCCTATATGCCCGAGCGCATCGCGCAACTGGTGCTGTTCCTGGCCAGCGACGAGTCCAGCGTCATGAGCGGGAGCGAGCTGCATGCCGATAACTCGATTCTGGGCATGGGGCTATAGATGAAAGCTTGAATCTGACCGTTCCCCGGAAGGCCTTGAAGCGTTTCAAGGCCTTTGCCGTTTTGCTGAGTAGGATGATGCAGGCAATGGTCTTGAGCGGTAAAGATGCGGTCGTTCAAGTTCGGTTGGGTTTTGAGAGGATGCCTTCATGAAATTGGGTTACACAATCATCTACGTCCCGGATGTCTCGGCATCGCTGGAATTCTTTAGCCGGGCATTCGGCATACAACAGCGTTTTCTGCATGAATCCGGAACCTATGGCGAGCTCGAGACAGGGCAGACCACGCTGGCATTTGCCGCCCATGAGCTGGGCGCGTTGAATTTTCCTGGAGGCCATGTCGAAGCGCACAGCTCTGCCAAGCCATTGGGATTTGAAATCGCGCTGGTCACGGAGGATGTCGAGCAGGCTCATCGGAGCGCGCTGAGCGCCGGCGCCATCGAGATGGCCGCTCCGACGGCCAAGCCCTGGGGGCAGATGGTGTCTTATCTGCGTTGCCCCGACGGCTGCGTGGTGGAGCTTTGTACGCCCATGGCTGGCTGATCCGCAGAGATGCTTGCCTGCAAAGGCGCAAGGTCCGGGCCGGGTATCCCGCACTGTTTGCAATATCGCGAACATGCGACGCAAATTGCACCCCGGCGGAGTTTGACCGGGCAGATCTCTGTGTTGCCTGGCCTGGGAGAGCCTCGAGCAGCAATGCTGTCCCGAGACAAGAGAGACTTCGCGGGCGTATAGCGGCTCTGTGACTACAGTCTAGGGAGAGCCCCGTCGGCAGTCATTTCCGTGCTGAGGCGGGTCAGTATGGTTTTGATAGCTGCCAACGCTTTATGGACAAGGTATTGCTTCTATATACTCCCATTTTTTCTGTGAACAGGGGAAGCAATGCTTGCGCGATGGTCTGGTGCTTTGGTTCTGTCGGCTTGGCTGTCAGTTTGGGGTTGTGCGCAGGCTCAGCCCAGCGAAATGGTCAATGCCGCGAAGACAGGAGATGTCGCGGCACAGTACGAGTTGGGAAAAGCCCATCTTTACGGCAAGGGCGTGGAAAAGAATGCCGACGATGCCTTGCGCTGGCTGCATCTGGCCGCAGAGCACAATCATGCGCCGTCCCAGTATCTGCTGGGTCTGGTCTATGTGCTGGGTGCCGAGGGTGTGAAAAAAGATCCTGAGGCAGGGCTGACACACATTCATCAGGCTGCAAACGCCGGAAATCTCGATGCGCAGAACCTGCTGGGAACTATTTATCTAAAAGGCGAAGCAGTTGAAAAGGACGCCGCAACAGGTGTCGCATGGCTGGAGCGCGCCGCGCAACAAGGCTCTGCAACGGCACAAAATAGCCTGGGCTTTGTCTACCGCAAAGGCGAGTTGCTTGCCCAGGATTTGCAGGCCTCGTTTCGCTGGTATCTGATGGCGGCCCAGCAAGCCGATGTGCTCGCGCAGTTCACGGTGGCCGAGATGTACTACCTTGGCGAAGGCGTAGAGAAGAACCATGCGGAAGCTGCGAAATGGCTGACCCCGCTGGCAGACAAAGGCGTGCAGAAAGCCCAATTGCTGCTGGGAAAGATTTGCTTCGAAGGCCAGGGTGTGGCCCCCGACTACAAGCGGGCCGTGCTGCTGCTGCACGCTGTCGCCATCCGCGGCTCGGGCGAGGCTTACTATGAACTGGGCCGTCTGTTCGAGCAGGGAGAGGGCGAGTATCGCAACGAAAAAGAAGCGATTGCCTATTACACCCAGGCGCTGAAGTACCAGCATGCAGCGGCGGCGCAGCGGCTGGAGCAGCTCTCCGCTTCGTCGCCAAAGTCCGCAGAGTTTGCGCAGTCCATGGAATACATGGAGAACCTGAACTCGGCTCTCAAGGGCAATGTTCTGGCCCAGTACAACGTCGGTGTCTTTCAATATCTGGGCAAGGGCTTTGCGCAACCCAACTACACGGAGGCCGCCAAGTGGTTCACCATGGCAGCCAATCAAGGCTATGCCAAGGCCCAGTACAACCTGGGCACCTTGTACGAAAACGGCGAGGGTGTGGGCAAGAGCCTGGCTCAGGCGCTGAAGTGGTATCGGCTTGCCGCCGAGCAGCAGGATGCCCCGGCCCAGTACGCGCTGGGAACTTTGTACCGGGACGGTCTGGGTGTGAAGAAGAATGCCAAGCAGGCTCGTGAGTGGTTGCAGCGCGCCGCAGAGCAAGGCCATGCACCGGCAAAAAAGGCTTTGGCACAGCTCTGAGCAGACAAGCGGGGCTGTTTTTAGAGGCCCCGGCTTGCCAGCGCGAGGGCGGCTAGGCTGGCTCCGAGATCTCGATGAGGTTCAGGTCGGGGTCACGCACATAGATGGAGCGGATTTTCGATGTGGCACCGGTGCGCATCACAGGGCCTTCGGCGATGGGAACCGACAACTGCTGCAGACGCGCGATAACCTCGTCCAGCGGCACCGAGGCCAGAAAGCACAGATCAAGGGCACCGGGCACAGGCGTGTGGGCCTTGGGCTCGAACTCGCGCCCTTTCACATGCAGATTGATCTTCTGCCGGCCGAACACAAAGGCCTTGCGCTCCACGGGCGGGGTGCCGCCGATGAAGGATTCCAGCCGCATGCCCAGGACTTCGGTGTAAAAGCGTATGCAGTGGGCTTCGTTGGCCGTGGTGAGAACCAGGTGGTCGAGGTGACTGATCATGACAAGGCTACTCTCTGGTTGTGAAAGCGAGTGTGAAGGTACGCGAACTCGCGTTGTAGGGGAACGGCATGACCATGGTGCAGCTGGAGGCCGGCATGGCCGGTAAGGCTGCAGTCGGGGTCGATTCTGTCAGGCTGTCGCCGTCCCATCCTGGCGCATGACTCCCTGCAAAAATGCCTGCTCGGCAAGTTGTGCCAGCGGGGCGCGTGGGATGCGACCGCGGCGCTCTCCATCGATGAGCGCGATCACGGTTCCCAGCCACAGCTCGGTCAGCGTTGCGGCGCTGAAATCGATGCGGAACACGCCTTCCTGTTGGCCGCGCAGGAAAAAAGCGTCGACCTTGGGTTCCCAGATCGCATTTTCCTCCATGGGTTTTTCGACTTCATTCCAGTAATAGGTCAGGAACAGCGTGAATTCGCGGTGTTCAAGATGCTTGGCATTGAGGCGCTTGAGGGCCTCGAGCACCGGGCCTTCCTCGATGCGGGCTTCGTCCAGCGCATCGTCCAGCGTGCGCAGGCTTTGCTCCAGCAGGCGCTTGATCAGCAGATCGCGCGTGGGGCAGAAGCGATAGAGCGTGGCCTTGCTGATGCCTATGGCCTTGGCCAGCTCCTGCAAGGTGGCGCGCGGGTGGTTGACCAGGGCCAGGGCCAGGGCCAGTGGGGGGAGGATTGCTGTGTTGTCGTGGGGGGCGGTCGTCATTCGTGGCTCCGGTTGGGGCGGATACGGATGAACCTATTTTGATTCAAGCGGCGGGCCTAAAAGCTTGGGATAGCAACTTTACTTGGTATCAAAATGCCATGAATCAATATAGGCCTTAATGAATCAAATTTGATTCAAAAAATATTTTCATGCATCATGCGCTTCTTTCAAGATTTGACAAGACTCAAAAGCCATGAAGAAGAAAAGCCAGAATGTGCGTGCCTGGTCGGCCCTGGCCGCATTGGCAGCCGCAATGATGTTGGCCGGCTGCATCAAGTCGGAAGCGGGCGGACCGCCTCAGGAATTGCCGCTGGTGGATGTGGTGACCGTCAAGCCCAGGGCGCTGAGCCTCAGCGCTGAGCTGCCCGGGCGCATCGAGCCCGTACGTGTGGCGGAGGTGCGTGCGCGGGTGCCAGGTATCGTGCTGAGCCGCAACTTCAAAGAGGGTGCCGATGTGAAGGCTGGAGAGGTGCTGTTCAATATCGACCCGGCACCGCTGCGCGCGGCGCTGTCGCGGGCCCGGGGCGAATTGGCGCGAGCCGAGGCCGCGCACTCCGATGCTCAGTCCGTGGTGCGTCGTTACGAGCCGCTGGTGGAACAGGAAGCTGTGAGTCGCCAGGATTTCGACAGCGCCAAGGCCGCGCTGCACAGCGCCTTGGCCATGCGCCAATCGGCCCAGGCCGAAGTCGAGGCGGCACGCCTGAACCTGGACTATGCGACGGTGAGGGCCCCGATTGCGGGCCGCATCGGCCGTGCCTTGGTGACGGAAGGTGCCCTGGTCGGCCAGGGGGAGGCCACACCGATGGCAGTGATACAGCAGCTTGACCCCATTTATGCCGATTTCCGCCAGACCGCAGCGCTGGCCACGCGCTTGCGTTCACAGCAGCAGGGAGAGCAGTCGCAGAAGAGTGCTCCAGTGACGCTGGTGGCGGACGGCCTGGACGATAAGCGCCAGGGACGCATGCTGTTTTCGGATGTGACGGTGGATCGCGGCACCGGCCAGCTTGCACTGCGCGGTGAATTCCCCAACAAGGATGGCTTGCTGCTGCCCGGCATGTATGTGCGCGTGACCATGGGCCTGGGCGAGGATCCTGCGGCCATTCTCGTGCCTCAGCGCGCGGTGCAGCGCGGCGCCGACGGACTGGCCCATGTGCTGGTGCTCGACGAGAACGACATTGTGCAATCCCAGAAGGTGAGCACCGGTGCCATGTACGGCTCCGACTGGCATATCACCGAGGGTCTCAAGGAAAACGCCAGGGTGTTGGTCGGAGGCCTTGCGGCAGCCGTGCCCGGCACCAAGGTGCAGATCAGAGCTGCCGCTGCAAATCTCGCTGACGCTGTCAAAGATGCGGAAGTCACGGAAAAGAAATGAGCACTATGCGCTGGTCCTGCAAGCGCTGAATGCCAAGAAGACAAGCCTTATTCAAGGATAGACAATGTCCCGGTTTTTTATTGATCGCCCCAAGCTGGCCTGGGTGGTCGCGATCTTCATTCTGCTGGCCGGCCTGCTGGCGATCCCGGCCTTGCCCGTGGCGCAGTTTCCCAACGTGGCTCCGCCGCAGATCTCCATCTCTGCAACCTATCCGGGGGCATCGGCCACCACGGTGATGGAGTCGGTGACCAGCGTCATCGAGGAGGAGCTCAACGGCACCAAGGGGCTGTTGTACTTCGACTCTTCCAGCGGTGCCACGGGCCTGGCCGAGATCACGGCCACCTTCGCGCCGGGCACCGATCCCGCACTGGCCCAGGTCGAGGTGCAGAACCGCATCAAGAAGGCCGAGGCCAGACTGCCCGCATCGGTGATGCAGATGGGTCTGCAGGTAGAGCAGGCCAGCGCCAACTTCCTGCTGATCTATTCGCTGACCTACAAGGGTGACGACAGCGGCAAGAACGAGGTCCGCCTCTCCGACTATGCGGTGCGCAACATCAACAACGAGATCCGGCGCGTACCCGGTGTGGGCAAGGTGCAGTACTTCGGCGCCGATGTCGCCATGCGGGTCTGGGTCGATCCGCAGAAGCTGCTGGGCTACGGCCTGTCGGTGGCCGACGTGAATGCGGCCATTGCCGCGCAGAATGCCCAGGTGCCGGCGGGCAGCTTCGGCAGCCAGCCCGGATCGTCAGAGCAGGAACTCAGCGCCACGATTGCCGTCAAGGGAACGCTGAGTTCGCCCGAGGAGTTCGGTCAGATCGTGTTGCAGGCCAGGGCCGATGGCTCGGCCGTGCACCTGGCCGATGTGGCGCGTCTCGAAGTCGGCCAGCTCGACTACAGCTTTGCCTCGCGCGAGGACGGCCACAAAGGAGTGGCGGCCGCCGTGCAACTGGCACCTGGTGCCAATGCTATGCAGACCGCCAAGGCGGTCAAGGCGAGGCTAGCCGAGCTGTCGCAGAACTTCCCCGACGATATTCAGTACGCAGTGCCCTACGACACCTCGCGCTTTGTCGAAGTCGCTATCGGCAAGGTGATCCAGACCCTGGTCGAGGCCGTGGTGCTGGTGTTCCTGGTGATGTGGCTGTTTCTGCAGAACCTGCGCTATACGCTGATTCCCACCATCGTGGTCCCGGTGTGTCTGGCCGGTACCCTGGCGGTGATGTATGCGCTGGGCTTCTCGGTCAATATGATGACCATGTTCGGCATGGTGCTGGCCATCGGCATTCTGGTCGACGATGCCATCGTGGTGGTGGAGAACGTGGAGCGTCTCATGGCCGAGGAGGGGCTTTCGCCGCTGGCCGCCACGGTGAAGGCCATGCAGCAGGTCTCGGGGGCCATCGTCGGCATCACGCTGGTGCTGGTGGCCGTGTTCCTGCCTCTGGCCTTCATGAGCGGCTCGGTGGGCGTGATCTACCGCCAGTTCTCGCTGTCGCTGGCGGTCTCCATCCTGTTTTCGGGCCTGCTGGCGCTGACTTTCACGCCGGCGCTGTGCGCCACGCTGCTCAAGCCTGTTGCCGAGGATCACCACAAGGAGAAAAAAGGCCTCTTCGGCTGGTTCAACCGCCACTTTGCCAAGCTGACCGAGCGCTTTTCGCTGCTCAACCAGCGTCTGGTCAGGCGCACAGGCCGCTATATGCTGATCTATGCGGCCATCGTGGGCGGGCTGGGCTTTGCCTATACGCGCATGCCCGAGTCCTTTGTGCCTTATGAAGACATGGGCTACTACATCGTCAGCGTGCAACTGCCTCCTGGTGCAACCGAAGCACGTACCGAGGCCGTGGTGCGTGACATGGAAGCCTATGTGCAAAGCCGCCCCGCGACGGCCCAGGCCGAGTTCCTGATGGGCTACAGCTTCTCGGGCATGGGGCAGAACGCGGCCATGGCCTTCGTCACGCTCAAGGATTGGTCCTTGCGCGGCAAGGGCCAGGCGTCGTGGGACGAGGTCCAGGCCTTCAACCAGCGCTTCGGCCGTCTGTCCGACGGTGCTGCCATGGCGGTGGACCCGCCACCCATCGACGGCCTGGGCAATTCCGGTGGCTTTGCGCTGCGTCTGCAGGATCGCGCCAGTCTGGGCCGTGAGGCCTTGGTTGCCGCGCGCGACGAACTGCTGAAGAAGGCCAATGCCTCGCCGGTGATCGCCTACGCGATGATGGAAAACCTCGAAGACGCGCCGCAGCTGCGCCTGGACATAGACCGGCGCAAGGCCCAGGCCCAGGGCGTGAGCTTCGCGAGCATCAGTGCCGTGCTGTCCACGGCCTATGGCTCGGCCGTGATCAACGAGTTTCCGAATGCGGGGCGCCTGCAGCGCGTGGTGGTGCAGGCCGACACGGCAGCGCGCATGACGCCCGAGGCCCTGCTGCGGCTGTATGTGCCCAATGCCCAGGGCGAGCAGGTGCCGCTGGCCTCGTTTGCCAGCGTGGAGTGGGAGCAGGGGCCGGTGCAGATCTCGCGCTACAACGGCTATCCGGCCTTCCGTATCGCGGGCGATGCCAAGCCCGGCCACACCACGGGTGAGGCCATGGCCGAGCTCGAACGCATTCTGGGCGAGATGCCGCGCGGCATAGGTTACGAGTGGACGGCGCTGTCCTATCAGGAAAAGGCTGCTGGCGCACAGGCTCCCAAGCTGTTCGCACTGGCCATCGTGGTGGTGTTCCTGCTGCTCGTGGCCCTGTACGAAAGCTGGAGCATTCCCGCAGCCGTGATGCTGATCGTGCCCATAGGGGCGCTGGGCTCGGTGCTGGCCACCTCGGCGCTGGGTCTCTCGAACGACGTGTACTTCAAGGTCGGCCTGATCACCATCATCGGCCTGGCGGCCAAGAACGCCATCCTGATCGTGGAGTTCGCCAAGGACCTGCACGAGCGCGGCCATTCGCTGGCGGAAGCTGCATTGCAGGCAGCCCGTTTGCGCTTCCGCCCCATCGTGATGACTTCGCTGGCCTTCATCCTCGGGGTGGTGCCGCTGGCGCTGGCCACCGGGGCGGGGGCCTCCAGCCAGGCCGCCATCGGTGTAGGCGTGATCGGCGGCATGCTCAGCGCCACATTGCTGGGCGTGCTGTTCGTGCCCATCTTCTTTGTCTTCGTGCTCTCGCTGCGGCGCAAGCGCCCCGCAGTGCCGGAGGAAAAAAACACAGACTCCGAAGGAGAACCCGTATGAACGGGCGAAACACCATGCGTACCGCGACGCTGACGCTGATTGCCGCGATGCTTGCCGGCTGCTCTTTTGCACCGACCTATGAAAGACCTGCTGCGCCCATTCCCGGCAACTGGAGCGCGGCATCATCGGCCTCGGCTGCATCGATGCAGAGCTTGCACTGGAAGGATTTCGTGATCGATGAGCGCCTGCGCTCGCGTATCGAAACGGCGCTGGCCAACAACCGCGATCTGCGCCAGACGCTGCTCAATGTGCAGACAGCACGAGCGGCCTATCGCGTGCAGCGTGCGGACCAACTGCCCGGTCTGGAAGCGCAAGCCAGTGGTAACCGCCAGCGCCTGCCTGCCGACCTGAGCGGCACAGGAGCGGCCAGGGTGCAGAGCAACTATCAGGCAGGCGCCGGGCTGATGGCTTTCGAGCTTGATCTCTTCGGCCGCGTGAGCTCGCTGTCCGAGGCTGCGCTGATGGAATACCTGGCCACCGAAGAGGCCGCGCGCAGCGTGCAGATCAGTCTGGTTGCCGAAGTGATCCAGGCCTCGCTGGCGCAGGACAGCGCGCGGCAGCGCCAGGCCCTGGCGCTGCGCACCCTGCAGGCGCGCGAGAAAGAATTGCAGCTGATGAGCGAGCGTCGCAAGACCGGCATGGCCAGCCGCCTTGACGAGCAGGAGGCTCAAGGCCAGCTCGAGCAGGCGCGCGCCGAAGTCGAGCGCTTCGAGCGCGAGCTGCGCCAGGCCGGCAATGCTCTGGACTGGCTGGTGGGTGATGGCAGGGTCCAGCCGGCAGCAGATCTGAGCGCCACGCCCCTGGTGCAGGAGATAGGCCCGGGTCTGCCCTCAGATCTGCTGGTGCTGCGCCCCGATATCCGCTCCGCCGAATATCAGCTGCGCGCGCGCAATGCAAGCATTGGCGCTGCGCGGGCTGCATTCTTTCCACGCATTTCGCTCACGGGCTCCTACGGCTCGGCCAGTGCCGAGCTTGGCGATTTGTTTGCCGGCGGTCAGCGCTCCTGGTCCTTCATGCCGCAGCTCAGCTTGCCGATTTTCGATGGCGGCCGCAATCGCGCCAATCTGGAGATCGCGCAGCTGCGCAAGGACATGGCGATAGCTAGCTACGAGCGCAGCATTCAGACGGCGTTTCGTGAAGTCAGCGATGCACTGGCCTCCGTGGAGACGCTGAGGCGCGAGGAGCTTGCCCGCCAGCGCCTGGTGCAGACCAGCGCGAATACGCTCAAGCTTGCCGAGCTGCGTTATCGCGCGGGGGTGGACAGTCATCTGCGCTATCTGGATGCGCAGCGCACGGACTACGCGCAGCAGATGGCACTGATCGAGGTCAGCGCGCAGCGGCAGATGGCCCTGGCCACGCTGTTCAAGGCCTTGGGTGGCGGCTGGCAGGCCAGTCCTGGTGCCCAGGGTTGAGTGCGCCCAACCCGTCCGCAGCATGAGAAGAGCGTTGGTGTGGCCTATGAAGGCCGCCCCAACGCTCATGAAACTCAGCCAGATTGCACAGATGGGCCGAGCCTTGCTTGACCTCTGAAATCAAGGAACTGAACCGGTCGTCGAAAGCCATGTGATTCGCCGGATGCCGGTGAGTTTGTTGGCGAGGAGGGGATGGTCGGCAGGCGAAGCACAGGCCGAGCCAAAGTTCCCAAAAAACCACATCTATTTCAATTTTGACTTTAATCGATAATAATTCTCATTATCATAAATGAGTAACGCATCGTATCTTGTCATACCCATTCCGCTCCTTGACCGACGTGGCCAAGATTTATGGAGAGCATCACCCCTGGCTTTTGGGCTGGCTGAGGCGCAAGCTCGGCGGAGCTGATCATGCCGCGGATCTTGCGCAAGATACCTTTGTGAGAGTGCTGGCTGCCCAGGCGGAGCAGCGCGCGCTGGTGTTGCGCGAACCGCGTGCCTATCTGACCACGGTGGCGCGCAATCTGCTCATCAATCATGTGCAGCGGCTGTCGCTGGAGAAGGCATGGCTGGACGCGATGGCCCAGTTGCCGGAGCCTCTGGCGCCTTCGCCCGAGCAGCAGTTGCTGGTGCTGGAGTCATTGCATCAGGTCGATGCCATGCTCAACGGCTTGCCACCCAAGGTGCGCGAGGCGTTTCTACTATCCCAACTCGATGGTCTGAGCTATGCACAGGTGGCAGAGCGCTTGGGAGTCACGTCTCGCACCGTCAAGCGCTATATGGCCCAGGCATTCGAGCAGTGCATTTTGCTGGTGATTTGAGTCATGGTCGTTGTACCTCCTTCGGCTCTGGATATCGATCCGAGCGCAGCACGGCAGGCTGCACAGTGGCTTGTGCGGCTGCATGCCGGCGATGCCGACATGACAGTGCATGCCGAACTCATGCGCTGGCGCAACTCGGATCCGAGTCATGAAATGGCCTGGCAACGCGCTGAACTGGTTCTTGGCAAACTGAATGCAACCCGGGCCGGCAACAGTGCCGAAGCAGGCAATACGCTGGGCGGCCTGAGCGCTGCGGCGCTGCGCGAGGCGAATCGCTCGCAGCGGCGTGCCGTCGCGCGGCTGCTGGCGACAGCGATTGTGGCGGGGCCGCTCGGCTATGGGGTCTGGCGTCTTGCGCCCTGGCATGAATGGTCGGCGGACATGCGTACCGACACGGGCGAGAGCCGTGAATCGACGCTGGCCGACGGCAGCAGAATCCAGCTGGATACCGGCAGCGCCGTCGACATGGCGTTCACATCATCGGAGCGTCGCCTGATCCTGCGCACGGGCGCCATCTGGGTGCAGACCGCCGCCGATGCCGCGCTGCGGCCTTTTCTGGTTCAGACGGCGCAAGGAACGGTCCGGGCATTGGGGACGCGTTTTACCGTGCGCATCGCTCCGCCCTTTGCGCGAACGGAACACAGCTGTCTCATTGCGGTTCAACAAGGAGCGGTGGAGTTGAGTCCCGTCAACGACGACACAAGCGTGCGCATCGATGCGGGAAAGCAGGCACAGATGAGCGCGGGGAATGTCGGCGTACCCGAAGCAGCCGGCCTGGCCTCCGATGGCTGGACTCACGGGGTGCTCTATGCGGAAAAGACACCGCTGGGGATTTTTGCTGCCGAGCTTTCGCGCTATCGCCCGGGCATCGTGCGATGCGATCCGGCTGTTGCTGCGCTGCCTGTGAGCGGAGCCTTTCAACTGCGCGATACGGATCAGGCCCTGGCGGCGCTGGCTGCCTCCCTGCCCATCAGAATCTTGCAGCGCTCGCGTTACTGGGTGACTATCGTGTCGCGCTGAAACGCTCGATTTCTTCACCTTCCATGTCCCCTTTTTGCCAGGACGCCGGTCATACAAGAAAGGCAACACATTTATCGGCTTTTTCAAAAAGGGTTACTCCATGGTCTTGGCGCAGCATATTTCCGGGCAAATTTCAGTGCCCCCATCCTCCTCTGTGTCCGTCGGGAGCCTGGGCCTCAAACAGAACGCAGTTCAAGCTGCGCTGATCCTGCTGCTCGGGATGGCAGGTGCCGGCAGCGTCCAAGCCCAGTCGAGTCAGGGCTCCGCCAGCAGCCCGCAAGCGAGAGAGTACAGCCTCCCCAGGGGACTATTGAGCCAGGCGCTGGCGCGCTTTGCAGGGGAGTCGGGAGTGACGCTATCCGCGGACTCTGCGCTGACCGGGGAGCTCCAGACGGCTGGTTTGAATGGCAGATTTGCCGTCGCTGAGGGCTTTGCGCAGCTGCTGCGTGGTACCGGGCTTGAGGTCGCGCAAACCCAGCCCGGTATTTTCATTCTGCGCAAAAGCACTCAGGCCCCTGTGGCGGCGGGTGCAGCCCCCAGTCTGGCGGAAGTGCTGGTGACTGCTGCGGCCGAAGCATCGACCTTCTCGGAAGGCACGGGTTCCTATGCTGCACAGCTCGTCACGATCGGCAAGAGTGCACAGAGTCTGCGAGAAATTCCGCAGTCAGTATCGGTGGTGACGCGTCAAATGCTGGAGGACCAGAATATCCAGAGTCTCGATGACGCCATGCGCACAGTGCCTGGCGTCACTGTGGAGCCAGGCAGCACAGGGGGCAATCATGGCAATTTCTACCTGCGCGGCTACGCGGTAGATACCGTGCAGATCGACGGTGTCAACACTCCTGCGAGCACCGGCAATGATCTTTCCAGCGGATTCGGCATGGCCATGTATGACCGTATTGAGGTTCTGCGCGGCCCTGCAGGACTGTTCCAGGGGGCCGGCGACCCTGGCGGCTCCATCAATCTTGTGCGCAAGCGCCCCAAGGCGCAGCGGGAGTTCAGCACGCAACTATCGGCCGGCTCTTGGAATCGCTATTACGCGGAGGCGGACATGAGCGGGCCTCTGAGCAGTGATGGACGCATACGCGGGCGTCTTGTCACCGCCTATCAGGATCACGGCTCTTTTGTGGATCATGTGTACTCCAGGAAGCCGTTGATCTATGGCGTGCTGGAAGCCGACCTCACTCCCTCGAGCACGCTTACCGCCGGAGCCAGCCATCAGCAATACAAGGGGCGTCCCGCCTTCGGCCTGCCTGCCTATCCGGATGGCCGCCTGCTGGATATTCCGCGCTCCAGCTATCTGGATCCCATCTGGAACCACATCACCGAACGCAACACCGAGTACTTCGCAGAATTTCAGCATCGCCTGGACAATGGCGGGCAGATCAAGCTCAATGCGACCTACCGGGAGCAGGATGAACCCTCTCGCCTGTTCGGCTGGTCGGACTGCGCGGCCGACCCTGCTACCGGCGACAGCTGCCTCATCAGCTGGGCTTACCGCAGCCACTGGAAGACGCATGGCCTTGACGGCTTCATCACCACGCCGTTTGCCGCGCTGGGCTCATCCAATAATGAGCTGACGCTGGGAGCGGACTATCGCAAGGTGCACAAGAGCTTCAAATACGGCGGCGGAGACGGTGCTCCCATCAATATCTTCGATCCCGACAACAACGTTCCCAAGCCTGCGAATTACAGCTTCTCCAACGGCAACGACAACCGAACCGAGCAGTACGGGCTGTATGGGCGGGTCAATCTGCGCCCGGCCAGCGGCGTGTTGCTCAGCATGGGAGGGCGCATGACCTGGTGGGACAACCATGCCGTCAATCGCAACGCCTATTTCAACCAGTTCTCCGAAACCGATACGCGCATCAGCGGCAAGTTCACTCCCTATGCGGGAGTCGTGTTCGACCTGAGCGAGCAGTTGTCTGCCTATGCCAGCTACACCCGCATTTTCGCGCCGCAGACCGCCAGCGACGCTGAGGGCATGACATTGCGTCCACGCGTGGGCCAGCAGTACGAGGCAGGCCTGAAGGGTGAATGGCTGAACAAACAGCTCAATGCCCGTGCGGCTGTTTTCCGCATGGAGGACAGCAATCGTGCAATGACCGATCCGGCCAATCCGCTGTTCTCCCTTGCCGCTGGCAAGATGCGCAGTCAGGGTGTGGAGGCGGAAATCAACGGTCGCATAGCTCCGGGCTGGAATCTCGCTGTCGGATACGCGTACACACAGACCAAAACGCTGGAAGGAACACCGGACGAGAAGGCCCAGCTCTATACCTTCATCGCTCCGCGCCACAGCTTCAACCTGTGGACACGATACCAGTTTGGTTCGGGGCCTCTGGAAGGCTTCAGTGTGGGTGGTGGTCTGCGCAGCGCCAGCCGGATGTACCGCCTCAATGGTGAGGTGAAGTTCTCTCAGGGTCCGGTGACTACGGCAGCACTGCAGATCGGCTATCGCTTCAACAAAAATCTGGATGCAACGCTGACCGTCAACAATGTCTTTGACAAGGTGTATTACCAGCGTGTCTGGGCGGCTTATGGCTCCAACTACTATGGCGAGCCGCGCAATGTGATGCTGACGCTGCGCGGCAGGTTCTGAGCGCCTGGTTCAAGGCGAACCCTGGGTCCGGCCTGCAGATGCCCTGGCCCGTGAAAGCCCGCCAATGCGGGCGCGAGAGCCCGGGACGCAGTCCGGTGCTCGGGGCATTGCTGGCAGGCAGATCGTGCGCTGCGTTTTTTCAGGCCGGCCCGAAAATGGCCGGGCTCGACTTTTACGATTCGGGCCCCTGGCATCGGCCGGTGCCGGGCAGGATATGCAAGAGGCTATTGCCGTACAGTGAATTCAAATCGCATTCACGGTTGAAGGCGGCAAAAAGAAAAAAGGCCTTGAATTTCTTCAAGGCCTTTTGTCATTTGGCGGAGCAGGCGGGATTCGAACCCGCGGTGGGCTATTAACCCACACACGCTTTCCAGGCGTGCGACTTAAACCACTCATCCACCGCTCCACAGCGATCCCAAAAATACTTCATTGCTGAAGTAAAAAACCAAGTGTGGTCGACTTGATTTTAAAATCTGGCGGAGCAGGCGGGATTCGAACCCGCGGTGGGCTATTAACCCACACACGCTTTCCAGGCGTGCGACTTAAACCACTCATCCACCGCTCCGTGTGATGAAGCCGCTATTCTAACCAGAAATTTCGACCTCAAAATGAAAGTGCAGAAAGTTCTTTTCTGCATGCAGCCTGCAGCGAGCAGGCTCAGGCGCTCTTGCCCACCTGAACCATCTTCATGGCAGAGGCAATCAGGCCGGAGACTTCAGTCATGTTCGCAGGAATGACCAGGGTGGTGTTGGAGTCCGCTGCCACCTTGCTGTAAGCCTCCACGGCGCTCTCAGCCACCTTGAGCTGAACGGCCTGCTCGCCGCCGGGCTGGCGGATGGCCGTGGCCACACGCTCCAGCGCCTGTCCGGTGGCTTCGGCCACGGTGGTGATGGCGGCAGCTTCACCTTGCGCCTTGTTGATGGCGGCTTGCTTCTCGCCTTCGGAGCGGGCGATGAAGGCCTCGCGCTCGCCGGTGGCGATGTTGATCTGTTCCTGGCGTCGGCCTTCGGAAGCTGCAATCAAGGCGCGCTTTTCGCGTTCTGCCGTGATCTGGGCCTGCATGGCGCGCAGAATTTCAGCGGGTGGCGTCAGATCCTTGATTTCGTAGCGCAGCACCTTCACGCCCCAGTTCAGCGCGGCCTCGTCGATGGCATTGACGACCTGGGCGTTGATCATGTCGCGCTCTTCAAAGGTCTTGTCCAGCTCCAGCTTGCCGATCACGCTGCGCAGCGAGGTCTGGGCGAGCTGGGTGACGGCCATGATGTAGTTGGACGAACCATAGCTGGCGCGCATGGGGTCGGTGACCTGGAAGTAGAGAATGCCGTCCACGGTCAGCTGCGTGTTGTCGCGCGTGATGCAGACTTGGCTGGGCACGTCCAGGGGAATTTCCTTGAGGCTGTGCTTGTAGGCGATGCGATCCACGAACGGGATCAGAAAGTTCAGGCCAGGTGTGAGCGTGCCTGCGTATTTGCCCAGACGCTCCTTGACCCATGCATGCTGCTGGGGAACCACCTTGATCGAGCGGACGATGAAGATGACGGCAATGATGGCGATGGCGAGAGGGACTGCGTAATCCATATTGTCTCCAGCCCTTGTGGGGCGTTGGTGTGAAGAAAGAGAGCGAAGCGTTCCAGCGTTCAGCATAACCATGCCGGGGCCGGTCGATGATCAGATCTTGTCAACCAGCAGGCGGTTGCCAATGACTTCGGCCACGCGATGCGGGCCCGGAATGGGCAGCGCGCCCTGGCGTCCCATGACAGTCCAGGTGGCGCCGCGATAGCGGACCTGGGCCGTGCCGTCGGTGTTCCACTGTTCGATGACCACGGTTTCGCCCACATCCAGGTTGACATCGCGATTGCTGGACGCGGGCTGTCTGCGCGGGCTGCGCTTGCGCAGCAGATAGCAGACGAGGACGGCACCGGAGCCCAGCAGGGCGGCAGCGACGATCTGGCTGCTGGTGCCCAGGCCGAAATGAGCGCAAAGCGCTCCGGCAATGGCACCCAGAGCCAGCATGAGGAGATAGAAAGTGCCGGTCAACAGCTCCGCAATGACCAGCAAACCGACAAGCAACCACCACGCGGTGGAGTGATCCATACCTGAGCTCCTGTTAAGGCCTGTATTTAGTGCACCACATTCTGGGTTAAAAACAGCCTGTTTCAAAGCCGCAATAAGGATATTCCTTACACTTCGCGGCTGTTTCGTTTTTTAGGCCTGATTGGTACGGAGGCTGTTCATGAAGTTTCGCTTTCCCATCGTCATCATCGACGAGGACTATCGTTCCGAGAACACCTCGGGACTGGGCATCCGCGCCCTGGCTCAAGCCATTGAAGAAGAGGGCTTTGAAGTCCTGGGCGTGACCAGCTATGGCGATCTGTCGCAGTTCGCCCAGCAGCAAAGCCGGGCCAGTGCCTTTATCTTGTCGATCGACGACGAGGAATTCCAGCTCGGCGGCGACAAGGACCCCATCATTCACAGCCTGCGCGACTTCATCGGTGAAGTGCGCCGCAAGAATGAGGAGGTGCCCATCTATATCTACGGCGAGACCAAGACCAGCCGTCACCTGCCCAACGACATTCTGCGTGAGCTGCATGGCTTCATTCACATGTTCGAGGACACGCCCGAGTTCGTGGCCAAGCACATCATCCGCGAAGCCAAGAGCTATCTGGAGAGCGTGCAGCCCCCGTTCTTCAAGGCGCTGCTGGACTACGCCGAAGACGGCTCCTACAGCTGGCACTGCCCCGGTCACTCGGGTGGCGTGGCCTTTCTGAAGAGCCCCGTGGGCCAGATGTATCACCAGTTCTACGGTGAGAACATGCTGCGCGCCGACGTCTGCAATGCCGTGGAGGAACTGGGCCAGCTGCTGGACCACAACGGCGCCATCGGCGAGTCCGAGCGCAATGCGGCACGCATCTTCAATGCCGATCACTGCTACTTTGTGACCAATGGCACATCGACCTCCAACAAGATCGTCTGGCACCACACCGTGGCACCTGGCGATGTGGTGGTGGTGGATCGCAACTGCCACAAGTCCATCCTGCACTCCATCATCATGACGGGTGCGATTCCGGTGTTCCTCAAGCCCACGCGCAATCATTTCGGCATCATCGGTCCCATCCCGCAGAGCGAGTTCTCGGTCGAGTCCATCCAGGCCAAGATTGCCGCCAACCCGCTGCTCAAGGGCGTGGATGCCAAGGCCGTCAAGCCCCGCGTGCTGACGCTGACGCAGTCCACCTACGACGGCGTGCTCTACAACACCGAGACCATCAAGGGCATGCTGGACGGCTATGTGGCCAATCTGCACTTCGATGAGGCCTGGCTGCCCCACGCTGCCTTCCATCCCTTCTATGGCAGCTATCACGCCATGGGCAAGAAGCGCAAGCGCCCGATGCACTCGGTGGTCTATGCCACCCAGTCCATCCACAAGCTGCTCGCTGGCATCAGCCAGGCCTCGCATGTGCTGGTGCAGGACAGCCAGACCGAGAAGCTGGATCACCCTCTGTTCAACGAGGCGTATCTGATGCACACCTCGACCAGCCCCCAGTACAGCATCATCGCCAGCTGCGACGTGGCTGCCGCCATGATGGAGCCGCCCGGCGGCACGGCGCTGGTGGAAGAGTCGATTGTCGAGGCGCTGGACTTCCGCCGTGCCATGCGCAAGGTGGAGGACGAGTTCGGCGACGACGACTGGTGGTTCGAGGTCTGGGGGCCTGAAGCTCTGGCCGAGGAAGGCGTGGGCACGGCCCAGGACTGGATCATCCGCGGCACGGACGCATCGACCAAGACCCGCTCCAAGAAGAACGGCAAGGAGTTCGACAACTGGCACGGCTTTGGCGATCTGGCCGACGGCTTCAACATGCTGGACCCGATCAAGTCCACGATCGTCACGCCCGGCCTGGACCTGGACGGTGATTTTGCCGACACCGGCATTCCCGCGTCCATCGTCACCAAGTACCTGGCCGAGCATGGCGTGGTGGTCGAGAAGACCGGCCTGTATTCCTTCTTCATCATGTTCACCATCGGCATTACCAAGGGCCGCTGGAACACCATGCTGACTGCGCTGCAGCAGTTCAAGGACGACTACGACCGCAATCAGCCGCTGGCGCGCATCCTGCCCGAGTTCTGCCAGCAGCACCGCCGCTACGAGCGCATGGGCCTGCGTGATCTGTGCCAGCATGTGCACGAGCTGTATGCCAAGTACGACATCGCACGCCTGACGACCGAGATGTATCTGTCGGATCTCAAGCCCACGATGAAGCCCTCGGATGCCTACGCGCATATCGCGCAGCGCAAGACCGAGCGCGTGGAAATCGACCATCTGGTCGGCCGCACCACCGTGGGTCTGGTCACGCCTTACCCGCCCGGAATTCCGCTGCTGATCCCCGGTGAAGTCTTCAACAAGAAGATCGTGGACTACCTGGTGTTCGCGCGCGAATTCGCCAAGGAGTGCCCGGGCTTCGAGACCGATATCCACGGTCTGGTCGAGCTGGAAGACGAAAACGGCGAAATCCGCTACTACGCGGACTGCGTGGCCGAGGAAAGCGCCAAGCCTGTGGCAGCGAAGAAGACTGCTGCGGTGAAGAAGCCCGCTGCCGAGAAGACGGTTGCCAAGAAGACGGCTGCCAAGAAGACGGCTGCCAAGAAGACGGCTGCGGCGCCCGGAGCCACGACAGTTGCCAAGACACCCGCCAAAAAGCCGGCAACAAAGCCGGCAGCCAAGTCCGTCGCAAAGCCTGCGGTGAAGGCTGCGGCCAAAACGGCAAGGAAGGCCGCATAAGCCTTGGCTTTTGCAAGGTCGGGGCGATCCCGGCCTTTTTGCACATCAGCCCGGAGTGCCTGCACTTCGGGCTTTTTCATATCCCTGCCATGCATTCATTCCTGCAACCGGCTGGCGCCGTGCCTCTGTGGAAGCTGTTGGCGGCAGCCAGCCTGGGCTGGGCCTTGTTCATGCTCTGGGGCTGTCTCAATGAGACAGGCAGCAGCGGTGGGCTGATTCTCAGGCTGTTCCCGTTTCTGAGTGGCTTCGCGCACACGGACAAGCTGGTGCATGCCGGCCTGCATACGGTGCTGGCGGGTTTGCTCTGCTGCGCGGGGCTGGCCCGTGCGCATGCTACGGGCTTGCGCTGGACCGCCGGGCAAGCACTGGCCGTGGTGCTGGTCTGTGCCGGCTACGGCGGCGTGATCGAGCTGCTGCAGGCCGGCTTCTCCACCACGCGGTCAGCCGAGTGGCTGGATGCGCTGGCCAATGCCGCGGGCGCGAGCCTGGCCGTGCTGTTCATTCAGGGGCTGCGCTGCATGAAGCAAAAATAGTAGCTGCTTGCGCTTGACCTGAGTTTTGTATAGGCATGAACCTATTTGAGACATAGGTGGTTATTGCGCAAGCTGCTCCTGCTTTTGATGACTATTCCAGCGTGATCTTCGCATCGCGGATCAGCGCGGCCCAGCTGGCCTGCTCCTTTTGCAGATAGGCCTGGGCATCCTGAAGGCTGCCGCCCATGGGTGTGCTGCCTTCGGACTGCAGCTGCTTGAGCACGGCAGGGTCCTGCAGGCCGGTGTTCACTGCGGCGTTGATCTTCTGCGCCAGCGCGGCGGGCGTGTTTCTGGGGGCCACGATCAGCTTCCAGTCCACGGCTTCAAAGCCCGGAAAGCCGGACTCGGCCACGGTGGGGACCTGGGGCAGGATGGCAAGACGCTTGGCCGAGGTCACGGCCAGTGCGCGCAGGCGCTGGCCCTTGATCATGGGGTAGACCGCCTGAGGCGTGCCGAACATATAGTGGGTCTGCTTGCCCAGCAGGTCGGTCACGGCCGGCGCGGCGCCTTTGTAGGGTACGTTGAGCACATCGATCTTGGCCTTGTAGGAAAGCATTTCCCCCGCCAGATGGCCGACGGTGCCCGTGGACGCCAGGCCTTGCTTGATGGCTCCAGGCTGGGCCTTGGCCGCGGCGATCAGATCCTGCAGTGATTTCCAGGGCGAATCGGTGGGCACGACCAGCACCACAGGCTGCGAGGCCACCAGCGCCACGGGAAGCAGATCGGTCTTGGCGTTGAACGGCATGCTGGGCAGCAGCGAGGGATTGATGGCCAGATTGGCGGTCTGCCCCATGCCGAAGGTATAGCCGTCGGCCGGCGCCTTGGCGACGGCATCGAGGCCGATATTGCCGCCCGCGCCGGGCTTGTTGTCCACCACGATGACCCAGCGATTCGCGGTCGCCATGCGTTCGCTGATCTGGCGCGTCACCGTGTCGGTGCCGCCGCCAGGCGTGAAGGGCACGACCATGCGGATCGACTTGGCAGGCCATTCGCCGGGCTGGGCCGCAGCACTGCCGGCGGCCAGCGTCATGGCCGTCAGCGCGCATGCTGCCATCGCCAGGCGGCGGTTCGGGTGTCGGGAAGAGGGGCTGTGCGGCATGGTTTTGTCTCCTGAATGATGGAAATGGGGCGAAAGAATCCCCACAGGGCGCGCTTGGGCGCCCTGTTCTGGGGTGGGTGAGTCGTGCGGGGCGATGGCCCCGCAGGGCCACTCAGTCGGGCTGGCCCTGTGCCAGCGCCTGGGCCTGGGCCTGGCTATAGCCCAGCGCTGTCAGAATCTCCAGGCTGTGCTCGCTGAGCTTGGGCGGCGAGAGGCGCACCTGCAGATGCTTGCCGTCCAGGGTCAGCGGCAGCAGCACGGTCTTGCTGTCGCGGCCGTCGGGCAAGGTGATGGGTGCCAGCGCACCGGTGGCGTTCAGGTGCGGGTCCTCGAGCAGATCGTGCGGGCGGGCGATGGGCGCGAACGGCAGGCCCTTGTCCTCGAAGACGTTGGCGATATGTGCGGCGCTGTAGCCGGCCATGGTTTCGCGCAGCAGCGGCATCAGCCAGCTGCGGGCCTGCACGCGGTCGTTGTTGCTGCCAAGGTGCGGATCGTCACGCAGCTGCTCCAGGCCAAAGGCGTTGCAGAACTCGCGCCATGCTCCGTCGCTGACCACGGCCAGAAAGATCTGCTCGCCGCCCTGGACCTCGAACACGTCGTAGATCGCCCAGGCCGAAATGCGTGCGGGCATGGGTGCTGCAGGCTTGCCGGTCACCGCGTACTGCATCATGTGCTGGGCGATCAGAAACACATTGTTCTCGAACAGAGCGCTCTGCACTTCCTGGCCCTTGCCGGTCTTCTCGCGCTGGGCCAGGGCGGCCATGGCTCCCATGGCACCGAACATGCCGCCCATGATGTCGTTGACACTGGTGCCCGCGCGCAGCGGGTCGCCGGGCCGGCCCGTCATATAGGCCAGGCCGCCCATCATCTGTACCACCTCGTCGAGGGCCGTGCGGTGTTCGTAGGGGCCGGGCAGAAAGCCCTTGTGACTCACATAGATGAGGCGTGGGAATTGTTGCTTGAGACTTTCATAGTCCAGGCCCAGCTTCTTCATGGTGCCGGGCTTGAAGTTCTCGGTCACCACATCGGCCGTGGCGATCAGCTTGAGCGCGGCCTCCTTGCCCTCGGGGGTCTGCAGATCCAGCGTCAGGCTTTTCTTGTTGCGGTTGAACAGCGGGAAAAAGCCCGAGCCCGAGCCCAGCAGCTTGCGCGTGGCATCGCCATTGCGGCCGCGGCCCACGGGCTCGACCTTGATGACTTCGGCGCCCAGGTCGGCCAGCATCAGGCCGCAGCTGGGGCCCATGACCATATGGGTGAACTCCACCACGCGGATGCCGCTATAGGGCAGGGGGGAAGAAGTCTCGGCGGTTTCGGTTGAGGAGTGCATATTCATCTCTTGTGGTGCTCGGCTCGTCGGCGAGCCGAGGCGTGATCAGTAACGGTGAGGCACAAAGCCCTTGGGCAGGCCTGCGGGTGGCAGCATGCCGTAGAGTGCCTCGCCCGGCAGGCCGGCGGCCAGCATTTCTCGCGCTGCAAGCAATCGTTCAATGTCAATGCCGGTGCGCAGCCCCATGGCTTCGAACATGAAGACCAGATCTTCGGTCACCACATTGCCCGAGGCGCCGGGGGCATAGGGGCAGCCGCCCAGTCCGGCCTGGGAGGCGTCGAAAGTGCGTACGCCGGCTTCATAGGCGGCCAGGCAGTTGGCCAGGCCCAGGCCTCGGGTGTTGTGCATATGCGCGGCGCCAGCCTTGTCGCCGAGTTCGCTGCGCAGGCGCGTGAACAGGCGCTTGACCTGGGCCGGGTTGGCCATGCCCGTGGTGTCGGACAGCCCCGATTCATCGGCGCCGGCGGCCACGCAGGCGGCAGCCAGAGCGATCACCTCGTCCTCGGGCACCAGGCCTTGCAAGGTACAGCCGAAGGCGGTGGAGATGCCGGCTTCTATATGTACGGCTGGGGCCATTTCGTCGCGCAGCCTGGCGATGGCGCGCACCTCTTCCACCATCTGCGCCGGGGTCTTGCGCACGTTGGCCATGGAGTGCGCAGGGCTGGCCGATACGGGCAGCGTGATCTTGTGCGCGCCGGCGCGCATGGCGGCTTCGGCGCCCTTGAGATTGGGCACCAGGGCCATGATGGTGACGCCGGGATGGGTGACGGCGTGGCGCACGACCTCGGCGGCATCGGCCATCTGCGGCAGCAGTTTGGGCGAGACAAAGGAGCCGACCTCGATCTCCTGCACGCCCGCTGCCACTAGAGCATCGATCCATGCATGTTTGTGGGCCGTGCTCATGGTGGCCGAGACCGACTGCAGGCCGTCGCGGGGGCCGACTTCGCTGATCAGGAGATCGAAACGCTGGGGGAATGACATGGTTGCCTCACTTGGATTTCATACTTGCATTGCAGCTGGCACAATGCTTTAATGTTGTTCTATCTAGTAGAACTTAATTCTTTCTATTGAAATATTGCCTTGCGTACTGATGCCCTGTCAAGCTGAGGGGCAGGAGTTTTTATGCCGCGTAAATCCCTGAATGAATCCGTAGCCGACGAGAATGCCGCGCCTGGCGGTGTGGCCGCAGTGGACCGCGCCCTCAGCGTGCTGGGCGCATTCCAGGATGGCGATGCCGCGCTGAGCCTGGCCGAGCTGGCCGAGCGCACGCGCCTTTACAAGAGCACGGTGCTGCGATTGCTGGCCTCTTTGGAGCATGGCGGCTGGGTTCAGCGCCAGGATGACGGGCGCTATGCGGTGGGCTCGGCCGTGGCCAGGCTGCATGCGGTTTACGAACAGAGCTTCTCGCTGGACAAGCTGGTCATGCCGGTGCTGCGCGCACTGGTTCAGGCCACAGGCGAGAGCGCTGCCTACCATGTGCGCCAGGGGCGTGAACGCCTGTGTCTGTACCGCGTGGATTCGCCGCACCCGGTACGCGATCATGCGCGTGCCGGCGATCTGCTCCCCCTGGATAAGGGAGCCGGCGGGCGTGTGCTGGTCGCTTTCGATCCGGAGCTGAGCGACTGGGTGAAGAGGAATCGCAACCACTATGCGCGTGTACGGGCCGATGGCTACGAAGCCCTGGTGGGCGACAGGCATAGCGAGATCGCCGGCATCTCGGCCCCGGTTTTTCGCCGCAGCGGGGAGCTGGCCGCTGCCCTGACGCTGACCATGCCCGCGCATCGCTATGACGAACGCTATGTCAAAAACGTGTTGCAGGCTGCACGCGACCTGGGGGCGCAACTGTCGTAGGTTTGGGCGCCGTGGGCTTGAGACGCAGGACCGGCAGTCGCAGGCAGCGATGAAGCCCGAGTCAGGGGCCTGCCGGCTCGGGCTGAAAGCCCGGCTCGCTGCGCACGCGCAAAAAGCGGGCAAAGCGCGGCAGCCCGCTTTTTTCGTGCAGGCCCTGGTAGCGGTAGGTGACCCAGCTGCCGAGCGCGGGCGGGCTTTTGCGCATCTGCGCCGTCAGTCCGGAGCCCAGTGAAAACTGCTTGCCGTCCGGGGTCTGCACCAGCAGCGCACCCGTCATGCCCTGCCATTGTCCGCGTCCGCTTTTGTAGCCTATGACCCGGGCTTCGGCATCATCGAAAGGCTTGAGCTTGAGCAGATCGTCGCTGCGGCCCGGGCGATAGGGGGCGCTGCCTTTGTGCAGCATCAAGCCCTCGCCGCCACCTTTGACGACTGTGTGCAGCCATTGCCGCAATTCGGCTTCCGAGCCCAGCTTGCGCTGCTCCACCATCTGCACCCAGTCCTGGGCAATGGCCCCGACGGTGCGCTGCAGCAGCGGCAGGCGCTGGTCAAAGCTGCCCGGAGCTGCGGGCAGATCAAACACCATGAATTTCATCTGGTGCCAGGCCTTGTCGTCCGGGATGGCCTGTGCCGTGGTGGACTGGGCATGGGCAAACCGGCCGCGTCCGGCCCAGAGCTCGCCATCCATGGGAGTGGCCGGCCAGTCCCGGACAAACCACTCTGGCGTCGCGATCCGCTGCCCGCCACGGCTGACGAGCTGGTGGCCGTTCCAGTAGCCGCGTACGCCATCCAGTTTCTCGCTGACCCAATAGTCCTGCAGCGGCAGGCCGCTGCGCCAGACCTGGGCCAGCATCAGTGAAGGCGGCTGTGTCGTGGTCTGGGCCCGCACGGCAACAAAGCCCATGCAGAGACAGGCACAGACCAGCCAGAGAATGCATTCCCGCAGGGGGCGATGCCGTGGTTCAGGCATGGCTATCTCCCGGTAAAGAGGCAGCTCATGCTAGAGCGCGGAGCCTATGCTGTCGATGCGGGTACGAACCCATATCAAAAAACATGGCTATCAGCGGCTTATCCATCAGTAATTACGGCGATTTCAATGAAAAAGCCGCTGCAGCCAGGCAGCGGCTTTTGTCAAAGGGGCAAGACCTTCAGTCGCGGCTGATAACGGCGCAGGCGATGCGCGCGCCGGCATTGCCCGTGGGCTGGGTGGTGTAGTCGTCGGGCTGCGCATGGACGATGACCGCCCGGCCTATGACATTGCCAGGGCCGGCCAGCAAGGTGATGTCCGCCGACTGTACGTTGACGGTGGCCACGCCGTTGGAGTCGGCCTTCAGGCTGGGCAGGTCGCCCATATGGTGCTGGGTCGAGTCATATTTGCCATGCGGATTGCCCAGCGGGTTGAAGTGGCCGGCAGCGGCATTGCCGTTGTCGCCGCAGTCGCCCTTGTCGTGGATGTGAAAGCCATGCTCGGAATTGGGCTTGAGGCCGTGAATCACGGCATTGACCACCACCTGCTGGCCGGTCTTCTGGGTGAATTTCACATCGCCGCCGACCTTGCTGCCCGAAGTGGCCTGCAGCCTGGCGATGGCCTGGGCGGGCTGGGGCTCGGGAGTGCTGCAGGCCGTCAGGGCAGCAGCGGATGCGGCCAGGACGAGAAAACGATATGGCATGTAAGCTCCTCTTGAATATTCGTCAGAACCATAGAGAAAACACTGTGAACCATAGCGTCAGTGCTTTGCCGCGCTTGTAGGGCAAGGGCCAAGATGTCGGGCACGGCCCCAAAAAACAAAGCCCCGCAGGCGGCTGAGGCCTGCGGGGCTGGTGTCGTCAAAAGCCTGGGGCTCAGACCTGATCGGCAGACAGGCCTGCAGTCTGGCTGAAGCCGCCGTCCACATAGGTGATCTCGGCGGTCACGCCGGAGGCCAGGTCGGACAGCAGGAAGGCCGCGACATTGCCCACGTCTTCAATGGTCACGTTGCGGCGCAGAGGAGCGGCGTCGGCCACGCGGCCCAGCAGCTTGCCGAAGTCCTTGATGCCGGAGGCTGCCAGGGTCTTGATGGGGCCGGCGGAGATGCCGTTGGCACGAATGGCGCGGCCGTCGGCAGTGCGGCCCACGGCTTCGGCCAGGTAGCGCACGGATGCTTCCAGCGATGCCTTGGCCAGGCCCATGGTGTTGTAGTTGGGGATGGAGCGCAGAGCACCCAGGTAGGACAGGGTCAGCAGCGAGGACTTGTCGTTCAGGTAAGGCAGGGCTGCCTTGGCCATGGCGGGGAAGCTGTAGGCGCTGATATCGTGGGCGATCTTGAAGTTCTCGCGGCTCAGGCCGTCGAGGAAGTTGCCGGCAATGGCTTCACGGGGGGCAAAACCGATGGAGTGCACAAAGCCGTCGAACTTGCCCCAGGTGGCACCCAGGTCGGCGAACAGCTTTTCGATCTGGGCGTCGTCGCCCACGTCGCAGTCGAACACCAGCTTGGAGTCGAAGTCGGCAGCAAATTCGGTGATGCGGTCCTTGAAGCGTTCGCCCACATAGCTGAAAGCCAGTTCTGCGCCTTGCTCATGGCAGGCCTTGGCAATGCCGTAGGCAATGGAACGGTTGGACAGAACGCCCGTGATCAGCAGCTTTTTACCGGCGAGAAAACCCATTGTTGTTCTCCAAAGAAAATTGAAAGAGACGATGGCTGCATCTGTGGCAGACGCGCCATCTTTGAAAACGTATCTGTTCGAACTGGGTGCGAATCAGTCGGGGTAGGGCAGAATTGTCGCATGCGCCATTGGATGATTTGCTCAGCCCTGATTGTCAGCAGCCAAGTTGCCACACCTGCCCTGGCAGCACATGGCTATGCGCTCTGGGGTCAGCCCAGGTACGCGGCCGACTTCAGGCACTTTGACTATGTGAATCCTCAAGCGCCCAAGGGCGGCGAGTTGCGCATGGTCAGCAATCTGCGCTATTCGACCTTCGACAAGTACAACCCCTTCACCATCAAGGGCTCGCCGCCTGCCTACCTGGCGGACATGCTGTTCGAGACCCTGTTGACCCCCAGTCTCGACGAGACGGCCACGGGCTACGGCCTGCTGGCCGAGGATGTGGAGGTGGCGGCCGACGGCCTGTCCGCGACATTCAAATTGCGCAAGCAGGCGCGCTTTCACAACGGAAAGCCCGTGCTGGCCCAGGATGTGAAGCACAGCTACGAGACACTGCTGAGCAAATATGTCTCGCCCGGCTACAAGACGCTGTTTGCCGAGGTGGCTGCCTGTGATGTGCTCGACGAGCGCACGGTGCGCTTTCGCTTCAAAAAGCCCAACCGCGACCTGCCGCTGACCGTGGGCGCTCTGTTGCCGGTGTTCAGCCGTGACTGGGGGCTGGGCGCGGATGGCAAGCCCAAGGCCTTCGATCAGGTGGTGATGGACACGCCCATCGGCAGCGGGCCCTACAAGATAGGGCCGGTCAAGTTTGGCAAGGACATCAGCTATGTTCGCGACCCTAAGTATTGGGGGGCAGCCTTGCCGGTGCGTGTCGGTTTGGCCAATTTTGACCGAATCACCATCAAGATCTACAAGGACAACACGGCGCGGCTGGAGGCACTCAAGGCCGGTGAGTTCGATCTCATGCGCATCAACAGCGCGGGCGACTGGGCCAGGCGTCTGACGGGGCGTCGCTTCGCCTCGGGCGAACTGGTTAAGGGCGCGTTCGAGAACAAGCTGCCCTCGGGCTTTCAGAGTTTTTTCCTGAATACGCGGCGTGAGCTGCTCAAGGATGTGCGTGTGCGCGAGGCCTTGGGCCTGGCTTATGACTTTGAGTGGATGAGCCGTCAGATGTTCTATGGCGCATATCAGCGCGTGCATGGATTGTTTGGCAACACCGCTTGCGAAACCACGGGCGATCCCAGCGATGCCGAGTTGGCCCTGCTCAAGCCCTATGAGAGCAGTCTGCCGCCAGGCACGCTGGGGCAGATGGCCCAGCCGCCACGCACCGATGGGCCTGACGGCCTGCGCGGCAATCTGCGGCGTGCGCAGAAGCTGCTGGCCGATGCCGGCTGGACGGTCAGGGATGGAGCCTTGCGCAATGCCGGGGGCGAGCCCATGGTGCTGGAATATCTGGACAGCAGCGACAGTGCGCGTCTGATCAGCTCCTGGTCGCGGAATCTGGAGAAGCTGGGCATCACGCTCAAGCTGCACAATGTCGATTTTGCGCTCTACCAGCAGCGGCAAGACAAGTTTGATTTCGACATCATCACGCTCAATGTGCCGGGTACACACAACCCGGGTCAGGACTATGCCGAGCTGTTTGGCAGTGCCTCCGCCGATCAGGAGGGAGGCTTTAACTTTCCCGGGGTGAAAAGCAAGGCGGTTGATGCCATCATTGCTCGCATGGCCGCCGCCAAGTCCGAGCAGGACATGCTGCCCGCCTGCCACGCGCTGGAGCGCATCATCGTGCACGGCCACTACCTGATCCCGCAATACTACTCAGGCGCGCACCGCATGGTCTATGACGCCTGGAGGCTGGCGCTGCCAGGGCAGATTCCGGCCTATTCTCCGGGCGAGCTATGGGCCGTCTATGCCTGGTGGGCCAAGTAAGATGGCCCCCACGCTCCGCCGTTGCACGGGTCGCTGCCCCCCGAGGGGGCTGGCCTTGCTTGGGGCGGCCCGGCGCGGCGGCCCAGGTAAAGTGGCCCCCACGCTCCACCGTTGCACGGGTCGCTGCCCCCCGAGGGGGCTGGCCTTGCTTGGGGCGGCCCGGCGCTGCGGCCCAGGTAAAGTGGCCCCCACGCTCCACCGTTGCACGGGTCGCTGCCCCCAAGGGGGCTGGCCTTGCTTGGGGCGGCCCGGCGCTGCGGCCCAGGTAAAGTGGCCCCCACGCTCCACCGTTGCACGGGTCGCTGCCCCCCAAGGGGGCTGGCCTTGCTTGGGGCGGCCCGGCGCTGCGGCCATCGCCATCGCGGCTGAAAACAAGGGTTGATCGAAGATGTTTGCCTATATTTTCAAACGCATTTTGCTGATGATCCCCACGCTGCTGGGCGTGCTGCTGCTGACCTTTGTCGTCATCCAGTTCGTGCCCGGCGGCCCGGTGGAGCAATATCTGGCCGAGGCCAAGGCCGGTGCCGGACATGGAGCCGAAGGCGCTGCCATGAGCTACCGGGGTGGCCAGGGCGTGGACCCCAAGCGGCTCGAAGAGATCAAGGCGCTGTACGGCTTTGACAAGCCGCCGGTAGAACGCTTTGTGCAGATGCTGGGTCAGTTCGCGCGCTTCGATCTGGGCACCAGCTTTTTTCAGAACAAAAGCGTCTGGGCGCTGGTCAAGGAAAAACTGCCGGTCTCCATCAGCCTGGGGCTGTGGACGTTTTTCATCAGCTATCTGGTGGCTGTGCCCCTTGGCGTGGCCAAGGCCGTGCGGGCCGGCTCGCGCTTCGATCTGGTGACCACAATCGTGATTCTCATCGGCTATGCCATCCCGGGCTTTGTGCTGGGCGTGGCGCTGCTGGTCGTCTTTGGCGGGCAGCTGCAGTGGTTTCCGCTGCGCGGGCTGACATCGGCCAATTTCGACGAACTCAGCACCATGGGCAAGGTGGCGGACTATCTCTGGCATATCGCGCTGCCCGTGACCGCCATGGTGGCCGGCAGCTTTGCCGTGACGGCCATGCTGACCAAGAACTCGTTTCTCGAAGAGATCCGCAAGCAATATGTGCTGACGGCCCGCGCCAAGGGCCTGTCCGAGCGCCAGGTGCTCTACAAGCATGTGTTTCGCAATGCGCTGATTCCCATCGTCACGGGCTTTCCCTCGGCTTTCATCGGTGCCTTCTTTGCCGGCGCGCTGCTGATCGAGACCCTGTTCTCGCTCGACGGCCTGGGTCTGCTCAGCTATGAAAGCGTGATCCGGCGCGACTTTCCCGTGGTGCTGGGCACGCTGTATCTGTTCACGCTGATCGGCCTGGTGACCAAGCTCATCAGCGATCTTTGCTATGTCTGGGTGGACCCCCGGGTCAAGTTTGACTGATTTATGCAAGATAATCCTCAAACCATTGCCCTGCAAGCGCAAGAAGCTATGAATATAGGAGTGGAACGTGTGCCGGCGACGCCTGCTGCCAAGTCCGAATCCCCGGGGCGCCGGGCCTGGCGGCGCTTCAAAGGCAATCGACTGGGCTTTGTCAGCCTGCTGATCTTCTCGGTGCTGGTGTTGCTCAGCCTGTTTGCCGAACTGCTGTCCAACGACAAACCGCTCATCGTGCGCTACGAGGGGCAGACCTATCTGCCGCTGCTGCACGATTACCCGGAAACCACGTTTGGCGGCGATTTCCATACGCCGACCGATTACCTCGATCCCTTCATCCAGCAAAGGCTCGGCGAGGGCGACAACTGGGCGATCTTCCCCATCAACCGCTATGGCAAGTCCACCATCAACTACTTTGCCAAGTCGCCCAATCCTTCTGCGCCGTCGGCCGACAACTGGCTGGGCACCGACGACCGGGGGCGCGATCTGCTGGCGCAGCTCATCTACGGTTTTCGCGTCAGCGTGCTGTTCGGCCTGGCGCTGACGGCCGTGGGCGTGCTGCTGGGCGTGCTGGCGGGAGCGGTGCAGGGCTTTTTTGGCGGCAAGACGGATCTGGCCTTCCAGCGCCTGACGGAAATCTGGGGCTCCATGCCCGAGCTCTACCTGCTCATCATCTTCAGCGCGCTGTTTGCGCCCAGTGTCTCGCTGCTGCTGATCCTGCTGAGCCTGTTCGGCTGGATGGGGCTGGCCGACTATGTGAGAGCCGAGTTTCTGCGCAATCGCCAGCTCGACTATGTGAAATCCGCCCAGGCCCTGGGTGCCAGCAATCGTTCCATCATCTTTCGCCACATTCTGCCCAACAGCATGACGCCGGTGATCACCTTTTTGCCGTTTCGCATGAGCGGGGCCATCCTGGCGCTGACCTCGCTCGATTTTCTGGGTCTGGGCGTCCCGCCAGGCACGCCAAGCCTGGGCGAGCTGCTGAGCCAGGGCAAGAACAATATCGATGCCTGGTGGATTTCCCTGTCCACCTTTGGCGTGCTGGTCATCACGCTGCTGTTGCTGACCTTTATGGGCGACGCCCTGCGCGATGCGTTGGACCCGCGCAAGCAGGCGCGTACCGAGGCTGCAAAGCGCGCAGGAGGCAAGCCATGAGCCAGGAAAAGTATGGGATTGAGAGCCGCAGCCAGTTGCTGAGCGTGCACGATCTGAGTGTGTCTTTTGCGGGCAAGCCCGTGGTGCAGGGCGTGAGCTTCGAGATGGCTGCCGGTGAAAAGCTGGCGCTGGTGGGGGAGTCCGGCTCGGGCAAGTCGGTCACGGCGCTGTCGCTGCTGCGCCTGGTGGGCGATGCACAGCTGGGTGGCCGGGCCCTACTGGACGGGCGCGATCTGCTGGGGCTTTCGGAGCGCGAGATGCAGGGCATACGCGGCGGCGATATCGCCATGATCTTTCAGGAGCCGATGACGGCGCTGAACCCGCTGATGACCGTCGGCGCGCAGGTGGCGGAGGTGCTGCAGCTCAAGCAGGCCTTGAGCCGGGCGCAGGCCTTGAAGCAGGCCGTCGAGCTGCTGGCCACTACCGGCATCCCTGAGCCAGAGCGTCGCGCGCAGAGCTTTCCGCACCAGCTCAGCGGTGGCCAGCGTCAGCGCGCCATGATCGCCATGGCCCTGGCCAGCCGTCCCCGGCTGCTGCTGGCCGACGAGCCGACAACGGCGCTGGATGTGACGCTGCGTGGCCAGATCCTGGATTTGCTGGCCGATCTGCAGCGGCAGACCGGCATGGCCGTGCTGATGATCACGCATGACCTGAACCTGGTGCGCCGCTTTGCCGACCGCGTGGCCGTCATGGAAAAAGGCCGTCTCGTGGAGCAGGGCGCGGTGGCCGAGCTGATGCGGAACCCGCAGCATGCCTATACCCGCAAGTTGCTGGCCAGCCGGCCGGTGCGCAATGTGGCGGATGAGACCGTGCTGGCCGGTGAGGCTGCCGTGGTGCAGACCCAGGCCTTGCAGGTGAGCTATGCCACGCCCTTGCCCGGCATTCGCGGCTGGTTCAAAAAGGGGGCGTTCGTCGCGGTCAAGGGCGCGGATATGCTGCTGCGGCCCGGCCGTACCCTGGGCGTGATCGGTGAATCGGGCTCCGGTAAATCCACGTTGGCCCAGGCCGTGCTGGGGTTGTTGCCTGCGGCCGGGGAGCTGCAGGTGGCCGGCAGGCAATGGCAGCAGCCGGCAATCCGCAACAGCGCCGCCAATCTGGCGCTGCGGCGCAAGATTCAGGTGGTGTTCCAGGATCCGTTTTCCTCGCTGTCGCCGCGCATGACGGTGGAGGAGATCGTCGGCGAAGGCCTGCAGATCCATGCCCCTGAGCTCGCTGCCGGGCCGCGGCGCGAGCGCGTGCTCAAGATGCTCGAAGAGGTGGGCTTGACCGAGGCCCAGTTTCCCGGCCTGCTGCAGCGCTATCCGCATGAATTCTCGGGCGGGCAGCGGCAGCGCCTGGCGATTTCACGCGCGCTCATCATGGAGCCCGAGGTCCTGGTGCTGGACGAGCCCACGAGTGCACTCGACGTCACCATTCAGCAGCAGGTGCTGGCCCTGTTGCAGCGGCTGCAGAAGGAGCGTGGTCTGGCCTATCTGCTCATCACCCACGATGTGGATGTGATTCGCGCCATGGCCCATGAGGTGCTGGTCATGAAGGACGGGCAGATCGTGGAGCAGGGCGATGTGCAGGCGGTGCTGACTGCGCCGAGGCAGGCATACACGCGCCAGTTGGTCGAGGCCGCCGGGGTCGTTGCCGAGCCTCCGGCGGTCTGAATGTGATGGCGAGCAGTGCCTTCCCTTCAAAGGTTTGAGGCTTTGAATGCCTGCAATTGCTGTCGGTTCACTGATTCGCGAGGCAGGCATTCGCTGAAAAACACTGAATCCGCACTCGAAAGTCTGTATTTATTTGGCGCGAATTCTCTGGCTGTGGCCTAATTGATCCTTTTCAACCTCCCAATTGAGAATTCGACATGGGCAATAAGATCGTTACCGAAGCAGACCGCAAGGCCACTCCCCGTCCCCAGGCACCCAATGGCGTGACCCTGCCCACTCCCGGCCGTGGCCAGCGCGTGAGCCTGGAGCGTGGTTCGCACACTCGCAGCAAGAAGCAGCCCGGCAAGCGCCACGGCTAATTCCTGCGGCAGGCTGCGCCCTGGTGTGCGGCCCGCAAAAAAGCCCTCGTCACTTCGGTGCGAGGGCTTTTTGCTTTTCACGGCTTCAGAGCGTTGGTTTGCTCATCCCTGAAGATTTTTCAGCTTGCGGCGCAGCTGCTGCACTTCCTCGATGAGATCGGTGGTCAGGGCGGCGAGCTGAGGGTCGGCGTCGAAGCTGTGTTCCAGCTGGGCAATGCGGCGTGCACGCACCAGCGTCTGGCTGCTGAAGCGCCATTGCTCGTGGCTGATCTCGCGCAGCTGACCTTCGTTGTCGTAGCTGATGACGCCTGTCTGCACATGCTCGATCACCCATTGCGGGCTGGTGCAGCAATGGCGCGCCAGCTCGTGCAGATCGAGCACGGCCTGTTCCAGCAGCTCGGCAGGCTCGTAGAAAGGGTAGTGGGAGGGGCTCATGGGAAAACCTTTCAACTCAGGCTGCGGGCATCGAACTGCGGGAAGGCCCTGGCAAAGTCGGCATAAGCCTGCTTTTGCGCGGGTGTCGCCGCGGGTGGGAAGACCACATCCAGCACCAGGTACAGATCACCCGGCGTGGCGGCGGGCAGGCCCTTGCCCTTGAGGCGCAGCTTGCGACCCGAGCGATAGCCGGCGGGCACGGTGACTTCCAGTTCCCCGGCCAGCGTCTTGAAGGGGACGGGGCCACCGAGCTCGGCTTCCCAGGGCGCGAGCGGTACTCGCTGGTAGACATCCTTGCCTTCGGACCACCAGCGCGGATCGCTACGGAAGTGCACCTCCAGCAGCAGATCGCCTGGAGCACCCTTGCCCAGACCCGGGTTGCCCTGACCGGCAAGGCGAATCATCTGGCCCTCGCGCACGCCCTTGGGAATGGTGACCTGCAGCTCCTTGTCCTTGTGGGTGGGGATGCCCTGGTCGTCGAGCACGGTGCTGCGCAGATGCAGCGAGCGCACGGCGCCGCTATAGCTGTCCTGCAGATCCAGCTCTATGCTGGCATGCTGGTCCTGGCCGCGCATGTCTGGGGTGCTGCGCGCGCCTTGCTGGCCCTGATGGCGCCGTGCACGAGCGGCCTGGCCGAACATCTGCGAGAAAAAGTCGCTGAAATCGGCGTCGCTGCCGGCATCGCCCTGGCTGCTGAAGTGAAAGTCCTGCTGATCCCAGTCGGGCGGCGGGCGAAAGCCTCCCTTGCCCTGAGCTCTGGCATTTTGAGCAAACTGCATTTCGTCGCCCATGGCGTCGTAGGCGGCGCGCTTTTCGGGGTCAGAGAGCACGGTGTTGGCTTCGTTGACCTCGGCCATGCGAGCAGCCGCGTCTTTTTCCTTGCTGATGTCGGGGTGGTATTTGCGGGCGAGTTTGCGATAGGCCTTTTTGATGTCCTCGGTGGAGGCCTTTTTGTCCACGCCAAGTATCTTGTAATAGTCCTTGTAATCCATGGAGTCACCAATCTTCTTGTCAAAAGATGGGCGCAAGACTGTTGCCTTGGCTGCTGCCATTGCTGCGCCCGCATTCAGGAAAATAATAGGGATAGAGTGCGGCAGCTTCAAGGGTCTCAATGCGCGCTGGTGGGGTGATGACCGGGGTTTGAGTCCTTGGGGGCATCTGGCGCTACCATTGCCGGGATCAATGCAGGGGCGTGTGCGAAGGCCTGCCCAGAGTTCGTGAAATGAAACAAGAAATTACAAAAGCAGACGCATGGCTGGTTGTCTGCCTCTGTGCTGACTGGTGCGGTACCTGTAAACAGTACCGGCAGCCCTTCGAGGCTCTTGCTGCCCAGTTTCCACAGATGCGTTTTGTCTGGCTCGATGTGGAAGACCGTGAGGATGTCGCTGGCGATCTGGACATAGAAACCTTTCCGTCCATTTTGATGGCGCAGGGCGAGCAGGCCAGATTTCTGGGGCCTGTGCTTCCGCAGACGGGGGTGCTGGCGCGGATGCTGCAATCCCTGCCCGCAGATGCGGCGGCGAGGCCCGCCGATGTGCAGGAGGCCCAGGATTTGCTGCAGCGATTGTTGCGCGCTGATGACCTGCAGGAAGTCTTGCGTTGATCGCTGTTTTATGCGAGACACTTTTTGCGAAAACAGTGGTTTGCGGCTACAATCACGGCTTCACGACCAAACGGGCGGGTACATACCGCCCGTTTTTTTTGGGCAATTCATGGCGAAACCTGTTTTTGGCAGAGCTAAGTCCATGATTTGACAGATTTTTCGGGATTGAACTGAATACACGTGGCACTACAGCAAATCGTTGAACAAACCGTGACAGGTCTGGGCTATGACCTGGTTGAAATCGAGCGCTCGGCCGGCGGCCTGCTGCGCATCACGATTGATTTGCCTTGGCAGGCGCCGGAGGAAGGTGCGCCTGAGCTGCCCGAGCAGTTCGTGACAGTGGAAGACTGCGAAAAGGTCACGCGCCAGCTTCAGTTTGCGCTGGAAGTCGATGGTGCGGACTACGCCCGCCTGGAGGTCTCTTCTCCAGGCATTGATCGTTTGCTGCGCCATGAGCAGGACTTCATCCGCTTTGAAGGCTCGGAGGTGGATCTGACGCTCAAGGCTCCCATCGGGGCTGCGGGTGGCGACAAGATCAATGCAAACCGCAAAAAATTTCGTGGCACGCTGGAGCGGACTGAAGAAGGTGGCTGGCAGATCGTCTGGAGCGATGAGCCGCCTCCCAAGCCGGGCGTGCGCGTCAGCAAGAAGCGTGAGCCAGCGCCGTTGAACGCGATGGGCTTTACGCTTGACGAGTTGCGCGAAGCTCGTCTGGCACCGATTGTGAATTTCAAAGGACGCGCAGCCAAGCCCGAATGAGGCAGCTGAAGCGTTTGAATCTTTTGGGGCAAAGAGGTCGCATGCAAATCCTCTTTGTGTGATTGAAATAGGAGAGTCGTCGCATGAATCGCGAACTGTTGATGTTGGTTGAAGCCATTTCGCGTGAAAAGAACGTGGAACGCGATGTGGTTTTTGGTGCCGTGGAATCCGCACTGGCACAGGCCACCAAGAAGCTGTACCAAGGTGAAGTAGACATCCGCGTGTCCATCGATCGCGAAAGCGGCGACTACGACACCTTCCGCCGCTGGGTGGTGGTGTCTGACGATGCCGGTCTGCAGAACCCCGACGCCGAAGAAATGCTGATGGATGCGGAAGACCGCGTGCCCGGCATTCAAATTGGTGAGTTCATTGAAGAGCAGATCGAGTCGCTGCCCATCGGCCGTATCGGTGCCATGGCTGCCAAGCAGGTCATCCTGCAGAAGATTCGCGACGCCGAGCGCGAAATGCTGCTCAACGAATTCCTGGCCCGTGGCGAGAAGATTTTCACCGGTACCGTCAAGCGCATGGACAAGGGCGACATCATTGTCGAATCCGGCCGTGTGGAAGGCCGACTCAAGCGCGGCGAGATGATCCCCAAGGAAAATCTGCGCAATGGCGACCGTGTGCGCGCCATGATCATGGAAGTCGATGCCACCTTGCGCGGTGCTCCCATCCTGCTGTCGCGCTCGGCTCCCGAATTCATGGTGGAATTGTTCCGCAATGAAGTGCCCGAGATCGAGCAAGGCCTGCTGGAGATCAAGAGCTGCGCCCGTGACGCCGGCTCTCGTGCCAAGATCGCCGTGCTCAGCCACGACAAGCGCGTGGACCCCATCGGCACCTGCGTCGGCGTGCGCGGCACCCGCGTGAATGCCGTGACCAACGAACTGGCCGGCGAGCGTGTGGATATCGTGCTGTGGTCCGAAGACCCCGCCCAGTTCGTGATCGGTGCCCTGGCTCCTGCCAATGTCTCTTCCATCGTTGTGGATGAGGAAAAGCACGCCATGGACGTGGTGGTGGACGAGGAAAATCTGGCCATCGCCATCGGTCGCGGCGGTCAGAACGTGCGTCTGGCCTCCGAGCTGACAGGCTGGAAGATCAACATCATGGACGCTGCAGAGTCTGCCCAGAAGCAGGCCGACGAGTCGGCTGTCTCGCGCAAGCTGTTCATGGAAAAGCTGGATGTGGACGAGGAAATCGCCAACATCCTGATCGAAGAAGGTTTCGAGACCCTGGAAGAGGTGGCCTATGTGCCGCTGCAGGAAATGCTCGAAATCGAATCCTTCGACGAAGAGACGGTGAACGAGCTGCGTAGCCGCGCCAAGGATGCACTGCTGAGTCAGGAAATTGCTCGCGAAGAAAATGTGAGCAAGGCATCCGAGGATCTGGTGTCTCTGGACGGCATGACTGCCGAGCTGCTGGACAAGCTGGCGCAAGCTGATGTGCACACCCGTGACGATCTGGCCGACCTGGCGATCGACGAGCTGACCGAAATCACCGGTCAGACTGCCGAAGAAGCCAAGGCCTTGATCATGAAGGCGCGTGAGCACTGGTTTACCGATGGGCAAGAGTAAGGTCAGGGAGGTACAGAGCATTTATGTCGAGTAATACGGTTGCAGAATTTGCGAAAGAGCGCAACACGACCCCTGATACCTTGCTGCAGCAGCTCAAGGCCGCCGGGGTTGACAAGGCCAATGCGGCTGACGCGCTGACCGAAGGTGACAAGCAGCGCTTGCTGTCTCACCTGCAGGCAAGCCATGGCAGCGGTGCCAAGAAGATCACGCTGACCAAGAAGTCCACCAGCGAAATCAAGCAGGCGGATTCATCGGGCCGTGCCCGTACGATTCAGGTGGAAGTGCGCAAGAAGCGCACTTTCGTGAAGCGGGAAGACACTCCCGCCGAGGCTCAGGCCAATGCGGAAAGCATGGCTAAGGCTGTGCAGGAGCGTGCCGCTAGTCAAGAGCTGGTACGCCGTGAAGAAGATGCTCGCCGCGAGGCCGAGCTGTTGAGCCATCAGGAAGAACAATTGGCCAAGGAACGTCAAGAGCGCGAAGAGCGCGAGCGCCGCGAGCGCGAAGCCGAGGAACGTGCTGCAGCCTATGCAGCCGCGGAAGTCGCCAAGGTGGCTGAAGCCAAGGCGGCAAAGGAAGAAGAAAAGCGCGAGCACGCCGCAGGCGCTGCCGCACGTGCTGCGGCCCAGGCCGAGGCACGCGCCAAGGCGGAAGCCGAATCCCAGGCCAAGGCTGCTGAAGAAGCCAGCCGCGCCAAGGATCTGGATGAGCGCCGCCGCAAGGCCCTGGCCGAAGCGGAAGCCATCCGCGCCATGATGGCTGCACCCAAGAAGGTGCTGGTCGCCAAGAAGCCCGAGGAGCCCAAGAAGGCTGCTCCGGTTGCCGCCGATGTCAAGAAGCCTGTTGCCGCCAAGGATGGCAACAAGCCTGCAGGCAGCGCTGGCGCGGCCAATGCCGGCGGCGGCGCCCGTCCAGGTAAGGAAGTTAAGTCCGCCAAGCTGTCTTCGAGCTGGTCCAACGACGCCGGCAAGAAGAAGGAAATCAAGACCCGTGGCGACAGCTCCGGCGGCGTGGCTGGCCGTTCCAACTGGCGCGGTGGTCCCAAGGGCGGCCGTCGTGGCAATGATCGTCACGAGCAGCAACAGCAGCAGGCTCCCGAGTTCCGTCAGCTGGAGATTTCGGTGCCCGAGACCATCACCGTGGCCGAACTGGCTCACAAGATGGCCATCAAGGCATCCGAGGTCATCAAGGTTCTGATGAAGATGGGCCAGATGGTCACCATCAACCAGCCGCTGGACCAGGATACCGCCATGATCGTGGTGGAAGAAATGGGTCACACCGCCAAGGTGGCAGCACTGGACGATCCCGAGGCCTTCACCGCCGAGGAAGTCTCCAACTCCGAAGCCGAGCAACTGCCGCGCGCTCCCGTGGTGACCGTCATGGGTCACGTGGACCACGGCAAGACCTCGCTGCTGGACTACATCCGTCGCACCAAGGTGGCGTCGGGCGAAGCCGGCGGCATCACTCAGCACATCGGTGCCTACCATGTGAAGACGCCTCGCGGCATCATCACCTTCCTGGACACTCCCGGTCACGAGGCCTTCACGGCCATGCGTGCTCGCGGTGCCAAGTCCACCGACATCGTGATTCTGGTGGCCGCTGCCGACGACGGCGTCATGCCCCAGACCAAGGAAGCCATCAAGCACGCCAAGGCGGCTGGTGTTCCCATCGTGGTGGCCATCACCAAGGCCGACAAGCCCGAAGCCAACCCCGATCGCGTCAAGCAGGAGCTGGTCGTGGAAGAGGTGCTGCCCGAAGAATACGGCGGCGACTCTCCCTTCGTGGCCGTGTCCTCCAAGACCGGCCAGGGCATCGACGAGCTGCTGGAGCAAGTGCTGCTGCAGGCCGAAGTGCTGGAACTCAAGGCGCCCGTGGACGCCGCAGCCAAGGGTATCGTGATCGAAGCCCAGCTGGACAAGGGTCGCGGTACCGTGGCTACGGTGCTGGTGCAGTCCGGTACGCTGAAGGTCGGCGACGTGGTGCTGGCGGGCCAGACCTATGGTCGCGTGCGAGCCATGCTCGACGAAGACGGCAAGCAGACCAAGGAAGCCGGTCCTTCCATCCCTGTAGAGATTCAGGGTCTGAACGAAGTGCCCCAGGCGGGTGACGACTTCATGGTGCTGAGCGACGAACGCCGTGCCCGTGAAATCGCGACCTACCGCGCCGGCAAGTTCCGCAACACCAAGCTGGCCAAGCAGCAGGCTGCGAAGCTGGAAAACATGTTCGCCGAAATGTCCGCTGGCGATGTGCAGACCCTGCCCATCATCATCAAGGCCGACATGCAAGGCTCGCAGGAAGCTCTGGCAGCCTCGCTGCTCAAGCTGTCCACCGACGAGATCAAGGTTCAGCTGGTGTACTCCGGCGTGGGCGGTATCTCCGAGTCCGACGTCAACCTGGCGCTGGCTTCCAAGGCCATCATCATCGGCTTCAACGTGCGTGCGGATGCTCAGGCCCGCAAGACCGCTGAAGGCAACGATGTCGACGTTCGCTACTACAACATCATCTACGATGCCGTGGATGAAGTGAAGGCTGCGATGTCCGGCATGCTGGCTCCCGAGAAGCGCGAAGAGATCATCGGTATGGCCGAGATCCGTACCGTGTTCGTGGCAACGAAGATCGGCACCATTGCCGGCTCGTACATCACGCAAGGTCACGTCACCCGCAATGCACACTTCCGTCTGCTGCGCGACAACGTGGTCATCTACACGGGCGAGATCGAGTCGCTGCGCCGCATGAAGGACGATGTCAAGGAAGTCAAGGAAGGCTTCGAGTGCGGTATCAAGCTGCGCAACTACAACGACATCAAGGAAGGCGACGTGCTGGAAGTCTTCGAGATCAAGGAAATCGCTCGTACGCTGTAAAAGCAATAGCTGCTAGCGCCTGCTCTGCAAGGGTTTGAGGCTGAAAATGCCTTGAACTCCTTGTGAAGCAAGCGCAAATAGCTCCTTTTTTATTCATGGCAACCAAACGCAAATCTGCTGCTCCCAACCGCAGCTTCAAAGTTTCCGACCAGATCCAGCGTGATCTGTCGGAGCTGATCGCCCGCGAGTTGAAGGACCCGCGCGTCGGCATGGTCACGCTGCAAGGCGTGGAGGTGACTCCTGACTATGCCCACGCCAAGGTGTTCTTCAGCGTGCTCGTCGGCGATCCCGAAGTGACGCTGGCAGCACTCAATCAGGCCGCAGGCTTTCTGCGCAACGGCCTGTTCAAGCGTCTGCACATTCATACCGTGCCCACGCTGCATTTCGTCTACGACCGCACTACAGAGCGCGCTGCCGACATGAACGCCTTGATCGCCAAGGCTGTGGCGTCGCGCGGACCCGAACAGGAATAAGCACATGAACGCCCCTCGCACCCGGGTGCAGCGGCGCCCTGTGCATGGGGTGTTGCTGCTTGATAAACCGCTGGGTTGGTCCAGCAACGATATCTTGCAGAAGGTCAAGTGGCTGCTGCGCGCCGAAAAGGCCGGCCATACAGGCACGCTTGATCCGCTGGCCAGTGGCGTGCTGCCGCTGTGTTTCGGCGCTGCCACCAAATTCAGTCAGCTTCAGCTCGAAGCCGAGAAAACCTACGAAGCCATTGCCCGCCTGGGCCAGACCACAACCACGGCCGATGCCGAGGGCGATGTGGTGCTGGAGCGTGCCGTGGATCTGGCCGCCATCACGCCCGAGCGCCTGGCGCAGGTGCAAGCCCAGTTCACGGGCGATATCAAGCAGGTGCCGCCCATGCACAGTGCGCTGAAGAAGGACGGCAAGGCACTCTATGAATATGCCCGTGCGGGCGTGGAAGTGGAGCGCCCCGCACGAGATGTCACCATTCATGCATTGGAGCTGACTCTGGTGCAGGACGATCAGGGGCATCCGGCCGTCAAGATGAGAGTGAGCTGCAGCAAGGGCACTTACATCCGCACATTGGGCGAAGACGTGGGCGAGGCCTTGGGCTGTGGCGCCCACTTGCGTTTTCTGCGCCGTGTGGAAACCGGCGGTCTTGAGGTGTCGCGCTGCGTGACGCTGGAGGCGCTGGAAGCCATGAACGATGAAGAGCGCATCGCGCAGGTCCAGCCTGTGGATACCCTGCTGCATCGTCATGCCGTCGTCACCTTGGGTGAACAGGATGCAGGTCGCTTTCTATCAGGCTTGCGCCGTCGAGGGTCTTGGGCGGATGCCCCGGCCGTGGCGGTGTATGGTGAGCGCCCGCATGCCCTTTTAGGGGTAGGCCGTGTGGCGAGCGGGGAATTGATTCCCGAGCGCCTGCTCAGTCCGCTAGAAATTCAACAAATTTTGGAAGGAACGCCGCGTCCACAAGCAAGCGGCATTTTGGAAACATTATGAGCAAACAAATCCGCAACATTGCGATCATCGCGCACGTTGACCACGGTAAGACCACCATGGTGGACCAGCTGCTGCGCCAGTCCGGCACTTTTGCCGAGCACGAAAAAGTCGTCGACACCGTGATGGACAACCATGCCATCGAACGTGAGCGCGGCATCACCATTCTGGCCAAGAACTGTGCCGTGTCCTGGAAGGACACCCACATCAACATTCTCGACACGCCCGGTCACGCGGACTTCGGCGGCGAAGTGGAACGTGCCCTGTCCATGGTCGACGGCGTGGTGCTGCTGATCGATGCGCAGGAAGGCCCCATGCCCCAGACGCGCTTCGTGACCAAGAAGGCTCTGGCCCTGGGTCTGCGCCCCATCGTGGTGGTGAACAAGGTGGACAAGCCCGGTGCCAACCCCGACAAGGTGATCAACGCCGCTTTCGACCTGTTCGACAAGCTGGGCGCCACCGACGAGCAACTGGACTTCCCCGTGGTCTACGCCTCCGGCATCAACGGCTGGTCGTCCAAGGAAGAGGGCGAGCCCGGTGCCAAGTGGGGTGAGGACATGTCCGCCCTGTTCGATACCATCCTCGACCATGTGCCTTCCGTGCAGGGCGATGCCAGCGCTCCCCTGCAACTGCAGGTCTCCGCTCTGGACTATTCCACCTTCGTGGGTCGTATCGGCGTGGGCCGCATCACCCAGGGTACGCTCAAGCCCGGTCAGCAAGTGGCCGTGATGGCAGGTCCTGACGGCAAGAGCTACAGCGGCAAGATCAACCAGGTGCATACCTTCCAGGGTATCGATCGCGTGCAGGCCACCGAAGCCGGTCCTTCCGAGATCGTGCTGATCAGCGGTATCGAAAACATCGGTATCGGCGAGACCGTCACCGATCCCGCCAATCCTCAGCCTCTGCCCATGCTGAAGATTGACGAGCCCACGCTGACCATGAACTTCTGCGTGAACACCTCGCCCCTGGCAGGTCGTGAAGGCAAGTTCGTGACCAGCCGCCAGATCTGGGACCGTCTGCAAAAGGAACTGCGCTCCAACGTGGCTCTGCGCGTCAAGGAAACCGACGAAGACGGTATCTTTGAAGTCTCCGGCCGTGGTGAACTGCACCTGACCATCTTGCTGGAAGAAATGCGCCGCGAAGGCTACGAGCTGGCAGTGTCCAAGCCCCGCGTCGTGATGCAGATGATCGACGGTGAAAAGCACGAGCCCATCGAGCTGGTGACTGCCGACATCGAAGAAGGCCACCAGGGCGGCGTGATGCAGGCACTGGGCGAGCGCAAGGGCGAGCTGGTGAACATGGAACCCGATGGCCGCGGTCGCGTCCGTCTGGAATACCGTATTCCTGCCCGTGGCCTGATCGGTTTCACCAACGAATTCCTGAACCTGACACGTGGTTCCGGCCTGATCGCCAATATCTTCGACAGCTACGAACCCCATAAGGGTGACATCGGCGGCCGCAAGAACGGCGTGCTGATCTCCATGGACGACGGTGAAATCTTCACCTACGCCCTGGGCAAGCTGGACGACCGTGGCCGCATGTTCGTGAAGGCCGGCGACCCCGTGTACGAAGGCATGATCATCGGCATCCACAGCCGCGACAACGACCTGGTGGTGAACGCCACGCGTACCAAGCAGCTGACCAACTTCCGTGTTTCCGGCAAGGAAGACGCGATCAAGATCACGCCTCCCATCGAGCTGTCGCTGGAGTACGGCGTGGAATTCATCGAAGACGACGAGCTGCTGGAAATCACCCCCACCAGCCTGCGCGTGCGCAAGCGTCACCTGAAGGAACACGACCGCAAGCGTGCTTCGCGTGATGCGTAATTCACAGGCCTAGGCTGTGAATCCAAAAAGGCCCTTCGGGGCCTTTTTTATTGCACGCTGCTGCCTGACAGTCTGCATTGCAACGGCTGCGGTATTGATTCGTCGCTGCACGAGCCACGGGCCGAGTTGCTGCCGAGTTGCAGCAGTCAAGTGTTGCGGATGCTGACCTCACGGGTGCGGAGCGAAGTCTGGAATCCTGGTGCCGTAGGGCTGATGGAAGAGCAGGGCCGCTGAGTCGCGGTAGCTTCAGAAACAAAAAACCGCATGGGAGCCATGCGGTTTTTGATAACGGCCCTGTCTCGCGCCGTTGAGAAGCAGTCGATTTACTTCTGCGTCAGAATCCAGGCCACCAGCTTCTTGGCATCGGCGTCGTTCACCTGGGGATTGGCGGGCATGGGCACGGGGCCCCACACGCCGGAGCCGCCCTTGATGACCTTGGCAGCCAGCTTGTCGGCGGCGTCCTTCTGGCCTGCATACTTGGCGGCCACATCCTTGAATGCGGGACCAACCAGCTTCTTGTCAACAGCGTGGCAGGCCATGCAGTTCTTGGACTGCGCCAGGGCCTGATCGGCCATGGCTGGGGCCACGGCAGCGGCGGAAAGGGCGAAAGCGATCAGAAATTGCTTCATCATGAGTTCCCAGGGTGCGGGGTTAAAGTTGATCTTTTAGCGCATTGTAGTGCTTGGCTTGTGTACTCTCCAGTGCACTCTGTGTTCTGGAAAATCAACAAAAAAGGGGATGTATGTATCTGTTAGGTTTGGCGATCGTGTTGTCGCTGCTCAAGCTGGCTCAGATCGGGCCTGTCGCAGGCTGGAGCTGGTGGCCTATTCTGGGCGTTTATGGCGCGGCTGCCGCCTGGTGGGCCTGGGCCGATGCTTCGGGCTATACCAAGCGCAAGGCCATGGAGAAGATGGACCAGCGCAAGAAAGAGCGTATCGAACGTCAGAAGCAGGCCATGGCACCGGGCCAGCGACGTCGTTGAGCAGTGAATCAGGCATCGTGATTGACGATGTCTTGTGATTGTTTTGCCTGACAGCCCGCCATGGGCTAGGCATCGCTGCCTTGCAGTGCTGGGCCATAATCCAAAGAATCATTTCCCGATAACGTCTTATAGCGAACCCCATGCCCGCATACCGTTCCAAAACCTCCACTGGCGGCCGCAACATGGCCGGTGCGCGCGCCCTGTGGCGTGCCACCGGCATGAAAGATGGCGATTTCGACAAGCCCATCATTGCGATTGCCAACTCCTTCACCCAGTTCGTGCCCGGTCATGTGCATCTGAAGGATCTGGGGCAACTGGTCGCGCGCGAGATCGAAAAGGCCGGCGGCGTGGCCAAGGAGTTCAACACCATCGCCGTGGACGATGGCATCGCCATGGGCCATGACGGCATGCTGTATTCGCTGCCCAGCCGCGACCTGATCGCGGACTCGGTCGAGTACATGGTCAATGCCCATTGCGCCGATGCGCTGGTGTGCATCTCCAACTGCGACAAGATCACCCCCGGCATGCTGATGGCCGCGATGCGCCTGAACATTCCGGTGATCTTTGTTTCGGGCGGCCCCATGGAAGCCGGCAAGACCAAGCTGGCCAACCCCGAAACCAAGACCATAGAGTTCAAGAAGCTGGACCTGGTGGACGCCATGGTGATCGCGGCCGATCAGCGCTATTCCGATGCCGAAGTGGCCGAGGTGGAGCGCTCCGCCTGCCCGACCTGCGGTTCCTGCTCGGGCATGTTCACCGCCAATTCGATGAACTGCCTGACCGAAGCGCTGGGCCTGTCCCTGCCCGGCAATGGCACCGTGGTGGCCACGCATGCCGACCGCGAAGAGCTGTTCCTGCGCGCTGGCCGCCGCATCGTCGAGCTGGCCCGCGACTACTACGAGAACGACAACGACAGCGTGCTGCCGCGCTCCGTGGGCTTCAAGGCCTTCGAGAACTGCATCACGCTGGACATCGCCATGGGCGGCTCCACCAATACCATCCTGCACCTGCTGGCCATCGCCCAGGAAGCGGGTATCGACTTCACCATGGCCGACATCGACCGCCTCTCGCGCGTCGTGCCCCAGCTGTGCAAGGTGGCACCCAACACGCCCAAGTACCACATCGAAGACGTGCACCGCGCTGGCGGCATCATGGCCATCCTGGGCGAGCTGGACCGCGCCGGCAAGCTGCACACCGATGTGCCCACGGTGCATGCCAAGACCATGAAGGATGCGCTGGAGCAGTGGGACATCATGCGCACGCAGGACGAGGCCGTGCGCCACTTCTACATGGCCGGCCCCGCTGGCATTCCCACGCAGGTGGCGTTCAGCCAGAACACCCGCTGGCCCAGCCTGGACCTGGACCGTGCCGAAGGCTGCATCCGCAGCTACGAGCACGCTTTCAGCAAGGAAGGCGGCTTGGCCGTGCTGCGTGGCAACATCGCGCTGGACGGCTGCGTGGTGAAGTCCGCAGGCGTGGACGAGTCGATCCTGGTCTTCGAAGGCCCTGCCCATGTGGTCGAGTCGCAGGACGAGGCCGTGGCCAACATCCTGGCCGACAAGGTCAAGGCAGGCGATGTGGTCATCGTGCGCTACGAAGGCCCCAAGGGCGGCCCCGGCATGCAGGAAATGCTCTACCCCACCAGCTACATCAAGTCCAAGGGCCTGGGCAAGGCCTGTGCGCTGCTGACGGACGGCCGCTTCTCGGGCGGTACCTCCGGCCTGTCCATCGGTCACTGCTCTCCCGAAGCGGCAGCCGGCGGCGCGATTGGCCTGGTGCAGAACGGCGACATCATCCGCATCGACATTCCCAACCGCAGCATCAATATGCTGGTCAGCGACGAAGAGCTGGCCCGCCGCCGTGAAGCGCAGAATGCCAAGGGCTGGAAGCCTGCCCAGGCCCGTCCCCGCAAGATCTCTGCGGCCCTCAAGGCCTATGCCAAGCTGGTGACCAGCGCCGATACCGGCGCCGTGCGAGATCTGTCGCTGCTCGACGATTAAGTTACGTTTGTTTCGTCATTTCGTCAGCGCGGACTTTGTCTGCTGACGGACAATCCCACAGCCGCTCGATGCAAGTCGCGCGGCTGTTTTTATTGTCTTGCCAGAAAGTGATCTCCATGTCTTTCGCTGTTCGCCCCTCCTTCTTGTTGAAGACAGCAGGGCTGCTGGCCTTGCTGGGGGCATTGACGGCGCAGGCTGCAGAAGGGCGTTACCCGCAGCGTCCCGTGCGTCTGGTGGTCCCTTTCACGCCCGGAGGCTCCACCGATATCGTGGCGCGCCTGGTTGCCGATGCCATGCACACAACCCTGGGTCAGCCCGTGGTGGTCGACAACCGGTCCGGCGCCAGCGGCTTCATCGGGGCCGAGGCCGTGGCCAATGCGGCGCCTGACGGCTACACCATAGGCCTGGGCACCATCAGCACGCTGGTGGTCAATCCCGTCATGCTGCCCCAGTCGGCACGCATAGATCCTGCCAAGGCCTTTGTACCGGTGGTTGCACTGGCGTCCATTCCGTCGGTGTTTTCCGTGCATCCCAATATGGGTGTGCAGAACTACGCCCAGTTCCTCACTCTTGCGCGCAGCAAGCCGGGTCAGTTCAATATCGGATCGGCCGGAATTGGCTCCATCGGGCATCTGATTGCCGAGCGCCTCAATGCCGATCTCAAGCTCAAGCTGCACCATATTCCCTACAAGGGGCAGGGGCCGGTGATCAGCGGCGCGCTGTCGGGCGAGACCCAGGTGCTCAGCGATCAATACCCTTCGTCGGCTCCGCATGTGGCTGCGGGCCGCCTGGTTCCGTTTGCCGTGGCCGCGCAGGAGCGCTTGCCGACCCTGCCGCAGGTGCCCACGTTCAGGGAGTTGGGCCACCCTGCGCTCAACGATCTGGCCATCACCTGGTTCGGCATCGTTGCTCCGGCAGCAACGCCGCAGGCCGTCGTGACCAGGCTCAACGGCGCTGCCAACGCGGCCTTGCAGGATCCTGCCGTGCAGGAGCGGTTGCAGACCATGGGCGTGCAGGTATTGGGCGGCACACCGCAGCGATTGAGCACCATGATGGATGAGACCGCCAAGGTCGTGCGTCAGACCGTGCGCGAGCAGGGCCTGGCGGTGGACAAGCCGCATTGACACTTGAAAGAGCGCCGTTGACGCCGGATGCAGCAGGATGCCAGGTCGAGGTTTTTCGCATCAGGGGGGCTTTGAGCCGGTGAATGAGGCTCTGCAACGTTCTCGGAGCATGCAGTTTTGCAGAAACGTCATCGGCCTGCGGCACAATGCCTGACATGCTGATGTATCCGCACATTGATCCTGTAGCCGTGCAGATTGGCCCGCTGGCCGTGCACTGGTATGGCATTACCTATCTGGTGGCCTTTGGTCTGTTCCTGTTTCTGGGCACGCGCCGACTGCACCACCCTCCATTCAAATACATGACGGGCGAGCGTGCCTGGGCGCGCAAGGATGTGGAGGACATTCTCTTTCTCGGCGTGCTGGGCGTGGTCGTGGGCGGGCGCATCGGCTACTGTCTGTTCTACAAGCCCGGTTACTACCTCTCGCATCCGCTGGAGATTCTTGCCGTCTGGCAGGGTGGCATGAGCTTTCACGGCGGCCTGCTGGGCGTCATCGGCTCCATGATCTGGTTTGCGCGCTCGCGCAAGCGCAACTGGCTGGAAGTCGCAGATTTTGTGGCGCCCTGCGTGCCCACAGGGCTGGCTGCGGGCCGCATCGGCAACTTCATCAACGGCGAGCTCTGGGGGCGTTTTGCGAGTGCGGATCTGCCCTGGGCCATGGTGTTTCCGCAAAGCGGCTCCATGCTGCCGCGTCATCCCTCGCAGATCTATCAGTTCCTGATGGAAGGGCTGCTGCTGTTCATCATCCTGTGGCTTTACGCGCGCAAGGAGCGCAAGCCCGGCCAGGTCGCGGCGGTTTTTCTGATCGGTTATGGGGTCTTCCGCTTCATCGCAGAGTACTTCCGCGAGCCCGACGACTTTCTGGGCATTCTCTCGCTGGGCATGAGCATGGGGCAGTGGCTGTGCATTCCCATGATCGTGGCCGGTGTGCTCATGTGGGTGTGGTGCGGCAAGCGCCAGGCCTACGCAGTTCAGCGGACTACGGCCTGAAGGCCGAATCCTGAAAAACGCAGACTTCGGTCTGCGTTTTTCATGGTGTGGTGTACGAGGCTGAAAAACTGCACATAATGGCTGAAAGCGTTACTGCAATTGCGGTATCTGCTTCTTCAATGAGAGCATGATGGTGCTGGAACAAGGAGATGCATATGGGGTGGGCAGCCGAGTGGATTGAGCAAACCAAGCTGTGGGTGCGCGGTGCCGAGGGCGAGAAGGGCGACGCCCAGCATCGTCCGCTGGCGCAACGTCTGGAGGCCACCTTGCGTCGTGGGGAGGAGGCGCTGTCGCCGCGCGAGCTGCGCCGCTTGCTGCTGGACATGCAGCAGGTGGCGGATACCGCGCTCAGCGACGTGGAGGGCGGCCGTCACGCGCAGCTGCTGATGGATTGGTATGCCAAGGCCGATCTGGCCGCACGCAAGGACTTCTGGCTGCTGGCGATCGAAAAGTTCGGCCCCGATGCCAAGGCCCTGCAGGCGGCCCGCGAGCGCTACGACAAGGCGGGCAGCGATGTGGAGCGCAGCGAGGCCGAGATGAGCCTGCGCCGTGCCCTGGTTTCGTCGCGCACGCGGCTGCTGCAGCGTTTTGCCCAGCCCAAGGGCGGCATGGGCTTTCTGGTCGACATGCGCGCCGAGTTGCTGGCCTTGCCCAAGGCGGAGCAGCACTATGTGGCGCTGGACGCCGAGCTGGAGCATCTGTTTTCCAGCTGGTTCGATGTGGCCTTGCTGGAGCTCAGAAGCCTGAACTGGGATTCGCCCGCATCGCTGCTCGAAAAGCTGATCAAGTACGAGGCTGTGCACGACATCCGCAGCTGGGCCGATCTGAAGAATCGCCTCGACAGCGACCGCCGCTGCTATGGGTTCTTTCACCCGCGCATGCCCAATGTGCCGCTGATCTTTGTGGAGGTGGCGCTGCTGGACAAGATGGCAGGCAGCATGGCTCCGTTGCTGGACGAGGCCGCGGCGGCTGCCGATCTGGCCAAGGCCAACACCGCCATCTTCTATTCCATCAGCAACACCCAGACCGGACTCAAGGGCGTGAGCTTCGGCGATTCGCTCATCAAGCATGTGGTGGAGACGCTCACCCAGGAGTTTCCCAAGCTCAAGCAGTTCGCCACGCTGTCGCCGATTCCGGGACTGCGCAGCTGGCTGAGCAAGAACGGCGATGCGGCGCTGGCGGAGCTCGACGACAAGCAAAAGGCAGCCCTGGAAAAAGTCGCCGGCGGAGTGAGTGCCGCGCAATTGCTGGCCGCGCTGGACGATCCGGGCTCGCTGCCGGAGAAATCGGTGGTGCGTCAGGCCGCCATGTTTTGCGCCGCGCGCTATCTGGGTCGGGAAACTGCCAAGGGGCGTCCGCTGGATGCCGTGGCACGCTTTCACCTTGGCAACGGTGCGCGCGTGGAGCGCCTGAACTGGGCGGCAGACCTGTCGTCCAAGGGGCTCAAGCAATCCATGGGGCTGATGGTCAACTATCTGTATGACCTCAAGCGCCTGGACAAGCACCGAAGCCTGTTGGCGCAGAGCAAGATTCCCGTTTCCTCGGAGATCGAATCGCTGTGCAAGGGTTGAGTGCATCGCGACTCGCGCTGCGCCCGGCCTGAGCCGGCTTTTGCTGCTGCGTCTTCCAACCACAAGCCTGGCTGCAGCGATGCCTGCTGACCAGGCGCGCAGAGGAGATATAGATGCAGGATTCTTGGGAAAAGAGCGTGGGTTTGCAGCGGCGCACGCTGCTGGGGGCGACGGGGGCGCTGCTGGCGGCTGGGGCATCGGGCTGGACGGGCATGGCCCAGGCATCGGAGTGGCCGAGCAGGCCTGTCAATCTGATCGTGCCTTTTCCTGCCGGCGGCGGCACCGACACCTTTGCCAGGCCTTTTTCTGCCCAGTTCGCCAAGACCTCGGGCAAGACCCTGGTGATAGACAACCGCGGTGGCGCGGGCGGCACGCTGGGCGCCAGCATTGCGGCCAAGGCCGCACCCGACGGCTACAACTTCTTCATGGGCGGCACCCACCATGTGATTGCGCCATCGGTCTACCCCAAGCTCGAATACGATCTGGAGCGCGACTTCATCCCGCTGGCGCTGCTGGCCAGCGTGCCGCAAGTCGTGGTGGTCAATCCCAAGAAGGTGACGCATGCCAGCTTGCAGGCTCTTGTACAGGATCTGCGTGCCAACCCCGGCAAGTACAACTATGCCTCGGCAGGGCCGGGTTCCTCGCACCATCTGGCGGGCGAGTTGTTCAAGCTGCAGACCAAGACCCAGATCACCCATATTCCCTACAAGGGTGCGGGCCCTGCGCTGCAGGACCTGATCGCCGGCAATGTGGACATGCTGTTCGATGGCCTGGGCTCATCGGCCCAGCATATCAAGGGCGGCCGCATCAAGGCCTTGATGGTGGCGGGCGCCAAGCGCAATCCCGCCTTCCCCGATGTGCCCAGCGCGGCCGAGTGCGGCCTGCCGGATTTCACCGTCACCACCTGGTATGGACTATGGGCGCCCAAGGGCACGCCTGCCGCCGTGCAGCAGCAGATGCTGGACGAGGTGCGCAAGATCGGAGCCGCCGAGGACATCAAGGCTGCCTGGGCCAAGAACGGCGCCGATTACGGCCAGCTGAGCCAGCCGCAGTTTGCCGCCATGGTGCAAAGCGAGATCCAGCGCTGGGCCCATGTGGTCAAGGCGGCGAATGTGAAGATTGACTCCTGAGCCCGCTGGCTGCCTTGCGGGGCGCCCTTTGCCGGCGCCCCATTTTGAAGAAGTGATTTTTTCAGTGCCTGGCGCCACCGGCCAGGCCAGGGCAGGGCCTATGATGGCCGTGGACCTTTTGCTTTCACCGTTTCCGAGTTCGACAGCATCACGATGACCGACATGCCTCAAGCCAATCTTTTCAGCGCGCTGCGCGCTGCGTTTCCTGCGGATCTGACGAAAATCGCCGTGGAGGCCATCGAGCCCGATGGCTCCAGCCTCTACTACACCTGGGCCGATCTGGAGCAGGGCAGTGCACGCATGGCCAATCTGCTGGCCTCGCTGGATCTGCCCGAAGGCAGCCGCATTGCGGTGCAGGTGGAAAAGTCGGTCGAAGCCATGATGCTCTACCTGGCCACGCTGCGCAGCGGCCATGTGTTCCTGCCGCTGAACACCGCCTACCAGAGCGCCGAGATGGAGTACTTCATCACCAATGCCGAGCCGGCCGTGGTGGTGTGCGCCCCCGGCTGTTTTGGCTGGGTGTCCAAGATTGCCTTCAACCACGGCGTGGGCCATGTCTACACCCTGGGAACCGATCGCACGGGCAGCTTGCTGGAGCGTGCGGCCCACCACAGCGACGAGCATCAGGTCGTGCCACGTCGCGCCGACGATCTGGCGGCGATTCTCTACACCAGCGGCACCACGGGGCGCAGCAAGGGCGCCATGCTCAGCCACGGCAATCTGCTGAGCAATGCGGCCATGCTCAAGGTGTACTGGGGCTGGCAGGAAGGCGATGTGCTGATTCACGCGCTGCCCATCTTCCATGTGCATGGCCTGTTTGTCGCCATTCACGGGGCGCTGCTCAACGGCAGTCCCATGATCTGGTTTGCCCGCTTCGAGCCCGAGGCCGTCATGGCGCGCTTCAAGGATGCGACCGTCTTCATGGGGGTACCAACCCTTTATGTGCGCATGCTGGCCGATGCCAGGCTGGACCGCGACATGGCCGCGCACATGCGTCTGTTCATCTCGGGATCGGCTCCCATGCTGATCGAGACCTTCCGCGCCTGGAAGACGCGTACCGGTCACACCATCCTGGAGCGCTATGGCATGAGCGAGACCATCATGCTGACCTCCAACCCTTATCAGGCCGATGCGCGCTACGGCAACGAGGCCGAGCGCCGCGGCGCAACCGTGGGCTTTCCCCTGCCTGGCGTGGGCGTGCGCATTCATGGCGATGACGGCAAAGCCCTGCCCGCAGGCGAGATCGGCAATATCGAGGTGCAGGGCCCCAACGTCTTCAAGGGCTACTGGCGCATGCCCGAGAAGACGGCAGAGGAGTTCACGGCCGACGGCTGGTTCAAGACCGGCGATGTAGGCATGCAGGACGAGCGCGGCTATTTCAGCATTGTGGGGCGCAGCAAGGACTTGATCATCTCGGGCGGCTACAACGTCTATCCGGCCGAGGTGGAGGGCTTCATCAACGATCTTCCCGGCGTGGACGAAAGCGCCCTGGTGGGCGTGCCTCACCCGGACTTTGGCGAGGTCGGCGTTGCCGTCATCGTGCCGCGCAAGGGCGCGCAGCTCGATGGGCTGAAGATTCTGGAGTCGCTCAAAGCCAGGCTGGCCAATTTCAAGGTGCCCAAGCGCTGCTATGTGGTGGACAGCCTGCCGCGCAACACCATGGGCAAGGTCCAGAAGAAGCTGCTGCGCGACCAGTATCAGCAAGAGTTCTCCTGAAGCCGGTCGAAGCGGACGCCAGGCGTTGGTTTTTGGCTGCAGTATTGGCTGCGTTTCAGGCGCTTGTCTTTTGACTTGACTCCTGAAAAGTGAGCTGATTGCGCAGCTTGCAAGACGGATTCAGCATTGAATCGATCCGAAAATAAAGCAGCTTGTACGCAAGCTGCTTTTAATTTGTGAGTGGCAAACGGCGGCCCCTGAGCGGCCTGTCACTGGATATCAGGGGCAAGTCCAGCAAGGGGCGCCCGGCCAGGGGTGCCCGGCGCGTCCCCCAGTACAGATGCCGTCCCCTCAAGGGAAGCCGCTAAGCGGCTCAGGGGGATCCGATCAGCGCAGCACCAGTACCGGCACCGGTGAGTGCGTCAGCACATGCTGGGTTTCGCTGCCCAGCAGCAGGCGCTGCAGACCCTTGCGACCGTGCGAAGCCATGACGATCAGGTCGCAATCATGCTTTTTGGCCATCTCCACAATCGACTCGGCCACCAGGTCTGAGTGGGCGATTTCGGTCGTGACATTGACCTTGCGCTCATGGCCAAAGGCTTTGACGCCGTTCAACAGGGTCTGGGCCTGATTGGTCCATTGCTCCTCAATGCGCTTGGCTTCCTTGATGTCCAGCAAGTCGCTGCCTTCCAGATAGCTGCGCGGATAGTGCGAGACAACCTTGAGCGCAATCACGCTGGCGCCGCACAAAGCGGCCAGATCCAGGCCTGCATGCACAGCCTTGTCTGAGAGTTCGGTGCCGTCGGTAGCAATCAAAATGCGGTTGTACATAGCTTTCTCCTTAGGTTGCATGCGTTGTAAATACAAGCATATGTCGATTGGGCAGTTAACGGTTGATTAATGTCAAGGTGGGTATCATCTGGCGTCGTTACGCTTGAAACATGTCCCAACACACTACTGTCCAGCCTTCCGCGGCAGAGCATGCTGTTGCTGACACCGGTTTCCTGAACTTGTCCCAGATGCACAGTCATCTGCTGGACGATCCGCAAGAATGGAGCTCGTTTGGTCGCCCCGCCGGCCAGAGCTCCAAGGCCCCAATCTCCGAGAATGCAACCGATTCCCCGGTGTGGGATTCCTTTGTGGTTCTGGAGGGCATGCACTGTGCTGCATGTGCGCTGACCATCGAGGAGGCGCTTCGGGCTGTCCCCGGAGTGCAGGCAGCCGAAGTCAGTGCCGCAACGCGCCGAGCCCGTGTCGAGTGGCGTCCTGCCCAGGTGCTTCCATCGCAATGGATGGAGGCCGTGTCGCGTGCCGGCTATCGCGCCTTGCCCGCGCGCGACGCGTTTGCGCGCGAGCTGCGCCAGGCCGAGACGCGCCGTGCCCTGTGGCGCTGGCTGGTGGCCGGCCTGTGCATGATGCAGGTGATGATGTATGCATGGCCAGCCTACACGGCGCGGCCCGGCGACCTGTCGCTGGAGATGGAGACCTTGCTGCGCTGGGCATCCTGGGTGATTTCTCTGCCCGTGGTGCTGTTTTGTTGCGGCCCGTTCTTCAAGAGCGCGCTCAAGGACATCACCCAGCGCCGCGTGAGCATGGACCTGCCCGTGGCCCTGGGCATGTTGATCACCTTTGTCATCAGCACGCTGGGCACTTTTGATCCCTCCGGTCCTTTCGGTCAGGAAGTCTTCTTCGACTCGCTGACCATGTTTGTCTTCTTCCTGCTCACAGGGCGCTGGCTGGAGCTGCGCCTGCGCGACCGCACGGCCGGTGCATTGGAAGCAGTGATGAACCGGCTACCGGATTCGGTGCTGCGTCAGCAGCCTGACTCGGGAGAGTTCGTGCGTGTGGCCACGCGCCGTCTGCGTGTGGGTGATGTGGTGCGTGTGCTCACAGGCGAGGCTTTCCCCGCAGACGGCCGGATTCTGCGCGGCACCACCCATGCCGATGAGGCGCTTCTGACTGGCGAGTCCACGCCTGTTTTGCGCGCACAAGGCGATGCAGTCACCGCCGGCAGCTACAACCTGGACAGTGTTGTCGAGGTGAGAGTGGACAGCGTGGGTGAGGGCACCCGCTTTGCGCAGATCGTGAATCTGATGGAAAGCGCTTCGCTGCAAAAGCCAACCCTGGCCCAGTTGGCCGACAAGGTGGCCCGGCCTTTTCTCGTCGTGGTGCTGCTGGCGGCGCTGGCCGCCGCCATCTGGTGGTGGCCCGCCGACCCGGGCAAGGCCATGATGGTGGCCGTGGCCGTGCTCATCGTCACCTGTCCCTGTGCGCTTTCGCTGGCCACGCCCGTGGCCATGCTGACGGCGGCCGGCACCTTGGCTCGCAGCGGCGTGCTGGTGCGCAATCTGCAGGGGCTGGAGGCGCTGGCCGCCGTGGATACGCTGGTGTTCGACAAGACCGGAACGCTGACGCGCGACGGCCTGGTGCTGCGCGCGCTGACACCTGCTGAAGGTCAAAATACTGATGAGCTGCTGGCGCTGGCCGCCTTGCTGGCGCGCCAGTCCATGCATCCTGCTTCCAAGGCACTGGCGCAGGCGGCCGAGGTGGCCGAATTGCCTGCCAGCGCATGGCTGCTGGATTCCGTCCAGGAAATCGCTGGCAGCGGCCTCGATGTCTGGGTGCAGGCGCGCAGCAATACCGCCTTGCGCCGCCATCTTCGTCTGGGCTCGGCCGCGCATTGCGGCGTACCCGAGTTGGCACCGCATGAGCCAGGGCAGAGCGTGGTGTTGGCCGAGGAATCGCAAGATGGCTGGCTGCCCCTGGCGCAGTTCCATCTGAGCGAGGACGTGCGCCCCGAAGCGGCCCAGGTCATTGCCGACCTCAGGCAGCAAGGCGTGACGGTGCAACTGCTCTCGGGTGACCGCTCTGCAGCGGTGCAAACCGTGGCCGCCAAGCTGGGCATAGAGCAGGCGCAGGGCGACTGCAAACCGCAGGACAAGCTGGCCGCCATGCAGGCGGCACAGGCTGCAGGGCATAAGGTTGCCATGGTGGGCGACGGCCTGAATGACGGCCCAGTTTTAGCCGGAGCGCATGTCTCTTTTGCTTTTGGTAAAGCAGTGCCGCTGGCACAATCGCGAGCAGACTTCGTGGTACTGGGAGACAGCCTGGAGTTAGTGTTGCAAAGCCTGTTGCTGGCCCGACGGACCCTGTCCGTGGTGCGCCAGAACCTGGGCTGGGCAGCAGCCTATAACGCGATCTCTATTCCTCTGGCCCTCGTGGGCTGGATGCCTGCCTGGCTGGCAGGGCTCGGCATGGCGCTGAGCTCCTTGCTGGTCGTCGCCAACGCAGCCCGTCTTGCACGTGTGTTGCCGCTGCAGGCAGCCGATAGCAACGCGTCCGCCCCCGCGCACCTTGCGCCGCGGGGCACCGTCATGCCACTGACTCAAGGAGGCCATTGATGGACATTTTGTATGTATTGATTCCGCTGTCGGTTGTTTTGGTCATGGCCATTGTGGCTGCCCTGTGGTGGGCCGTGTACCGGGGCCAGTTCGAGAGCGTGGAACAAGAAGGCGAGCGCATTCTTCGCGACGATTGATGTGGCTCAACGAGTCCGACCAGAAACCAATGAACACTTTGCAAGATATCTAAGAGGTGCCCGATGGAAGCAACAAATAACAATGCTGTCTATTACGACGACACCGTCGTAAGACAGTTCTCTATCATGGCCGTGGTATGGGGGGTGGTAGGTATGGCGGTGGGCGTGTTTATCGCGTCCCAGCTGGCCTGGCCGGAACTCAACTTCGGCATTCCATGGCTGAGCTACGGACGTCTGCGTCCGCTGCATACCAATGCCGTGATCTTCGCTTTTGGTGGCTCGGCGCTGTTCGCGACCAGCTACTACGTGGTGCAACGCACCTGCCAGACCAAGCTGTTCATGCCCAAGTTGGCTAGCCTGACTTTCTGGGCCTGGCAACTGGTTATCGTCGGCGCAGCCATCAGCCTGCCTCTGGGTTACACCCAGGGCAAGGAATACGCCGAGCTGGAATGGCCTCTGGACTTGCTGATTGCCGTGACCTGGGTGTCCTATGCCATCGTGTTCTTCGGCACTATCGGTATCCGCAAGGTCAAGCACATCTATGTGGCCAACTGGTTCTTCGGTGCTTTCATTCTGGCCGTGGCCCTGCTGCACATCGTCAACAATATTTCCATCCCCGCCGGCTGGATGAAGAGCTACTCGGCATACGCCGGCGTGCAGGACGCGATGGTTCAGTGGTGGTACGGGCACAATGCCGTGGGCTTCTTCCTGACCGCCGGCTTCCTGGGCATGATGTATTACTTCATCCCCAAGCAGGCGGGCCGTCCCGTGTATTCGTATCGCCTGTCGATCGTGCACTTCTGGGCGCTGATCTTCACGTACATGTGGGCGGGTCCTCACCACCTGCACTACACCGCTTTGCCTGACTGGACCCAGTCCGTGGGCATGGTGTTCTCGCTGATCCTGCTGGCTCCCAGCTGGGGCGGCATGATTAACGGCATCATGACGCTGTCGGGTGCCTGGCACAAGCTGCGCGACGATCCCATCCTGCGTTTCCTGATCGTGTCCCTGTCGTTCTACGGCATGTCCACCTTCGAAGGCCCGATGATGGCCATCAAGACCGTGAACGCGCTGAGCCACTACACCGATTGGACCGTGGGCCACGTGCACTCCGGCGCTCTGGGCTGGGTGGGTCTGATCACCATGGGCTCTCTGTACTACCTGATCCCCCGTCTGTTCGGCCGCGAGAAGATGCACTCCGTGCCCGCGATCGAGCTGCACTTCTGGATGGCGACCATCGGCATCGTGCTGTACATCGCCGCAATGTGGATTGCCGGTGTGATGCAGGGCCTGATGTGGCGCGCTGTCAACCCCGACGGCACGCTGACCTACACCTTCGTGGAAAGCGTGAAGGCGACCTATCCCTTCTATGTGATTCGCGTGACTGGCGGTCTGCTGTATCTGGGCGGCATGCTGGTGATGGCATGGAACACCTGGAAGACCGCAATGGCCGGTCGTTCCGTCAAGGTGGCAGTGCCTGCCGTGGTGGCTCACGCCTGAGCATTGAGGAGCAAAAGCAATGTCTGATCAAAATAACGCAGCTCCCAAGAGCTTTTCGCACGAGAAGATCGAGACCAGCAACTTTCTGCTGATCGCGCTGACGCTGTTCGTGCTGACCATTGGCGGCCTGGTGGAAATCGTGCCGCTGTTCTTCCAGAAGTCCACGACCGAAGCCGTGGCGGGTCTCAAGCCCTACACACCGTTGCAGCTGATGGGGCGCGACGTCTATCTGCGCGAGGGTTGCTACAACTGCCACTCGCAGATGATCCGTCCCTTCCGCGCCGAGACCATGCGCTACGGCCACTACTCGGTGGCTGGCGAGTTCGTCTACGACCACCCCTTCCAGTGGGGCTCCAAACGTACCGGCCCCGACCTGCATCGCGTGGGCGGCAAGTACAGCGACGAATGGCATCGCATCCACCTGAACAACCCGCGTGACGTGGTGCCCGAGTCCAACATGCCTGCTTACCCCTGGCTGGAAGCCAACAAGGTGGATGACACGGCCGTGGCAACGCGCATGAGCGCGCTGCGCAAGGTGGGCGTGCCGTACACCGATGCGGAAATCGCCGGTGCTCAGGCCGAGGTCAAGGACAAGACAGAGATGGAGGCAGTGATTGCCTATCTGCAGGTCCTTGGTCGCGCCGTCAAGTAAGAGAGAAAGGGCTGGAAATGGATATCACCACCATGCGTATCGTGGCCACGCTGGCATCGCTGGCGTGTTTCGTGGGCATCTGGTGGTGGGCGTATGCCCGCCGCAACCAGGCCCGTTTTGACGAGGCAGCTCAGGTTCCATTCCTGGAAGACTGAGTCTGATCACCACAACGAGAACATCCCATGAGCGATTTCATTAACAATTTCTGGTCGGTGTATGTCGCGGCGATTACGCTGATCGGCATCTTTGGCTGCTTGCTGCTGCTGATTCTGGTGGCCCGCAAGAAGGTCGTTCCCTCGGGCGACAACACCACAGGCCATGTCTGGGACGAAGACCTGCGTGAACTCAACAACCCCATGCCCAAGTGGTGGATGGGTCTGTTCGTGATCACCGTGGTTTTCAGCCTGGGCTATCTTGTGGTCTATCCCGGTCTGGGCGGCTTCGGCGGCAAGCTGGACTGGAGCCAGACCGGCGCCTACGACAAGGAAATGGCCAAGGCCAAGGCGGACCTGGAGCCTCTGTATGCCAAGTTCACCAGCATGCCTACCGAAGAAATGGCCAAGGACCCTCAGGCCATGGCCATTGGCGAGCGTCTGTTCATGAACAACTGTGCGCAATGCCACGGCTCTGACGCTCGCGGCAGCAAGTCCTTCCCGAATCTGGCGGACGGCGACTGGTTGCATGGCGGATCTCCCGAGAAGATCAGGGAGACCATCACCAACGGCCGTATCGGCATGATGCCGCCCATGGCGGCAGCCGTGGGCTCGGCGGAGGATGTGCGCAATGTGGCGCACTATGTGCTGAGCCTGTCGGGCAGCCCTCACGATGCCGTCAAGGCTTCGCAGGGCAAGTCCAAATTCGTGGCCTGTGCGGCTTGTCACGGCATGGACGGCAAGGGCAACCCCGCGCTGGGAGCTCCTAACCTGACCGATGACATCTGGCTGCATGGCTGGGGTGAGGCGGCAATCGTCAACATCGTCAACAACGGCAAGCACAATGAGATGCCTGCCCAGAAAGAGAAGTTGACGGAGGCGCAAATTGCCGTGCTGGCTTCCTATGTCTGGAGTCTTTCGAATACGCAAAACCAGAAGTAATGCGTTTTTAAAAGGCGGTGCCCTGGCACCGCCTTTTTCGCGTTTCAATTTTCAGTAATTACAAAAATATTAAGGAACTGCGATGCCGTGCGATCAGGGGAAGCCCCGAAAAGTCATACCGATCACGCCTGAGCCTCATGAGGGCGGGCCTGAGTTGGTGCCTATGTTCGCTTCCGAGCAAAAAGTGTACTCACGCTCTATTAGCGGCGTGTTCTCACGGTGGCGCTGGGCCATGGTGTTTCTGACCCAGATCGTCTTCTACGGCCTGCCCTGGCTACAGTGGGGCGAGCGCCAGATGGTGCTGTTCGATCTGGGGGCCCGGCGCTTCTATCTGTTCGGACTGGTGCTGTACCCGCAGGACTTCATCTATCTGACGGGGCTGCTGATCATCAGCGCACTGGGGCTGTTCCTGTTTACCGCCGTAGCCGGGCGTCTGTGGTGTGGCTTCTCCTGTCCGCAGACGGTCTACACCGAGATCTTCATGTGGATCGAAAGCAAGGTCGAAGGCGATCGCAGTGCCCGCATGCGTATCGACAAGAGCGGCTGGACTTTGGAGAAGATCTGGAAAAAGTCGCTCAAGCAGTTTCTCTGGATCGCTCTGTCTCTTTGGACAGGTTTCACCTTTGTCGGCTACTTCGTGCCCATCCGTGAGTTGGGTGTGGAGTTGATGGCCTTCCAGGGCAGCTGGCAGATTTTCTGGGTGGCGTTCTACGGCTTCGCCACCTACGGCAACGCCGGCTATATGCGCGAGCAGGTCTGCAAGTACATGTGTCCCTATGCACGCTTTCAGAGTGCCATGTTCGACAAGGACACCATGATCGTCAGCTACGACGCCGAACGTGGTGAAGCTCGCGGCCCGCGCAAGAAAGATGTCGACTACAAGGCACAGGGCCTGGGGGACTGCATAGATTGCAAGCTTTGCGTTCAGGTCTGCCCCGTGGGCATCGATATCCGCAAAGGGTTGCAGTACGAATGCATCGGCTGCGGTCTGTGCATCGATGCCTGCAACTCCGTGATGGACAAGATGGAGTATCCGCGTGGCCTGATCCGATTGACCACTCAGAATGCCGTCGCCAAGGCCTGGAAGCAGGTGCAGGTGATTCGCCGCATTTTCCGCCCGCGTGTGCTGATTTACTCGGCCGTGCTGGTGGCCCTCAGCGCCGCCATGATCGCCAGTCTGGTGCTGCGCGAGCCGCTCAAGGTCGATGTGATTCGCGACCGTGCTGCGCTTTCGCGCATCGTGGCGGGCGGCAAGCTGGAGAACGTCTACCGTCTGCAGATCATGAACGCCACCGAGTCCGAGCAGCGCTACCGTATCAGCGCCGTGGGCCTGGAGAATCTGGAAGTCGCATCCGAGCAGGAAGTGAGCGTTGGCCCTGCAGAGACGCGCGGCATTGCGGTGCGGCTGCAGATTCCGTATGGCTCAGCAACTCCAGGCTCGCACCCCGTACACTTCAATGTGGATGCAGTGACTGCCGGAGCAGGGCGTATTTCCGAGAAGACGGTGTTCCTGGTGCCGCGTTAATGCCAGGTCTTGACGGTCTTCGTGAGCCATCACGGAGGCCGGACAAGGGCACCGCCAATCGGCAACAATTTATGCCACCCTGCCGTGTGTGTCTGGGTGGTCAGAATTTTGGAAAGAGGTTTCATCATGTCGGCAGCACAAGCCAAGGTCTCGCAAACGGCCAAGATCATCCACCCCGAGGACGGCAAGCCCTGGTGGAAGTTTGCCCATGTCTGGCTCATCATCGCCGGCCCGGTGATCGTGGTGATTGCCGGCTTTGTCACCGCATACATCGCACTGAGCAGGCCTGATCCCGTGATTGACCCTGACTACTACCGCCATGGCATGGAAATCAACCAGCGCCTGAGCGAAAGTGAAAAAAGCCTGGCCCCAGCAGTCACCGGCCGCAATCATGCGGCCACGCCAGCCAAGGACCATCCGCTGGATCGCTGAGCGCTCCGGCGCTTGCTCCGCCAAGGTCGCTTTTGCGGCCTTTTTTGTTGCCGATATCAAAATCAGAGCGTGTTGCGCATGTTCTGTCTAACGTTGATGTAGAAGCAAATAGTTTTTTGATATCCAGATGGCGCAGGATGCTACTGAAAAGAGAGTGGTTCAGGGTTTCCCGCCACGGTGCATGCCCGCAGTCCTGCATGAACGGTCACCACTGTTGTGCAAAATATGACCAAGCCCACAGCCCAAGGAGAATCAGGATGGATGCTCGACGCTGGATGTGGATTGTCTGGCCGGCCTTTCTGGCGGCGGCAATCATGGAGATGGTGGTTTTCGCCTTTGTGGACCCGCTGGATGTGCACTGGCTGGGCTCCCCCCTGGACTGGTCGCGCCAAGCCATCTATACGGTCGCTTTTTTTGCCTTCTGGGTCGTGACCCTGATCGGAGGTGCGATGACGGTGATGCTGGGTCGCTCCGTCAGCGATCTCAATGGCGGCATCGTTTCCGAGCCTCTGCCCGATTAATTCGCACAGACAAAAAAGCCCGCTGTCCGCGGGCTTTGTCTTGAGAGTGTCTGTCGACTCGGTTCAGTTCTGGCATTGCTGGCTGTTGACGATGCGTTTGAGCGCCTCGGTATCCAGGATGCGCAGGTGGCGCTGCTTGACTTCCACAATGCCTTCCTCTGCAAATTTGGAGAAAGTGCGGCTCACGGTCTCGAGCTTGAGGCCCAGGTAACTGCCGATTTCTTCGCGCGTCATGCGCAGCACCAGTTCCGACTTGGAAAAGCCGCGTGCCGACAGGCGCTGAACCAGGTTCAACACAAAGGCCGCCAGGCGCTCTTCGGCACGCATGCTGCCCAGCAGCAGCATCACGCCATGCTCGCGCACGATTTCGCGGCTCATGACCTTGTGCACATGGTTCTGCAGGGCCGTGACCTCGCGCGAGAGCTGCTCCAGTTTGTCAAACGGCATGACGCAGACCTCGGCGTCTTCCAGGGCCACGGCATCACAAGTGTGGTGGTCGTTGACGATGCCGTCCAGACCAATGATTTCGCCAGCCATCTGAAAGCCTGTGACCTGGTCGCGTCCGTCTTCGGTGGCCACGCTGGTCTTGAAGAAGCCGGTTCGAATGGCATACAGCGAGGTGAACTCTTCGCCATTGCGAAACAGCAGACCGCCGCGCTTGACCTTGCGGCGCGTGGCCACAATCTCGTCAATGCGCTCCATTTGTTCATCGTCCAGGCCCATGGGCATGCACAGTTCACGCAGATTGCAGTTGGAGCAGGATGCTTTGATGGTCTGAAGATTCATGGGCTTTTTGCAACGGCGCAGACAGACACGGAGTGGAGAGTCGCGCTGGTCATTGACCTCGTGGTTGAAGATGAGATGGATCAAATTGTCGCAGCACTTGCCTTGAGGTCTCTTGATTTTCATCAAGGACAGGGTGATTGCCTTGGGGCACATTGCCTGTATTCGTTCAAAAACATGCGCTTTTGCCTATTTTGGGCATGATTTTCAGGATCTGATTTCCATTGAAATCTGCTCTATACAGAGTGTGGGCGCACCCTAACTCCCAGTTATGACCGCAGTCACGCCTGAGTTGCTGAGCCGCTTTGATATCCCCGGCCCACGCTACACATCGTTCCCAACAGCCGACCGTTTTGTTGAGGCTTTTGGTGCAGACGACTACATACTGGCACTCAAGCAGCGCAAGACGCATTCTGGCTCGCGCGCTTTGCCCCTGTCCGTTTATGTGCATGTGCCGTTCTGTGAGTCGCTTTGCTATTACTGCGCCTGCAACAAGATCGTGACCAAGCATCATGAGAAGGCTGCCGAGTATCTGGACTACTTGAGCCGTGAGCTGGCCATGCATACCGAGCATTGCGGCAAAGGCCAGCTCGTAAGCCAGCTGCATCTGGGCGGAGGCACACCGACCTTCTTCAGCGATGCCGAGTTGCAGCAGCTGATGGTCTTGATGCGTGAACATTTCAAGCTGGATCCCGCGGGCGAGTACTCCATCGAGGTCGATCCGCGCACCGTCAGCAACGAGCGGCTGAGAGCTCTCAAGGACATGGGGTTCAATCGCCTGAGCTTTGGCGTGCAGGACTTTGATCCCGCGGTGCAGAAAGCGGTGCACCGCGAGCAGCCCGCCGAGCAAGTCTTTTCGTTGGTGGCCGAGGCGCGCCGCCTGGGCTTTGTTTCCATCAATGTGGACCTGATCTACGGGCTGCCCAGGCAGACGCCCGAGTCTTTTGCGCGCACGCTGGCACAGGTCAATGAGCTGCGCCCCGATCGCATTGCACTGTATGCCTATGCGCATCTGCCCGAGCGCTTCAAGCCGCAAAGGCGCATCGAATCGGCAGACCTGCCCATGGGGCAGGACAAGCTGAACATGCTCTCCGGCGCAATTGATGCATTCATGGATGGCGGCTATGTCTATGTAGGCATGGACCACTTTGCGCTGCCTGACGACTCTTTGGCCATTGCCAAGCGCCAGGGGCGCCTGCATCGCAATTTTCAGGGCTACAGCACCCAGCCTGATTGCGATCTGATTGCACTGGGCGTATCGGCTATCGGCAAGGTGGGCGCGACCTACAGCCAGAACGTCAAGACTCTTGAAGAGTATTACGATGCCGTCGATGGCGGCATGTTGCCCGTGCAGCGCGGACTGGCACTTTCACGTGACGATCTGGTGCGCAGAGCCGTCATCATGTCCATCATGTGCCAGGGCTCCGTCCTGTATGAGCCCATGGAGCAGGCCTGGCTTATCAATTTCCGCGAATACTTCGCTGCGGAGCTGGATGCGCTGGCAGAGATGCAGCGCAACGGCTTGGTCGAGCTGTCCGCCGAGGGCTTCAAGGTCACTGGCCTGGGCTGGTTTTTTGTGCGCGGAGTAGCCATGCTGTTTGACCGATATTTGCAGGCCGACCGGAACCGCGCCCGCTTTTCGCGCATCATCTAGCGCATGTTGTTTTCGCTGGTCTGGACTGCTTTGATCATGGGGCTCGTGGGTGGGCCCCATTGTCTTGTGATGTGCGCTGCCCCCTGCAGTGTGGTCACAGCAGCGAAGCCTGTCGGCGGCGGGCAGCCAGTTGTCGTGCTCGGCCTGCAAAAACGCCAATGGCTGCGTACCAGTCTGTTTCATCTGGGGCGCATCGCTGCCTATGCCCTGCTGGGCGGGATCGCGGCCGTGGCCATGGAAAGTCTGGCCTGGCTGACCAGTCAGACAACGGCATTGCAGAGACTTTGGACGCTGATGCATGTGGCGGTCATGGCCTGGGGACTGGCCATGGTGGTGCAGGCGCGGCAGCCAGCCTGGCTGGAGCGGGCGGGGCGTTCCGTCTGGGCCAGGGTTCAGCCCTGGGTCACCGCGCCAGGCGGCAGTCTGGCAGCAGGCTTTGCCTGGGCACTGATGCCTTGTGGTTTGCTGTATTCGGCTGTGTTGGTGGCGGCCTTGAGTGGCGGCGCCTGGCAAGGGGCTTTGTCCATGGCAGCCTTTGCCGTTGGTGGTGCACTGTGGCTGCTGGCGGGTCCCTGGCTGTGGCAACTGGGACAGTCGCATGTCAATGCATTGCGGGCCAGATGGGGCACCAGAGTTGCAGGTCTGATGCTGATTGGCGTTGCGAGTTGGGCTTTGTGGATGGACCTGGTCTACAAACCCAGCCTTTGGTGCCGATAAGTCACACAAGAGGGGATTGTTGATGCTGTTTGCATCCCAACAGACCCTAGTCATGCTTGAGCAGTCATGGAACTGCGGAATAATGTCTTATCTTGTGTGTAGCGCTCAAAGTGAATCGTTTCGTTGCTATTGATATCGGACAACTGCGTATCGGCATGTATGTCCATCTGGAGACCGGCTGGTTGCGCCATCCGTTTCCCGTCAGCAGTTTCAAGATTGTCAATGACGAGCAGTTGCAGACACTTAGGACCCTGAAGCTCAAGGCAGTTCAGGTCGATCTATCGAGAAGCGATCTGGAGGAAGCGGCAGCACCTCCGGCCGCAGACCCTCAACCCGCTCCTGTCCCCCCTGAGAACGATGCGCATGCATGGCGTAACAGTATTTTGGGCGTGCAGTCCAGGTTTCTGGGCGCGGTTTCCGTATTTGATGACGTGCAGGCCTTGTTGCCTGTCAACCCCGAGAAGGCGCGGACAACGACGGATATGCTGGTTGCACAGCAAGTCGTCAAACTGGCGCAGGCTCGTGATCTGAGTTTGCATCTGCTCGCGGATACGGGGGGCGCCACCTTTGGCGTACATGGTGTCAACGTCTCCGTGCTGAGCCTGTTGCTGGGTAAGACGCTGGGCCTGTGCGATGACGTATTGAAGGATCTGGGCACGGCGGCCCTGTTGCATGACATCGGCAAGCCGGGGCTTGAAATTTCCGCATCGGCCAATGCACTGAATCAGGGCACGGGCCGCACGCCTCTGCGAGAGACCGTGTATGCGCGTCATGTCGGAGAGTCGGTGGCATTGGCTCTATCCATGGGCTATCCTCCTTCCGTCACGACGGCCATCGCCCAGCATCATGAATGGGCCGATGGGTCAGGCTTTCCACTTGGCTTGCTGGCCGAAGATATGGACATTGCCGGACAGATCCTGGCGCTGGTCAATAATTTTGAGCGCTTGTGCAATCTGCCATTGCAAGGCAACGAAATGACGCCTCATGAAGCCATGGCTGCACTGTATGGACAGTATCGCCAGCGATATGCGCCCGATGTGCTCAAGGCATTCGTGCAGACCTTGGGGGTCTATCCGCCGGGCTCTTTGGTGGAACTAAGCGATGGGCGGATGGGCGTGGTGGTGTCTGTCAACACCAGCCAGTCGCTCAAGCCGCAGGTGCTGACCTATGACATGCAGGCGCCGCAGAAGCTGCGGTTCGTAGATTTGCTTGAATATGTGGGTTTGGGTATTCGCCGGGGCTTGACGCGAAATCAGCTTTCTCGAAATGCGTTAGAAGCTTTACAGCCGCAAAGGCGTCTTTGCTACTTTTTTGACAGTTCTGCAGCACCTGCTGCCGAGAAAGACCTCGCGTGACTTTGCAGCAGAGTTTTCTGATTGACCCTCTGCTTGCCTCCATGCTCGATGGTTTGCAGGAGGCGGTCTGGCTGCTGGATGCGCAGACATTGCGTGTCGTGCATGCCAATGCAGCCAGTATGCAGCTCACAGGCTACACGCCCGAGCAGGCGCAGGAGCAGTATGTCGATGTGCTGTGCGCCTCTCTGGTGCAAAAGGCGTTCTGGCAGGATGCCTCAAACTGGGTGGGTGGGGCGAAATTCCTCACAGAAATCTGTACAGCCAATGGTTCATTGACAGCTGTGGAGATGGCGGTGGGCTCCATCGCCCTGAATCCACGCTGGTTGATGCTCACCATGCTCGACCGCAGCGAGCAGTTGCGGCACGAGAGCGAACTGGACATGCTGCTTGCAGAGTTGCGGGCGACGCTTGAGTCCGCTGCAGATGGCATGCTGGTCTGTGATCTGCGCGGCGGCATTCGTGCATTCAATCACCGTTTCGCGGAGCTGTGGCAACTACCCGAACCACTGCTCGTGCAGCGAGATGATGCGGCCGTCTTTGCCCATTTGGAAGCGCAGACCATCAGCAGCGAGAGTCAGTTCACTCTTCTACAGGATGCGCAGGACCTGTCGGCTCCTGAAACCTCGGAGGTACTGCAGCTGCTCAGTGGCAGGGTTCTGGAGCGCCGCTCCGTGCCTCAGCTCAGCCGCGGTGTGGCGATAGGGCGTATCTACTCCTATCGAGACATCACGGTGGAATCCAGCTCGGCGACAGAACTGCGTCTGGCTGCAAGAGTGTTCGAGTCCAGCCTGGACGGTATCTTCATTGCCGATGCCAATGGTGTCATCGTTCAGGTCAACCCGGCTGGCGGGCAGTTGCTGCATGGCAAGGCGGTGCTGGGGCTCGCTGCCTGGACTCTGTTCGAGTCCGAGGGAGGGCCTGTGTCCGACCTGCTGGAGCTAGCCGCTGCGCGCTGGGATGTGGGCAGCTTCTGGGAGGGCAATCTTTGGCTCAAGCAGAGTGAAGGTCAGCGCTGCGCGGTCTGGCTGTCCTGGGTGGCATTGCGTGACGGATATGGGCGTCTGGTACAAAGCATTGGCTTTATGCGCGACATGACCATGCAGCGCAGCGCTCAAAAGCAGATTGAGCAGCTGGCTTACAGTGATGCGTTGACAGGGCTGCCCAATCGCCTGAGTCTGAGCCGTCACGTGCAAGCCGCCATCACGGCGGCGCGCTTCACACAGCAGCCCTTCAGCATTCTGTTTCTGGATCTGGACCGTTTCAAGATCATCAACGATTCACTGGGCCATGACTTCGGCGACCGGGTGCTCAAGCTGGTTGCTCAGCGGCTGAGCGGACTGCTGCGCCCTGCCGATGTGCTGTGCCGTCAGGGCGGGGACGAATTTGTTCTCTATCTGCATGATTGCACGGGGGAAGGGGCTTCGGCCGTGGCCGCCCGTATTCTGGACGAAATGCGCCAGCCCTTCATGCTTGACGGTCTGGGCTTTTCCGTTCAGTGCAGCATTGGGGCTGCGCAATTTCCGGCGGATGGTTTGACGCTGGACGAACTGATTCGCCAGGCAGATATCGCCATGTATCGCGTCAAGGAGCGTGGACGCGGTAATTTCAGCTTCTACCAGCCGCAAATGAGTGCGGGTCTGCTCTCGCGAATGAAGCTGGAGCATGCTATGCGCCAGGCGCTGGACAAGGGGCATATGGCCGTGCACTTTCAGCCACAGGTACATATCCGTTCGGGTCGAATTGTGGCGGCAGAGGCTTTGCTTCGATGGACGGACCCCGAACTGGGGGTGATCTCTCCCGCAGCCTTCATTCCCTTGGCGGAGGAGTCCGGATATGTGGTTGCGCTGGATGCCTGGGTGCTTGAGCAATCGGTGCAAGAGGCGGCGCGCTGGCTGGCTATGGACATGCCCGTCAAGGTATCGGTGAATGTATCCGCGCTGGAGTTCAGGCAGCCGGACTTCGTGGATCGCCTCAAATATGTGTTGGAAGCCAGCGGCTTGCCGGCACAGTGGCTGGAGCTGGAGCTGACCGAGAGCATCTTGCTGCAGGAGGCGCAGGAAATGGCTTTACGCGTGCACCAGATCGCAGAGCTGGGTGTGGGCCTGGTCATTGACGACTTCGGTACCGGCTATTCGAGCTTGGCCTATTTGAAAAAACTGCCGATCTCCAAGATCAAGATCGACCAGAGTTTTGTGCGCGGCCTGCCGCACGATGCGGGAGACAAGGCCATTGTGGGCGCCATCATCAGCATGGGGCAGGCATTGGGCGTGGAACTTGTGGCAGAAGGTGTGGAAACGCAGGAGCAATGCCAGGCCATTGAGCAGTTGCAGGGCGACTACTTTCAGGGCTATCTGTGCTCGCCAGCCTTGCCTGCGGAGCAATTCCGAAAGCGTCTGGAGCAGGGCACATCCGAGCAGGAGTCGAGAGTTCAGCCGTATTCGCCGGATGACGATGCCAGCGGTATTCATATTGCAGGTCTGCAATAGTCGGAGGGCATGCTTTTTTGCTAGGTTTCCTATCGTCTGATTTGACGATGCGCAGTTTGTGGGGGCTCAGCAAAATCAAGGCATTTCTTGGGCCGACTTCCGGGTGCGTGCATCAATGAAGAACGCGCGCAGAGTTGAGTAACTGTGCGCTATTTGATGGGCCGGATTTTTTGAGACAGCAAATGCCCAAAAGCGATTACGCAACTTTTGATTTCTACAACTATCGCTCGGATGCTCTTCAGGCCGTCACCGGCTTTCCCGTCCCGTATGCCGTGGAGACTGAGGCCGCTTCTTCGCCGGAACAGGCCTCGGTCATCGGTACCGAAGCCCTGAGTCAACTGATTACTGCGCTGTACGAGTCAGCCATGGACCCGCAGAACTGGAAGGTATTTCTGGAGCTGCTGCGCTCAAGTGCCAATGGCAACTACGCCTCACTCGTGGTGCGCGACCCTCATGGTGAGAATGTGGGCTGGGTGATTTCAGCATCGAGCGGTCGCTCCGAAGTCATTCCTTACGACCCCTATGCGCAATGGAGCCCGTTTCTCGGTATCGCCAAGGACAAGGTGCTCACCCTGTCGGATGTGATGACGGAGGCCGAATGGCATTCCTGTCGCTACTACACCGACTGGTGCAAGGGGGTGAACATCGAGCACATTCTGGCCGTGGATGTCATGACCGATAACGGCTGTTCCTATGGTTGGCGTATCACGCGGCCTACGGCGGCGGGAGCATTCGAGTCAACACATCTGGACGTGGTGCGCATGTTGGTGCCGCACCTCAAGCGGGTGTTGAACATGCAGCTGAATCTGCATCGTGACCGGCAGGTCATTTCGCTATACGGGCGTGCCACTGCGCAGCTGATGATGGGCGTGGTCATTCTCGATCAGACGGGGAAGCTGATCGAGGCCAACCCAGCAGCCACCACCATTCTGAACGTGGGCGATGGAATACGGGTCAACAACGGTGCGCTCGAGGCCGTCTATGCCAATGACAATCGCCGGCTGCAGCGTCTGATCCGCGATGCCTTGCTCTCTCCCAGGCTGGAGAGCGTCTCCATGACCGAGGGCATGTCCATCACTCGCCAGTCCGGTCAACTCAACTGGGGCGTGGTGGTGCAAAGCATCTCTCCAGATGAATGGACCGAAGGCAAGCAGCGTCCCAGCGTAGCGGTTTTTCTGCGTGATACGACGGGGAAGGCAGAGCCGCCCGTCAAGCTCACGCAGCAGCTTTTCCATCTGACTCCTGCAGAGACAGCAGTGGCCACGCATCTGAGCAACGGCATGTCTTTGGAGGAGGCGGCCGAGGCCCTGGGTATCAAACCCAATACCGCCCGCGCCCATTTGCGCTCCATTTTCTCCAAGACCGGGGTACGTCGTCAGACCGAACTGGTGCGACTCTTTCTCAACAGTGTGGCCTGGTTGGGCAATCATTGATTCCAGCCCGGAAAGCAGGCAAAAAAAGGCCCGCATTGCGGGCTGTTTCTTGTGCCTGGCTGGAAGCTGTTGTCAGCCTGGGGTTTGCATCCGTCATCGCCTCATGCTTGTTGGAGTCGCAGTCATGATGCTTGAAGTCGTCATTCACTGGCTGGGTCATGCCTTAAAGGTCGGCACTATCACGGCGGAGACGCTGCCTGCAAGGTTGAAACCAGCTTTGAATGCGAAGGCAGATTCGCCACTGACGTCTGGAGCTGTCGAATGCCGGTCGCAGTCTTTCTGTTAGTCGCTTAGTGCGCTTGCTGCAGAGGCGAGAGCATCGAGCACTGTCGGCCGGGTTGCCTGCGCAGGCTGCATGCTGGGGAACAGGGTGGCAGTTGTTTGCAATGCTTTGCGGCATGGTCGGGTATCTTGCTTTCCATTTCGGCTCCTCGAATGAGAAAAGCACGCGACGGCCGGGGTGTTTGTGGACAGTGGCTGCAGGGCGGTACTCGTCCCTGGCCTTCTTGAAAGCTGGAGGAGATGGATGAATGGCAGCTGCCGCAGCGCTTACCGGATTGAGTGTCGAGTACAGGACTCCAGAAAGTAAAATCCACATAGTGGAGAGCTATGGGTAAACTATTGCTGATTAATTCAGTGAGGCATGTATGGATCGAATGGATGCCGGCGCAACGTATGAAATGAGCCCGCGCAGGGTTGTGTTTGAGTACAGGACCAACGGTGAGGCTCGATCAGCAGCTATCAGTGGCGATGCGCTTGAGCGCCTGACGAGAGCCAAGGAACTTGCTGGAGCGGGGCAGAACCTGGCTGCATACAGAGCCCATTGGCAAGCAATTCATGGGCTGGCTGCGACAAAGCACAATCAAGGTCAGGGGCCTGTCGTCATCCGCGTCGGTGATATTCAAGCTCGATAGAGTGATGTGAGACCTGTGCCAGGCTCTCTGTGCTCATGAAGGAATCGGGCGGCAATCTTTCTTGCTTCCTGAATCTGGGCGTCAAGCCATTCGGCCTTGGCGGTTCGCTCTGTACCTTGCGAAGCGGCTGCAGAGGGTATGGGGCTTGCTTAGTGGTGCAGTGCGCATGGTGCTCCAGGAAGCAAAAGCTCGCGCGATGGCGAGCCTGTCTGTTGGTTGAGGTGGCTTGTCAGAGCCCACTCATGCGGCTCACGGTTGGAGTGCAGTTAATTCATGTTGGGCGTCGTGGCGTTGGCAGATGGCCGCCGTCGACGTAGATGCTCTGACCGGTGATCCATTCGCCTTGGTCGCTGCACAGGAATGCGACCAAGTGGGCGATATCTTCGCCGGTACCTGCCCGACCCAGAGAGATGTAGCCGGCGATCATGTCGTCCCACACTTTGCCGCGAGGCACATCATCCAGACGACTTGTTTCCACGATGCCGGGAGCCACGACATTCACGCGAATCTTCTTGGGGCCAAGCTCTCGCGCCATGATGGTGGTCAGGCCATTGATGGCCACCTTGGTGGTGGCGTAGGCGCCAGTGTCGGGTGCCAGCAGCTGCGCTGCCAGCGACGAGATATTGATGATGACGCCGCCTTCTCCCTGTGCCCCCATTTGTTTTGCGAACGCACGAGACATATAGAAGGTTCCGTTCAGGTTGACATTCATCACCCGATGCCATGTATCGATGGATAGCTCCGTCACCGGGATGCGGTCGTCGCCGCGGGTTGCGCCCGCGTTGTTGATCAGAAAATCCACACGTCCCCATTCTGCAATCGTACGTGCAAGCAATGCATCGATGGACACTGGGTTGCTGACATCGGAGACCACAGGCAGGGCGCGGCGCCCGAGCTGACGGATTTCATCCGCCACCGATTCGATATCTCGCCAATGCGCTTTGCGCTCATCTTCCGGATAGGTGTCGGGGGCGCGGCCCGTGCCCGTCAGGACAACATCACAACCCGCCTGCGCCAATGCCAGTGCAATGGGGCGACCGATGCTGCGCATCCGGCCTGCACCGGTGACCACGGCCACTTTGCCTTCAAAACCAGTCAACGTATACGACATGCCACTTCCTTGCGATAGGGACCCAGAACATTCAGACGCATCAAGATTCTTCGGTCTGGCTTGATGCTCCTGCACTCCAATCTGCGCATCAAGGACGATGCAGCCGTTGAAGATCGAGCAACTCTTCAGCCGGATTCTTGAAGTGGCGGAGTTGAGGGAAATCGTCTGATGGGACTAGGGATACGCGCCCATTGAAGGGTTCCTGCTTGCTGGTCAGTCAGGGATCTTTTGGGGTGCGCTGAGTGCAAGTGGATGAGGTCGGTACGCCTTTTTGCGGTAGGACTGTGGTAACTCAGAAGCGGGGTTGGCGGACCGTCAGCATTGGCTGAAACATCGCGCTCCAGAAAGAAAAACCCGCACGATGCGGGTTTGTATCAGGGCAGAATCATTGGCTGGGAAATGATCAGATGCCTTGAAATTTAAACGGCTCGGATGCCTTGAATTGGCCAGTGGCATCCCCTGAATACGTGTGATTCTGGTCCGGTCCCAGATCGATCTTCATGACCTTGCCTTTTTCCTTGCTGAAGTCCAGTGCCTTCAGGTCCACCCAGAATGTGTTGGGTGTCAGTGCCGACTCAAAGAAATACAGCTTGCGCTCGTGATCAAACACGGTGCGCCAGCGGGTGGAGGATATATTGGGCTCTTCCGGAGTATTAAGGCCGTACGGCACGGAGGCATTGCGGATCACGCTGAAGACGCTGGCCAGTGCCTTGTTCGGACCTTGATCCTTGGGTATTGCGTTCACGTAGAACGAAGCGCGGGCGAAGCGGTCTGCTGCACGGTTGGTGCCAGGCAGCATTGTGGTGCCTCCAATCTGTTTCCAGTATGCATTGAGCGCCAGTTGCTGGTCGAAGGTTGGCGAGTTTGTCATGACCTGGTATTGGCGACCATGATGAATGACTTGCTTGCCTGCGATGTATTCCACGATCGCGCTATCGCCGCTGGAGTCGGAGATTGAAAGGTGTACGGTTGTCAGCCGGTTTTCACCGGGCATGGTGTCGGATACGAGGGTGAATGGTTCCTTACTTAGCGCAGCTACCGCCTGCTGCACTGTTGCAAAGTTGTCCAGTACATATTGAGCCCAGGCGGCAATCGACAAGCCTGGCTTGCTATTGGTGCCAAATGCAGGGTATTGCGACTCGACGAGCCATAGAAGGTTGGCATTCAGACCGGCTTCGTTGACTCCGTCGGTAGTGGAAATGTCATAGCCTGAAGTGATGACGCTGCCGTACTTGGACGTCCAGCGCACAGTATTGGGGCCGGTTTCGCCAGTGCGCTGCATGCCTCGCGGCAGTACCCAGAGGTTGCTGACGATGTCACTCTTCCAGTCCATGGATCGTGCGGTGATCACGTGGCCGTTGGCGCCGTGAAATACCAGCCGTGTGCATGCCCAGGAACTGGACACGGCCGCTAGACCTGAAACTCCAAGCAGCAAGGCTGCCACACGAGGGCGGATACACGGCATATTCATCTTCATTGAGCCTCCACGGTTAAAAAATGTGAATGGTGCCAAGCATGCCACATGCATCGGTAGTGAGATATTGATCGAACTCCAGCGACGTAGATGCCAAGCCGTAAACATTCAAATGGCCTCAGTACCTGCTCTTGCAACAAGTCCAGCAAGGCAGTGGCGATTCATGAACCTCGGGTGCATGTGCTTTTCCAAACACAAAATTCCGCTGCATGGCAGGAAGGGCTCGATAAGTGGAGGTTGAAAACGGCTGTTCGCATGGCATGTTTTATCTCCGGGCGCGGCCTTCGCCTCCCTGTGCCTCAATCAGATCGGTAGTCAGGCGCGAGGGCTTGTCCCTGGCAATGGCACCTCCTGTACCAAGGAAAGCTGCATCGTCCAGGCTCTCGGCGTCCATGACCGCATCAAGAAGCGCAAAGTGCTTGATGGCGGTGGGCGGGAATGACCATTCACAAGGAAGCGATCTGACGGCTCAGGGTCTTGGCAAGCGAAAGATTTGAACTAGGCGAGAACTACGCGATTGCGTCCAGCGGCCTTGCCTCGATACATAGCAGCATCAGCGCGCGAGATGAGGGCTTCTGCGGTTTCTCCCTGTCGATACTGAGTCACACCCAACGTACATGTCACTCGCAGATCTTTGTGCACTAACTGTGTCCACGGGAGTGCTTCTGTGCTTTCGCGAATTCTTTCGAGCAGCACTCCTGCCTGGGCCAATGGTGTATCACAGAGCACCAGAAGAAATTCCTCTCCGCCGTAACGACCAGCGCAATCGGTTGCACGAATCTGCGAAGACAGAAGTTGCCCAAAGGCTCGAAGCACTTGATCTCCTCCTTCATGACCGTAACGGTCATTGACCTGTTTGAAGAAATCAATGTCAAGCAATGCGATGCAAAACGGGGCGTCTCTGCGTTGAGCCGCATGAATACATTGTTGCAGTCGATCCATGACCCCTCGGCGGTTTGCCAGTCCCGTCAAGTCATCGTTGCGCACCAAGTTTTCAATCTGCTTCAGCGCGAGGGCCAGTTTTTCATTACTCGCACTGAGTCGATATTGCATGCCACGAAAGTAGGTGACCAGCACGCTGCATCGGACGACTGCTCCGAGCATGACGCCGACAGTGAGGAACTGCCCGATGAGGGTGTCGGTAGTCATGCGCATCTGTGGCCCTGCCCAGTAAACAGCCAGCGCAATTGCAATGAGCGTGCAACTCCAGGTCATCCAGAAACTTGTACGCCGCGGCGCAAGAAAGCCGTCGGTACTGAAGACCAGAAGCATAACCAGCGCCTGGAACGCAACCTGAGGAGCTGCGACAAGCAAGCCCAGCACCCCTGTAACCGAGACCAGTTGGTGCCAGAAGAACAAGCCAGGGTCACTCTGAGTCTGGCTCCAGCCACTGGCGTAGGCCCAGGTGATGAAGGCCATCCCTGCACCTATCCAGAGCCCATACAGCAGCACTGCATGCAACGGCACGTAGCCTGCCCAGCAGTGGCCGAGAAATAGCATGAAGGCATATAGATGGCTCAATAGGACCGAAGCGTGCAACTGCCAGGTGCGCTTGCGCCAGCGTTCGAAATGCTGAGTTTCATTGGCAAGAGGCGATGAAGACCTAGGGCCCCACAAAGGTGGTCCGCGTGTTTTTTCAGGGGAGTGAGCCATTGCCGGTTAATGGTCGCCAAAGTGCGATTGGTTGTTGCAAATAACAGTTTGCCCGAATTCCGGCCCCGGAAAATTACGGTGGGTGACCTGACAAAGCTTGGGTCGAACTGATCGCTAACGGTGCATACGGCAAGGTGACCCAGAGCCATCGGAAGGCTATATCGGTAGAAGTGTTTCCTGGCGCCTTCAACTCGACATGCCGACCTACGACACTGCGGTAAATGATCATGCTCCTGAACATTGCGATCCAGAAACAAATAAAGCCCGCTTGAGCCGGGACGGTGCACGAATTGGGTAGGCAAACAGGAAGTTCAACAAGAACTTACATGCAGCGCGCGCGGCAAGACTAGCCTGCAATGCTCCACGTTCTTAAGGAGTTGCTATGAAAGCGCTACTTTTAATCGCGGCACTTGCCAGCATGCTGGCAGGATGCTCAATGATGCCGGGACGTAGTTCCGGGTCTATGCCTGCCGAGAGTTCCAGCCAGACGATGGGCGGCATGAATATGATCGGCGACCGGGATCGCTGGATGCATGACGACAATGGGCGTCCTTGGACCGGAGGTGATGGTGCCTTCTATGGCGCTCAGAACATGTAGGGGAGTGGCAGGGTCAAGCTTTTGCTTCGAGGCACTGCACGGCCCTTTCGTCCGGCCGCTCGGCATGCGTGCCTGGGCACACGAATTCGTCGCGCAGTGCCTTCACTGGAACAAAGGGCTCATCAGCCTGCCAGAAAGAGCCGATCAGTCTTGACATCAGGTAGACAGCCAAGTTTTATGGCTTCAAAGCTTCAAAAAACAGAGCGCATCAATACTGACTGTTGTATGAATTAGGTAAGCAAAGTAGCCGTTCAACAAGAATTTACAGTGGGCACACGCCCCAGGAATAGCCTTGAAGACTCCTTCTTCTTAAGGAGTTGTCATGAAAGCGCTACTTTTAATTGCAGCAGTAGTCAGTACGCTGGCGGGTTGCTCGATGATGCCGGGGCGTGATGCCGGACACATGTCAGAGCAAGGTGTCCAGCGGACGATGGGAAGCAGTGATATGCGCTATGAATGGGGGCGTGGAGCGTATCAAGGTCCGGGAAGCATGCCGCTGTGGGCAGGCGGGGATGACACTTCTGGAGGCCTTGGCTGGCGTCGTGATTAAGCAGGAAGAACCACATCTTGCAGCGTTGTTGCATAAATCGCTTTCTGCCGTCGGGTAGCCTCGGACGGTGAGTCAGTCCCCCGCTATCGCACAAACCACTGGAAACAGTACAACGCAGTGCTCAAGGCGCGAGGCTCCCTGACCATCTTGTTGGACAAGGATATGTCATGGTTTGCCGCTATCAGCGGCAAACGTGGGCGTAGCCGCAGTTCTCGCATGCAGCTATCCAGTTCTGCTTGACCAGTCTGGCACGGCACTGATTTATGCAACAGTGCCAACCGGAAGTGAAACTGCCTATGGATGACAGAGGCGCAACTATCGTCACTAGCGCAAATGCCAGCACATTTGCAACTTTGATAAGTACCGAGCATGCGGATGAGTAAAGTGGCGCAAGAGGCCAATACTTGTTACTCGTGTCGATTAGTCTGAGCTTCGACCCGATTGGATTGAAGACCAGTCCAGCCTGTGGTGGTGATTCAAGAATCAGAGCCTGTCAGAAAAAGACGAACGCGAAATTCTCGCTCACCTTGCTGCAGTCCACAGGTAAAAGCAGTCGGTCAAGGAAATCTTCTGGGCGTCTGCTTCTGACGGATTGTGGCTGTCGCTGGTCGACCCAGAGCAGACCGCAAGAACGTGGGTAGCTGGGCCTGAAGCAAGCTCAGCTAGAAAGCACCGCACGAATCAAAGCCTCTACGTGAATTTCGACGGTATCAAGGCAAGGAACAGGGCTGTTGCTGTCACTAAGGATCAGAGGCAGTTCAGTGCAAGCGAGTGCTACATGGTCGATACCTTCCCGTTGCTGCAAATCCTGAATGATGGCGACGAACTCCTGTCGGGTGTTCTCTTTGACAAGGCCGTGTTCAAGCTCGGCCTCGATCTTGGCTTGGATGCGCGCAATCTGATGCTCACAGGGCACGATAACTTGTATGCCCCGATCTTCAAAAGGTGTCTTGAAGAATGTATTCGTCATGGTGAACACAGTACCCAGCAAACCGACTCTTTGCGCACCTCGCTCCTTTGCCGCATTGCAGGTGGCGTCAATGGCACTCACTATGGGAATCGGCGACAGCGGAAGTATGCGGTCCAGAACGATGTTGGGCGTATTGCCAGTCAGCCCCACCATGTCCGCACCACCGGCGGCCAGGCAGTGAATTGCGCCGAGCACGTAGTCGGCAAGCTGGTCAAACTCGCGTGCATGACAAAGGCTGAATACCTTGAAAGCGTTGAGGCTTTCGATGGACAGGCGAGGCAGATTCTCCTTGCCTACCTGTGTCTGAACGCCGTGAATGATCTTTCGGTAATAGGCCACGGTGGACTCCGGGCCTATGCCACCAATGAGGCCGAGTTTCTTCATTTCGCTGTTCATTGAGGTAATTCCGGGTGCTTGCCCATGGCTGCATTCAGCGAGGCTGCTGCATTGCCTGCTGGAGCGGTTCCAGCATGGGTTTCGATGAAGCGCCTGAGCAGCATCAACGGCGTTGGTGTGGGGCTAACGCCTTGCAGCATGGCCGCTGGATCTAGACCTTCCGCGCGAAGCAGTTGCGCTCTCGCATTGATGCAGGCCGCCATGACTTCCGATGTGAACTCTGGATGAAACTGCACGGACACTGCGGTGGGGCTGTAGCGGACGATCTGATGAGGATCGTGAGCTGAGCGAGCCAGTGCCCTGGCTCCATTGGGTAAGCACAGGATGGTCTGAAGATGTGTGAGGTGAGCCTGGAAGCGAGGTGGGCATCCGGCGAGCCAGGCGTCCGGCTCTGCAGCCGAGAGCTGTTCGATTTCCAGACATCCCATCTCTCTGCCGTCAGGGTGGTAATCCACGATTCCTCCCAGTGCGTGGGCCATAAGCTGATGCCCATAGCAAACGCCCATGAGCGGCATCCCCTGTGTCACAGCCTGCCGTATCCATTTGGCTGTCGCTTCGCTCCAGGGGTGCTGATCGGTCACCATGGACCACGAGCCCGTGATGATCGCCGCACGGTGCTGTCCGGGCTCGGGCAGAGATTCCCCTTCATACACCTTCACTATGTCAATGGTTTCGGGCCTGCAGCCGATGGCTGTCAGAAACCACTGGGGAAGATCGCCTGTGATGGCTCGAATGTCCTCGGGCGGTGTGCCCGCCTGGATCAGCAGCAAAGATTGATAGTCCACGAGAAATGGGGGAAGGTGGCAAGACCTCACACTTTAGTGAAACAAAACCATCATGAATACTGAATTTCAATGATGAGAGAATCTTGAAATGAGAAAGATTGATCTGGAATCGCTGGCGTTCTTCAAGTCTGTTGTGGATACCGGTAGTGTCACCCAGGCTGCCAGGCAGATGAACCGCGTGCAGTCCAATGTCACCACGCGCATCCGCAATCTGGAGGAGCGCTTGGGCGTGCAACTCTTTCTGCGGCATGGCAACCGGCTCAAGCTCTCGGCCGAAGGCGAGGTGCTGCGCGGCTACGCCGAACGGATACTGCGACTGTCGTCAGAGGCCGAGTCCGCGATGCTGCTTCGCGCGCCGCAGGGTACGCTGCGACTGGGCACACTGGAGAGCACGGCTGCGGCGCGACTCCCCCCGTTCCTATCCCGATTTCATGAGCGCTACCCGGATGTGTTCATTGAACTGGTTACCGGATCCACATCACGATTGCTGGACATGGTTCAGCGTTATGAAGTGGATGCAGCGCTGATTTCTGAGCCCTTCACTGCACCGGAGCTGGCGACCCAGAAAGCATTCGATGAGGAACTGGTGCTCATTGCTGCACGCTCGGCTACCGGTGTGCTGGATCCGGAACAGCTGTCACGTTGCACAGTGATTGCATTCCCTGCAGGCTGTTCGTACCGGCGAATCCTGGAGGAATGGTTTGCCAGTACCGGAGCTGCTCCTCACCGCATTCTGGAGATGGCGTCCTACCACGCCATCGTGGCTTGCATTGCAGCCGGTACGGGCATTGGCATCATGCCGCGCTCCATCTTGAAGGCCGTACATGCTGAACCACAGTTGCAGGTGCTTTCCCTGCCCAGACGCTACGCAGAAGTGACCACGCATCTGGTCTGGTTGCCACGGCAGGAGTCAGCCTCCACGGAGGCATTGAGGCAAATGCTGGCCGCCGATCTGCCCCCCCAGTGAAGTGGTGATGACAGGCCTTTATTGCGACCTATGCATCAAGAACTCCGCCAGCATATCCACTCCATGCTTTTCGGGAGTTTCAGGTAGCAACAAGCCGATTGCTGCCAATGTGCGGGGAAACTGCAGAGCCAGCACCTTCAGCCAACCAGCCTGGACAAAGGGCTGAACCACGCTCAGAGGGGTTAGCGCCACCGCATACGTGGCGCGCAAATACTCCAAAAGCATGGGCAGAGATCGCGTGATGAGAGGCGAGCGCTCTGGGAGGTGTTCGCAAGACTCGAACAGACGCTCGAAAGCTTCATGCATCTGCGTGGATAGTGGTGCCAGAACCCATTGCTGCTCAAGCAGCTGGCTTGCGTGCAGGTTACGTTTTCGATGCAGCGGATGGGTGGGGGCTGCCACCACAACCACTTCGTCCTGCAGCAGCGGCACAAAACGCGTTCCGCTGATAGCAGCCGCGGGCGCGCGTACGAGCACCATATCGAGCGTGCGCGCCGCCAGCCCAGCTAACAGAGCATGGTGACTGTCTTCCACCACCTCTACACGCAGTTGCGGATGCTGCTGAAGGAATGGCGGAAGTTCTCGACCCAGGAACCCCGACAGAGCCCCTGTGATGGCTCCGACACTGAGTATCCCCTGCACGCCTTCGGCGGCTGCCGCCAACATTTCTGCGCAGCCATTGAGCGAGCCCAGCATGTTGCGCAATAGCGGCAGAAGGTCGCGGCAGATCAAAGTGGGGCGTACTCCGCGCGCATGGCGCTCGAATAGCGGCAAACCCACCATCCGCTCAAGCTCCGACAAGGCTTTGGTTGCTGACGACTGTGTTTGCCCCACAACCTCGGCAGCGCGCTGGATGCTGCCCAGGTCGGCAATCAACACGAGCAGTTGCAGCTGTCGCAGCCGCGTGCGTGCCAACAGACGATTGAGCAAGGCAGAAGAACGCCCAGAGCTGGGTAAGTGCGAGGTAGTCATGGATTGCATAGCTCAATGCAATTTAGCACTTAAAAGATGGATGTTCTGCCCCAGACTTCTCCCTACCCGCTATCGAGTTTCGCCATCAATAAAAGGAGACATGTCATGACCTCTGCGCCTCACTCATTGGCCCGTAGCCTGATTCGCACTACGGCCACCGCCTGCGCCTTATGGGCATTGGCTGCCTCTGCCATGGCGGAAAGCTTTCCAGAGAAGCCCATTACCTTGGTTGTTCCGTTCGCCTCGGGCGGCTCCATTGATGCTGCCATCCGTGTGGTGCAGCCCAGGCTGTCGGCTGAACTGGGCCAGCCTGTGGTCATTGAAAACCTGGGTGGCGCTGGCGGAGCTCTGGGCGCAGCCAAGGTAGCCAATGCCGCCAAGGATGGGTACACGCTGCTGGTTGGCTCCATCAACGATGTGGTGCTGGTGCCCATGCTCAACAAAAACGTGCGCTATGGCACCAAAGACTTCGCACCTGTCGGTCCTATCAGCTCGAACTCGCCGCTGCTGGTCGCCCGCAAGGATTTACCTGCGAATGACCTGGATGGCGTGATCTCTGCATTGCGAGCCAAGCCAGATTCGATCAGCTATGGCAGTCCCGGCATGGGCACCATGCAGCATCTGGTGATGGAGGATCTGCAGCAACGTGCCAATGTGCGGATGTTGCATGCGCCGTACAAAGGCGCAGGCCCCCTGCTGACGGACTTGCTGGGTGGCCAGATCGACTTGGCCGTAATGGTGCCCGCTACGGCTCTGCCGCATATAGAAGCCGGGCGCATCAAGGTTCTGGGTGTGGCGAGTCTGCAGCGACAACCCATGATCAAGAATATTCCCACGCTCAACGAAGGCAAGGTCGTCAAAGGCCTGGAGATGAATGGCTGGATGGGGCTCTTGGCTCCCAAGGGCGTAGCACCAGATCGTCTCGCTCGTCTGAAGACGGCGTTGGAAGCTGCTCTTGCATCAAAAGGCGTTCCCGAGCAACTGACGGCCATGGGCATGCAAGTGGCGACAGCGGCGGAGCAGAGCCAGTTTGCCGATCAAATCGCGCGTGACCAGGCCAAGGCCCGTAGCTTGAGCGTGAAACTGCAATAAGAGCGCACCATGCCAATTATTCAAGCCATTGCCGACAACCCTGAATTCCGTCAGATCCGTCGTGACCTGCATGCCCATCCTGAGCTGGGCTTTCAAGAGGAGCGCACGAGCGCGCTGGTAGCCGACTACTTGTTGCACTGGGGCTATGAAGTCACGCGCGGCGTGGGCGGCACGGGGGTAGTCGGCACACTCAGGCGCGGATCGGGAGGGCGCAGCATAGGCCTGCGTGCAGACATGGATGCTCTGCCCATGCAGGAACTCAATACCTTCGAACATCGTTCGCAGCATGCAGGCCGTATGCATGCCTGTGGCCATGACGGGCACACGGCAACATTGTTGGCGGCTGCCTGGCATCTAGCCCAAAGCGGCAAGTTTGACGGCACGCTGCACTGTATATTCCAGCCCGCTGAAGAAGGTGGGCAGGCCGGTGCCCGCGCCATGATTGAAGATGGCCTCTTTGAGCGCTTTGACTGTGATGCCGTCTTCGGGCTGCACAATGCACCAGGACGGGCTGTAGGCAGCTTTGGCGTGCGAGCTGGTCCTTTCATGAGCTCCAGCAATCGCTTTCGCATTGATGTCCAAGGCAAGGGAGCCCATGCCTCACAGCCTGACACTGGTGTGGATCCGCTGATGTGTGCAGGCCAGATCCTTATCGGTTTGCAGACCATCATTTCGCGCAACCGCACACCTGACGACGCAGCGGTGCTATCCGTTACCCAGATTCACGGCGGTGATGCCGTCAACGTGATCCCGGACGGCGCCTGGCTGGGTGGCACCGTGCGCACGCAAAGCGCCAGTACATTGGACATGATCGAGCAGCGCATGAAGCATATCGTGCAAGGTTCGGCCATCGCTTATGGCTGTGAAGCGCGGTTGCACTTTGAACGTAACTATCCGGCGCTGGTCAATGACCCGGAACAAACTGCATTTGCGGTATCCGTCATGCGGGAGGTCGTTGGAATTGAACAGGTCGATGACAATGCGCCCCGGCTTACCAACTCCGAGGACTTTGCCTTCATGCTTCAACAGCGTCCCGGTTGCTACGTATTGCTGGGCAATGGAGAGGGCGAGCACCGTTTGCCCGGCCATGGACCTGGACCTTGCCAAGTGCACAACCCTTCGTATGACTTCAACGATGCGCTGATTCCTGTCGGTGCCAGCTATTTTGCGCGACTGGTGGAAAGCTTTCTGAAGTGAACTGCAGCCAGGCAGGCATAGTTGGTGAAGTTACATGGATATCTCTGTAAAAAGTTCGGCACCAGCCGTTGCTAGTGTTTGCTGCTCTTACAGTTGGACTGTGCCTTGCATGCAGGTGACTGTGTGGCCTCCAATCCACAGTTGTTGTTGTGCATCCTGCTGCACGGACACTCGGCCATTGCGGCCCACGCGGGTCCCTTGGCTTGCCATGTAGGGCGCCTGCACATGTTCCTGGGCGATTAGCCACTGAGCCAGGCTGCCATTCAGGCTGCCGGTGACCGGGTCTTCCACTCCGGTGCTGGAAAAGGCGCGCACCTCCAGCTGTGTCTGTATCTCCTGGCAGGCGCCGCCAATCAGTGGCATCGCATTGGCGGTCTGATACAGAGCAGCCACCCCCACCTTGTGGCCCAGGGCCTTGATGCGTGCCAAGTCGGGCTCCAGGCCGAGAACGCTGTCGGTATTGTCCAGCAGCAGGCACAGCCACTGTGCTCCATTGTCCAGGTAGGTGGCATCCTGTACCTGGGCTGCGTCTATACCCAGAGCCTCGTAGATCAGGTGCAAATGGTCAGGCAGGGGCAGGGCCTGGTGGGCCGGAGTGGCGAACGCCAGGCCGTGGATCGAGCGCTGGATGGGGATCAGGCCCTTGGCGCACTCTTGCACGATGCGCTCGGAATGGTTGGGGACTCCGCCCTGGGCGAGCCAAGCGTGGCAGGTGCCCAGCGTCGGGTAGCCGGCAAACGGCATCTCGGCGGCCGGGGTGAAGATGCGCACCCTATAGTCGGCCCCCTGGGCGCGGCCCGCGTCCGTCGGGGGCAGGACAAAGGTGGTCTCGGACAAGTTGGTCCAGCGCGCAAAGTTTTGCATCTGTGCATCGTCAAGGCCGCGTCCATCAAGCACCACAGTCACGGGGTTGCCGCAGTAGGGAACGGCCGTGAAGACATCCACGGTCATGAAAGGGCGGAGCTGAAGGGGAACGGCGGTGGCCATGGCGGAGGGATGTTGGTGGACAGGGGCAGATAAGAAAGCGCACAGCCTGCGAGAAGCAGCGCGCGAGCTAGGGGATGCCTGCGACGAGGGTGGCGCTGAATCATGTCATACGCTTGCTGGCGATTTCACGTCGGAACGGCTGTTTTGTGTTGAACGGCGACAGTCGCAATCGGGCAGAAGCAGGTCACAGGATTAAGAGTTGGAATGGCCGCTTACCGAAGTACGTCAATTGCTTCCACGAGATTTATCACCTGCCATTGCATGCTGCCGGAGGCCTGCGTGCCCTGGGGCCGCAGTTGCACGCTCATGAGCTGTCAGCTTGATGCTCTCATCTGTAGAAGTTCCGATCTGATCTGACAGTTGCTCCCGTTTCGGGCGGTACGGCTGTCAGATTAATTCAGCGCTTTTACCTTCTCGTCCCAGACCTCCTTTGCATCCATCAGCGTTTGCAGCGGCGTCCGGCCACAGCACATCTTGCCTTGATGTGTTCGCTGCCCGTTGTAGTAATTGATCCAGTCGTCCAGATCCGTTTGCAGCTCGTCAATTGATCGGTAGATCTTGCGCCTGAACGCCACCTGGTAGAACTCCTGCAGGATGGTCTTGTGGAATCGCTCGCAGATGCCATTGGTCTGCGGGTGACGCACCTTCGTCTTGGTGTGTTCAATGTCATTGACGGCTAGGTACAACTGGTAGTCGTGCGTTTCGGCCTTGCCGCAATACTCCGTGCCTCGATCCGTCAGGATTCGCAGCAACCCCATGCCTTGCTCGGCCAGGAAGGGCAGAACCCGGTCATTGAGCAGATCGGCACCCGTGATCGGTGTTTTGGTGGTGTAGAGCTTGGCAGCGGCCCATTTGGAATAGGTGTCCACAAAGGTCTGCTGGTAGATGCGCCCGACGCCCTTGATCGTGCCTACGTAAAAGGTGTCTTGGCTGCCCAGATAGCCAGGATGGGCGGTTTCTATTTCTCCGCAGGCCAGGTCATCTTCACGCTTCCTCTCCAAGGCCGTCACCTGGGCTTCGGTGAGCACGGCGCCCGTCTTGGCGACCTCAGCCTCCAAGTTTGACAGACGCTGTTTGAAGCTGGCCAGTTGATGGCGCATCCAGATAAAACGCACACCGGATGGCGACACAAAGATGCCTCGTTGCCGTAGCTCATTGCTGGCACGCAGTTGCCCATGCGCTGGCTGCTCAAGGGCATAGGCGAGGACAACCGCTTCAATGGCTTCATCAACCCGGTTCTTGGGATTGGGCTTTCGCCGAGAGATCTGGATCAGGGCTTCAACGCCACCTTCTTCGTGGGCATGCTGATAGCGATAAAAGGTGTCACGGGACACGCCCATGACTTTGCATGCCTTGGAGATGTTGCCCAGCTCACTGGCCAGATTGAGTAGGCCGACCTTGTGCCGAATGATGGTTTGGTTGAAACTGTTCATGAGGTTTCTCCGTTGGGCGCTTGCGCGCCCGGATTGATAAAGATTCGTAGCCTTATCAAAACGGGAAACCTCACCTATTGGCAAGGTCCACTGTCAGATCAAGTCTGAACTTCTACATCTCATCCCGCAGTATTTGCAGCATCCAAAATTCTGCAGAGGGTCGGCAGCACCTGCAACGTGTTGCTCTATCTTCGGAGCCAGTCGCTCGGCTGTGCGACTAGGCACGAACCGAATCGAACTACCGCTTCTGCGTTCAGCGACAGGGTGATGCTTGCCCAGAGCAGACAGCTATAGCACCTGAATTAAGCCGCGCAGCGAAGCGACGTGGCTTTGTATCCCTAGGGCCTGTACGCGTTGACGTGATCAACTTGCTTGTGGAGACGGTTGAGCATATCGATCAGCAACTCCACTTCTTCATGTGTCAGCGTTTGCAGAAGGCGACGCTCTCTTTCTTTTGCCACATCGAAGATCTGATCATGCAAATGTTGGCCCTCTGCGGTGAGGCTGAGGGTGTATCGCCTCGCGTCTACCGCATCAACTTGCGACTGCACATAACCTGCGTTTTGCAGAACTTGAACAGATTTGCTCACTGCACTCTTGTCCAGTCCGACTACCTGGCATATCCGCTGCGCAGGAATGTGGTTCTCCACCGCCAGCATGGACAACACACGCCACTCGACGATGCCTACATCGAAGTTCTCTCGATAGACCTGTGATGCCCCGGAGGACAGCTTGTTCGCGATGAAGGCCAGTAACGCCGGCGCGTAGCGCTCAAGGTCGAGTTTCTTTTTTTTCTTCATGCAATCTATGCCAACTTAGGGTAAATATTAGTTGAGATCTCAACAGATTTTTCTACACTGACGCATCTTTGCTTGCACTATAGCTGCGTTTTATTGGTTGATATCTCAACAAAATTTCGAGGCCAACTAGTCAACTGTGAACGGGATCTTGAACATGAGCCATCAATCGATCAAACGCTAAGCCTTGCTCCGCGAGTCCAACTACCCGGTAGCGGCAACTTAGAACAGGCAACCCAATTACAGCCAAAGTCCATGACGCTCTGTGTCAGGGAGAGGCGTTGGCTTTTTCAATAGAGAGTCCCACATGCTAGAGCTTGTTGTTCAACGAAGAGTGCAGGAAGCTGAAGACATCATCAGCCTTGACTTCATATCTGCGCAAGGAACGGTTCTTCCCGCATTTGAACCAGGAGCCCACATTGATGTTCATTTGCCGAATGGTCTGATCCGGCAATATTCCTTGTGCCATCCAAGCGAATCCCGATCTTCAGCCAAGTACACGATCGCAGTTCAGCGCGAGAAAGAGTCACGCGGTGGCTCGATTTCCGTGCATGAACAGCTCACGGTTGGCTCTAGGGTTCATGCCAGCGAACCCAGAAATCTATTTGAACTGGCACCCGCAGCGAGAAAGCATCTGCTTCTAGCTGGAGGTATCGGGATTACGCCGCTGATCTGCATGGCGCAAGCACTCGCCCTCCGGCAACATGACTTTGAGCTTCATTACTTCTGTCGATCTCAGGCCCGCGCAGCCTTTGGCGATCTGCTGAGATCGGACTCCTTGGCGCAGTCAGTGCATTTGTATCTGGATGGCAATACCAGCGCCCACTTGGCAGAACTTCTGAAAAGGCCTGATCCAGACACTCATATCTACGTGTGTGGTCCAAGTGGCTTCATGGACTGTGTGCTTGGCATTGCATCGGAGCGTAATTGGCCATTAGGCAATGTGCACAAGGAGTTCTTCGCCGCTGGCTCATCGCCGCAGGAAGGCGACCAGCTGTTTGAAGTGCAGATTGCCAGTACAGGATACCGATACGAGATACCGGTGGGTGCATCGGTGTTCGAAGTGCTTGATCAAGCCGGCGTGGATATCCCCGTGTCTTGCGAGCAAGGCATATGCGGAACTTGCGTGACCCGTGTGCTGGAGGGTGTTCCAGATCACCGTGACCAATACCTGACGGACGCAGAGAAGGCTGCGAACAAGTGCTTCACGCCTTGTTGCTCACGAGCTCGCAGCAAGCTGCTGGTGCTCGATCTTTGATTTCAGCTTTCCCTCAACGATTTTCCAAGGAGACCTACGATGACCACTATTTCGATTCATCCTGCTCGAGAGAGCGCTGTGCAGCAAAGGAGCAAATTTCCTCTCAATCAGTGGTATGTCGCAGCACATTCATCAGAGCTGGCCGACAAGCCGGTTGGGCGTAAGTTACTGGGAGAGGCTGTAGTGCTGTTTCGTATCGGTGACGGCACAGTGGCGGCACTTGAAGATCGTTGCTGCCATCGTGCTTTGCCGTTGTCCGCTGGAACTGTGGAGAGCTGCGGATTGCGCTGCGGCTACCACGGTCTGCTCTACAACCATGAGGGCAAGTGCGTGGAGATCCCCGGCCAGGAGAAAATTCCTACCAAGGCCAAAGTTTCGGCCTATCACGTACAAGAGCGGGACGGACTCATTTGGATCTGGTTTGGTAAGCCAGAGAATCCCGAGCCTATGTGCGACGCACCCTCGTATTCGGTTCACAGCTCGCCAGAGTATGTCTATGGAGGCGACGTTTACCACTACAACGCACCGTACCAGCTCATCCACGACAACCTGTTGGATCTCAGTCACCTTGGTTATGTGCATTTGCACACCATCGGGGGCAATGCCAAGCTGCATATGAATGCAGAAATGAAGGTCGAAAGCGAAGGAGACTTTGTCAGAGTGGTGCGGTATATGCCCGACTCGGTACCGCCTCCGACATACTCCGCAGCTTATCCTTTCAAGGGGAATGTGGACCGTTGGCAGGAGATCGAATTTCGCGTATCCCATCTGCTGATCTGGACAGGTGCTGTCGATCAGGGAACCGACGCTATGGACGATCCACAAAGAGGTGGCTTTCACATGCGCGGCTTTCATGGGGTTACGCCAGAGAGCGAGACGACTTGCCACTACTTCTGGACCATGGCGACCAATCCGGCCAAGGACGTGGAGGAGGTCAAACGCAAGGTGCTGGAACAAACCGAGCTCACTTTTGACGAAGACAAGGTCGTGATTGAAGCGCAATATCAGAACATGATCCGCTTCGGACCCAAGTCCATGATCGATATCCACGTCGATGTGGGAGCGAATCGCGCTCGACGGATTATTGAAAGATTAATGGCTTAACTCCCAATGCGAAAGGCATGAGCTGTTCTGGCTCAATCCTCTCAAGTACACCCTGCATCAACGGTAATCGCCGGTATCTAGCCCGCGCCTTATCGCCACTCAAATCCGCTTCAGAAAACCCAGGTGGACTGCTTTAGCCATGAGCAGGCCAAGGCCAAGCTACGCCTGACGTAGCAACTTATAAAAGGAGACAACCATGAACTCTTCAGTCGTGGGGAAAATGAATGACAAGCCAATGTCTGCATACCAATGGTTTGTCATCGCACTATGCTTTCTCATCAATATGCTTGATGGGTTTGATGTGCTGGTGATGGCTTTCACAGCTGCCTCGGTTGCCAGTCAATGGGCGTTGAGTGGCGTACAGCTGGGCTATTTACTCAGTGCAGGGCTTGTGGGTATGGCCCTGGGTTCCCTGGTTATCGCCCCTTGGGCAGACAGGATAGGTCGACGGCCGCTCATCATGCTGTGTATTGCGATTGCTGGCGTTGGCATGTTGGCATCTGCATATACACAGTCCGCAGTTCAACTGGGAGCGCTGCGACTGTTCACCGGGTTGGGCATCGGAGGCATTCTAGCCAGCAGTTACGTGATCGCTGGCGAGTATGCATCTAGTCGCTGGCGTGGTTTGGCCATCAGTTTGCAAGCCACGGCATATGCCTTGGGGGCCACTATTGGGGGGCTGATTGCAACACAACTGATCCCTAGCCTAGGCTGGCGATCAGTATTCCTGTATGGCGGGGTGGCGACATTGGTGACTTTGCCAGTCATGTTTTTGTGGTTGCCTGAATCGTTGGATTTCCTGATTGCTAAGCGTCCCTCCAATGCGCTTGGGAAGATGAACATCATTCGATTGAAAGTAGGATTGGAGCCTCTGGTGCAAATGCCCGCTTTCAATCAATCGACGGCAACAGCAGGAGCGAACCGTGTTGCCAGCTTGCTTGCACCTGGACTTGCCGCGTCTACCTTGCTGATTTGGGCCGCCTTTTTTATCGTTATGTTCGGCTTTTACTTTGTGATGAGCTGGACCCCGAAGTTGCTGGTGACGGCGGGATTGTCCAACCAGCAAGGTATCACTGGTGGCGTTCTGCTCAATGTGGGAGGCATTGTCGGTACTTCGCTAATTGGTTTCCTGGCAGCAAAGTACCGCCTGTCCCGGGTACTCATGCTCTACCTCATCATTAACGCAGCATTGATGTGCACGTTTGTGAGCCTGCTTGGTAACTTGGGGATGGCATTCGCTGCCGCCTTGGCCATTGGCGTGTTTGTCAATGGATGCGTTGCTGGCCTTTATGCTTTGACACCAAACATCTATACAGCGACACAGCGCGTCACGGGGCTAGGGTGGGCAATCGGTGTGGGGCGTATCGGCGCGATTGTCTCGCCATTGGTCGCGGGCAAGCTCATTGACGCCAGTTGGAGGCCTGACGAGCTCTTTTCGCTCTATGGTCTTGTCTTCTTGGGTGCTGCATTAGCCGTTTATCAACTACAGCGCAGGAGTTCTGCTTCAACTGCGCCTCAGCCATTGGTGATGAATGATGCCCCTGAAACAGCCGATTGATATGAACTTCTGACCGCCTGCTCCTGGCCGTTAGCACTGGTTCGCGGACCTCGCTACCTACGGCGCGGTTGGCTCTGGATCACGCCACAGCGCGACTTTGCGTGCCATTGCCTCTTGCTCGGCAAACTCATACTGTCCGCGCGCCTGGGGAGACTGTTCGTGGCCACAGGCGCGGGACCATCGGGCCATGCCTTGGGTGATCATGGCCAGGCCGGCATCGAGTGTGCGCGGCCCGCTGGATGCCGACGCAGGCGCCACCCAAACAGAGCAGACCTGTCGCTGGAACCGATCTGTCTTGGTGCAGCGCAGTTCGGCCTCCTTAAGAAATATCAGCTCAGCCAATGCCTGTCGGACTCTCTCTCCGAATGGCTGCTTGCGCTCGGGTGCATCGATGCCCTGCAGCCTGACCGTGACCTGCTCATAAGCGCCAGGCTCACCACAGCGCACGGTCAGGGTGCGACCGTCTGAGATGCCGATGACGAGGCAGAGGAGGGTAGCTGCAAGCATGGCTTCAGTCTATTGGGCAAGAAAAAGGCCCGCAACGCGGGCCAATCATCAATCCAGATAGATGCACAAGTTGTTGATTTCAATTGCCTGCAATTGCTCGGCTTTGTTTGATTCTTCAGGCCATCTTCGTGGCTGGAAAGCAAGCAAATCAACAGCTTGTGTGTGTAAAGGTGTCTGCAAATGCCACCGGTTCGTCATCCTGAACCGGGGGTTCAGGTGGGCAAGAGCAACCTATCGTTGGGTTCATCTGACGCGAGACGATCACGCTCAATAGGTGATTTATCAAGCCCATGCTCGTTGAGCATTGGTTCAAGGAAATATAAAAACCGGCAGATTTGCAGACGGTTTTATTCTAACGGGTATTGGCAGTCGCGCGGAGGTCATGACTGCTTTGCTGCTGAGGTTACCCGATCAGAGCAGCCTGGCGTCAGCATCCAGTGCCTGATCGAGCTTGAGCACCAGTTGCTCGGCAAGCTCCTGCTGGCGCTGCAGCTCAGCCTGGGCGGCCTCATTGACCTCGGCGGGGGCGAACTGCTCCTGAGCAAGCGCCTGCATTTCTGCCTGGGCGTTGGCCATAAGGGCTTGCTGGGCATCGCGGTCAAGCACGTCGAAAGCCATGTTGAGGGCTGCCAGCACTGCCACGCGCTCGCGCGAGCGGACCTTGCCGCTGTCGCGGATGCGGTTCATGGCTTCGTCCACGCGGCGAACGGCTTCCTGCACACGTTCTTCTTGACCATCGGGGCAGGTCAGCACATAGCTTTGCTGCATGATTTGCACATCGATCTGCTTCATGGGCGTCAGTGGCGGGTCTGGTGATGGAGGGTGACGACTGTCACTCTCCCTGGTTGGCGGGCAGGCGTTCGATCAAGGCATCGACGCGCGCACGTGCGGCCTGCAGGCGCAGACGCAGCAAATCGCGCTCTTGCGTCAGAGCGATGACCTGATCGGTGAGCAGGGTGTTGGTGCGCTGCAGTTCCTCGTGGCGCACCAGCAGACGCTCTACGCGCTCGGCAATGAGATCAAGAGAGGGCTGGGTGGTCATAGACTCTGCCATTGTAGGTCTTGCAGTCCGTGGGTGAGTATAAATGTGCAGGCAAATTCAGCAGTTTGTGCAGGAGCACAGGCTGCTTGACTGCCGCAATCCTAAAACTGCAATATTTCTCTCAAAATCGTAGCGTGCTGCACAAGTTCTGTGTACCTCAAACGCATATTTAAGGTAAAAAATCGTCACCTGAGCCGCGCTCGGTTACTCCGAATGAAGGATCTGCGCCGCGTAGCGCTCATTACAATGGGCGTCTGTTGGTGCTCGAGGCCGCTTTTCTGTGGTCTCAGTTCAACGGGAAGCAGGGAGGTGCTGGCCAGACACACTGGCACACCGAACCTGCGCTGCCCCCGCAACGGTCGGCGAATGGAGTGCGCAGCACTCCTCCTTTTCCATTCATAGCCACTGGCGCTTGCGTGCTGGGAAGGCTGGCAAAAGGAAGAATCGCCTAGCCCGGATACCGGCCAACATGGGTTGCCTGCATTCTGTGCAGGTATGTTTGCTCAATGTCGGCGGGTTGGCTGGGTTGGGCGCTTTCTTGCAGATTTCTCATGCCTAGAGTTTCCTCGCCAGTGCGCAGCGTGGCGCCATTTTCCCGCACCCGTGTAGCAGTTGCGGCTGTGCTTTTTTTTGCTTCTTTCTCTAGTCTGAGTACCCATGCGCAAACTGCGGGGGGACGTCAGCTGGCTGAGACAGTCGTCACTGGCAGCCGTGCTGAGGCTTCTGTGGACCAGCTGGCGGCAGATGTGACCGTAATTGACACCAAGAAGATTGAGCGTGCGGTTGGCAGCAGCCTGCCAGAGCTACTCCAGCGTGAGGCCGGGCTGCAGATGAGCAGCAATGGTGGCCTTGGGAAGGAGACTAGTGTCTTCACACGTGGCACGGAGAGTCGCCACACTATTTTGCTGGTGGATGGTGTGCGTTATGGTTCTGCGACTAGCGGTGGTCCTTCTTGGAGCAATATTCCGCTGGCTTCCATTGAGCGCATTGAAGTGATCAAGGGCCCCGCTTCATCCTTGTACGGCAGCGATGCGGTGGGCGGGGTGGTGCAGATTTTCACCAAAAAGGGGGTGGGTGATAAGCCTTTCAACCCCTACGCCAGCGTGACGCTTGGAAGCGATCACTTTGCACAGGCTGCTGCAGGTCTGAGTGGTTCGCAGCAAGGCTGGAACTATTCGCTGAATGCCCAGCGTACGACGGAGCATGGCTTCTCTTCTACTAACCCTAAAGTGCCATACGGCAACTTTAATCCGGACCGTGATCCTTTTCGTCAAAGCTCACTCAATGCCTCCTTGGGCTACGAGATCAACCCCAATTGGCGCGTAGATGGCAGCGTGCTCTATTCCGAGGGTGTCAATCATTTCGATGACGGCCCGGGCGTGGATACACGCAGCGCTCTGCGCTCCCAAGTCAGCACGGCATCTGTCACAGGCAGGATCTTGCCGGATTGGAAGTCCAAGTTCACCATTAGTCATTCGCGCGATGAAAGCAATGCCATCGCGTCGGCCCAGTCGTACAACTTGCCTGGTCTGTTTGCAACGACACAGCGCCAGTACCAATGGCAAAACGATATCGCTACGCCTGTGGGTCTGGTGGTGGCGGGTCTGGAGCGTCTTGAGCAAGAGGTCAAGAGCAGCACCAAATACTCGGTGACCGAGCGGACAGTGAACTCCGGTTTTGTGGGTCTGACCGGTGAAAAAGCAGGCCATAGCTGGCAGGCGAATCTGCGCAGAGACGACAACTCCCAGTTCGGCAGCAAGAATACCTGGGGTGTTGGATATGGATTGCAGCTGAGCTCTCAATGGCGGATGCATGCGTCCCACGGAACCAGCTTTGTCGCGCCGACCTTCAATCAGTTGTACTGGCCTGACTATGGCTCGCCGGACCTTAAGCCGGAGCAGGGACGCAACACTGATGTAGGAGTGACTTGGAGCGAGGGCGGTCACTCTGTGAAGCTGGTCCGCTTTGATAATCGTATTCGTGGCTACATCGCGAACACCACCAAGCCAGAGAACATTCCTCGCAGTCGTATCAAAGGTTGGACCTTGGGGTATAGCGGCCAGTTCATGGGCTGGACCCTGCGTGCTGACTACGATCAGCTTGACCCGCGCAACAGCCTGACTGGCACGCTGCTGCCACGTCGTGCGCGCCATGTGACGCGGCTGTCGGCGGACAAGGATTGGGGTGGCTGGACCTTTGGCGCTTTTGCCCAGTCTGTGGGCAAGCGCTATGACGACGTTAAAAGCACACCAGAAAAGCTACTGGGGCAATACACAACCGTGGACTTGTATGCCAGCTACCGTCTGGACAAGGACTGGACGCTGTCTGCCAGGGTATCCAACCTCACGGACAAGGACTACACCACGGCCTATGGCTACAACACGCGCGGCCGTGCAGGTTATCTGACCTTGCAGTGGCAGCCGCGATGAGAGGTGACCAGTGCAATCGAGGTGTTTGCAATGACTGAGATCACGCGCTGCCCGGCGCTGCTGATCAGTGCTCCGGCCTCCGGCCAGGGCAAGACCACCATCACGGCTGCCCTGGCTCGCCTGCATGCGCGCCAGGGACGCAAGGTGCGCGTATTCAAGTGCGGGCCGGATTTTCTGGACCCCTATTGGCACGAGCTGGCCAGCGGTTCGCCCGTGCATTCGGTGGATTTGTGGATGACGGGCGAGGGGGATGTGCGCCAGCGTCTGAATGAGGCGGCCCAGGAGGCCGATCTGATTCTTGTCGAAGGCGTGATGGGCTTGTTCGACGGCAACTTCAGCGCTGGCGATCTGGCGCAACTGCTGGGTCTGCCTGTGCTGGCCGTGGTCGATGCCTCGGCCATGGCGGGCACTTTCGGGGCGCTGGCCTATGGCTTGCAGCATTACCAGGGCGGTCTGCGCTGGGCCGGCATGCTGGCCAACCGCGTGGCCACGGCTCATCATGCCGATCTGCTCAGGCAAGGCCTGCGCGACCAGTCGCTGTGGCTGGGTGCCATGCCCGGTGTGCAACTGGGCGATGCAGCGGTCAAGGCCAAGTCAGCAGCGCTGCTGCCCGAGCGCCACCTGGGCCTGATCGCAGCCCACGAGCTCGGCGATGCCATGGAGCGCCTGGACGCTGCGGCCGACGCCCTGGCCCAGACTCCCCTGGGGCAACGGGCCTGGAGCTCGGACGACGGTCAGCCCAGCTGGCAGGACTGGAACGTGGACTTTGCAGCGCCCGACATGGCCGGCGATCAAGCTCGGCTGGAGCCCTGGCTGGGCGGGCGTCGCATTGCCATCGCGCGCGATGCGGCGTTTTCCTTTATTTATCCCGCCAATCTGGACTGTCTGCGTGCCATGGGGGCCGAGTTGTGCTTTTTCTCGCCGCTGGCTGGCGATGCGCTGCCGCCCTGCGATGCGATCTGGCTGCCCGGCGGCTATCCGGAGCTGCATGCCCGGGCCTTGCATGAGAACCGGCCGTTGCGCGACGGCCTTGCCGAGCATATGGCGCAGGGCAAGCCGGTCTGGGCCGAGTGCGGCGGCATGCTGGCCCTGTGTGATGGAGTAACTGCCCTGGACGGCAGCACCCAGCCCATGTGGGGGCTGCTGCCAGGTCAGGTTGTGATGCAGAGCCGGCTTGGCGGTCTGGGCATGCAGCAGCTGGCGCTCGATATGGGCTTGCTGCGCGGCCATACCTTTCACTACACAAGGCTGGAGACGGCCATGCCGGTGCTCACGCGCAGCTGCCGTCCCGGCGCAGCCGTACAGGCAGACCGTGGCGAGGCACTTTATCAATATGGCAGTGTGCGGGCCAGTTACTTTCATGCCTGGTTTCCGTCCTGCCCGGCAGCGGTGGCGTCGCTTTTTGGCGCAACAATCGAAGACTGAGCCTTTTGTCCATCACCACCATGAGCCCTGCAAGCACCACCTCCTTCGTCATGCCGCGTACTCAGCTGATTCTGGGCGGGCAAAAAAGCGGTAAATCCCGTCGTGCAGAGCTGCTGGCGCGCCAGTGGCTGCAGACGGATGCCGGGAATCAGGCTGCGCTGGTGGCGACCGGCCAGGCCTGGGATGCGGAAATGAGCGAGCGCATTGCGCGCCACCAGCGCGACCGTGCCGAGCGCGTGCCAGGCATGTTGACCATAGAGGAGCCTCGCGAGCTGGCCCAGGTGCTGGCCCGGCACAGCAGCCCGCAGCGCCTGCTGGTGATTGATTGCCTGACCTTGTGGCTGACAAACTGGTTGATGCCGGTGCAGACCGGGAATTCTGAAGACAGCCCATCTCCAGCTCCGGACTGGCAATCACAGCTAGCTCTCTTTCTGAAAGCGCTTGACGAAGCTGCCGGCCCCGTGATTCTGGTCGGCAACGAAATCGGTCTGGGCGTGATTCCCATGGGGCGCGAAGTGCGCGCATTTGTCGATGCGCTGGGCTTGCTCAATCAGCAGGCGGCAGCGCATTGCGAAAGCGTCACGCTGATGTGCGCCGGCTTGCCTCTGGCGTTGAAAGGGCCGCAGGCATGAGGGCCACCGTAAAACAGTTTGCCGCTGCTGCGCTGCTTGTTTGCGGCCTGGCCGGGGCTTTGTCGGTGGCGGCGCAGTCCGTGCAGATCATCGATGCACGTGGCGCGCAGGTGCAATTGGCCAAACCGCCGCAGCGCATCGTCAGCCTGCTGCCCTCGCTGACCGAGAGCCTGTGCGCGCTGGGCGGTTGCGAGCGTCTGGTGGGGGTGGATCGCTATTCCAATTGGCCCGCCCATGTGAAGACCGTGCCCGTGGTGGGGGGCGGGCTGGATCCGAATATCGAGGCTATTGTGGCGCTAAAGCCAGATCTGGTGCTGGTTTCCATGGCATCACGGGCCATTGCGCGAATGGAGGCACTGGGCCTCAAGGTGGTGGCGCTGGAGCCGCGTACCCACGAGGAAGCGCGCACCGTGATGCAGAAAATAGGTCAGCTGCTCGCCTTGCCTCCCACACAGGGCGCAGACCGCGTCTGGGCCGCTATCGAAGCCGACCTGAACAAGGCCGCTGCCAGCGTGCCCGAAGCCATGCGCGGTCAGCGCGTGTACTTTGAAGCCAGTCGCGGCCCGTATGCCGCCGGTGAAAAATCCTTTATCGGCCAGACACTGACGCGGCTGCATCTGCGCAACGTGGTCGACGCCAGGCAAGGGCCGTTTCCGCGCCTGAATCCCGAATATGTGGTCAAGCAGGACCCAGACCTGTTGATGGCCGGTGAGCGCTCCTGGAAAAATGGCATGCCCGAGTATCCGGGCTGGGCGCAAATGCGAGCCGTGAAGCAGGGGGCTATTTGCTCCTTTACGCCCGAGGAATCCGACATTTTGGTGCGCCCAGGCCCCCGCATGGCCGAAGGCGCGCAGCTTATCGCCCGATGCCTGAAGGGACTGGCCGCCAAGCAGGGCAAGAGTCAATGAGCGACAAGCCCTCAGGCAGCACTCATGCGCCCTATATACAGGCAGGTATTGCCGCGCCCTGGCTGCTGATCTGGCTGGCGCTGGCTGCAACTGTGCTGGTCCTGCTGGGCGCGGGAGTTGGCAGCACGGGTTTTGAGAGCGTACTCAATGCTCGCCAAGACCCGCTAGCCTGGCAGATCGTGATGGATATTCGCCTGCCGCGCACGGCGGCGGCCTTGCTGGCCGGAGGCCTGCTGGGGCTGGCCGGAGCGGTGGCGCAGGGCGTGTTTCGCAACCCCCTGGCCGATCCTTATTTGCTGGGCAGTGCCTCGGGCGCATCGCTGGGCGTGGCGCTGGCCATGGGAGCTCTGGGCGTTTCGCCTTTTGCGCTGACCGGGCTGGCGCGCTGGGGCGTGACGGGCGCGGCTTTTGCGGGTGCCGTGCTTGCCGTGGTGCTGACCCTGGTGCTGGCCAAGGGCGTGCAGAACACCATGCGACTGCTGCTGGCCGGCGTGGTGGTGGGCGTGGTGCTGGGGGCCGTGGCGTCGCTGGTGGTGCTGATGAATCCCGATATTTTGCAGGCCATGCAGTCCTTCATGCTGGGCAGCACAGCCTTTGCGGGCTGGCCTGCCTGCAGGCTGATGCTGTGGGTGCTGCTGCCCACGCTGGTGCTGTCATGGAGTCTGAGCCGCGTGCTCGACGGGCTGGCACTCGGCGAGGCCACGGCTCATAGTCTGGGTCTGCCCCTGGCGCCGCTGCGTCTGCTGCTGATCGTGCTGCTGGCGCTTGCCACGGGCACCGCCGTGGCGCAGACCGGTTTGATCGCTTTTGTAGGCCTGGCTGCGCCCCATCTGGTGCGTTCCATGGTGCGCGCGCTGCACCGCTGGCTGCTGGTGCTAAGCAGTCTGATGGGGGCGGTGCTGCTGCTGGCCGCCGACCTGCTGGCGCGATGGTTGATCGCACCGCAGGAGCTTCCCGTGGGGGTGCTGACGGCGGTGCTGGGAGGCAGCTATCTGCTCTGGCTGATGCACAAGCGTGGCGCCATGCCGTCTGGAGAGGGCGCATGAGCAGCAATACCGAGACCGGAATCGCTTTGGTGACCGAGGCTCTGAGCGTACAGCTGGGCGAGCGTGAAGTGCTGCGCCAGATCAGCCTGCGCATTCCCCGGGGTCGCTGGACGGCCATCGTTGGCCCCAATGGCGCGGGTAAATCCACGCTGCTGCGCGCCATGGCCGGCATGCGTGCCGCCAACCAGCGGCAAAGCGGCGCGGTGCTTTTGCAGGGCCGTGAGCTGGGCGACTGGAATGGCCGCGAGCGTGCCAAGGCCCTGGCCTGGCTGGGCCAGAATCAGCCTGTTGCGGCTGATATGGCCGTGTATGACGTGGTCATGCTGGGGCGTTTGCCCCACCAGGGTTGGCTGGCTCCGGCCTCGAACGCCGACCGGCAGGCCGTGGAGCAGGCGCTGCGCCAGACCCATGCCTGGGACTGGCGCCAGCGCAGCATAGGCCAGCTATCGGGAGGTGAACGTCAGCGCGTGCTGCTGGCAAGGGCCCTGGCCGTGCAGGCACGGACTCTGCTGATGGATGAGCCACTGGCCAATCTTGACCCGCCGCACCAGACCGACTGGATGCTGACGGCCCGCAGTCTGGTGCAGCAAGGCGCGACCCTGGTCAGCGTGCTGCACGAGTTGTCCTTCGCCTTGCTGGCTGACGAAATGGTCGTCATGCAGGCCGGCCGTATCACCCACCAGGGCGCTTGCAGCGATCCCGCCACCCATGCCGCGCTGGAGTCCGTGTTTGACCGGCGCATACAGGTGCGCGAACTCGATGGCCTGTGGCTGGCCCTGCCGCGCCTGAGCTGAGCTCGGTCGCAATTCTTGATTTTTTGCCCTTTAGCCCTTGATAGACAAGCGAGAGTAGCTATGAATATTGAAAATCCTCCCACCGAGAAGCCTTACGAAAAGCCCGAGGGCGAGCGCCGCGGCCTGATCATCGTCAACACCGGCAATGGCAAGGGCAAGAGTACGGCCGCCTTTGGTCTGGCCTTTCGCGCCACGGGCCGGGGCAAGGCCGTCAAGGTCTATCAGTTCATGAAGGTGCCTACGGCCCGCTTTGGCGAGCACCGCCTGGCCGAGCAGGTCGGTCTGCCCATCGAAGGGCTTGGCGACGGCTTTAGCTGGAAGAGCAAGGACCTCGATCACTCCGCCCAACTGGCGCGTGACGGCTGGGAAAAGGCCAAGGCCGATATTCTCTCGGGCGAGCTGTTTCTGGTCGTGCTCGACGAGATCACCTATCCGCTGATCTATGGCTGGCTGCCGCTGCAGGAGGTGCTGGACACGCTCAAGGCACGCCCCAAGGATGTGCATGTCTGCCTGACAGGCCGCCGCTGCCCGCAGGAAATCATCGACATCGCCGACACCGTGACCGAGATGACGCTGATCAAACATGCTTTCCAGGCGGGTATTCCCGCTCAAAGAGGTATCGAAGACTGATGGCTTTTGCCATGTCTGTGGCGCGACAATAGTTCCATGACCGAATCCAAGACCAGCTCTTTCGCGACGATTGCCGCAACGCCTTTCACCGAGGCCGAGCGGGCTGCCGTCTACCGCGCCATCTATGAGCGCCGCGACATGCGTCATTTTGCGGGCGGTAAGGTCCCCGACGAGGTCTTGCTGCGCCTGTTGCGCGCCGCGCATCACGCGCCCAGCGTGGGGTTCATGCAGCCCTGGCGCTTTATTCGGGTCAAGAGTGCCGAATTGCGCTTGCAGATCCACGGCCTGATCGAGGAGGAGCGCGTGCGCACTGCCCATGCTCTGGGCGAACGTGAAGAAGACTTCATGAAGCTCAAGGTTCAGGGTGTGCTCGATGCGGCCGAGGTGCTGGTTGTCGCCATGCCGCCGGGACGCGAGGCCCATATCTTCGGCCGCCGCACCCTGCCCGAGATGGATATCGCCAGCAGCGCTTGTGCCATCCAGAACCTCTGGCTGGCAGTGCGTGCCGAAGGTCTGGGCATGGGCTGGGTCTCGATTTTCGATCCGCTGGCGCTGGCAAGGCTGTTGCAGATGCCTGAAGGTGCCCACCCGCTGGGCGTGCTCTGCCTGGGCCCAGTCGATGCCTACTATGCCGAGCCCATGCTGCAGCAGGAAAAATGGGCCTGCCGTGCGCCTCTGGAAGACATGCTGATGGACGATGTCTGGGACGACTCGCGTGTGGTGGCCGCGGCGACCAAGGGCAAGCCGGGCAGCGGGCCGTGCGCCGCGAAGAGCAAAACAGACACATGACGAGTTTTGGCTGGACTGAGCTGATCGGTCTTTCTCTCAGTCCGCTGGCATGGCTCTATCAGACATTTACCGCCAGTGATCTGGCGGCGTCCAACTGGGCTGCCAATGTGCAGGCCGGCTTGCTGGCCTTGCTGGTTGCCTTGCTGCTGGACCGGCTTTGGGGCGAGCCGCCGGTGTGGCTGCACCCCGTGGTGCTGATGGGCAAATTGCTGGGCTGGTCGGGGCAAGCGCTTGCACCGCGTGTTGAAGTGCCGCGCGACTATCTGCGTTTTTGCCTGGCAGCAATTGTCTGGTGTGCGCTGGCAGCTCTGTTTTTCATGGTTTATGGCCTGGCCCAGTTCATGCTGGGTTTTGCGCCCTGGTGGCTCTGGGGTCTGGTGATGGGGGTGTTGTTCAAGCCGCTGTTGTCCTGGCGCATGCTCAAAGATGAGGTGCAGGCCGTGGAGGCCGCACTGCAGCAATCGCTGCCCGCAGGGCGGGAGCGCCTGAGCTGGCTGGTGAGTCGCGACACGACACAGCTGGACGCGGCCACCGTACGCGAAAGCGCCATCGAGACGCTGGCCGAGAACCTCAGCGACTCCGTGATTGCTCCGCTGTTCTGGTTTGCCGTGGCCGGCTTGCCCGGGGCGGCCGTCTATCGTTTTGCCAATACGGCCGATGCCATGTGGGGCTACCCCGGCTGGCGAGGCCAGGGCGAGCGCCGCCGCCACTGGCAATGGGCAGGCAAATGGGCGGCCCGCGCCGACGATGTGCTGAACTGGATTCCGGCGCGCATCACCGCAATGTGGCTGGCGCTGCTGGCCGGCGGCCTGTCCTGGACCGGTTTGAGGCGCGATGCAGCCGTGACACCGTCGCCCAATGGCGGCTGGCCCATGGGCGCCATGGCGCAGGCGATAGGGGTTCAGCTTTCCAAGCCCGGCGTCTATCGACTCAACCCGCAGGGACGGGCACCGCAGGCGGCTGATCTGAAGCTGTCTGTAAAATTGGCATCAAAAGTGATTAAGTTGCATGTGCTGCTTGCATTGATTGCTATGATTTTGATGTTTTTGTGGAGAGGAAGGCTGCTTGCCAATGTTTGATGTGAATGCGGCAGCCATGCATGGCGGTACCGATGCGCTGGGCGTTCCGGCGCATGATTTTTCGACCAATCGCAATGCCTGCGGGCCTTGTCCCATGGCCGTGAAGGCGTTGCAGGCCGCCCATGTAGCGCAATACCCCGATCCGCAATACGGGGCATTGCGCGCGCAGCTGGCGGCTTTTCATGGCGTGGCGGTCGAGCGCATCCTGATCGGCGGCAGCAGCAGCGAGCTGATTCATCGCCTCACGTTGCACGCTGTGCGCAGCGGTGCCAAAAGCGTGCAGTTTCCCCAGCATCACTATGGCGACTATCTGCAGGCTGCGCGGGTGTGGCGGCTGGCGCTGTGCCGCCGCACAGAAGCGGCCGTGGCGCCGGTGCTCAGCTGGGCCTGCGAGCCTTCAAGCCCGCTGGGGGCGATGGAAGACATCTGGCCTGCCTGGCAGCAGCCGCCGGCGCAGAAGGAATGGCGCGTGCTGGATTGCGCCTACCGTCCGCTATGGCTGGAAGGCGAGCCGCCCGAGCGCGATCTCGACACGGTCTGGCAGCTGTGGACGCCGAACAAGGCCCTGGGAATGACGGGTGTGCGCGCTGCCTATGCGATTGCGCCCATGCAGGCCGCAGCGGCAGAGCTGCAGGCGCTGAATGCGCTGGCGGCATCCTGGGTGGTGGGCTCGCATGGCGTGGCCATGCTGCAGGCCTGGGTGACGGACGAGGTGCAGCAGTGGCTGGCCCACAGCCTCATGACCTTGCGCCGCTGGAAGGCGCAGCAGCTGGCGCTGTGCGAGAGGCTGGGCTGGCAGGTCGTTCCCGGTCATCAGGGCAATTACTTTGTCGCAGGTCTGCCGCTGGCAGAGCTGGCCGCGCCTCTTGCCGGCCTGCGTGCCCAGGGCATCAAACTGCGCGACTGCGCAAGCTTTGGCCTGAGCGGCCATGTGCGGCTGGGTGTGCTGCCGCCCGTCTCGCAGGCCGCGCTGGAGCAAGCCTGGAAAAGCATCCAATGACCTTGCCGATCAGACCTGATGGGCGCAAGGCGCTACCATTTCTCATGGACACTGAAACCTTGAAGCTGCGCTCGGTGCTGGTGGAGCGCTATGTCACGCCGCTGCGCGAAGGCGGCTCCATGCCGGCAATTGTCGAGACTGACGATCTGGGCACCTATGTGCTCAAGTTCCGGGGCGCTGGGCAGGGCGTGCGCGCGCTGATGGCCGAGATCATCTCTGGCGGCATGGCACGTGCGCTGGGCCTGCCGGTGCCCGAAATCGTGCTGCTGCACTTGAACGGCGACCTGTCCCGCACCGAATCCGACCCCGAGATTCAGGACCTGATTCGCGCCAGCGACGGGCTGAACGTGGGGCTGGACTATCTGCCGGGCTCCATCAACTTTGACCCGGCGGTGGACGTGGTGGACGACGACTTTGCATCGCGCCTCGTGTGGTTCGACACCCTGGTCAGCAATGTGGACCGCACGGCGCGCAACACCAATATGCTGATGTACCAGAAGCAGCCCTGGCTGATCGATCATGGCGCGAGTCTGACCTTTCACCATGCCTGGAGCGGAGTCGTCGCCGATCCGGCCAAGCCTTTTGCGCCCAGTGCCGAGCATGTGCTGCTGCCGCAGGCCAGCCAGCTGGCGCAGCTGGATGCGCAGCTGGCCGCCAAGCTTGGGCCCGAAGTGCTCAAGAGCATCGTGGACGAGGTGCCCGACTGCTTTCTGGAGCAGGCCGCAGCCGACAAAGAGGGCGATGTGCTCAGGAATGTGCAGGCCCATCGCGCGGCCTATGTGAATTATTTCGTGGCCCGGCTTGCCGAGCGTGGCCGCTGGTTGCAAGGAGTGATCGATGCACGCGCATGAGGTCTACGACTACGCCATCGTGCGGGTAGTGCCGCGCGTGGAGCGTGAGGAATTTGTGAACGCGGGTGTGATCCTCTCCTGCCAGCGCACCGGTCATCTGCAGGCTGCCGTGGCCCTTGACGAACAGCGTCTGCTGGCGCTGGATCCGAATGTGGATCTGGAGGCCGTGCACCGTCACCTGGGTTCCATCGTGGCCATCTGCGAAGGCAGGATCGATGGCGGGCCGATTGCGCAGCTGCCCATGCGTGCACGCTATCACTGGCTCACGGCCAAGCGCAGCAGCATCATCCAGACCTCGCCCTCGCATATGGGCATGTGCACCCATCCCGGCGAGGCGCTGGTCAGAATCCTGCAGCGCGTGGTGCTGCCGATCCCAATCGAGACTTAAGACATGACAGCACGTTGCATCATGGTGCTGGGCACCAGCAGTGGCGCGGGCAAAAGCTGGGTGGCCACGGCGCTGTGCGCCTACTACCGCAGCCAGGGCCTGAAGGTTGCGCCGTTCAAGGCGCAGAACATGAGCAACAACGCGCGCGTTGTGGCCACGCCCGAGGGCCGCTGGGGCGAGATCGGCACGGCCCAGTATCTGCAGGCGCTGGCCGCGGGTGCGGTTCCCGATGTACGGATGAACCCGCTGCTGCTCAAGCCCGAGGCTGACACGCGCAGCCAGGTCGTGCTGTTCGGACAGGTCAATGAGGAGCTGAGCGCCATGCCCTGGCGAGGTCGCAGCCTCAAGGTTTGGCCGCAGATCGCGCAGGCGCTGGACGAGCTGCGTGCCGAAAACGATGTGGTGGTGATCGAAGGCGCGGGCTCGCCGGCCGAAATCAATCTGCATGCCAGCGATGTGGTCAATATGCGTGTGGCCAAACATTGCAATGCACACTGCCTGCTGGTCTCGGACATAGACCGAGGCGGAGCCTTTGCCCATCTCTACGGCACCTGGGCACTGCTGCCTGAGGATGAGCAAAAGCTCATCAAGGGCTTTGTGCTCAACAAGTTCCGGGGTGATGCAGCACTGCTGGCACCGGCGCCCCAGATGCTGGAAGAGAAGACGGGTGTGCCCACGGTGGCTTGCATTCCCATGCAGTTCCAGCATGGTCTGCCCGAGGAGGACGGCGTGTTCGATGATCGCGGCAGCACGGGAGCCGGGCGGGCCGTTCACACCACGATTGCCATCATCGCCTATCCGCGCATCAGCAATCTCGATGAATTTCAGCCCCTGTTGCAAGTGCCAGGCGTGCGCGTGATCTGGGCTCGCTCTCCCGCGCAACTCGCCGAGGCGGACTGGGTCATTCTGCCGGGCAGCAAGGCCACGGCTGCCGACCTGGCCTGGATGCGTGCACAGGGGCTGGATGCAGCCGTCGTCGCTCATGCCGGACTCGGCAAGCGGGTGCTGGGTATTTGCGGCGGTCTGCAGATGTTGGGCGAGGCGCTGATCGATCTGCATGGAGTGGACGGCAATGCCGCAGGCCTGGGTCTGCTGCCGCTGGCGACCCTGTTTGCGCAGGACAAGACTGTGCAACCCACGACCCTGCAACTGCCTGCGTTGCAAGCCCCATGGAATGCCCTGAGTGGCGTGCCGGCACGTGGCTACGAGATCCACCACGGCCAGACCCAACTACGTGCCGACATGCAGATGGCCAGTGTGCGACCGGCTCAGGAGCTGTTGCCCGGCATGCTATGGCAGGGAGGCAACAGCGCTGTCATCGGTACCTATCTGCACGGTCTGTTTGAAAACGCCGAGGTGATCCATGCGCTGTTCGGCCACGATGCACCCAGCCTGGAGCAGGTGTTTGCGCGGTTGGCGCAGGGCGTGGGGCAATGGTTTGAGCCGACCGCGCTCCCGCTTACTCGCTGATTTGTAGGATTGATCCTGCGGACTCATAGCCGCTGAACCGATAAGCCCTGCCTGAGAGTGCGTGCAAGCTGACCGAGCTATTCACTTTTTGGAATGGAGTTGCGTATGGCTTTTTTCAAGGTTCAGACTCTTCAACTAGCTTTGGGTGCGGCGGTTTTGTCGCTGGCAGGCATGGCCAGCGCACAGGTGGATGCAGCCAAGCCGGCGGCTGAAGCAGCTGCGATGGATGCGGCCAAGCCCGCGATGAAAAAGCACCACCATCGCCATCATCACAAGGGCCAGCGTTCCATGCGCGAGAGCAATTCGTCTTCACGCGAGGCGATGGCGGCAAGTGCCGAAGCCAAGAAGGGCAAGCTCGACGACGGCCAGGGCATCAGCCAGTACGAGCGCAATGCCTACGCCCGTTGCGGTGTGTTCAAGACCGAAATCGACCAGCAGGCCTGTATGGCGCGTGTCAAGGATGGCGCGGTCAGCGGCTCGGTCAAGGACGGAGGCATTCTGCGCGAAATCACGGTTGAGGAAGTCATTCGCTGAGGCTTTGCCGCGTCTTCCGCCAAGGCCCTTAGGGGCCTTTTTTCATGCAGCTTCTGAGCAATCGTTGAACTTGGCGTTGCGGCGCCGATGAAAGCGCGATACTTGCAGGATCCCAAAAACGTGCCTTCCGCATCCCGGTGGTGGATGGCACTCAGGCCTGATGCACCGGGAATGACTGCACGCATGAGTTCCGCTTCTTTTTCCGAATTCCTACCGTCCACCATCTGGTCCTGTCCGCAGGTGCAGGACATCCATGACGCGGCGCTGCAAGCCCGCGTCCAGCATCGCCTGGATTTCAAGACCAAGCCCCAGGGATCGCTGGGCGTGCTGGAACAACTGGCCTTGCGCATTGCCGGCATCGTGGGTTGCGAGACTCCCAATCTGTATGCACCGCAGATGGTGGTGTTCGCTGCGGATCATGGACTGGCTGCTCAGGGTGTGTCGGCCTATCCGGTCGATGTGACTTGGCAGATGGTGGAAAACTTCCTCGCTGGCGGCGCGGCCGTAAGCGTGCTGTCTCTGCAGAACGGAATTGATCTGAATGTCGTGGACTGCGGCGTGGCCCGCGACTTTGAGGTGCGCGAGCAGGATCCTGCGCACAAGCTTCCCAAGGCCCATGAGCCACGCCTGTGGCGGCGCAAGGTGGCCTATGGCACGGCGGACTGCAGCCAGGGGCCGGCCATGAGCGAAGCGCAATGTGCGATGGCGCTTCGCAATGGCGGGGAAGTGGTCAAGAAACTGCCGGGCAATGCGCTGTTGCTGGGCGAGATGGGCATAGGCAATACATCCAGCGCTTCATTGCTGCTGGCGCGTCTGTGCGGCGAGCCGATAGAGGAGGTGACCGGGGTGGGCACGGGCCTGAGCAGCGAAGGTCTGGCGCGCAAGATCGCCGTGCTCCGTCAGGTGCTGGATCTGCATGTCGACGTGCAAGATCCCCTGGCCGTGCTGGCAGCTATGGGCGGACTGGAGATTGCGACCATGACGGGAGCCGTGCTGCAGGCCGCTGCAGAACGCCGCCTGATCGTGGTGGATGGCTTCATCACCACGGCCGCCGTGCTGGTGGCCAGCCGTCTTCAACCCCATGTGCTGCAGCGCTGCGTGTATGCGCACCGATCGGGTGAGCCGGGTCATGCTCGTATGTTGGCTCACCTCCAGGCCCAGCCCATGCTGGACTGGCAATTGCGCCTGGGCGAGGGTTCTGGCGCGGCGCTGGTCTGGCCGCTGCTGCGCTCGGCCTGCACCATGCTCAACGAAATGGCCAGTTTTGAATCGGCCGGCGTCAGCGGCAAGAGCTGAGGAACTTGAAAAAATATAGCTGCAAGCGCTTTGTGGATATTCGTTTGAGGCGTTTTCAGCTCTTTTTTCCAGCTGCCGGTGCCGGGGTTTGGGGTGTGAAATCGCAGTATTTTGAAGCCACGCATTCCCAGCAGCGGGGCTTGCGCGCCTGGCAGACATAGCGGCCTAGCAGGATCAGCCAGTGATGGGAGTCCACCGCGTATTCGTCGGGTACGCGCTTGAGCAACTGCTTTTCGACTTCCAGCGGATTCTTGCCGGGTGCCAGCCCCGTGCGGTTGCTGACGCGGAAGATGTGCGTGTCCACGGCCATGGTAGGCTGACCGAAAGCCACGTTGAGCACCACATTGGCGGTCTTGCGGCCTACGCCGGGAAGGGCTTCCAGCTCTTCGCGGGTTCTGGGTACTGTGCCTCCATGCAGCTGAACCAGCATGCGGCAGGTCTCCATCAGATGCTTGGCCTTGCTGCGGTACAGGCCTATGGTCTTGATGTAGCTCTCCAGCCCCTCAAGCCCCAGATCCAGAATGGCCTGCGGAGTGTTGGCAACAGGAAAAAGCTTGCGCGTGGCCTTGTTCACCCCTACGTCGGTGGCCTGGGCAGACAGCAGCACGGCGGTCAGTAACTCGAACACCGTGGTGTATTCCAGCTCGGTTTGTGGCGTGGGGTTGGCGGCCTTGAGCGCAGCAAAAAACGGCGCTATATCGTTTTTCTTCATGGGCGATATTGTGGCTTGTCGTTCAGGGGGCGGAACAAAGAAAAAGCCGCGGCGTTACACAGCGGCTCGGCGGGCGGAGTCGCAGCAAGTCAGGGATCCAGGTTGTAGCTCAATACAAGGCTGTAGCGCAGTTCCCTATCGGGATTGTTGACAGAGCGATCGCCCAGCGGCTTGCTCATGGCAAGGTCCAGTGCATAGTGGCGGCTGTCGGACAGGCGCAGCCCCAGGCTGGCAGAGCGCAGCGTATTGCCTTTGACTCCGCTGGTCTGCTGATGCGTGCGTGCCCATTCGTAAAGCAGATAGGGCTCAGCCGACTTGATCCAGGCCTGGTTGATGAGGAACTGGTAGTTGAGTTCGGCACTGGCACCCATGCCGGAGTCGCCCGAGAACTCGCCAGCCTGATAGCCGCGGCCGAAGCGGGTAGAGCCAAAGGAGATTTTCTCCGGGATGGGAAGAATGTCGGCACTGTATTGCCCGCCCACGGCAAAAGCGGCGCCCATCTTGTTCGCGAAGCGATGGCGCTGTGCATAGTCGGCGGTGATGCGCGTGAAGTCCAGCTTGGCAGGGTTTTCAAGCTTTTGCAGCAAGCCCTGCCGATAGTAGAGGTCCAGATTCTTGTAGGCCCCCAGGCTGTCCAGGCCGTGGGCCAGCAGGACCGACGCCGAACGGGTGGTGGTCTTGCCAAAGGACGCCCAGGCCATTTGCGCATAGAGCGTGCGAACCTTTTCCTCGCGCAGCAGGGAGGCCTGGCTATCGGCCAGTTCACGGCTGTAATTGATGGCATACAGACCCGCCGTGGTGCTGAGCTGGGTGGTATTGCTCAAGATCCATGGGTGGCTGATATTGAAGTCCAGCTTGCGTTGCTGTGTCAGGTCATCAATGCCGGGAATGCGCGTTGCCGGCGGGTTGAAGCTGCGGTAGTCGGAATAGCTGACACGTGCCTGCGTGCCCTCGGGCGTTAGCTGCTGAGTGAAACCGATGCTGCCGAAACGCTCCTTGTCGGGGTTTTGCAACATCGCCGAAGCCTGAAGCTGGCTGCCTGACCACAGAGGGTCGTTCAGGGTGAGGGAGGCAATGATGCGCGGCGTTGGCTTGCGCGCCTCGCCCCCGACGGTGACTGCAATGGGCTTGTGCTTGGATTTGATGACCAGGGGCACTGCACCATCGGTGGTGGTCGGCAGATTGGCCGACGCGGTGATCTGCACTCCTGGAAGGCGTGCCATCAGCTGGGTCTGGTGCTGAAAGGTTTTGGTGGTCAAAGGCCTCTCATTGAGCAGCGGCTGGGCAATTTCGCGTATCTGGTCCTCGGAGCGACCGAAATTTCCCTCCAGATTCAAGCTCTGCACATAGCCTTCGACCACGATGACCTGCACCGCGCCATTGGCAAAGTCCTGCGGAGGAAGGTAGGCAAAAGACAGGGCGTAGCCATGGCGTTGATACAGCTCGCTGACCTTCTGGGTTGCGGCATTGAGCTCGCCCACCGTATGCGTGCCATTGATGAAGGGTGTGAAAAGTGCGCTAACTTCTTCGAAAGGAATCGCCGTGCTTCCCTGCACATTGACGCCACGTACTGCGACCCGGAGGTTGATGAGGTCCTGAAGACTTGGCTGGGGCTTGTCTATCTGCACCGGAACCTGCCTGGGCTGCTGTTGCAGATTCCTTGCCGATTCGGGCGTTTGGGGCAGGCTGTTGAGCGGATTGCCGCCCTGCTGTGACCAGGCTAGAGGAGCCCAGGCCGCAAGTGCCAACGCCTGAATCCTGGGGCCGATGCGGCCCTGTGGTTTTGCTTTTGACTGCAAAAGTCCCTCCTATTCTATTTTTATGACTCTCATTGTTCCCTACATCCCCAGAACTGGGTATGGGGCTGTCGTAAAAAAGCCCGCCTGCAGGCGGGCCAGGCTCAAGCGGTGCACAGACCACCGCCGTTCGCCTTATTTGCTGGTGGCTACCGCTCCACCGCCCAGGCCGAGCGCCAGATTGCCGCCCAGCAGTCCACCCAGCAGGCCGCCCGAGGTGCTTGCACCACCTGCTGCTCCTGCGCCTGCAGCGACATTGGTCACGCCGCCAAGTACACCGCCCACAAGGCCTGTGACTGCGCCAACGGTGTTGCCGACCAGGCCTGTCACCGCAGTGCCTGCACTGCCGCTGCCTCCTGCTGGAGCGCCTGCCGATCCCGTGACACCGCCGACAAGCCCTGTGACGCCGCCCAACACGCCTCCGACCAGATTGCCTGTTCCTGCGACAGGGCTACCACCGCTTGCTCCACCGGTCACGCCACCGACCAGGCCCGTGACGCCGCCCAGCACGCCGCCGACAATATTGCCTGGCCCACCAGCGGGGCCGCCTGCGCCGCCCGTGACATTGCCAAGTACGCCACCGAGCAGGCCGCCGCTAGGTGTGCCGGGGCCTGTCACCACGCCGCCCAGGCCGGCCACGGTCTGGCCGACGCCCGAGACCACACCGCCCAGCGGAGCAACAATAGGAACCCCGGTGCTGGTGACGGAAGCTCCCACATGATTGACGACGCCGCCAACGGTGCCCAGCAAGCTGTTAACCGGCTGGCCGAGGCCAGTGGTCTGAACCAGATTCTGGGTGGTGCCCAGGACGGTGCTCAGTACCGGTGTGGCGACCTGGCTGACCTGGGTCGTAAGACCCGAGACCAGCGGGTTGCCGGTCAGCTTTGCCACCGTGCCCTCGACGCCGGAAACGGTGGTGCCCAGGATTTGCACCGTGCCGCCCGCCAGGCCCGCCACATCGCCGACCACGCCAAGCTGAGGAGTGTCCAGCGCACTGACCGTCTTGCCTGCCGAAGTGACCGCAGCGCCCAGATAGCCGACAGCAGGAGCCACGCCTTGCAAGGTGGTGCCTATGGGGTCGGCCGTCTTGCCGATCTGGCCCAGGCCTGCGCTGACGCCGCTACCCACGCTGCTGACGGCATTGTTCACATTGCCAAGAATGCCGCCGGCCGGCTGGGCCACACCGCTCAGAGGCGTGCCGTTGGTGGCCGTGCCCAGAGTGGAGGTCACGATGTTGTTGACGTCGCTGATGACGCCGCTTGTTCCGGAAAGCGTTCCTGTGACATCCGCCACGGTGTCGCGCACCGGCGTGAGCGGAGTGCTTGCCACAGGCGGGTTGCCCGTGCCGCCATCACCGCCACCGGTGTTGCCACCACCAGTACCGCCGCCTGTGCCTCCACCTGTTCCACCGCCAGTTCCACCTCCGGTACCGCCACCAGTGCCGCCGCCGGTGCCACCACCAGTGCCGCCTCCGGCAACAACATCTCCACCGCCGGTGCCGTCGGGTCCGAGGTCGCTGCGCAGAGAGCCGCTAGAGCCACAGGCAGCCAGACTGGCAACCAAGGCTACGGCACACAGGCTGCGTAGGCTCAACGGGGTTTTGCCGTCAATGGCAACAGACAGTGCCTTGCCGGTAAAAGTAGTAGTACGCATAAATCCTCCATCCCAAAAACAAGTGAAAAAATCCGTCAAATACGCGGTCCGTTGATCGGTAGGCGTATGTTCTTGTCAGAGCCTTGGCGCTGTCCAATTCAAAGTTTGAGACACGAAGTTATGCGCAATTAACAATTGCTATCAACTTTTGTAGTTTGGTAGGAGTTTGATTACTTGCAGCATGGAATAGCGCCTACATAAAAGCCACTTCCTGTCTCTGGGGCGATTCGCACGCCACAATGGGCATCTGCCGCTCAAGCAGCGACGAGATTCCCGTAGCGCTTTAACCAAGAAAACGTATGCAATTTGCCAAACGACTCGATAACGTAGAAACCTCTGCGATCCGCGAACTCTTCAAGCTGCTGGGCAAGCCAGGCATCATCAGCTTTGCGGGCGGCTTTCCGGACAGTGCCATGTTTGACGTAGCGGGCATCAGCGCTGCCTCCGCGGCAGCCCTGCAGCAGGAGGCGGGAGCCGCATTGCAGTACGGTGCGACAGAGGGTTACCAGCCGCTGCGCGAGCAACTGTCGTCCTTTATGGCTGGCAAGGGCGTGCCCGATGTGGCGCCCGATCAACTCATCGTCACCACCGGCAGCCAGCAGGCACTGGACTTGCTGGGCAAGACCATGGTGGGAGAGGGTGACAAGGTCATCGTCGAAGGCCCCACTTTCCTGGCCACGATTCAGTGTTTCCGCCTCTATGGCGCAGAGGTGATCTCCGCCCCTGTGGACGAGCATGGTGTGAAGACCGACGAACTGGAAAAGCTGATTGCCGAGCACAAGCCCAAGCTGGTCTATCTGATCCCGACCTTCGGCAATCCCAGTGGTGCCATGCTGAGCCTGGAACGCCGCAAAAAGGTGCTGGAGCTGGCCGTCAAGTACCAGACTCTGGTGGTGGAAGACGACCCCTACGGCGATCTGTACTTCAATGAAGCGCCTCCTGCCAGCCTGCTGTCGCTGACGCGCGAAGTTCCTGGCAGCCGAGAGTGGCTGGCTCACTGCGGTTCATTGTCCAAGGTGCTCAGCCCCGGTCTGCGTATCGGCTGGCTGATTGCACATCCCGAATTGCTTGCTCGCGCCGTGATGTGCAAGCAGTTCAGCGATGCCCATACCAGCACCTTTGCCCAGGCCACTGCAGCCCAGTATCTGAAGTCCGGCGCCATGCCCAAGACCCTGGCCCATGTGCGCGAGGTCTATGCCAAGCGTGCCGAGACCATGGGCGATGCGCTGCGCGAGCAACTGGGCGATGCCGTCGAGTTCGTGCAGCCTGCCGGCGGCCTGTTCATGTGGGTGCGTCTGACGGGCGCGCGTGGCCAATTGGCGGATGCGGCCGTGCTGGCCAAGAAGGCTATTGAAGAGGGCGTGGCCTTTGTACCGGGCGCTCCGTTCTATGCACAGAACCCCGATACGGCGACCTTCCGCCTCTCGTTTGCCACGGCTGACGAGGACAAGATTCGCGCAGGCATTGCTCGTCTTGCCAAGGCGCTGAAGTCATGAGCGACAGTCACGAAGCCTTGCAAGAGCGAATCATGGAGCTGGAGATCAAGGCCAGCTACACCGAGGATTTGCTTGAGCAACTCAATATGACGATCTACCGCCAGCAGCAGCAGATCGATCTGTTGATCAACGAGGTGAGGGAACTCAAGCGCCAAGCGCCAGAAGGCGGGGGCGCGATGGTGCGCAATCTGCGCGACGAGTTGCCGCCGCATTACTGAGCACGCTGGGCGATGCGGTCAAGAAAAAGGCCGGAGTGAAAGCTCCGGCCTTTTTTGCACTCAAACCGCACCATATCGCCAGCAACCCAAGGCAGTACATGCGCAGCGTGCTATGAAGTTTGGATTTACTCCAATGGGGTGCTGGCAACGTTCTTCATCTTGCCAAGAAAGAGGCGGGTAAAGAAAGCGGCCATGACGATGATCAGCAAAATCACGGCCAGGCTCATCAGTCCGTAGTCGGTTGAAAAGAGATCGATCATCAGCTTCATGGTGCCTCCCTGTTGAGTTTCCGCAGTCTTGCGGCATGTCTCACTATGGCCGCTCGGCCTGGCCGGGGGCTTGTGCTGCATCAAGCTTTGACCGCAGCCGCTTTGAGGCAGAGCAAGCATGGCGAATCCTCAATCCTGGCGGGCGTTTTCAGGGGCTTTTGCTTTGAGGTTGCCGAAATTCCTTTCAGAGGAGGGAGGCGTTGCCAACTTACTTTCGCAAAAAGGGCAGGGCTACCTCTTCTGGAATAGGGCAGACATAGGGCTTGCCCTCACGGCGTTGCACTAGTTCTTCCTTGGCGCGTTCCAGCAACTCGGGCTGGGCGAACAGTTCCACAGCGGTGGCGGTCAGAATTTTTGCGGCGTGCACCATGCCGGTGTGAGCCAGGCCGGACTGCCCCTGCGACACCATCTGCCAGGAGTGCAGCGGTGTGCCGAAAGCATAGCAGGCCACCCAGGCCTGAACCGTGGGCGTGATCCAGCTCACATCGGCCACGTCGGTGGAGCCGAACATGATGTCTTTGGCGTTCGGGTCGTAGGGAGTCAGACCTTCAAAAATGGCCGGCACCTTGCCGCGCAGCACGCTGGCCAAAGGGCGGCTGACGGCATCGACATCGTTTTTGTCCAGCGTGGCCTGGAACTGGCCGGCAACAGCATGCGCCTGTGCATTGGCTTGCAACTGTCCCAGTGCCTGCATCTGCGCATGCATCACGCTGTTCAGCGTGCTGTTTTGCAGCAGATTGGAACAGGCCTTGTCGAAGATGATTTCGAGCTTGCAGTCCGTCATCAGTGCGGCGCCACGCGCCACGTTCTGAACGCGCTCATAGAGTTCGGCGGCTTCGTGGTTGCGTGCTGCCCGCACCAGATACAGCACTTCGGCGCGCGCCTGCACGACATTGGGCGACAGACCACCGCTATCGGTGACGGCGTAGTGCACGCGGGCGTCCGAGGGCATGTGCTCGCGCAAATAGTTCACCCCCACGTTCATGAGCTCCACTGCATCCAAGGCGCTGCGGCCCAGGTGGGGCGAGTGCGCGGCATGCGATGCCTTGCCATGGAAGACAAACTTTGCCTGAATATTGGCCAGCGTGCTCTGGCTGAACAGACCGGTGTAGCTGGCTGGGTGCCAGGTCAGTGCTGCATCCACATCATCGAACACGCCGGCGCGGGCCATGAAGGTCTTGCCGGAGCCGCCTTCCTCGGCTGGACAGCCGTAATAGCGCACGCGTCCGCTCGTGCCGGTGCTTTTCAGGTGCTGCTGCAGCGCAATAGCGGCAAAGTGCGCAGAAGTTCCCAGTAGATGGTGGCCGCAGCCGTGGCCGGCCAGACCAGGGCTGTCGGTGGACGGGGTGCAAACCAGAGCACCGCTTTGCTGGTTCAGGCCTGACAGGGCGTCGTATTCACCGAGCAAGGCAATGACCGGGCCTGCATCGCCCCATTCGGCCATGAAGGCGGTGGGGATGCCTGCCACATCGCGCGTGATGCGGAAACCAGCCTGCTGCAGCGCATCGATGTGAAGCTGGGCCGAAGCGTTCTCGGCATAGCGCAGCTCGGCCAGAGACCAGATCTGGTCGGCCAATGCCGTCATGCGTGGTGTCTCGCGTTGAAAAAAATCCTGCAGGGCGCTCATCGCTTGCATGGCAAAAGGGTCCTTGAGCTGTGGTGAAGAAGATAGGGCATGAAGAAGCAACCGGCCGGCTGCAGCGAGCGCCGGCTGCAGGGCAGGCTCTTATTCGGGCTTGACGCCGGCCTTGTCGAGCAGGGCCTTGTTGCGCTTGAGTTCGGCGGCGATCTGGGCCGGGAACTGGGAGGGCGCTGCCTCGGTCGCCGTCGCGCCCAGATTCTTCAGGTGCTTTTGCACCTCGGGCAGGTGTACTGCCTTGACAGCCGCATCCTGCAACTGCTTCACGATGGGGGCCGGTGTGTTGCTGGGGACGACCAGACCGAACCAGCTGATGCCCAGTTCGTTGAGTTCGTCGTAGCCCAGTTCCTTGAAGGTCGGCACATTGGGCAGGTCGGGTGAGCGGCCATGTGAGGCCACCACCACAGGCAGCAGCTTGCCGCCCTTGATCTGTGGCATTGCCGAGGGCAACTGGTCGGTCATGATCTGAACCATGCCGGCCAAGGCGTCATTGAGTGCAGGGCCGTTGCCGCGATAGGGCACGATCTGGATCTGGGTCTTCATGGTTTCGTTGAACGAGGCAACCATCAGATGTCCCAGCGTTCCCAGGCCTGGCACTCCGGCACTGTAGGTGCCGGGCTGGGCCTTGACCTTGGCGAGAAAGTCCTTGAAGTTGTTCACGCCCATCTTGGGGTGGGCCATATAGACCGAAGGCATGGTCACCAGATTGGCAACTGGCAGCAGCTTGCCTTCAATCTTGCTGGCGCGTTTGTAGAGCAGGGGGTTGATGGTGGCTGTGCTCACGGTAGCCATGCCAATGCTGTAGCCGTCCGGAGCTGCCTGGGCGATGGCCTCGCTGCCGATCAGTCCTCCTGCGCCGCCCTTGTTGTCCACGATCACCGGTTGCCCCAGCGTGGTGCGCATGCCTTCGGCAATCACGCGGGCCACGATGTCGGTGGAGCCGCCGGCGGCAAAAGGCACGATGAGCTTGACAGGCTTGCTTGGATAGGCGTCAGCAGCCAGCGCCTGCGGCGCAGCCAGGGTCCACAAGGAGCTGGCAATCGCCAGCGAGAGCAGGCCGACGCTGCGATTGAGGCCATTTGTGCAGCCGCGAGTGCGTGAAGAGATGGGCATGGAGGGCTCCTGAAAGATATCGGCCGATGCGTGCCTGCACCATCAGTGCTGTTCACGAACTTCTGCCGTCATGGGAATGAAATATAGAAATTCCGGAGCCTGGGCAGTACATGTTATTTGCGGTTAGCTATAAGCTTTGTCGATACCTCGGGTGCGCCTCTCTCTGTGGGGCTGGATGGCTTCTAGTAAAAACCCTTGTATTTCTCGCGATCATTGATCATGTTTGCCATGGACAGTGCCTGGGACAGAGATGCCGCTCAATATCGCTGGATCTGTTTAGGGGTTGTGTGTATTTGCTCACGCTCGGCGACAGCGGTGGTTTCGACTTCTCAAGTTGATGACTTGAAAGCTGCCGTCGAGGTTCTATCAGCAGGTTGCCTTGGCGGTGTGATCGAGCGGCTGCAATATTGCCTTGCCCGCGGCAGGTGCTGCTTGGCCGGCATGGACGCCAGAAATTGCATCGAGCTTGAGTTCAGACTGCTTGCCAGGATTCATAGCTGGACGCCGGCCGGGTCAGACTCTCGAATGAGTGCTAGGCAAGGCCTGGGACTGTTGGCGGCGTCGTGGCCTGTTGGGGCACAAGGGCTGTATTGTGTGCACAATGGTGGCTACGCTCGGACGAGCGGCTCGCGCATTACAAATGCTGCTTTATATTGATTCGCGTCGCAGACCATCCAAGAAGACCGCATGTCGATCAAATCCATTCTGAAATCCACCGTGGTGGCACTGACGATCGTGACCGGTGGGTCGCTTTTCGCACAGGGCACTCCCATCAATGCAGCGGCCTATGACGCACTGGTTGTGCAAGGGCCTGTGGCCGATGCGGCGACCATCGCATCGAGCACCTGGGCCAGCAAGATCAAACAGGCTGGCACGCTGCGCCTCGGCAGCACGCAAACCTCGAATCTTTTCTCGCTGCTCAATGAGAAAGACGGCAAGATCCGCGGCTTTGACCTGGGTCTGGCCCAGCTCATCACTCGCTACATTCTGGGCGACGCCGCCAAGTACCAGTTCACGCAGGTGACCTCGTCCACGCGCGAGCAGGTGCTTATCAATAATCAGGTGGACATGGTCTTCGCCACCTACTCCATCACTCCTGCTCGCGCCGAGAAGATCTCGTTTGCCGGCCCTTACTACACATCGCAGTCCGGCGTGCTGGTCAAGTCGAACAACAAGACGGTTCAGTCTTACAACGACCTGGGCGGCAAGAAGGTGGCCACGCAAGCGGGCTCCACGGGGCCTGCGATATTGGCCCAATATGCTCCCAAGGCTGTCGTGCAAGAGTTTCAGACACATCAGGAAGCCCTCGATGCACTGCGTCAGGGGCGCGTGGATGCCTACGTGACTGATTACACGCTGCTGCTCAACGCCCTGAGCCTTGGCACCAGCAACGCGCGGCTGGCGGGTGCGCCATTCGGCGCGCAGGACCCCTATGGAGTTGGACTGCCCAAGGGCTCGGACGGCGTAGCATTCATCAATGCCTTCCTGAAGAAGCTGGAGGCTGATGGTACCTGGGCCAAACTTTGGACTATCTCCATAGGGCAGCGTACCGGTAGCACGACTGTTCCGACGCCGCCTGCTCTGCCTTGAACAATGGGTGAGGTTTCCAGGCTCCTGGCCGATTATGGGCCTGCCTTCTGGCAGGCCCTCTTGCTGACATGGAAGCTCACGGTGGTGTCCTTTGTGCCCGGGGTCATGCTGGGTACGGTCGTCGCGGTGCTTAGGCTTATGCCATTGCCGCCGTTGCGCTTGGCTCTGACCGTCTACGTCGAGATCTTCCGCAATATTCCCAGCGTAGCGCTGCTGATCTTCATCGTTTTCGCGCTACCCGATCTCAACATCGTGATCGACTATGAGCCCAGCGTGATACTGACGCTGACGCTGGTCTGCTCCGCATTCACGGCGGATTACCTGCGCTCGGGTATCAACACCATTCCCGGCAGCCAGATTGAGGCAGCACTCAGCCTGGGCATGCGGCCGCTGCAGATTGTTTCTGCCGTGGTCTTGCCGCAGGCGCTGCGTTCGGTGGTGCAGCCGATGACTTCGTTGCTGATTGCATTGATGCTGTCGACATCTCTGGCGTCGCAGTTGCCGTTTCCAGGCCGGGAGCTCACTGCGCTCGTATCCAAGATCGCCAACGACTCGGCGCTCGGCATTGCCGCGTTCGCAGTGGCTGCCACCATGTATGTGGTGACAGGCCTGCTCATCGCCTGGGCCGGCGCAGCTCTGGAAAAGAAAGTGCGGATACTGCGATGAGCCGCTCTCTGGAGGACATTCTGTTTGCTGCGCCGGGCCCCCAGGCCCGGGCCGTCGCCAACGCGGTGAGCGTGATCGCCGCAGCCGTGCTGCTTTTGCTGGCGGTGGCCATCGTGTTCCGCTTCCATTCGGCAGGGCAGCTCGATGCCCCGTATTGGGAATTCTTTGCCTGGCCGACGACCTGGAGCTTTCTTGCCAAAGGTCTGCTCGGCACGCTGGCATCGTCGGCGATGGCCGCCGTCATTGCTCTGGCCCTCGGGCTGGTGCTGCTGCTGGGGCGGCTGTCGCGGCTGAGGCTGATGCGTTGGCCCAGCATTGCTGTCATCGAGTTCCTGCGCGGCACGCCGACGCTGCTGCTCATCTATGTTTGCTTTCTGGTGCTGCCATCGGTCGGGATCAAGCTGAGCACCTATTGGATGCTGACCTTGCCCATAGGCCTGAGTACCGCAGCCGTGGTTGCCGAGGTATACCGCGCGGGCGTGCTAGCCGTTCCGCGCGGCCAGACCGACGCCGCGCGAAGCCTGGGTTTGACCGAAGTCCAGGTCTTTTTCTTCGTCGTTTTTCCTCAGGCCCTTCGCTACATCGTTCCGGCACTGGTTGCGCAACTGGTCATTGTGGTCAAGGACACCACCTTCGGCTATGTCGTTACCTATGGTGAGCTCATGCAGAACGCCAAGGTGCTGATAGCGAACTACCACTCGCTGGTGCCTGTGTACCTGGTTGTGGCGGCGCTTTACTGCCTTGTGAACTATGCGATTTCAAAGGCGAGCCAGCGACTAGGTAGGCCCATGCATTGACCGCTCTCGGGTGGTTCGCGGGCGGCTGGTACGGCGCTCTGTCATCCGCAGACGGGGCAATTGCATGACAATGCGGTGTCGCGGCGTTTCCTCCGACCGTTCAAGCGGGAGTGAATGCATAGTCGGATGCGTGCAAACCATCCGAATCATGCTCACTTCGGTGCTCGATGCGAGCGGCTCGCTCTCGAACACGGGCTGTGTTCGGTGCCGGCGTTGGCGAGATGCTGCAACGAACTTTGTGGAAGCGATCGACATCCGTTGAAATCATGGCTGCTGACTCGTCTTTTTCTCAGATACAGGCCGGAGCAGGGGCTGCAAGCCCCGAGGGCCGCTTGCTCTTTTCCCGTATGGTCAAGCAGGTGCGGCTGCGTCAGTTGCAGCTTTTGCTGGCTTTGCAGCAATGCGGCTCGGTCATGCAGGCGGCAGTGGAGCTGAGCATGAGCCAGTCAGCGGCTACCCAAGCCCTGGCCGAGCTGGAGCGGGTGCTGGATATCAAGCTGTTCGAGCGCCATGCACGCGGCATGCGGCCCACAGTGGCAGGCCAGGCCTTGATCGATGCGGCACGCGGCATGCTGGTGGGATTGCAGGAAGTGTCCGAATCGCTGGCCTCCATCCGTCGCGGGGCTTCGGCAGCGTTACGCCTCGGGGCCATTCCGGCAGCTGCGCTTTCGGTGCTCTCACAGCTGCTGCCACGCTTTTACGAGGCACACCCGCAGGTCTATGTGGATGTGCATGAGGATGCCAGCGCCCCTTTGCTGTCGCAGCTCATGGCCTCCGGTCTCGATGTGGTGTTCTGTCGCCAGCCCCAGCTTTTGCCGGTGGAGTTTTCCTTCGAGCCGCTGCTGCTGGATGCCGCCGTGGTGATTGCGGATGCTGATCATCCGCTGGTCGGGCGGCGCGATGTGCCGCTGCCTGCCTTGAGGGGCGCACGCTGGGTGCTGCCGAGCTTTGGCATCGCGGTGCGCAATATCGTGGAGACCGAGGTGCTGCCCGTGCTGGAGGATGCCTCCTGGTTTCCGGCCTCCACGGTGTCCCTGCCCGTGCTCGAGGGCCTGCTCACCCAGCCTGGGGCCGTATCACTGGTGCCCCGCAGCATTCTGCCGGGACTGCGTTCCCAGGGGCGTGTGCGTGCGCTGGATGTGCGTATGGAGGGCGGTTTGCCGCCGTTGGGCGCGGTGTATCGCACAGACCATGCGCCAGCGCTGCTGCAGGAGATGCTCAGGCTCTGGCATCGGCTCGAGCTGCCTCATGCATCAGTACCTGCGTCCGCATAGGCTGGCATCGGCAAGCAAGCTGAACACCCTAGGCCATCGAGTCCTTGATGAAGTGACGCACACCGCACGGTGATCCGGTGTGCCCGCCAGGCGACGGATGCGCCTGGGCGACCTTGGGTCAGGGGGCCGCGACCCTGCGCAGCAGGTAGATGTCCATGATCCAGCCATTTTGCGCGCGGGCCTGGGCGCGCCTGCTGGTGATGTCTGGCGCGATGTCGCAAAGCCGGCCATGCATGAGCAATTGCTGGGGCATGCCCAGATAGGCGCCCCAGTAGATGTCGACATCGGTGTCTTTCAACTGTTCATAGCTGCGTTGACCATCCAGCATCACGATCAGGGTGTTCACCCCGGATGGCCAGCCGTTTTCGCGCAGCTGGCGACCGGTGGTGATCAGAAAGGGTTCGCCGATCTCATTGAGGGCAATGCCGTGGGCACTGCACAGCACCTGCATGGAAGTGATGCCAGGCACGACGCATACCTGTTCGCGGGCCAGGCCCAGACGCGAGGCAATGCGCAACGTGCTGTCGTAGAGGGCCGGGTCGCCCCAGACAAGCAGGGCCACGCGTCCCGAACGGGCAGGCAGGCGGTCCTGAAGACTGGCTTGCCAGCGCCGGGCAATGGCCTCATGCCATTCGTCCACCTGCTGGTCGTAGTCCGATCCCTGCTGACGGCGTTGCGGCATGTCGAAGTGAGCAATTCGGCTCTCTTCCACGGCCAGGCTTTGCAGCAGCGACAGGCGGACCTGGGCCAGCTCTGCCTTGCTGTCCTCCTTGTGTGGCAAAAGAACCAGGTCGGCGCAGCGAATCGCTTTCTCTGCTTCTCGGGTGAGGTGATCGGGGTTGCCGGTGCCGATGCCGATCAGGAACAGCTCCAGCATCAGGCGCCCTCGGTTCCGCGAGGGAAGCGCGGTTCGTCGCCGCGCGGCCGGTAGCGGCGATCGTAGTCATTGGCATAGAGTCGGCTGTTGCCGAAATCCTGCTGATTCAGGGTGGCCCCGACCAGAATCAGTGCGCTGCGCTGCAGCGGATTGGATTGAGCGGCGCTGGCGATATCTCCCACGCGGGTGCGCAGCAGTTGCTCGTCCGGCCATGAGGCGCGCCAGACAATGGCTGCAGGGCAATCCGGGCCGTAATGGCTGGTGAGTTCCTGCTGCACCTGCTCGGCCACATGGACCGACAGATGAATCGCCAGCACGGCGCCGGTCGCCGCGAAGGCGGCCAGGGTTTCGCCGTCGGGCATGCTCGACGCCCGGCCCGGGGTACGTGTCAGCACCACCGATTGGCAGGAGCCGGGCAGTGTCAGCTCGGCCTCCAGCGCAGCGGCTGCGGCACTGAAGGCGGGGACGCCGGGAGTGACGGTGTAGGGGATGTTCAGCTCGCGCAGGGCGCGCAACTGCTCACCCATGGCAGACCAGATGCTCAGGTCGCCGGAATGCAGGCGGGCGACATCCAGCCCTTGTTCGTGTGCAGTCTGGATTTCGGCCACGATGTCTTCCAGCGACATGGGGGCGGTGTTGACGAGACGGGCTCCGGCAGGGCAGTGCGCCAGCAGCTCGCTGGGTACCAGCGAGCCTGCGTACAGGCACACAGGTGAGGCGGCCAGCAGATCACGCCCGCGAACGGTGATGAGGTCGGCCGCACCGGGGCCGGCTCCGATGAAATGAACGGTCAAGGCAAAACTCCAGGGATAAATGGTGTGGGCAGAGGCAAGCCGGCAATCGCCAGCGTCGCACGTCGGTCTGCCGAAACGGTGCGCAGCACCAGCAGCCGGCTATGGGCCAGGGCGGCGCCGGCATGCAGGGCCAGGGCTTCTGCAACGCTGCCCGTGGCAAAGCGCTGCTGCAATCTTGCCGAATGCGACGGCGTGGCTATATGCGCAATCGCGCTTTCGGCACAGGTCTTCCAGTCGATATGGCCAGGAATCTGGCTCGCCCAATCCTGCAAGGCGCGCGCTGCTGAGGTCTGGCTCCTGGTGGCCAGCAGGGCAAAGGTCCAGCGGCAGGGCGCTGAATCCGCGCTCTCGAGGCTCTGGCAGGCCTGGGTCCAGCAGCTTTCGAATGATTGAGGCAGAGCACCGGCTTGAAAGCCCCAGCCTGCGAACAGATATCTCATTGGCTGCTCCAGACCCACTGCACCAGGGGGCGGGCTGGGGACCAGGAATGCATGCTGCCCAGGCTCTGAGCTTCGCTCCATTGCAACTGATAAAGCTGGCCGCCATGCGTACGGTGCAGCTCCAGCAGCAGTGCCTGGGTGTGCAGCGCCACGGCATTCACCACGAGGCGCCAAGGCCCGGAAAGACGCATGCACAGGGCATTGAACAGCTCCGCGCTGAAGCCGCCGCCGACAAAGACGGCCTGCGGCTCTGGCTGCAGACGGGGCAGGGCTGCCAGGGCATGGTCATGAACCACTTCGAGCGCTGCCGCATAGCGCTGCGCATTCTGCGCAATATTGGCCGTACGCGCGGCATGCTGCTCCACGCAGATGGCCTGTCCGCCAGCCAGACACCACTCGACGGCGACCGAGCCCGAACCCGCACCCAGATCCCAGAGCCACTCGCCCTGGCGCGGAGCCAGCGCAGCCAGCGTCATGGCGCGCACCGGGCTTTTGGTGATCTGCCCGTCGTGTGCAAACTCACCGATGGGTCTGCCTGGTACCCGGGACAGACCTTTATCGCCGCGCGCTTCGAAAGCCGCAGTCACAGGGGCCTTGGCCGGCTGGGTTGCCAGCAGGGCGGCCAGCTCGCGCACCGTGCCGCTGCGTATGTCCTGCTGATCGCTGCCTGCCTGCTCCACCAGCCACAGAGGGCTGTCGCCCCAGCCCTGCTGCAGCAGCCATTGAGCCAGAGTGTGAGCGGCCGGGCCATCGCGCAACAGGCAGATAAAGCGCTCTTGAGGCGCCAGCAGAGGCGTCAGGCTGCTCAGGCTGCGGGCATGCAGGCCCAGGCAGTGGGTGCGCTCCTGGGACCAGCCCAGCTCGCCTGCAACCCAGGAAAATGTCGAGGGTTGAGGGTAATTGCGCCACTCGCCCAACTCCAGGTGCCTGGCCAGCGATGCCCCGGCACCGAAGTGAAACGGATCGCCGGACACCAGCACGGCCACGCCTTGCTGTCCACGCAGCTGCAGCACGGGCTCGACGCTGAAGGGGATCGGCCAGGCTCTGCCACGCGCTCCTGCTTGCGCCAGCGCCAGATGACGCGGACTGCCGAACACAACACTGGCATCATCCAGGGCTTGTCGCGCTGCAGGGCTTAGGCCTTCCAGCCCTGACGGATGAATTCCGATAATTGAAAGCCACGGATTGGCCATGACCCAAGTTCTCCTGTTAGGCGGCACTTTCGATGCCTATATCTTGTCCACGCTGCTGCATGAGGCCGGGGTGCAAGCCATCTATTCCTATGCCGGGGCCACCCAGACGCGTCGTACTCCGGCCTTGCCCGTGCGTGTGGGCGGTTTTGGCGGCGTGCAGGGGCTGGTCGATTACCTGAGTGCGCATCACATCACCCATGTCATCGACGCCACCCACCCATTCGCCGCACAGATGAGTGCCAATGCCATCGCGGCCTGCGCCCAACTGGATCTGCCCTTGCTGTCCATGGAGCGGCCAGCCTGGCAGGCGCAGCCTGGCGACCAATGGCAGCATGTGCCGGATATGGCGGCTGCCGCACAGGTCTTGAGTCGGTCTTTGAAGCGAGTGTTTCTGGCCATAGGACGCAAGCAGCTGGCGGCGTTTGCAGGCCTGGACGATCAGCACCAGTTTGTGCTGCGCGTCATCGACCAGGAGGGCGGCGCCTTGCCGTTGCCGGCATCCAGCTATGAGCTGATCGTTGCGCGCGGTCCGTTTCGGCTCACCGACGAACTGGCGCTGCTCGGGCAGTACCGCATCGACTGCATCGTCAGCAAGAACGCCGGTGGCGCAGATACCTATGCCAAGATCGAGGCCGCGCGGCAGCTGGGCATTCCGGTCATCATGGTCGACAGGCCGGTGCTGGCGCCGCGTACCCAGTGCCAAAGCCCGCAGCAGGCCATGGAGTGGTTGCGCCGGCAGCGCTGCTGAGCACTTGAGCCCGGCAAGGCCTTGCGTGCGTTCAGGCATGGTCTGTCACGGCAGAGGTAGCGCTGCTGCAGGCTTCATAGCTGCGCGGGGTGTAGACATGCTTGCCCACCTGGCGGGTCTGGCTGTTGCCCACAATCACCACCGTGCGCATATCGGCCATGTGGGCTTGTGCGTTCAGCAGCCGCACAACCAGCAGCGTCTCATCGGGGCGGCTGACGTTGCGGGCAAAGCAGATCAGGCGCTCGGGCTCGCATTCCTGCTGCAGCACCTGCAGTGCCCGGGAAAAGCCTTGCGGGCGTGATCGGGAGCAGGGGTTGTAGAACGCCATGGCGAAATCGGCCTGGGCGGCCAGACGGATGCGGCGCTCGATGATGCTGGCGGGCTTGAGGTTGTCGGACAGATTGATGGTGCAGAAGTCATGTCCCAAGGGGGCGCCCAGACGCGCTGCTGCGGCCAGCATGGCGGTGATGCCCGGCTGCACCTGCACGTCCACGCCCTGCCAGCGTGCATGCTCCTCGGGGCTGGCCTGCTCCAGCGTCTCGAACACGGCACTGGCCATGGCGAATACGCCCGGGTCGCCCGACGAGAGCATCAGCACCTTGCGGCCCTGGGCTGCAAGATTCAGGGCATTGCGCGCACGCTCCAACTCTTCACGGTTGTCGCTGGCATGCAGCTGCAGATGTTCCAGACCCTGCAGCCGCTCCACATAGGGAAAGTAGCCGAATGCATCGCTTGCGCTGGCGATGCTGTCGCGAACCTGCTGCGTCAGCAGAGCATCATCGCCCGGGCCCAGGCCCAGCACCAGGAGTTGTGGAGGCATTGTGGTCGTGCTCATGACAGCGCATTCACATGTCGTTTGCCGGGCGGCGGCCCTGGCCGTGCACGACGATGATGGCGAAATAGGGGCAGCGCTCGGGCGCATCGCGCAGCGGCATGACCTGCTGATCGCTCATGGTGCCGTTGATGACCAGCCAGGCTCGCTCCAGCTTGCCTTGCTCGCTCAGCAGCGCACGGATGCGGCCCAGATGCCGTCCCACCTTCATGATGACCAGCGCATCCGAGCGCGCCATATGCTCGCGCAGCGGTGTATCGGGCAGGGTCGCGGGCAGCACGCTCATCACATCGTCACCCCAGGTCATGGGAATGCCGGTGGCATGCCAGCAGCCCACCATGCCGGGTATGCCGGGCAGCACCTCGACCGTCACCTGCGCCGCCTGGCGCAGACGCACATAGAGGTGCATGAAGGAGCCGTAGAAGAATGGATCGCCTTCGCAAAGCACGATCACATCCTCGCTGCGCGTCAGCTGTGTCAGCCGGGACTGCCAGTCCTGATAGAAGCTGGACAGCTGGGCGATATAGCGCGGGTCGTCGTGCGGGATCTCCGTGGTCAGCGGGTACTCCATCGGGTACTCCGTGACCTCGGCATGCAGCAGGCCGTTGACCAGTTGCCGCGCCTTGCCCGGGTGACCGCGTTTGCGGAAGTAGGCCACATGGCGGGCGTTCCTCAGCAGGCGGTCGGCCTTCACGCTCATCATGTCGGGATCGCCGGGACCCAGTCCCACGCAGAAGATTTTTCCGTGATTCATGGTGACTCTTCCTACTCCACCGTGGTTGCCAGCGCGTTGATGGCGGCAACCGTGATGGCGGAGCCACCGAGGCGTCCTTGCACGATGGCAAACGGAATCTGTCCCCATTCGCGCAGAGCGTCCTTGGACTCCGCAGCTCCCACAAAGCCGACCGGGCAGCCGACGATGGCCGCCGGGCGCGGACAGCCCGGGTCCTGCAGCATATGGAGCAGATGAAACAGGGCCGTCGGCGCATTGCCGATGGCGACCACGGCGCCGTCCAGATGCTCGCGCCACAGCTCCAGTGCTGCGGCGCTGCGGGTGTTGCCCATGTCGGCTGCCAGCGCTGGCACACGCGGGTCCTGCAGGGTGCAGATGATGGGGTTCTGGGCCGACAGGCGCTTGCGCGTGATGCCCTCGCTGACCATGCGTGCATCGCAGAGCACGGGTGCTCCGCGCCGCAGTGCGGCTTCCGCCGCTTCGGCAAAGGTCGGGGAGAAATGGATATGTGCGGCCAGCTCCACCATGCCAGCTGCGTGAATCATGCGGCAGGCGACCCGCTCTTCCACGGGGTTGAAGCGCTTGAGATCGGCCTCTCGGCGGATGATGCTGAAGGATTGCCGGTAAATCTCTTCACCGCACTTTTCATAGTTGTAGGTCATTGAGTTGTTGCTGTATATCGTGAGGATCGGAGTTCAGAGGCCGATAGGGAATGGATGCCCTGGCTGACGGTTGCGCTTCGGCGGGGCTGGCGTGCAGCCATATCTGGCCCGTTGTGTCCTGGCTGGCAAACACCACACTTGTCGCATCGGCAGGCAGGGCACAGAGCTTGGCGCAGCCGCTGATATGAAGATGCCGGTCCGCTGCCTGTGAGCTGGCGAATTGCAAGGCCATGGGCTGGGCCGGGATATGGGCCTGAGGGCAGTTGGGGGCTCCGGTGCAGGCCGAGACCCGCAGGCGCACATCCGTGGACTGGCTGATCCAGTCCCTGGCATCGAGCCGGGCAGGCAGTGAATCCAGGTGCTTGTTCGGCAGAAGCAAGGATTTCCAGGGCGTGACCCGGATCTCCGCTTGTTCGGGCATGAGAGCTGCCAGCTTCTGTATGGCCCATGCGTCCAGGCGTCCCAACGGGGCGCCGAGCAGCAGGCCGTGAGGGTTGGGCGCTCCGGGCCGCAACGACCTGGCAGCGTTCCTGTCCAGAGTCCGGGGCTCAAGGTGATGACTGGCCTTGGCGAGTCCGCAGACCTGAAGGTCAATGGGCTTGACAAGGCCGCGCAATCGGCCTGCCGTCTGCGAGCTGCGCTCACGGGCAAACCACAGGGCAATCTGTATGGCGGCCTGCACGGCAGCCGGTGCAGTCTCAAAGCCATACCAGTCTTCCGATTGGCCCAGGGCAAGCCCATAGCCTCCATCGGCGCAGGCCCATAGCTGAAGGTCGGAGCTCAGGCTTCGGAGATGACACTGCGGATCGTCAACCAGCATGTCGAATTTGCCGGGCAGGGCCGGCATGTTCTGCTGTTGCAGGGCCAGGGGACTGAGATCACGCGCCGTTGCCACGGAAAGCGCCAGAGCCAGTGCATGGGTGCGATCTCCTCTTGTATAGAACGGAGTGCAATGCACGGCAGGCGCCAGATCTGCCTGTTCATCGGCTGGGGCCAGTCTCGAGACAACGAGCGCTGCGCGCAAGGCAGGCAGGGCCGATTCGTGCACGCCGCGCAATTGCAGATTGCCGAGGCGGGTCAACTCGATCTGGCCCGAGGCATGGGTTCGTGCGAGGTCGGCCAGTACCAGCCACTGAACGGCGGTTAGAGATGCGCAGCGAGGGCGTACGCGCACAATCCAGCCGTCCTGTGCCTGCATGGGTTTCCAGGTGCTGGGGCACCAGCCACGAATCCGGATGGGCTCAGGGCTGGACAAGCTCTGCTCCAGGCGACGAGGCCAGGGCACGGCCGGCCCACTGGGACAAATCTGACTGGCAAATTCCATGCAACATAGTTCATCCACGGTCGGTTTGGCCGATACCCGGGCCAGACAAACAAAATGTGCAGAGGGAAATGAAGAGGTGATGAGCCGCACGCAGGCGCTGGCATATCACAAGCCACATGCAACCCCGCTGCGCCTTGTACACACCAGGCCGGTCTCCGGACTTACAGAGCCCACCTGAGGGTGGCATGTCGATGCGCCTTCCCGCTTTCGCAGTGGCGGCCATGGCCGTGGGCCAGAGCGTGCATCTCCATATCTCTGATTACCGTTGCGGGTGCAGTGCAGGATTGGTGGGAACTCCATTCACCTGCTTCTCGTTTCACCTCCGCATGCCAAAGCACGCCATGAGGCACCTGTGGTGGCGCGATCTTACGCGATAACCTGGTGCACACGGCCGAACTCATCGGCCTGGCAGCAGCTTTCCTGCCGCTTGTGCGGCGACCGGATATCGATAGGGCAGGCAGGGGGCGGCGTGATGTCCTGCCAGATGATTATCAAAATAGATAGCTATTAACGCTTTCCTGTTAAGCGGTAGATGCCTTTTCTTAGCTAAATTTCAGCGGCAGTCGCAAGGTATCCGGCCAGACCTTTGCCAACCGCTCGGCACCGCCAAACAGACGCTTGCTCTGGACCGCAGCGGTTTCACAGTCCACCAGAACCTGTGCCACGGCAGGAGCAGGCCAGCGCTCCAGCTGCAGCACATCGGGGCTGCGGAAGTCGCTGATCAGCCACAGGCAGGATGATTGCCGGGAGTATCTGGCCGTCATCTGCCAGCCCGCCTGCAGGGCCTGGGCCAACGGCGTGCCGCCTCCGCCGCGTAGTGGCTCGATCAGATCGGCATTCCAGCGTGGCGCCCGCGTGGGCTCCAGCAGCCAGTGCAGCCGGCCTGCGCCGAAGCACAGCAGGGCCACGGATTCGCGCTGCAGATAGGCCCGGCGCAGCCACTGCAGCAGCAGGCCCTTGGCCTGGGCGAATGCGCCGCTCTCCACCATGGAGGCCGAGCAGTCCAGCAGGAACAGGTGTTGCCTGCGTACAGCTCCCTCGGGCTGGCGCCAGCGCAGATGTGCGTGTACCAGTGGCTGGTCCTGGCGTTGGCGCAGGGTGGCTGTCCAGTCAATCGACGCCCCTGGCATCTTGTGGACGCTGGGTACGGCATGGCTGGCCAAGGCCAGGCCATGGTTTTCGGAGCCGATTTGCCCCCGGCCGGCGCTCAGCGCAGCGGACCGGAGGCTCGGGCTTTTTTTGCGGCCAGGGCCTCCAGGGCTGCCTGTGCCATGGCATCGGCCTGTTGTGCATCGAAGGCGGTGCTGCTCACGGCTTGAGCCTGTCCCCAGCCGGCAGGCGGCTGTTCGAGGCTCGGGCCTGCCTCTTGAGGCAAGGAGCTGGTGGCGCCGGGCTCGCGGGTAGCCGGTGAATGAGATGCTGGTGCCTGGGTATCAGGCTCTGTGCGGGCTGCGCTGCCCGCGCCTGACGGTGTGGCGGGCGTTGCCGGCGGCTGGGCGGAAGGCGTGGCTGCGGGGGGCTGCCGCAGCTGGCTGGAGCTGCCCGGATCTGGCTGGCTGGCGCGATGCTGCAGCACCAGTGGCGCGACTTCGGACACATGTGCGGGCGTGATGCTCTGACTGCCTTGCCAGGCCGCCAGAGCGCGTGCAGCGCGCAGCATGACCAGGTCGGCACGCAGTCCGTCCACCTGGGCGGCAATGCACTGCAGGGCCACGGCCTCGTGGACGGCATCGCTCCATGTCAGCTCCGAGGCATTGCGGCAACGGCTGCGGGCCAGCGTCAGCCTTTGGCGAATCTCCTGCTGCCCGGTTGCATGAGATCGGGCGAAGCCCTGGGGATCCTGATCAAAGCGCAGCCTTGCCTTGACGATGCTGCTGCGCAGCTGCGGGTCCTGAGCATTGTCCAATTGCACACAAAGGCCCAGTCGGTCCAGCAACTGTGGCCGCAGCATGCCTTCTTCGGGGTTCATGGTGCCGATCAGCACAAAGCGCGCGGCATGGCTGTGCGAGATGCCGTCGCGCTCTATGCGATTGATGCCGGAGGCCGCCACGTCAAGCAGCACATCGACGATGGCATCGGGCAGCAGATTGATTTCATCGACATAGAGCACGCCGTCGTGCGCCTTGGCAATCAGACCCGGAGCGAAGCCCACTTCGTGGCCTGAGAGCGCCTTGGACAGGTCCAGACTGCCGGTCACATGCTCGATGGAAGCGCCTAGCGGCAGGGTGACAAAGGGCGCAGGGGTCAGCAGGTCCGCCAGCGCGCGGGCCGCCGTGGACTTGGCCGTGCCGCGCGGGCCTCGAATCAGCACGCCGCCCAGCTGCGGCTCTATCGCGGCGAGCAGCAGGGCCTGTACCAGGGTGGGCTGCCCCTGTATCGCCGAGAGTGGGAATACGGGTGCCGGATCGTGGTTGGGGCTCATTGGGAAACCTGTCCTTCCATGAATTCTTCGTGCTCCAGCATCTGGGCCAGCAGGTTCTGGCGGTGCGCGCCGGGCTGTTCCCACATGCCGCGGTCTATGGCTTCCAGCAGGCGCGAGACGATATCGCCCAGTGCTTGTGGATTGTGCTGGCGCAGAAACTGTCGCACGTTCTCGTCTTCCACATAGGCCTGGGTGACCATGGCGTAATGCTGGTCCGAGACCAGCGCGGTGGTGGCATCGAAGCCGAACAGATAATCCACCGTCGCCGCCATCTCGAAGCCGCCCTTGTAGCCGTGGCGCATGGCGCCCGCAATCCATTTGGGGTTGGTGACGCGGGCGCGCACCACGCGGCCTATCTCCTCGGCCAGGGAGCGAATCCTGGCAGACTGAGGATTGCCGTGGTCGCCATGATAGATGGCAGGGTCGTTGCCGCCCAGGTGCCGCACGGCCGCCACCATGCCGCCCTGATGCTGGTAGTACTCGCTGGAGTCCAGCAGGTCATGCTCGCGGCTGTCCTGGTTCTGTAGAACCACATCGAGTGCCTGCAGACGCTGCTCCAGCGCGGCGCGGGCCGGCACGCCATCGGCCTGCTGGCCGTAGGCATAGGCACCCCAGTGCAGATAGTGGCGTGCAAAGTCGCCCGCATCGGTCCACTGACCGGTACGCAGCATCTCATGCATGCTGGCACCATAGCTGCCGGTGGGCGCTCCGAAGACGCGCCATAGCGCCTGTTCGCGGGCCGCGTCGGCGCTCAGGCCCTGGTCCATGGCGGTTTGCGTGTCGCGCAGCATGCGGGCGCGGATAGGGTTGTCCTCGGCGTCCTCATCGAGCTCGGCCACGGCACGCACCGCGGCATCGAACATCTGCACCACGTTGGGAAAGGCATCGCGGAAGAAGCCGCTGATGCGCAAGGTCACGTCGACACGCGGGCGACGCAGCCCCACGGCGGGAATGACTTCAAAGTCGGTCACGCGCTGGCTGCCGGCCGCCCATTTGGGACGAACCCCGATCAGGGCAAAGGCCTGGGCGATGTCGTCACCGCCTGTACGCATGGTGGCTGTTCCCCAGACGGAAAGACCGATGGCCTGTGGATATTCGCCATGCTCCTGCAGATAACGCTCCAGCACGCGCTGCGCGGACTGCTGCCCCAGCGCCCAGGCGGTCTGGGTGGGGATGGCACGGGTGTCCACGGTGTAGAAGTTTCGCCCTGTAGGCAAGGTGTCGCAGCGCCCGCGCGAGGGCGAGCCGCTGGGGCCCGGCGGCACAAAGCGCCCTTGCAGTGCTCGCGAGAACTGCAGCAGCTCCTGCGGGCCGCAGGCGTCCAGTGACGGTGCAATCTGATGCTCGATGCGCGTCAGCACTTGTTGCGTGTGCGGCCAGTCGCGGGCCAGCTCGGGCCGGGCAATGACCTGCAGGGCCAGCAGCTCGAGCCGCTCGCGCGTGTCGCCGCCATGGCGCCAGCTGCCGGCATCCTGCTGCTGCAGCGCGGCCGGGCGCGGGCCGTTCCAGGGGGCTGCGGCATCCATGTCCAGCGGGTTCCAGTCCATGGCCGGCAGCAGGTCTGCGGTCAGCGCGTTGAGCAGGCCCTGCTCGCTGCCGGCATTGCCGGGATAGCGCGCCAGCGAGAGCAGGGTGGATTCGCGCAACTGGCCCTGTGGCGAGCTGCCGAAGATATGCAGGCCATCGCGGATCTGGGTTTCCTTGAGTTCGCACAGATAGGCATCGATGCGTTCCAGCAGCAGCTCGTCGGCACCGGGCTGCGCGCCCGCCGCTTCGAGGCCGAGTTCGCGCAGCAGATCCTGCTGTCTGGCGCAGTCCAGAATCTGCTCGCGCAGCATGCCGGAGCGGCGCAGATCGACCAGCAGGGCTTCGTAGTACTCGTCCACCAGGCGTTCCAGCTCCTGCATGGGGCCGTGGTTTTCGGCGCGCGTGAGCGGCGGCATCAGATGGTCGATGATGACGGCCTGGCTGCGGCGCTTGGCCTGAGCCCCTTCGCCGGGGTCGTTGACGATGAAGGGGTAGACATGCGGCAGCGGGCCGAGAATGGCATCGGGCCAGCATTGCTGCGACAGCGCCAGGCTCTTGCCCGGCAGCCATTCCAGATTGCCATGCTTGCCCACATGGACCATGGCGTCCACGCCGAACACATCTCGCAGCCAGAAATAGAACGCCAGATAGTGATGGGGCGGCACCAGCTCGGCGTCGTGATAGCTGGCGTAGTCATTGCGTCCATCGAGAGCGCGCGCGGGCTGTATGCCGACAAAGACATGGCCCAGCTGCAGGCCGGCAATCATGAACCAGCCATCGCGCAGCATGGGGTCCTGCTCGGGCACACCCCAGCGCTCGGCGATGGCCTGGGCCATATCGCCGGGCAGCTGTGCCAGACGCTGTTGATAGGCCTGCAGCGAATAGCCCTGGCTTGCAGGACGCAGCGGCCATTTTTTGGGGTCATTGGCAATGCCTTGTTGCAGCAGGCCCATCAGCGCCAGGCCGGAGTCGGGCCGCGCAGCAGCATCCCCCAGTTGCCAGCCGTCGCGTGCCAGCTGATCCAGCAGGGCAATGACGGATTCCGGCGTATCGAGACCCACGCCGCTGCCCATGCGTGCCTCGCTGCCGGGGTAGTTGGCCAGTATCAGCGCGGCTTTCTTCTGAGCCGCAGGCTTGCTGCGCAACTGGCTCCAGCGCCAGGCCAGCTCGGCAATCCAGGCAATGCGGTCGGGCTCGGCCTGGTAGCTGATCACATCGGTTTGCGTCAGCTCGCAGCGATGGGCCAGGCCTTTGAAGCTCATGGCGCGCGTCATGATGCGACCGTCCATCTCGGGCAGCACCACCTGCATGGCAATGTCGCGCGGGCGCAGGCCCTGGCTGTCGGCCAGCCAGTCCTCGCGGTTGCTGCCGCTGGCAATCACCTGCAGCACGGGAATGTCGCCGGCCAGCGCGTCGGCCGCCTCGCCGGTGCGCGCATGTTCTCCGAGGGCCACAAACGCGGTGGTGTTGAGAATGATCTGCACCTGGTGGGTGATGCACAGGGAGCGCAGCGTCTGCAGGCACAGCCCGTCCTTGAGCGACTCCAGGGCCAGCGGCAGCGGGTTCAGGCCGCGTGCGAGCAGGGCGTCGGCCATGGCATCGAAGGCCTCGGTATTGGCCGCCAGCAGATGCGAGCGGTAGAAGACCAGCATGGCCACGGGAGCGCCGGGCGTCCAGCGTGCCTGCAGGTCGTCCAGGCCCGGAAGATGCCCTGCATCGTCAGCCAGCCAGGCTTGAGGCACATGCACGGCCACGGGGGGCAGCACCCGCACGGGCGCTCCCTCGCGGCCCTGGTTCAGGCCCCAGGCTGCCGCCATGTGCAGGAACTCGCGGGCATTGCCCAGGCCGCCGGCGCGCAGGTATTGCCACAGCGCACGGCTTTGCTCGGGCTCCAGCGTGCCTTTGGCCAGCAGCTCCGGATCCTCCTGGTTGTCGCCCGAGAACATGGCCAGCTTCTGGCCCTTGCGGCGCGCCAGCTTTTGCAGCTGCTCGATGCCGTAGGGCCAGGTGGACTCGGCTCCCAGATGATCAACGATGACCAGCCTGGCATGCTGTAGCACCTCGTCGATATACAGATCGAGCGAGGCGCTCTGGCGCAGATGCAGCAGGTTGGCCAGGCGCAGCGTGGGCGTGGAACTCGCGGCCCGGGGCTCGGCCTGCAGCCACATCCGGTAGGCATCGGCCAGCAGCGACAGCGTGGTGTCGGCGGAACTGAGCACCACCATGTCTGCAGGCGTCTGGTCCAGACGGGTGATGATGCTGTCGTCTTCGACAAAGCCGCCAGGGCGGGAGCTGAGCAGGTGCATGATTCAAAAAGATAGCTTTATCCGCTTGCCAGTAAAGCGATAGAGGCCGATTTGCTTGGATTTTATGCCTGGGCGCCCAGCAAGGCCTGGCGCAGCACGGCGGCGTCTAGCTGCTTGCCGATGAACACCAGACGCGTGGCCGCAGCTTCGCCGTCGGCCCAGGCACGGTCGAAATAGGCATCAAAACGGCGGCCCACGCCCTGCACCAACAGACGCATCTTCTTGCCCGGCAGGGCGGCAAAGCCCTTGACGCGCAGCACGCCATGTTGCTCAACGATGGACTGCAAGGCCTGCATCAGGCGGTCGCGGTCCACGGCACCCAGGTCGAGGTGCAGGGAGTCGAAGGCGTCGTGGTCATGGTCTTCGTCATGGTCATGGTGGCTGTGCTTGTCGTCGATCGACAGCTCGGCGGCGCGATGCTGGCCCAGCAGCACGTTCAGGGGCACCTGGCCCTGCACGGCTTCGATCATCTTCACGCTGGCAGGTACTTCTTCGGCCACCAGGGCTCGCACCTGACCGAGTTGTTCGGCCGTGACCAGATCGGCTTTGGACAGCACCACCAGGTCGGCGGCCGAGAGCTGATCCTCGAACAGCTCATGCAGGCTGGCGTCATGGTCCAGATTGGGGTCGGCCTGACGCTGCTCGTCGACAGCATGCGGGTCATGGGCAAACTGGCCGGCAGCCGCAGCGGGCGTGTCGACCACGGTGACCACCGAATCGACGGTGAAGACATTGGCAATGTCGGGCCACTGGAAGGCCTGGACCAGGGGCTTGGGCAGGGCCAGGCCGCTGGTCTCGATCAGCAGCACATCGATGTCGGCGCGGCGTTCTGCCAGGGCCTTCATGACGGGGAAGAACTCTTCCTGCACGGTGCAGCACATGCAGCCGTTGGCCAGCTCGTAAATCTGGCCCGACTGCGTATCCGCGCCGCCTTCTTCCTTGCAGCCTATGGCGCAGGTCTTGAGGATTTCGCCGTCAATGCCCAGTTCGCCGAACTCGTTGACGATGACCGCCACGCGCAGACCCTTGGCCTGCTCGAGAATATGGCGCATCAGCGTGGTCTTGCCGCTGCCGAGAAAGCCTGTGACGATGGTGGCGGGGATTTTGGTGGTTTGCATGGATCACTCTCCGGATGGGGATCAACAGGGAAATTCGACAGGTAAAACTCATTCGTGCAGTGCGGGCTGTGGCCCATGCACTCGCAGGTGTTCGTGGGGGCAGTCATGCTGCCGCACATGGGCTGTCAGCACGGACTCGATCGTCGTGGCATCCATAGGGCCGTACCACACGCCTTCGGGGTAGGCGATCATCAGCGGGCCGTGGTTGCACGGGTACTGGCAACTGGTTTGCAGCAGCATCACCTGCTTTTTGAGCAGCGGGTTTTGCTGCACGGTGCGTGTCAGTTGAGGCCACAGCGCGACGGCTCCCTTGGCCGCGCAGCGCGGGCCCACGCACCACAGCACATGGTGCTGGTGCTCCGGCACTTGGGACCAAGCTTTGGGGTCGCGCTCCCAGTCTCCATCGGCCAGCAATTGCGGCACATCGGGCTGCTGCAGCGCGCTGGGAATGGTGGCGGCCAGCAGCTCGGCCAACGCTGGCAATTGCAGCAGGGGTTGAGCAAACACGATGCGAGGGGCATGTTTGCCGGGTTGCCCTCCAGCCTGTTGCTTGGCGCGCCAGCGCATGATGAGCTTGTGCAGCCAGCGGCGCAGCGAAGGCTCGTCGGGCACCATGACGGGCAAGATCAGGATCTGATCGGCATCGGCACACAGGTCCAGCGCTTCGGGCAAGGCAGGCTGTGCTCGGTCCACAAAGGCGGGTTGCACACGCAGCACAGGCGTTTGTGCGGCAGCCAGCCGGGCCTCAAGCTGCGTTGCCAGATCGCTCAGTTCCGTCAGGCCGCCTGCATAGGCCGCACCGCGGCTGAGCAGTACGATGGCCAGGCCGGCGTTGGCTGCAGGTAAAGAGGGTGTGGGCTCAGTGCTGGTCTGGGTCATAACAGCTCATCCGGCATGAATTCGATCACGGGCTTGCCCGTGCGTGCGCTGGTGTGCACCTGGGCGCGCACGCCGTAGACACGGGCAATGGTCTCGGGCGTCAGCACCTCGGTCGGAGTGCCTTGCGCCACCAGTGCACCGTGCTGCAAAAGGTAGATGCGGTCGCAGTAGTGCGCGGCCAGCGGAAGCTCGTGCAGAGCGGCCAAAGTGGTCAGGCTCAGGCCGCGAATCAGATTCATCAGCTCGAACTGGTGGCGCACGTCGAGGTGGTTGGTGGGCTCATCCAGCACCAGCAGTGGCGCCTGTTGGGCCAGTGCGCGGGCCATGAGCACGCGCTGCTTCTCACCGCCCGAGAGCGTGGAAAACATGCGCTCGGCCAGTGGCTGGGCCTGCACCCGCGCCAGCGACTGGGCGACGATGGCAAAGTCTTGCGCGCTGTCTTTGTCAAAGGCGCTTTGGTGCGGCGTGCGTCCCATCAGCACCACATCGCGCACGCGCAGATCGAACTCGTTGGCATTTTCCTGTGCCAGCACGGCCATGGCACGGGCGTTGTCGCGGGCACTGTGCCGCCAGACGTCGCGCTCCTGCATACAGACCGTGCCGCTGGCGGGTCTGAGGATGCGGTAGATCATGCGCAGCAGCGTGGACTTGCCACTGCCGTTGGGCCCGAGCAGGCCCACGAACTGGCCACGCGCCACCTGCAGGCTGACATCACGCACGATATGCGCCGCAGCGGCCTGAAAGTTGAGCTGACTGGCCTGCAAAAGCAGCTCGCTGTGGTTGGGGGCCTGAGCTTGATGGGCTTGGAGCATCACAGGCTCAGCCTTTCCCGGACATTCTTGCGGCACAGCATCCAGACAAAGAAGGGGCCGCCCAGCAGCGAGGTGATGACGCCCACAGGCACCTCGGCCGGGGCAAAGCTGATGCGCGAGAACACATCGACCCAGACCAGGAAGATGGCGCCCACCAGCGCCGCCACGGGCAGCACGCTGCGATGCTCGGCCCCCACAAGCATGCGTGTGACATGAGGCACGATGAGGCCCACAAAGCCGATTGGGCCTGTCAGCGCCACCAGCACGCCGGTGACCAGGGAGACCAGCACAAACAGCCAGCGCCTGGTGCGCGTGGTGTCCACGCCCAGCGTCATGGCGGTTTCTTCGCCCGCGAGCAGGGCATTGAGTGAGCGCGCCTGCGTCAGCAGCAGCACCACGCCCGCCAGCAGCAGCAAGGCTGGCAGGCCCAGCTCGTCCCAGCGCGTGCCGGCCAGGCTGCCCAGTGTCCAGGTCAGCACCGAGTTAGCCAGCTCGCGCTGATCGGCCGTGAGCACGATCAGGCTGGTGACGCCGCCCAGGCAGTAGGCAATGGCCACGCCGCCCAGAATCAGGCGCGAGGCCAATAGCCTGCCGCGGGCATGGGCGAGAAAATACACCGTGGTGCAGGCGGCCAGCGCACCGCCAAAAGCGCCCAGCGGCAGGGCCAGCTCGCCCGCAAACGCCAGTGTGCCAAAGGCCAGCACGCTGACCGCGCCTACCGAAGCGCCAGACGACACGCCCAGCAGATAGGGGTCGGCCAAGGGGTTGCGCACCATGGCCTGCATGGCCACGCCCACCACGGCCAGTCCTGCTCCGGCCAGAGCGGCAAGCAGCACGCGCGGCAGGCGCACGCGCCAGACGATTTGCTGCTGGGCCACGGTCCAGTCACCTCCGGACCCACCAAAGCTCAAGCCCAGGTTGTTGAGCTGCTGGCCTATTTCATGCGCCGTGATCTGCCATGCCAGTTGCGGCGCCATGCGCACCGGCCCCAGCGTAATGGCCAGCGTGAGCGAAAGCAGCAGCAGCGCGATCAACGCCGCCAGCCACAGTGCCAGTTGACGGCGCTGGGCCGAGAAAGCATTGGCGGTGGCGCTGACCGAAGCCGCACTGCTTGGGTGCTCGGCGGTCTGCATCATGGCTCGCTCACCTGCTCGGGTATCTGCTCGGGGTGCAGCGCATGGGCCAGGCGCTGGGTGGCGGCGACATTGCGCGGGCCTGGCGTTGCCTCGGCAAACTCCAGCAGCACGAACTTTTGCTCGCGTATGGCCTTGAGGTGGGCCAACTCGGGCTTGGCCAGCAGAAACTGGCGTTTGCCATCGGCCACGGGTCTGTCGTTATCGACGATGACTATCCAGTCCGGTTCGCGGGCAATCACGTCTTCCCAGTTGCCGCGCATCCAGCTGCTGTCCAGATCGTCAAAGATATTCGTTGCGCCCGCGGCCTCGATCATGGCCTGGGGCATGGCATAGCGGCCCGTGGTGACGGGGATGTCTGTGCCGCTGTCAAACACAAAGACCTTGGGTTTGTGGCTCACGTTCTGGAGGGCATCGGTCACGCGCTGCAACTGGGCGCGCTGCTTGCCCACCAGCGCCTGGGCGCGTGCCTCAATGTCAAAGATGCGGCCCAGGTTGAGCAGGTCGTTGAAAGTGTCTTCCAGCGAAACGCGCTCGCGAGCCACCTGGCGTATGCAGGATTCGCTGAGCACATAGCTGGCAATGCCCAGCTCCTTGAGGCTGGCGGGAGTGATCTGGCCGGGTCTAAAGCCATAGGACCAGCCGCTGAAGACAAAGTCCGGCTGGGCGTTGAGCAAGGTCTCCAGGTTCATGCCCTGGCTGGACAGATCGGGCACGCCGGCCAGCAGCGGCTGCATGGCGGTGGGCAGGCGGCTGATGTCGCGCAGACCGCCATAGCCCGCCAGCCTGTCCTGCAGGCCCAGGGCAAGAAACATCTCCAGCAGATTGATGCCGTGCACCACGGCCCGCTGCGGAACTTTGTCATAGACCACGGGCTGGGTGCAGACATCGATGGTGAGCGCTGTTTTTGCCGCCTTGCTGGTCGAGGCTTGCGGGATGCTGCCGGCCTGATGCCTTTCGCCGCAGGCGCTGAGCGCTGCTGCCGAAGCCAGCATCGCGACAAACCATAGTGGTTGCTTCAGTAACAGGAGCTGCTGGCGAATGTACTTAAAGGACTTCATGGCTGAAAGTGTCTGAACTCAAGAAAATACAAGCGCAGGCAGCTACTGATATCAAAGTGATGCATGGCACTTAGAACGTGAACTCGGCCGTGAGATCGACGCGCCGCCCCTCACCCGGGTAAGCCTGTGCCGCCCTGGCGCTGGAGACGGCCGAGTAGGTGTAGAGCTTGTCCGTCAGGTTGCGCAGCGTCAGTCGATAGGTGCTGTGCGGCTGGGGACGCCAGCTCAGTGCAGCATCCCAGACGGTGTAGCCGCCACTGCGCGCGGTGTTGGCGTTGTCCGCAAAGCGGCTGCCCACTGCACGTGCGCCCAGCGATGCCTGCCAGCGGCCCAGGGTGCTATGGGTGGTGTAGTGGGCCCACAGATTGGCGGTGTTGCGCGCCACGTTGGTGGGACGCTTGCCGGAGCGGTCGGCGCCACCAGCTTCGATCAGTTGGTCATACTTGGCGTCGACAAAGGCGTAATTACCCTCAAGGCGCCAGTTGGGTGACAGGCGCATCACCGCGCTCAGCTCCAGCCCCTGCGAGCTTTGCTTGCCGCCTTGCACGGACAGCAAAGCGTTGTTTGGGTCGCGCGTGATGATGTCTTTCTTCTCGATGCGATAGGCAGCGGCCGTCCACTCGCCCTGGCCCTGGGCGAACTGCTGCTTCAGGCCCAGCTCGATCTGGCGTGCCGTGGTCAGCTTGAAGGGGCTGTTGCCCAGGTTCAGGGTCAGCACATTGGTGACGGGGTCATGGCCTTGGGATAGCTGGCCGTAGAGGCTGGTCTGGGCACTGAGCTTGTGCGTCAGACCCAGGCGCCAGGCCGTGCCGTTCAGACGTTTGTCGAAGGAGCCGCTGCCCACCAGATCATTGCGTTCAAAGTCCGTGAGGGCGCGGCGTATGCCGGCCAGCAGCAGCCATTTGTCGCTCAGCGTCCAGGCATCCTCGGCATAGAAGTCATGCGTGGTAGCCTGAGTGCGATAACTTGGCAGCATGGGCGAAGTATTGGGCCAGTAGCCCAGCGAGGGCTCGTTCACGCCGATGGTCGCGCTGCCCGCATAGTCGTTGCGTGCAAAGTTGAATCGGGCGCGGCTTACCTCCCAGCCCGCTACTACTTTGTGTGTACCGGCCTGGATGGTGGTTTCCAGCCGATTGCCGGTCTGGGCCAGATCGTGGGCCAGCTCCAGATAGTCACCCAGCGTCACTTGCTGCTTGCTGGGGTTGTAGCTATAGGCTTCGATGTTGCGCCAGTAGCGATCGGCCTTGAAATGGTAGAGCTCGTTGCTCACGCTCAGCCAGTCGTTGACCTGGTACTGGGCACGGGCGCGCACGCGCTTGTCCTTGATGCGGATATCGCTGTCAGCGGTGTTGAAGTTGCGTCCCAGCAGCTCGGGCACGATGGCACCGTTCACGGTGGGCGTGCCGAAATAGCGTGCAGGTTTTTCGTCGCTGACATCGGCCAGCAGTTCCATGCGCAGGGCCGCCGTAGGCTGCCAGCGCAGCGTGCTCATCAGCTTGCCGCCGCTGGCGTGGCTCATGTCGTGCTCGCCACCTGTGTGGTGGCCATAGGCATCCAGGCGGTAGCTCAGCGTGTCGCTAAGCGCGCCGCCCATGCCCAGACCAAGCTTGGCCGTACCGTGCGAGCCGGCCCCGACCAGTACTTCGCGCACCGTCTCCTTGCTGGGCTGCTTGCGCACCACATTGGCCGTGGCGCCCACGGTACCCGTGCCATAGACGATGGAGGCAGGGCCGCGCAGCACTTCCACGCGCTCATAGCCCCAGCTGTTGGCAGGGTAGGGCGTGGTCGACGAGGCCACGCTCAGGCGCACGCCGTCTTCGGCGATGCCCACCGAGTTGGTGCCGGTGAAGCCGCGCGTGCTGAAGGACAGGCTGCTGTAGCTGGTGGCAGACAGTGGCGTCATGCCCACGGTGCGGCCGATGATGTCGGCCATGCGGCTGTCACCGCGCTCCTGCCAGGTCTGCTCGTCCACATGGTCGAGGCTGGCGGGCAGGTCACGGGTGGTGATACCGGTCCGGCTGCCCGATGTTGTTGGCTGCGACAGACCCAGTCCGCCAGGGGCGTTGTCTGTGACCTGTACGGTGGGCAGTTGTGCTGCCGAGGAGAAAGTGGAGGGGCTTGAGCTGTTGGCCGAAGGTTCTGCGGCCAAGGTCAAGGCAGGTGCCAGGCCGATCAGGGCAGCAGGCAGGGCGAAAGATTTCATGTCGTCAGCGAGAACTGACCAGCCTGCATGCATGTGACGAGACCATGACCGGCGTCCGGAGTGCGCCTGGGTGTGCGCGCCTGTCGCCGATCAGTTGCCGTCACGCTGCTCCCCGCAGACGGTCGTTGCAAATGCCGACTGCCGGAGTTGCACCCGGACGGTCAGCGCTTAACAGGCCGGTATCCGGGCTGGCAGATTGCGCGAGGCATGCCACTTCGTCTTCCCAGCGCTGCCGCGCACCTCTTGAAGAGGCCACGTAGAACGCCAGTGACTGGCTCTTGCTGGTGCAAAAGCCGTGAAGTGGATTGATCTGCTTACCGTTGCGGGGGCAGCCAAGGCTTTGAACCTTGTTCCCGTTTAACCCGATGAAACATCGGGCACCTGCTACGTTGAACAAGCTTGGCAGACCGTAGTCTGAAAGATCGTTCGCGAAAAATTATATAGCAGCAGCCATCGGTAGTGCCTACGAGGCGGGATCCATGGCGACAAGGACAGACGCAGGGCCAGCACCGGCATTGCGGCAGGCATGCCAATTGCCGTCAAACATCTGGCGCAGTAGAAAAGCAGCCGTGGCTGTTTTGTGAGTGAATTCAGTCAAAGCTGAGCTGATATTTGTGCATAAAAATAGAGGCTGAGACAGCCCCCTGATTTTGAGGACACCATGAGCATCTGGTCCATCGACGCACAGACCGTCACCCACAGCATTCAGCTCGCTGTTGCGCCGGTTTTTTTTCTGACTGCCGTGGCCGGCATGATTGGCTCCGTAGCGGGGCGGCTGGCCCGCATCATTGACCGGGCCCGCAAGCTGGAGGAAAGCCTGCGCACCCTGGACGATCACGATCTGATCGCCCGCCATCTCAAGGAGCTGCATTTTCTGCGCGAGCGCGGGCGGCTGGCCAACGTCTCCATCGCGCTGCTGACGCTGTGCGGCATGTGCATAGGGCTGACCATCGTGCTGCTGTTCGTGGGCCAGGCCTATGGTGTCAGCGGCCACGGCTATGCCGTTTTCAGCTTTCTGCTTGGGGTGCTGGCCTTTGTGCTGGCGCTGTGCTGCTTCCTCTGGGAGACCATCATGGCGACACGCATTCTGGACTTTCATATGCTCACCCAGGCCAGGGCGGCCGTGCGCCATGTGGAGTCCGAGCATCGCCCCTGATTGCGCTGTGAGGCATGTTTTTCCTGCCTCTGATCCTGGTGCCCATCGTCTTTCTGATGGCACTTGCTCGCCTCTATCAGATTCCCGTGCAGCTGTGTTCGGGCCGGTTGCTGCTGGTCGAGCGCGGCAGGCCGGTCTTGCGTATGACCACCTTGCTGGCCTATGCCGGCCTGCTGGCAGGTAGCGGGGCATTGCTTGCGGCCTTGGTGTATGCAAGCTTTTTCGCGGCCGACCGATGGTCGGCCTATCTGCATCTGGTGCCTTATCTGGCGCTTTATCCCTTTCTCTACCTGGCGGCTGCCTGGGTGTTCTATTACGGCCTGAAAAAGTCTTCAGCAGACTGAGCTAGTCCTTCATGGGCTCCAGCCAGGCAGCTGCGGCATGGATGATGCAGTCGGTCAGGCGTTGCAGGCTGGCCTGGGCATTGCGGGTATGGGCCCAGTACATGGGGATGTGGAGATCTCTGCCCGGGAGCAGTTCCGTCAAATCGCCACTGGCCAGCTGCGGGGTGATCAGCTGGGCCGGGTGCATGCCCCAGCCCATGCCCAGTTCCACGGCACGTGTGTAGCCCTGGTTGGAGGGCAGAAAGTGACGCGCATTGTTGCGCCGTCCGTCCAGCCCCAGGCCGTGCAGCCATTGGTCCTGCAGGCTGTCCTTGCGGCCGTAGTACATCATTGGCGCCTTGGCCAGCATCTGGGCCAGCTCCCGATCCGACTCGGCCTGGGCCAGGTGGCGCTGCACAAACTCCGGGCTGGCCACGGCGATATAGCGCATGCGGCCCAGCGGCCAGGTGTTGCAGCCTGCAATCGCCGAGCCCGTGGCCGTGACGGCGGCCATGACTTCGCCTTCCTTGATGCGTTTGGCCGTGTGGTCCTGGTCGTCAATGCTGATGTCCAGCAGCTCGTTGCCATCCTGCGTGAAGGCCGCCATGGCATCCATGAACCAGGTCGACAGGGAGTCGGCATTGACCGCCAGCTTCAGCGTGGGCAGGGCGGTCTGTCCTTCGGGGACCAGCTCGGGGTTCTTGCGTCGCAAATCGTTTTCCAGCAGCGCCACCTGCTCCACATGCAGGCACAGGCGTCGGCCGGCCTCCGTGCCGGTGCAAGGCGTGCCGCGCAGCACCAGCACCTGTCCCACGCGTTCCTCGAGCAGCTTGATGCGCTGGGAGATGGCGGAGGGGGTGACATGCAGCTTGCGCGCCGCACGCTCGAAGCTTCCCTCGCGCAATACGGCGGCAAGCGCTTCCAGTCCCGCGTAGTCCAACATTAGAAATTCTTCATTGAATTGAGTAAATGTAATTTTACTTAATTGTTGCGCAGAGCAAGAATCCGGGCCGGTTTGGAGGAGTCAGCGGCTCATGGACATGACAACTAATTTCTATTCCGCCTGGATTGCAGGCTTTACGGTGTGCGCTTCGCTCATCGTTTCCATAGGTGCCCAGAACCTGTATGTGCTGCGACAGGCAGTGCATGGCGAACATGTGAAGGCCTGCGTGGCTCTGTGTGTGCTCAGCGACGGGCTGCTGGTTGCGCTGGGGGTGGCCGGCATGGCGCAGATGCTGGCCAGCTATCCGGCATTGGCCCAGTATCTGACGCTAGGTGGCGCCGCATTCTTGCTGGCCTATGGCCTTTTCGCCTTGCGGCGGATGTGGCTGGCCCCGGATGCCGCCATGGAGGCCGGCGAGCGCAGGGCTGCACCACGCGGAATGATGAGCGTGCTGGCTGCGCTGGCAGCCATCACTTTGCTCAATCCTCATGTGTACCTGGATACGGTGTTGCTGATGGGCTCGATTGGCGCCCAGCAGGAGGGTGCGGGCCGCTGGTCCTACGTGATGGGGGCAGCCTCGGCCAGTTGCCTCTGGTTTGTGCTGCTGGCGATGGCGGGGCGCCGTCTCAAGCACTTGTTTGCCAACCCCGGTGCCTGGCGCGTCATGGACGGTATCACCGGTGTGATGATGCTGTGTCTGGCCTGGTGGGTGGCAAACAGCGCTTTGGGAATGGAGATTTGAGTCTCAAGTTGCGCCAGCGCCATTCATTGCAAGCTCTTTCACACCCCCACATCGGGTTTCAAGCCTCTGCGGCTTGTTCCCACAGACCCACGGCTTCGATGAGGTTCCAGCTATTGCATTCAATGCGGTAGTGGCCTGTGGCTCCGGTCTTCTGGCTCTGGCCCTCGATCACCACAATATGCCTGCCATGGCGCTGGGCTTCGGAGAGCGGGCGGATCTTGTCATAGTTGTGCCTCTCGGCAATGTCGCCACGAAAGGCAATCGTCACTTGCTCGCGCCGGGGGAAGTAGTCCTTGGCATATTTGTCCAGAGTGCGATCGGCAACCAGCGTGGCCATATCGGGCGAGGTGGCGGAAGAAGCGTTCATCGTGTCTCCTCAAGAGTGGACTCTTGTTTGTGTGCGGAATCTGAGCCGGTTTATGACGTAATTGTTGCATTTTGTTTCCGGTGGCGCCAGTGCCAACCTCCATGACAAAAGGCAGACCTCGTCCTGCATCAACTCCGGCCGGGCGGTCGCACGGCGGAACCGCCTTATGGCGCAGACAACGGCAGCTGCAGACCTGTCTTGATGCGCTCCAGCGCGATCGAGGTGCTGTAGCGGCGAATGTTTTCGTCCCCTTCGAACAGGCGTTTGCAGATGGCCTGGTAATCATCCATGTCGGTTGCCGTGACGACCAGGATGTAGTCGGTTTCGCCCGTCACATAGAAGCACTGCTGCACAGCCGCTTCGTCGGCGATACGCGCCCTGAAGCCGCGCGACAGATCCGGCCTGTCATTGACCAACTGCACGGTGATGACCGCAGTCAGCGTGCGGCCCACCTTGACGGGCTCCAGCACGGCCACATTGGCGGCAATCACCCCGGTTTCCTGCAATCGTTTGATGCGCCGCTGCACGGCTGGGGCCGAGAGGTTGATGTGCTCAGCAATCAGACGCTGCGGCATGAGGTTGTCACGCTGGAGCAGGGCAAGAATCGCGTGGTCAAAGGAGTCCAGGTCGGCAGCAGGCATGGTGTTGGATGGGTTGAGAGCGAAACTTGCAGATTCAGGGCTGAAAACGAGCAAATTTCGCGGGTGACATGCAATATCGTACCCACCTATGTCAAAAAACAGCTGGAATCATTGGTGGCCCGTGTTGGCCGTATTGGGCTCGGTCACTGCACTCGGGTTGGGGACTTCGCTGGCCAAGCAGCTGTTTCCCTTGATTGGTGCCCAGGGTACATCGGCACTGCGAGTGGGTTTTGCCGCGTTGATTCTGGTGTGCGTCTGGCGGCCCTGGCGCTGGTCGCTCAACCGTCAGCAGGCACTGGCTCTGCTGGTTTTCGGCATGGCACTGGGCGGCATGAATCTGATGTTCTACATGGCGCTGCGCGATATTCCGTTTGGCCTGGCCGTGGCCATCGAGTTTTCAGGACCGCTGGCCGTTGCCATCTACTACTCACGCCGCGCGCTGGACTTCATCTGGCTGGCGCTGGCGGTTGTCGGCCTGGCCTTGATTCTTCCTCTGGGTGGCAGTGCTTCGGGCCTCCACCTGTCCCCGGTGGGTATTGCCTGCGCACTCGGAGCTGCCATCTGCTGGGCCTCCTACATCGTGCTGGGGCGCAGGCTGGGCCATATCCCCAGCGGCCAGGCCGTCTCCCTGGGCTTGCTGTGCGCGGCGTTGGTGGTGGTGCCGTTTGGTGTGGCAGAGGCTGGAGTCAAGTTGCTGACGCCGTCGATTCTGCTGTTCGGGCTGATGGTGGCGGCCATCTCCAGTGCCTTGCCTTACTCACTGGAAATGCTGGCTCTGCGCCGTCTGCCGCCTGCCACCTTCGGCATCGCGCTGGCGACCGAGCCGGCCATTGCAGCACTGATGGGCATGCTGCTGCTCAGCGAGAACCTGACGGCCACGCAGTGGACCGCCATTGCCTGCATCATGGCTGCGGCCATGGGCAGCGCCGTGACGCGCGCAGGTACCAAATCGCCCGTGGTGGATGCTTCGGCAGCCACTTCCGGATGAATACCCATGCTATGAAAAGAGATGCTGCTAGCGCTTGCTCATCAATGCTTTGCCGAAATATTTCTAGTGAATAACCCTTGGAATTTGAGCGGCAAGCTCTGTTTTCTGTAGCTGCAATTGTTCGAAACGCTGCTTGTGCAGCGTTTTTTGTTGCCACCCAGATTACCTGTAAAGCAATGTTCCGATCAGTTTTGCTAGTCGTCGAAATCTTGAATGATGGCAGATAGATAGGGGGCTTTATTGCTTCCATGAGGACAGGCTTCTATGCTCATTTCGAGTCATATTTTTTGACCGATTTTTGCGCTATCCGGTTTGCGGTTTTGGCTGTCGTGGCTACTGCGTATTTGTAGGAATCTCGGTCTATTCAAATTAGGAGCGAGGTGCTACAACGGACGCACACGGTAACGAATGCCTTGCAACTTTGCGGCACTGATTCGAGCCCTGGTGCCGCCACGGGAGGTCATATGGATGTCATCAGCAATTCCGCAGCACGCTACGTTCGCCTGCGTGAAGAAGAAATGTCGCTGGACGAGTACCTTAGCCTTTGCCAGCGTGATCCCATGGCCTACGCCGGAGCCTCACAGCGCATGCTGTCCGTCATCGGTGAACCCGAAATGGTGGATACCCGCAACGATCCCGTGCTGTCGCGTCTGTTTGCCAACAAGGTCATCCGCCGCTATCCCGCATTCTCTGAGTTCTACGGCATGGAAGATGCCATCGAGCAGGTGGTGAGCTTCTTTCGCCATGCGGCCCAGGGCCTGGAGGAACGCAAACAGATTCTCTATCTGCTGGGACCTGTGGGCGGCGGTAAAAGCTCGATTGCAGAGCGTCTCAAATACCTGATGCAAAAGGCACCGTTCTACGCGCTCAAGGGATCGCCTGTGAACGAGTCGCCACTGGGTTTGTTCGACCCCGTGGAAGACGGCCCGGTGCTGGAAGACGAGTTCGGCATTCCGCGTCGCAGTCTGCAGCATGTACTCTCGCCCTGGGCCGTGAAGCGGCTGGAGGAGTTCGGCGGAGACATTCGCCAGTTCCGAGTGGTCAAACGCTACCCCAGCATCCTCAAGCAGATAGGCATTGCCAAGACCGAGCCCGGCGATGAGAACAACCAGGATATTTCCAGCCTGGTGGGCAAGGTGGACATCCGCAAGCTGGAGAACTTTTCGCAGGACGACACCGACGCCTACAGCTACTCGGGTGGCCTGTGCCTGGCCAATCAGGGCCTGCTGGAGTTCGTGGAAATGTTCAAGGCTCCGATCAAGGTGCTGCACCCCCTGCTGACGGCCACGCAGGAAGGCAATTACAAGGGCACGGAAGGCTTTGGCGCGATTCCGTTTGACGGCGTGGTGCTGGCGCACAGCAATGAAAGCGAATGGAAGGCCTTCCGCAACAACCGCAACAACGAGGCGTTTCTCGATCGTATCTACATTGTCAAGGTGCCTTACTGCCTGCGCGTGAGCGAGGAAGTCCGCATCTACGAGAAGCTGATCCGGGAGTCTTCGCTGGCCAACGCCATCTGCGCGCCTGGCACGCTCAAGATGATGGCGCAGTTCTCCGTGCTCACGCGCCTCAAGGAGCCAGAGAACTCCAGCATCTTCAGCAAGATGCAGGTCTATGACGGCGAAAGTCTCAAGGACACTGATCCGCGCGCCAAGAGCTATCAGGAATACCGTGACTACGCGGGCGTGGACGAGGGCATGGAGGGCATCTCCACCCGCTTTGCCTTCAAGATACTGGCCAAGGTCTTCAATTACGACAGCACCGAAGTGGCGGCCAATCCCGTGCACCTGATGTATGTGCTGGAGCGGCAGATCGAGCGCGAGCAATTTCCGGCCGAGCTGGAGACCAAGTACATAGGTTTCATCAAGGAATATCTGTCCCAGCGCTATGCCGAGTTCATCGGCAAGGAAATCCAGACTGCCTATCTGGAGAGCTATAGCGAGTACGGTCAGAATATCTTTGACCGCTACGTCACCTACGCCGATTACTGGATTCAGGACAGCGAATACCGCGACACCGATACCGGCGAGGTGTTCGATCGCAATGCGCTCAATGCCGAGCTGGAGAAGGTGGAAAAGCCGGCCGGCATTGCGAACCCCAAGGACTTCCGCAACGAGATCGTCAACTTCGTGCTGCGGGCCAGGGCCAACAACCAGGGCAAGAACCCCAGCTGGACCAGTTACGAGAAGCTGCGCGTGGTGATCGAGAAGAAGATGTTCTCCAACACAGAGGAGTTGCTGCCGGTGATCAGCTTCAACGCCAAGGCCAGTGCCGAAGATGCGCGCAAGCATGAGGACTTCGTCACTCGCATGGAAGCCAAGGGCTATACGCCCAAGCAAGTGCGTCTGCTTTGCGAGTGGTATCTGCGCGTGCGCAAGAGCAGCTGACAGCGGTGTCGGTGGCCCGGCACGGCCACCGACAGGACGGTTGAGTTGAGAACAGCCCCTGGAGATGGGAGCACAGATGGCACTGCATATCATCGACCGCAGGCTCGCAGGCAAGAATAAATCGGTGGGCAACCGCGAGCGGTTTGTGCGGCGTTTCAAAGAGCAGATCGCGGAGGCGGTGCGCAAAGCCGTGTCTGCGCGCGACATCCGCCATATCGATCAGGCGGAAAGCATCACCATTCCGAAAAAGGACATTCAGGAGCCGGTCTTCAGGCATGGTCAGGGCGGTATCCGCGATATGGTGCTGCCTGGCAATCGCGAGCATGTGCGCGGTGACCGCATTGCCCGGCCGCCTGGTGGGGGCGGCGGTTCGGGGTCGCAGGCCAGTGATAGCGGTGAGGGGCAGGATGACTTCACTTTCACCTTGACCAAGGAAGAGTTCATGGAGCTTTTCTTTGAAGATCTGGCGCTGCCGCGCCTGCTGCGCAACCACATCGGCAATACCTTGCAATACAAGACAAGGCGCGCCGGCTACAGCCATGACGGCACGCCCAGCAATCTGGCGCTGGTGCGCACGATGCGCGGCGCCCTGGGGCGGCGCATTGCGCTGACCAAAGCTCCGCACCGTGAGCTCAAGGTACTGGAAGAACAGCTTGAAGCTCTGCTGGCGCAGGATGACGGCACCAGTGAGTCAGTCGCCGAGCTGCAACGCCGTATCGATACCTTGCGTGAGCGTATCGGCGCAGTGCCTTTCCTGGAGCAACTGGATCTGCGCTTTCGCAATCGCAGCAAGGTGCCCGTGCCCAGCAGCCAGGCCGTGATGTTCTGCGTGATGGACGTGTCCGGCTCCATGGATCAGGAGCGCAAGGAGCTGGCCAAGCGCTTTTTCATCCTGCTGTATCTGTTTCTCACAAGGCATTACGACAAGATCGAGATTGTTTTCATCCGCCACCACACCCAGGCGGCGGAAGTCACCGAAGACGAGTTCTTTCACTCCACGGAAAGCGGCGGCACGGTAGTCAGCAGCGCGCTGGTCCTGCTCGAACAGATCATCAGGGCCCGCTACCCGGTCAACGACTGGAATATCTATGTCGCCCAGGCCAGCGATGGCGACAACTTCAGCGACGACGGCGGCAAATGCCACAGCCTTCTGGCCGAAAGAATATTGCCGCTGGTGCGCTACTACGCTTACCTGCAAGTGGTGCTCGAGGAGCAGAGTCTCTGGGAAGAGTACAGCCGCCTGCTGCCGCTATTCCCCCATTTCGCCATGCGCAAGGTATCGGCGGCCAACGAGATCTACCCGGTGTTCCGCGATCTCTTCAAGAAGGATGGGGTATCGATATGAACCTCAATCTCTATCCCGTGCTGGATCTCAGCGCCAGCAGAAAGGCCGGAAATTCGCATGCCCAGGGGGAGCCGCGCTTTCGCGATGTGCCGCAGGCACCTTTGATGGCATCCCAGCGACCGGCGTCTCCCTTGCCCGACCCCAGCGACTGGACTTTCGAGCTGATCGAACAGTATCACGCGGCGATTGCTGCCACGGCTGAGCGCTACGGCCTGGATACCTATCCGAATCAGCTGGAGATCATCACGGCCGAGCAGATGATGGATGCCTATTCCAGCGTGGGCATGCCGGTCAATTACCGGCACTGGAGCTATGGCAAGGAGTTTCTGGCCACGGAGCGCCGCTACCGACGAGGCCATATGGGATTGGCCTATGAGATCGTCATCAATGCCAACCCCTGCATCAGCTATCTGATGGAGGAGAACAGCACGGCCATGCAGGCCCTGGTGATTGCGCATGCGGCCTATGGACACAACAGCTTTTTCAAGAACAATTATCTGTTTCGCATGTGGTCCGACGCGGGCAGCATCATCGACTATCTCGTCTATGCGCGCGACTATGTGGCGCAATGCGAGGAACGCTATGGCTTCGACACCGTGGAGCAGTTGCTGGATTCCTGCCATGCGTTGTCGAACTTTGGTGTGGACCGCTATTGCCGTCCCTCGCATAAAAGCCTGTCGCGCGAGCGCGCCGAGAGAGAGGCACGTGAAGCCTATGTGCAGCAACAGGTCAATGTGCTGTGGCGCACGCTTCCTGCCCGAAGGGACAAGGACAAGGACAGCACGACGCAAGGCAGCGAGCGCTTTCCCAGAGAGCCCGAAGAGAACATCCTCTATTTCATCGAGAAGAACGCTCCCTTGCTCGAACCCTGGCAACGAGAGATCGTGCGCATCGTGCGCAAGATCGCCCAGTATTTCTATCCGCAGCGCCAGACTCAGGTGATGAACGAGGGCTGGGCCACCTTCTGGCATTACACATTGCTCAACACTCTGTATGACGAGGGTTGGCTGACCGATGGCGTGATGCTGGAGTGGCTGTCATCGCATACCAATGTGATCTACCAGCCGCCCGCTGGCCACCGGGCCTTCAGCGGCATCAATCCTTATGCGCTGGGCTTTGCCATGTACCGTGATATTCGGCGGATCTGCGAAAAGCCGACCGAGGAAGATCGCCGCTGGTTTCCCGACATGGCTGGTACGCCCTGGCTGCCGGCGCTGCACCACGCCATGCGCAATTACAAGGACGAGAGCTTTGTCGGCCAGTTTCTGAGCCCGCACCTGATACGCGACATGCGTTTGTTCTCTCTGCACGATGACCCTGAGGAACGTGATGTTCTGGTCAGTGCCATTCACGATGAAGATGGCTACCGCACACTGCGCCAGTTGTTGTCTCAGCAATACGACCTGGGGACGCGCGAACCCAATATTCAGGCCTGGAGCGTGAATCTGCGCGGCGACCGCAGTCTTACTCTGCGGCATACCCAGTACCAGGGCAGGCCGCTGGCAGAAGATGCACAGGAGGTTCTCAAGCATGTGGCTCGCCTGTGGGGATTTGGCGTGCATCTGGAAAGCGTCAACGGCGATGGCGAGACACCGGTTTTGCTGCACTCGGTGCCTGCACCCTCGCATTGAGAAATCTCAAGTGGAAGTTGCTATAAACCCTTGCCTGTAAAGCGCTATAAGCTATCAAATCAAAAGAAAAAGCGCTGCAGAAGCAGCGCTTTTTTCTGAGTCAGGTCGTCAAGTGTGGCCGGCGGCCGGTTCTGTCCGGCCCCGGGGCCACAGCAGGTGCCTGTGCCCACCGTGCTCTTCGCAGCGCGACCGTCATCCCCTGTAGAGGATGGGGGGCACCAACATTTCTAAGGCCTTTGCGAATCAGAACGCGGGAACCACGGCGCCCTTGTACTTTTCCTGAATGAACTTCTTGGTGTCTGCAGAGTGCAGAGCGCTCATCAGCTTGGCAATGTCGGCGCCGTTGGCGCGATCCTTGCGGGCCACCACGATATTGGTGTAGGGCGAATCGGCACCTTCGATGAACAGGGCATCCTTGGTGGGGTTGAGCTTGGCTTCGATTGCGTAGTTGGTGTTGATCAGGGCCAGGTCGACATCAGCCAGTGCGCGGGGCAGCAAAGGCGCTTCCAGTTCCTTGAACTTCAGCTTCTTGGGGTTCTTGACGACGTCCAGAGCAGTGGGGGTCAGGCTCTTGGGATCCTTGAGCTCGATCAGACCATGCTTGGCCAGCAGAATCAGTGCACGGCCGCCGTTGGAGGGGTCGTTGGGAATGGCCACGGTAGCGCCATTCTTCAGATCCTTGATGTTCTTGATCTTGCTGGAGTAGGCACCGAAGGGCTCCACATGAACCTTGCCGTTGGGTACGGCCACCAGCGAGGTCTTGCGGTCCTTGTTGTAGCTGTCCAGATAGGGCTGGTGCTGGAAGAAGTTGGCATCCAGCTGCTTGTCTTCCACGGCAGCATTGGGCTGCACGTAGTCGCTGAACTCCTTGATTTCCAGATCGATGCCCTGAGCCTTCAGTGCGGGCTTGATGTGATTGAGGATTTCGGCGTGAGGAACGGCCGTGGCGCCCACCTTGAGCACGTCAGCAGCCTGGGCCGACAGCGCCAGAGTGGCAATAGCGATAGCAGAAAGAGCTTTCTTCAACATTGGTTCTGACCTTCTTCAGCAAGTTGCAATAAATTCCGGGCCTCATCTGGACCGCAGCGAACTAAGGTGCATAGTCTAGTGCCGTGTACCGACGTCTGCAGGACATTTTTCTTATTTGGTTATAAGAGCGTCGTTTTTTATACAAAATCTGATTTCGATTGACTGCCATGAATCCCGAAATGCTGGAGCGCCTGGTGCGCGTGCCTATGCCTTATGGCAAGTACAAGGGCCGTTTGATTGCCGATCTGCCCGGCAACTACCTCAACTGGTTTGCCCGCGAGGGCTTTCCCAAGGGCGAGATCGGTCAGTTGCTGGCCTTGATGCAGGAGCTTGACCACAACGGACTCAGCGCCTTGCTGGAGCCCATTCGCAAGGCTGCAGGGCTGCCGCCAAGAGCACAGGAATAGGCAAGAGAGGGCTGGCTGCGGTCGGCCAGATGAATATGCGGCAGGCGGGCCTGCAAAAGCCCTGGCAGTTTGCCTTTGGCCGGAAGCGGGTGACTGGCCCTTGGGCTTGGCCGACTGCGGCCAGGCCGCGAGTCTCCAAAATGACCTGCTTTGGCCTCGAAGGCGTTGTCAATCCTAGGCTCTGGATATGTATAGATGCAGCTGGTCGCAGGGTGCGGCCTCAAGCCTCGGAGTCCTGCGAGAGGTCCGAATGCTGAACAATGCGTCCCTTGCCTGCATGTTTGGCCGAGTACATGGCCTCGTCCGCACTCTGCATCAGGTTGGCCGAGGAACTATCTGCGGTGCTGATGGAGATACCGATGCTGCTGCCGACTTGCACCATCACTCCACCATTCAGTGCAATGGGCTGGCGCACGGCTTCCATGCAGCGCTTCATGACAGACATGGCCTCACCGGGAGTGTGCAAGCCCGATAGCAGCACCACGAACTCATCGCCGCCCAGGCGGGCAACGCAGTCGCCGGCACGGGCCTGGGCCGTCAGTCGGGCAGCTACCACACGTAAAACCTCATCGCCTGCGTCGTGACCCTGGGTGTCGTTGACCTGTTTGAAACCATCCAGATCCATGAAGCACACGGCAAGCATCTGGCCGTCTGCCAGCTCCTGGTTCAGCGTTTCCTCAAGTGCTCGGCGGTTCGCCAGACCCGTCAGAGCGTCGTGGTTGGCAAGGTGATTGGCGGCTTGTTCGCCTCGCTTGAGGGCGTCGATGTCCACCAGAATCCACAGCGACTCTTCGGCATTCAGCAGTGTGCCGGATGCATCCACCCACAAAAGCTTGCCCTCGGCATTCTGCACCTGGAACTGCGCGTGAAATTTGCCCCGAGCCAGCAAAGAGCCATAGGCTTTTTCGCCGATACGCCTGTAGGAGGCTTCGTCGGGGTAAAGCATGCGCGTGGATGCGCCCTGCAGTGCAGCTGCTGGCTGCTTGAGCAGACGGCGCATGGCGGGGTTGGTCCAGACGATCTTGCGCTCGCGCAGGCGAGCCATGCCGATCAGGTCATTGTTGATGACCAGTTCCTGCTCTTTGCGGATGCGGCGTTCACGCTGCTGCAGCCGGTACAGGGCTACCGAACCCAAAGCAATCAGGGCAATGCACAAGCCGGCGAGACCCCATGCACGCCAGGCGGAGGCGCGCCACATGACCATATAGGCTTCCGTACCCAGCCCGGTAAACACCGTCAGAGGATATCCGGGCAGCCGATGGTAGGCCGTGATGCGCTCCACGCCATCGATCAGGGTCGGTGTGATGTACCAGCCTTCCTCGCTGTTGCGGCTGATGGCCTGGTGATATTCGGACGAGACAGCGGCCTTGCCGATACCTGCGTCGGCATCCTGGCTTGCAGCCGGATAGCGCGCGACCAGCAGTGCCTGATCGGTGCGCAATGCCATGGCGCTGCTGGTGCCGAACGACTGGCGCTGGAATAGCTGGTGAAAATGTTCGGCCGCGACAATGGCATAGACGATGCCCTGAAACTGGCCGCCCTCGGCCTGAAGACGCCTTGCCAGCACGATAGACCATTTTCCGAAGGAGTGGCTGATCAGAGGCTCGGACACCACCATTCGGTCCGTTTCGCGGGCTTGAGCGAAATAGGCGCGTTCCGCCACTGAAAACGGCACATCAATTTCGCTGGGAGTGATGAGTACCTCGCCAGCACTGTCTGTGATGCGCAGGGCGGTGACAAAAGGAATCAGGGCACGCTGTTCCTGAAGCATTTCGTACAAGGCAAAGTTGGCCGCGGAAAGTCCGTCAAGGCTGCGTGCGCGGTAACGACTGGCAATCGATGACAGAGCGTTGTCCACCAGTCGCACCTCTGCAGCCAGCTCCAAGCTCAGGCTGCGCGCTTGGTGCCTGGTGACGGCTACTCCCAGGTCCATGTCCGCGCGGTAATTGGCATGCACGCCAAGCCAGGTGGCAAAGCACAGCAAGGCCGCTACCAGCAGGTTGCCGAGCACGATGCGATGCAAAAGCTTGTGAGAGCGAAAGCTTGTCATCTTGATTCTTGAGGTCCTTGAATACCAACCTGGGTCGGAAACGGCTCGGTTCCGGACACTTGCATCAACCACCTGCCGAGTAAAGCATCGCAGAGCTCAACAGCGCAATAGTCTTGCAATCATCCAGCAGGTGTCGGGAGCTTGCTGCGAGCATGCTCCCGAGAGGGGCGCCGCCTGCGCGAATGGCCAGAAGTGGGGCTCCAGGCATCGATGTGTTCCTGGTGCGTGATTGTGCAGGGGCGAGCCCTTTCTCCATGCTTGTCGCGGGCACAAGGCGATGCGTTCCGGCAGATGAGGGCTCTGAAGCATATGCGGAAATAGTGAAGGCCTTGAGAAAATCTGAAATGAGAATTGATATCATTTGAGGTCTTTTTGAGATCTATTCCCATTGCACCATGCCCGTTGTCGAAACAGCCTCCCATCGTGAAGTCGCAGCGCTTTACACAGATCATCACGGTTGGTTGCAGGGCTGGTTGCGCCGAAAGGTCGGCAATGCCTTTGACGCAGCAGATCTGACGCAAGACACTTTTGTCCGTATCCTGGGCGTGCGTGAGCCGCCGCGTCTAGAGTCGCCGCGTGCTTATCTGACCACCGTGGCCAAAGGGGTGCTTGTCAACTGGTGCCGGCGGCAGGCGCTGGAGCGTGCCTATCTGGAGGCTTTGGCCCTGTTGCCGGAACCTGAAGCACCGTCGCCGGAGCACCGGGCCCTGGTGCTGGAGGCCCTGCATGAGATAGATGCCATGCTTGATGCCTTGCCGCCGCTGGTACGGCGCACTTTTCTGCTTTCGCAGCTGGAGGACATGAAGTACGACGATATCGCCTCGCAGCTGGGCGTATCGCTGACCAGCGTCAAGCGCTACATGGCCCAGGCTTTCAGGCAGTGTCTGGCGTTGATGGAATGACTGCAATGGATGCACGTTTGCTGGACGAGGCTGCGGATTGGCTGGTCCGTCTGAACGATGAAGGCCTGACGGCTGCCGAACGCGTTGCCTTCGAGCGCTGGCGCCAGGCCAGTCCGGCCCATGAAGGTGCCTGGATGCGGGCCGAGCGGCTGATGGACAAGCTGGGCGGGTTGCCGCCGGCGCTGGCCATGCCGGCGCTGGGCCGATCACAGCGTCGCAGCCGACGGGCCGCTGTGGCCAGGCTGGCTGTTTTGCTGGCCGCCGTGCCTGGTGGCTGGATGAGCTGGCGTTTGGCACAGCAGCAGGGGTGGGCAGCCGACCTGCGTACTGTCGCGGGCGAGCAGCGCCTCGTGACATTGGCCGATGGCAGCCGTTTGCTGCTGGATACAGGAACGGCCGTCGATGTCCGGTTTGATGCTCATCAGCGCCTGATACATCTGCACCGGGGCTCGATCTTGCTGGAAACTGCTGCCGATCCCAGTGGCGTGGACCGGCCGTTGCTGGTGGCGACGGCCGTGGGGCGCCTTCGGGCGTTGGGCACACGCTTTTCGGTGCAGCAGAACAGCGAGGGCAAATTCGTGGATCTGGCCGTAACCCAGGGTGCGGTCGAAGTCACATTACTCGGAGCCTCTCAGCCCACGCTGGTGGTGCCCGCGGGCAACTGGGCGAGGTTGACTGCGCTGGGAGCAGGGGAGCTGCAGACGGTACGACCGCAGCAACTGGCCTGGGTGCACGGCATGCTGGTGGCGGACGCCATGCCCATGGCAGAAGTCTGCGCCCAGCTGTCGCGTTACCGGCCCGGCCTGCTGCACTGTGCCCCGGAGGTGGTGTCCATCAAAGTGTCGGGCGCGTACCCTTTGGCCGATACCGACCGGGCCTTGGCCATGCTGGCCGAAACCTACGCCGTGACGGTGCATCGGCGCTGGCAGGGTTACTGGGTCACGGTGGCGGCCCGCTGAGTTTACAAGCAAGGCATCTTCAAAAAAATGCACGAAGGTGAGACTTTCCGGGAAGTTGTTTGGCAAGCAAGGTGAACCACTCATTTTTGCTTCCAAAGGACTGTCTTTCATGCCTGCTTCCATGGCCTCCCGTTCTCTATCGAATCCTGTAATCAGCCCGGTTGCGCGCGCCGCCCAGCTTGCCTTGCTGGGCTGGGCGCTGGCGGCGACCACCGTGCAGGCTGCCGAGCCACCCGCAGCCGGGCAGGCTCAGGCTTACCGGATAGAAGCAGGGCCGCTGGGCCGGGTGTTGTCCGAGGTGGCAGCTACGGCCGGCATGGCACTGTCGTTCGATCCTGCGCTCACACAAGGTCGGCAAAGCCCGGTGCTTTCCGGCAGCTATACGCCGCGCGAGGCACTGCAGCGCCTGCTGGCTGGCAGCGGGCTGGAGCTGGTGTCGCGTCACGGCGGCAGCTACACCCTGCAAAGGCAGGCCGTGGCGCCCGTCTCGAGTGAGGAGGGCAGCACGCTGTCCGAAGTGCGCGTCACGGCTCAGGCCGAACGCAGCGGCACCACCGAAGGCACGGGCAGCTACACCCAGACGGGGCCCAGCCGCACGGCAACGGGTCTGGGCCTGACTCTGCGCGAGACGCCGCAGTCGGTAAGCGTGATGACACGCCAGCGCATGGATGACTTCAAGCTGGAGACGCTGGCCGATGTGCTGGAGCAGACGCCGGGCATTGGCGTCTATCGCCAGAACAACGCGACGGACTTTCAGGCCCGCGGCTCGGAGATGAATCTGCAGGTCGACGGCATGTCCCAGCTCAGCAACGGCTGGTACTTCGTCACCAGCACCATGTATGCACTGGACGATATGGCGGAGATGGACCGTGTCGAGGTGCTCAAGGGCTCGTCGGGACTGGTTGTCGGCAAGGGCGGCTATGGCGCCACCGTCAATCTGATCCGCAAGCGTCCCACGCGTGAGTTCCAGGCCAGCGTGCGCGCCAATGCCGGCAGCTGGGATACCTATCGAGCTCAGGCCGATATAGGCGGCTCGCTCAACGAGGCGGGGACGCTGCGCGGCCGCGTGGTTGCGTCCATGACGGATGCGGGCAGCTTTCGCGACAACGAAAAGAGCAACAGCAAGATGCTGTTCGGCACGCTGGAGGCGGATCTTACCCCCGATACCCTGCTGAACCTGGGCATCACGCTGCGCCAGCGTGAGGCACGCGGCTTCGGCACGACCCGACCCATCCAGCGCTACACCGCAGCGGGTGCCGAAGTGGGACTGATGCCACGCTCGTTCAACAACGGTGCGCCCTGGTCGGGCTATGAACAGGAAAGCACCGAGCTCTTCGGCAGCGTGGAGCAACGTCTGGCCCATGACTGGACGGCAAGCCTGAAGTTCTTCCATCAGAGCGTGAAGATGGACGACATGAAGCTGGGCTATCTCTGGAACAGCACAACCGCTGCCTATCTGCCATGGCAGGACGTGGAAAACCGCAACTGGTCGGTCAATCTCGACGTCAAAGGTCCTTTCACCCTGCTGGGCCGCACGCACGAGCTGCTGGCCGGCGTGGGCATGTCGCGCTACCACAGCGGCTTGCTCTACGGCAGCTCCAAGAACGTCCCGCTGGCCAACCTGGGCCTGAGTTACGCCCAGGGCGGCGGCGCGCTGGCCCAGCCCGACTTCGGCAACTGGAACTATGACCGGCATGTCTTCAACCAGCGCCAGCGCTATGCCTATGCGGCAGGGCGCTTCCGTCTCGCAGATCCGCTGCAGCTGATTGCCGGCATGCGTGTGACGCAGTACCGCCAGCATGATGTGACGCCCACCTGGTGGAATTACGATATGCGCGAAACCGTCACCACGCCTTATGCGGGCCTGGTCTATGAAGTGCACCCCCAGGTCTCGCTGTATGGCAGCTACGCGACCATCTTCAAGCCGCAAAGCGCCCAGGACGAGCAGGGGCGTACCCTCGATCCCGAGCAAGGCAAGACCTATGAGGTCGGGGCCAAAGGCGAGTTCTTCGACAAGCGGCTCAACGCCAGCATCGCCCACTTCTGGATGAAGACCGATAACTCGGCCGAGGAGACAGGCGGTTTCACCCCTGGCGGCGATATGGCCTACCGAGCTGTCAGCGGTGCCACGCGGCGTGGCTGGGAGCTGGAACTGTCGGGTGAGCTGGCACGCGGCTGGCAGGTGCAGGGCAGCCTGGTGCAGCAAAACAGTTCGCTGACCAGCTCCAGCCAGTATCCCAAATACCAGCTCAAGCTCGGCAGCACCTACCGCTTCGACGGCGGCTCGCTGCGCGGCCTGACGGTGGGAGCAGCCACTCGCTGGCAAAGCAAGACCTCGACCAGCGACAGCCGCAACACTCTGGCGCAGCAGTCCTATGCAGTGCTGGATCTGATGGCCCGCTACCAGGTCGACAAGCATCTGTCGCTGAGCCTGAACGTGAACAACCTGCTGGACAAGAAGTACTTTGCCGGCGTTAGCAGCCTGGGCGGCCTGTACTACACCTGGGGTGCGCCGCGCAGCGTGAATGTGGGCATGCGCTACGACTTCTGAGCGGAGGCAAGGGGCTATCAATAACCATAGCTATCATCGATTGATGCTATTACATTTCGGGTATTTTTATATCTGAAATCATATAGATGATGGTGAAGATAGCTATTGTTTTATTGCTCCAGTGCTAGAGCCTGCAATCTCTTGCGTTCCATATGCGCGGCTCATTCTGAGCGCAAAGTCCTGGGTGAAATGATGTTGTTGAGAATGATTCCTATTTATTGGAGTATGATCCACTTCCATGGAAATGACAGCCTCCTTCACCCGCGCGCTGCTCTCGGGCTTCGACCGGGCCTATGCGGACCTTTTGCGCGCAGCCACGCGCAGCACGGGCTGCCGCGAGGAGGCCGGCGATGCCGTGCACGACACCTGGTTGAGGCTGGCAGAGCATGCGCAGGCGGCTCAGGCTGAACAGACAGGGCCTGTCGACAGCAGCGGCGCGGCCCCGGGGCCGCGCGATGCGACCGCCTATCTGGTCGTCATGGCACAGAACATGGCCCTGGATGCACAACGCCGCCGCAGGCGTCATGGGCGTTACCTGGATGCCGAGGCCGTGCGCGAGCAGATGGCTCCCAGCCATGCGCCCGACGTGGCCGAGTCCGTCATGTACCGGCAGGCGCTGGCGGCGCTGGAAGCCGCGCTGGTCGCGCTGCCCGAGCGCAGCCGCAAGGCCTTTGTGGCTCATCGCGTGCATGGCGTGCGCCAGGCAGAGATCGCGGCGCGCCTGGGCGTGTCGCTGAACACTGTGGAGCGTGACCTTATCCAGGCCAATGCCTGCATCGAGGATGCGCTGCACCGCTGGCGCGGCAGCAGCCCGGCCGGTGCGCAGCGCGCGGGCCATGCGGGGCGGCGCCGCAGCCTGGGCGCCTTGCTGGGACTGGCGGGCGTGGGGATGGGCGGGGCTGCCGCCTGGCAGCAGTGGCTGCTGTATCGCCAGACCCATGTGCAGTGGCAGGCCAGCTGGAGCAGCGCACGCGGCCAGCAGGTGCGCCACGGCCTGCCCGACGGCTCGAACCTGCTGCTGGATGCGGCCAGCAGTGCCCGGGTGCAGTACTTCGTGGCGCGGCGCGCGGTCACGCTCGTCCAGGGGGCGGCCTTTTTCGAGGTGGCCCGCGACGAGCAGAGGCCTTTCACGGTCGAGGCCGCCGGCGTGCGGGTGACGGTGCTGGGCACGCGCTTCGGCGTGGACATCGAGGAGGGGGACCAGGGCGGACAGCGGGTTTCCGTGCAGGTGGCTTCCGGCCGGGTGCGGGTGCAGACGCTTGGCGCGGATGCCCGGTCCTGGCAGACGCATGAGCTGGGCGCGGGCCAGGGGCTGCGCCTGGAGAGAGGCGCGGTGGTGCGCACGCAGGCTGCATCCGGGGATGCGGCGGCCTGGCGCCATGGCGAGCTGGTGTTTGCCGACACCACGTTGGGCGAGGCGCTGCAGCGGCTGGGGCGCTATGCGCCTTTTGAGCTGCAGGCTACCCCCGAGGCCGCGCGCCTTCCCTTGAGCGGGCGCGTGCGCATCGCCCAGGCCCATGCCTGGGTCAGGGCCCTGCCGCGGGCTTTGCCGGTGCAGGTGCGCCAGCAACCCGGTGGCGGCCTGCTGCTGGCACTGGCTCCGTGAGCGGCCCCGCAACCGGCGCGGTGAGCGGACCAGTTTTTTTCAGGGTTGTTGCCGTGCCATACGTCAAGACAGTGGTCTCCGGGTATTGACCTCATCACTGATTCAAGGACGACTTGCATGCATCCGCCTCTCCCCCATTTTCGTTTCCATCCATTGGCCCGGGCCGCCGTCTGCCTGGGTCTGGCCATGCCGCTGCAGGCCGCCTGGGCCCAGGCGCCAGCGCAGGCCGTGCGTTTTGACATCGCTGCCCAGCCGCTGGGCGGTGCGCTGCACGAGCTGGCGCGCCAGGCCGGCCTGCAGCTGGCTCTCGATCTTGCGCTGGTGCGGGGCCGGCAGGCGCCCGCGGTGCAGGGCCACCGCGATGTGGGCGCGGCACTGGAGTCGCTGCTGCGCGGCAGTGGCCTGCAAGGGCATGTGGAGCAGGGCATGCTCACCGTACAGCCCGTGCCTGCGGCCACGGGCACGGAGCCGTCCACGCTGGCTGAGGTGAAGGTGGTGGCCAACCAGCTTGGCGAGATCACAGAAGGCTCGGGCCTGTACACGCCGGGGGCCATTGCCACGGCCACGCGGCTGGTGCTGACGCCGCGGGAGACGCCGCAGTCGGTGAGCGTGGTCACGCGCCAGAAGATGGACGACTTCCAGCTCAACTCCATTGACGAGGTGATGGAGCACACGCCAGGGGTGAGCGTGGTTACCTACGACAGCGAGCGCACGGTCTATTACGCGCGCGGTTTTGCCATCAACAATTTCCAGTACGACGGCATTCCCATGCTGCGCGACTCGGGCTATTCGGCGGGCAACACGCTCAGCGATACCTCCATCTACGACCGCATCGAGGTGCTCAAGGGCGCCACCGGTCTGCTCACGGGCAGTGGCGACCCGGGTGCCACCATCAATCTGGTGCGCAAGAAGCCCACGCGCGAGTTCCAGGGTCATGCGACACTAGGCGCGGGAAGCTGGGGCAGCTACCGAGGCGAGCTGGACCTGAGCGGCGCGCTCAATGAGGCGGGCAGCGTGCGCGGCCGGGTCATGGCGGCGCGTCAGGACCGGCACACGCAGCTGGACCATTACAGTCGCGATGCCTCGGTGTTCTACGGCATCCTCGAAGCCGACCTGGGGCCGCGCACGCTGCTGACCCTGGGCGCGGACTTCCAGAACAACAAACCCAGGGGCTCGACCTGGGGCGGTATACCGCTGCTCAACGCCAACGGGGACTTCAACGATATGCCGCGTTCGTTCAACAACGGCGCCCGCTGGAGCCGCTGGGAGCAGTACACCCGCACCGCGTTCGCCACGCTGGAGCATAGTTTCGACAGCGGCTGGGTGGCCAAGCTGCAGCTGAACCGGCAGATCAACGGCTACGACGCCAACCTGGGGTCGGCGGCCGCGGGCTTTCCCAATCCCGCCGACGGCTCGGGCGTCAGTATGTGGGCGGGGCAGTACATAGGCCGCACCACCAGCAATGCGGCCGACTTCTATGCCAGCGGCCCGTTCCGGCTGGGCGGGCGCGAGCACGAACTGGTGCTGGGAGGCAGTCTGACCAACCGGCACTGGAAGAACCGCGGCTGGTGGGATACCGGCAGCTATGACAAGACGGTGGACAACTACTATCTCTGGAGAGGCGATGTGGCCGCCCCGGCCTGGGGAGCTATGCCGGACTTCACCAACGACGAGACCACGCGCGAGCGCGGCCTGTATGCGACCGCACGCTGGAATCTGCGCGACGACCTGAAGCTGATCACCGGCGGGCGCTGGTCCAATTACACCAACCGCGCTCAGCAGCTCAGGGAGTCGGGCGTCTTCGTGCCCTATGTGGGGGCTGTGTACGACATCGACGACACCTACTCGGCCTATGCCAGCTATTCGGGCATCTTCAAGCCTCAGTCCGCCCAGGACGAGCAGGGGCGCACGCTGGAGCCGCTGCAGGGCAAGAACTACGAGCTAGGCGTCAAGGCAGCCTTCCTGGACGGCAGGGTCAATGCCTCGGCCGCGGTGTTCCAGCTGGAGCAGGACAACTACGCCCTGGAGACCGGCGGCGTGACCCCCACGGGCGCCACGGCCTACCGCGCGGTTCAGGGCGTGGAGACGCGCGGCTACGAGTTCGAGGTCTCGGGCCAGCTCACCCCGGCCTGGCAGCTGCAGGCGGGCTTTTCGCATGGCGTGGCGCGACAGCAGGGCGAACGCGTGTCCACGCTCACGCCGGCCAACCAGTTCAGCTTCTACAGCAGCTACCGGCTGGGCGGCAGCCTCAGCGGTCTAACCCTGGGCGGCGGCGTGCGTTGGCAGGACAAGACCTGGGGCGACATCTCCACGCCCGCCGGCGGCACCGTCACGCATACCGTCAAGGGCTACTGGATCGTGGATGCCATGGCGCGCTACGAGTTCAGCAAGCAGCTGTCGGCGTCGCTGTCGGTCAAGAACCTGCTGGACAAGCGCTACTACACCATCTTCAACTGGTACAACACCTACACATGGGGGACTCCGCGCAGCGTGAGCGTGAGCATGACCTACAAGTTCTGAGCCATGGGGCCGGCTGCCCTGGCGCATGGCGCCGGGCACCTGCTGCATCGCGGGGTGACCCTTTTGGGGTTTTCGTTTGTCATACAGGAAGAGAGGGCGCACGCGCCCGCTCCATCCCAGGAAAAACCGATAACTACCCAGGTCACCATCCCGATCTTCCTCCCATGATTCCATCCAACGCTGCCCCTGCGGGCGCTCACCTTCTTTCCCGGCTGCTGGCGGCCGTTGCCGGCGGCTATCTGCTGGCCAGTGCCCTGGCCGTATTCCTTGCCACGGTCTTGCCTGCATCGCGTGCCGAGGCCGTGCTCGCCGGCATGCTGTGGAGTTTTGCGCTGCACGTGCTGGCCGTGATCTGGGCGTTCTCGCCGGTGTCGCCCGGCCGCGTCTGGCTGGGCCTGCTGCTGCCGGCTGCCGTCATGGCAGCGGCATCGGCGTGGCTGGCAGGGGGAGGCTGAGCATGGCCGAGCAGAAAAAAACCTCCGGAGCCGGACAGGGCGGCTTTCGCCAGGCCCAGGCCTGGCTGCATACCTGGTGCGGACTGTGGTTCTCATGGCTGCTGTTCGCTGTGTTCCTGACGGGCACGCTGGCAGTCTTTGCGGAGCCTATTTCGCACTGGATGACGCCCGAGCACCATGCCGAGGAGGCCGAACATGCGCAGGCGGCAGCGACCGGCAAGCAAGGGGGCGACCTCGCGCAGCGGCTGGCATGGGGCTTGGCCTATATGGAAAAACACCATCCGGGCGCAGAAATGTGGGAACTATGGCCCTCGGATGCCCAGGGAGCCGGCGACCTGCGTGTGTACTGGTTCGATGAAAAGCGCCAGTACGCCTCGGCACAGCTGGATTCCGCTACCGGACAGCCGCTGCCAGCTCATGGCGTCGTGCGCGCCACCCAGGGCGGCCACCATTTTGTGGATTTCCACTATCGGCTGCATGCGGGGCAGGCGGGACTTTGGGTGGTCGGCATTGCTGGCATAGCCATGCTGGTGGCGTTGGTCAGCGGCGTCATCACGCACAGGCGCATCTTCAAGGATTTCTTCACCTTTCGTGCCCACAAAGGTCAGCGCAGCTGGCTGGATGCCCACAATGCGGTGGCTGTGCTGACGCTGCCGTTCCAGATCATGATTGCCTACACGGGCATTGCCATCTCCGCGTCAACATTCATGCCGGCCGGCATTGCGGCCTATTTCGGTACGGGCAGCCAGGGGCTGCACTCCTATGTGGTGGCGCTCAACGAGTCGGACAGGCCTGAGCGTTCGGGCCGGGCGATGGCTGTTCCGGGCCTGGAGCCGTTTGCTCTGCGCGGTCAGGCGCTGATGGGCCAGCCTGTACGGGCTGTGGTCGTGGACAGCCCCGGTGACGCGGCGGCGCGCATCGGTGTCTATGGCTGGAACAGCGACGAGGAAATGCAGCAGCGCCTGAGCCCCACGACTGGCATGGTGATGTTCTCGGCAGCAACCGCAGAAGTGCTGAAGCTGCGCCAGCCTGGCGATGTGGACGGTGCTGGCGCCTCCATGACCAAGTCGGTGATGGGCAGTTTGCACCAGGTGGAGTTCGGCGGGCAGCCGCTCAAATGGCTGTATTTCCTCTGCGGGCTGGCCGGTAGCGCCATGATGGCAACCGGGGCCATCCTGTTCATGGTCAAGCGTCGCAGCAAGCATCTGGGTCGACAGGCTGGCGAGTTCGGTAGCGCCACGGCGCGCGTGTACCGGCTCGTCGAAGGACTCAATGTGGCGGCCATCGCAGGTCTGAGTCTGGGCTGCATAGGCTATCTGTGGGCCAACCGCCTGGTTCCCGTCGGGCTGTCCCATAGAGCGGGTTGGGAGCTGGCGGTGTTTTTCGGGCTTTGGAGTCTGGCGCTGCTGCATGCCCTGGTGCGTGCGCCCGCCGCGGCATGGCAAGAGCAACTAGGCCTGCTGGCCCTGTTGTGTCTGCTGCTGCCGCTGCTGAACTGGATCACGGTAGCGGACAGCCTGCCGGCCCAGATTGCTCGCGGCGACTGGGAGAGTGCGGGTGTGGAGTTGTGTGCCGTGGCGCTGGGATTGCTTGCCGCCTGGGCCTGGGCTTATCTGAGGCGCCGCGGCGCCGATGCAGCGCGGCGTGTTCCTGCAGTCAAGATGGAGGTGGGAGCATGAATGCCTTGCAAGCTTCGGTGCTGGCTTTTGCGCTGGCCTTTGCCGGCATGGTGGCACTGGCTTTTGCCATGGAGCGTCATCATGAACAGCTCACGGGAGCCATGGAGATTTCTCGGGCTCGATCGCGGCTGCTGCGCTGCGCGGGAGTATTGCTGCTGGCGGTGGCCGTCATGCCCTGTCTGCGCGCCTGGGGCTTCTCCGTGGGATTCGTGGCCTGGCTGGGCTGGCTGTCGATAGGAGCGCTGCTCGCAGTTGCCCTGATCAGCGCCGCCGCCCGTGGGGCCGCTGCCGCTGGTTGCATTCTTTCGGTGGTGGCTCTGGCTTGGATCTTTAGCGTGTGACAGGATCTGGCGGAGCATCATCGCCAGGTGCGGTCGGCACAGACCGTGGTAGCGGTTTACCAGTGTCTGGCGGGGTGCTTTACGCTTGACATGTGCAGTCGTTCTGACCTCTCGCGCAGCCAGGAGTGTTCTCAGATGAGGGCCATCTGAATGCCGAGCGGATGAGTTTGCCGGCGGCTTTCGATTTTGCAGTCTGGCGCAAGGCAAGTCATGGAGTAGGGTCTGGCATTGCGCAACACCTCAGATGCAAAAAAGGGATGCGATTCGCATCCCTTTTTAAAAGAGGCCGGGAGATCTGAATTCCTGGCCGGCCTGTATTGAGGCCCGGTTGCGGGCTGATGATTACTTGGCGGCCGCGCGTGCGGCTTCCGCCTTGGCCTTGGCCTCGTCCAGCTTCTTTTGCAGAGCGGCGGCTTCCGCTTCAGCCTTCTTGGCCTCTTCTTCCTTGGCCTTCTTGGCTTCGGCTTCCTTGTCGCCGCCACCCATGGCGCCGGCAATGGCATTGCCAGCCATGGTGCCGGCCACGGCGCCAACGGCAGCGCCCGCCATGGTGCCCATCATGCCGGATCCGCGAGCAGCAGGAGCCGCTGCAGCAGCGGGAGCGGCCGCAGGAGCAGCCGCAGCGGCGGGGGCTGCGGGTGTGGCAGGTGCAGCAGCCTTGGGTGCGGCGGCGGCAGGAGCCACGGGGGCGGGCTGAGCGGGCGCCTTGCTGCCGATGCTGGCAGGGCGAACGGACTTGCTGCTGCCCATGCGCTTGGCCTGAGCCAGGGAAGGCACGGTCAGCGATGCGATGGCGATGGCAATCACGGAGGCAGCAGCACGGTACGAAGTCTTCACGAATTGGTTTCCAGTCATGGTTGTCATAGATGGCCGCCTGCTTTTCAAGGGTGCAGACAACCAGCGAGCCTTGCGACGCTTGTCGCATCAGGTTTGCTTGCTATGGTATTTAAAGTCAATGGTTGGATTTTCAAGGTGCTGAACTGAAACTGTCCGTAAAAGGACAGGGCTCAGACCCTGACGGCCGGATGTTGTGTGATGTATGAGGCCGCACGCTATTGTAGGAACACTCTGCATGCGCAAAAGTTCCATCAGTCTTCAATGCAGGGAAATAGTCATGAAGTGCCCCGCAGCGCCTGAAACGTGAGCGGGGCATGCTATCGAGCCAGAGGAAGATTGGTTTAGCGCTTCTGGTGCAACTGCACCCAGTCGAGAAAGCGTGTCATGTACTTGACGAGGAAGTCATGGCTGCCCTGGCTGATCTTGCCGTCGGCGTCGAGCAGCGTGTCGGACCAGCGCACAAAGCCCTCGGGCTGGGGCAGGGTGGGCATGTCCAGCGACACCAGCACATTGCGCAGGTGCTGCTGGGCCATGGCCGTGGCGGCCGCGCCGGGAGAGCTGCCGATCACGGCGGCCGGCAGTCCTGCCCAGACGGATTGGCCATAGGGGCGGCTCAGGCCGTCGAGCACGTTCTTGAGCGATGCGGGGATGGAGCGGTTGTATTCGGGCGTCACGAACAGAACGCCGTTGCAGCCGCGAATCAGGGGTTTGAGCTCGTCGAAAGGCTTGAAATCGGGGGTGTTGTCGAAGTCGCGGTTGTAGACCGGCAGGCGGCTGATATCGATGAATTCGAAGTCGGCCTTGTCCTGCATGAGTGCGGCCAGGCCCTGGCCGAGCTGGCGGTTGATGGACTGCTTGCTGAGGCTGCCCACGATGACGGCGATTCTGAGTTGGCTCATGCTCTGACCTTTTGACCGGGTTGGGGGAGATGCATGGCACTGTAGCAAAGCTGCCGGGGATTGCCGCGCCGCAGCGCACGCAAAAAAGCCGCGGTCCCCGGGAGCAGGGACCGCGGCTTGGTGCTGGGCTGGTCTGTTTCAGCCTATCGGAGCACTTCCAGCAGGCGATCCAGACCGCCCTCGTTGATGGCGACCTTGGCCTCGTTGCGCACGCGTGGCTTGGCGTGGAAGGCCACGGACAGGCCGGCCGCCTGCATCATGGGAATGTCGTTGCTGCCATCACCCACGGCAATGCACTGGCTGGCATCGATGCCGATCAGCGAGGCCACTTCCAGCAAGGTGCGGCGCTTTTCCGCGCCGTCGCAGATATCGCCCCAGGCCTGCTCGACCAGACCGCCGGTCAGTGCACCGTCCTTGATCTCCAGCACATTGGCGCGCACAAAGTCGATATCCAGCAGGCCGCGCACATGCTCGGCAAAGTAGGTAAAGCCGCCGGAGACCAGCAGCACCTTCAGGCCTGCGGCCTTGGCGGCCCTGACCAGCGTCTCGGCACCCGGCGAGAGTTTCAGGCGTTCGGCCAGAACGCGGGCCATGTCGGCCTCGGTCACTCCGACCAGCTTGCCTACGCGCTGGCGCAGGCTGTCCTTGAAGTCGGTGATTTCGCCGCGCATGGTGGCTTCGGTAATCGCCGCCACTTCGGCCTTCTTGCCTGTGGCGTCGGCGATCTCGTCGATGCACTCGATGGTGATCAGCGTCGAGTCCATATCAAAGGCGATGAGCTTGTAGTCCGCCAGCTTCTGGGGAGCGGTAAAGCCGCGGATCATCAGGCCGGGGGCGAATTCGGTGGCGTCGGTCATTGCGAGTCGTGCGAATGAGGAGGTAGCAGAAAGGGGAATGGCAGAGATCGGGTCTGCGCCATTCCTCAAGATGGCCGCCATTATCCGCTGTTGTGGCGGGCTTCGGCTGGCCATTCACTCAGGAGTCTGCCCCCTGGTGCTGCTTGGGGCGGCGCCTACTGCGGCTGAATGCCGGCGGCCTTGACCAGTTCTGCATGCAGTCTGATGTCCTGGGCCACGGTCTGCCTGAGCTGCTCGGGCGTCGATGGCGCGACTTCCATGCCGTTTTCACCCAGCTTGGTCTTGATCTCGCTGTCCAGTGCAACGCGCACGGCGCGGTTGAGCTTGTCGATCACGGGCTGCGGCGTCTTGGCCGGTGCGAACAGGCCGACCCAGGCAGAGAGGCTGAGGTCGGCAAAACCGCCTTCGGCCATGGTCGGGGTGTTGGGCAGCATGGCCGCGCGCCTGGGTGCCATCAGCGCCAGGGCATGCAGCTTGCCGGCCTGGATATGGGGCAGGGCTTCAGGCAGCACGGCAAACAGCATGTCCACATTGCCCGCCAGCGTATCGTTGACGGCTGGCGCGCCGCCTTTGTAGGGCACGTGCAGCATCTTGGCCTGGGTGCGCGTCTCGAACATCAGCGCGGCCAGGTGCTGGGGGCTGCCGTCGCCGGATGAGGCAAAGGTCAGCTTGCCCGGTGCGGCCTTGGCTGCCGCCACCACGGCAGCCACACTGGGGAATTTCTGCCTGTCCTTGACCACCAGCACCATGGGCTGGTTCACCAGCTTGCTGATGGGTGTGAAGTCGGTCTCGGGGTCATAGGGCAGGGATTTGAAAATGCTCTTGTTGGTGGTCAGGAATGAGGCCGGCGAGACCATCAGCGTATAGCCGTCCGGGGCCGAGCGTGCCACGGCCGGCGTGCCGATCTGGCCCGAGGCACCGGCGCGGTTGTCCACCACAAAAGGCTGCTTGAGTTCGCTGGCCAGCTTTTGACTCACGACTCGGGCAATCATGTCGGCGCTGCCTCCGGCGGGCAGGGCAACTATGACCTTGACCGCGCGCTCGGGATAGGCGTCCTGTGCCTGTGCCGTGACGGCAAAGCCTGCAGCCAGCGCGCAGGCCAGTGCAGGGCGGGTCATGGCATGAACGGCATGGCGAATTTTGCTGTGAGCGATATTGCGGACGGGTTGGAGCAGCATGCGATCCCTCTCTTTCTCAAGATATGCACCAGCTTGGTGATTGCCGCGGTGCGATAGCCCGATGATGAGCAAGCCTTGTGCCAAATGCCTTGGCGTTTTGCCGGATGGGAAAGATGCGGTTTGCGCAATCGTCCGGAAAGTGGCAGACCTTAATGCGCTTTGACTGCCTCAACTTTCAGGATTGCCAGGCGGCTGCAGGTATATGGCATCGGACCAGGTGGCCACCCACTGCGGGCGAAAGACCACGAATACCGCAGTCAGCATGCCGGTGGTCACGCCGTCGCTCCAGGCCATGAGCCAGCGGGCCATGCGCGAGAGCTCGTCGTTGACATTGGGCAGCACATGCCCCGCCCATTGGCCGAGCAGGGATGCGATGAACACGCACAGAACCGTGCCCAGGAAGCCGCGCAAGCAAATAAAGACAAAGATGTTGTGCCAGCACCAGCGGCGCACTGCAGCTCCCCAGAGCATGGCCAGCGTGGCCGGCACCAGCCCCTGCCAAACCGCCAGGCCCAGAGCGTCCTGCAGTCCGAGTGCGGGAGCCAATGCAAAGGCAATAGCGCTTGTCGCAATCAGTACGGGCACTGCAAGCGGCCAGCCGATCAGAAGCAGCACCAGCGGTGCACCAGACCAGTGCAGCTGCAAGGGCATTTTGTGCAGCGCAGGCAGTGCCCAGATCCAGGGCAGCAGCACCAGAATGGCCAGCAGCGGTGTGATCAGCGGCGACAGCACCGGGTCATGCATGCCGCCCGGGCCGGCCCGGCTGCCCAGCATGCGCCAGGGGCGGCAGAGCAGGGCCAGCAGCAGGGCCAGCAGGGCAATGGCGGCTTCAAGAAACATGGCGGTTCGGAAAATCAGGTTCCGTCGCCATCTTGCACTGTCTGCATCGGCCGGGGCTCAATAGCCCTGCTGGCTTTATCAGCAGCCCCGTCGTCAGGCATGAACGACAGCTTCGTTCTTGAGCGGCTGGCCCAGGCTGCGCAGCACATCGCGCACCATCTGGGCACGGTCCTTGGGGTTCTCCAGCTCTTTTTCGATACGCAGCTTTTCGTTGCCCGCCAGCTTGATGTGCTTGTTCTTCTGGATCAGGTGAATGATGTTCATGGGATCGATCGGCGGCTGGGGCTTGAAGCTGATGTTGATCACGCCAGGAGCGGCATCGACCTTCACAACACCATAGGGCTGGCTCAGCACGCGCAGGCGGTGCACGTCGATCAGGGTCTGCGCCTGGGGCGGCAGCTTGCCGAAGCGGTCCACGATTTCCTCCAGCAGGGTATCGATCTGATCGGCCGTCTTGGCTGTGGCCAGCTTCTTGTAGAACGACAGGCGCAGATGCACGTCACCGCAGTAGTCGTTGGGCAGCAGGGCCGGTGCGTGCAGATTGATGTCGGTGGAGGCCGACAGCGGCGATAGCAGATCGGGTTCCTTGCCGGCCTTGAGGCTGCGCACGGCTTCGGACAGCATCTCGTTATAGAGCTGAAAGCCCACTTCCATCATGTTGCCACTCTGGTTTTCACCCAGCACCTCGCCGGCGCCACGGATTTCCAGGTCGTGCATGGCCAGATAGAAGCCAGAGCCCAGCTCCTCCATCTGCTGGATGGCCTCCAGCCGCTGCTGGGCCTGCTTGGTCAGGCCGTCCAGGTCCGGCACCATCAGATAGGCATAGGCTTGATGGTGGCTGCGTCCCACGCGGCCACGCAGCTGGTGCAGCTGCGCCAGGCCGAACTTGTCGGCGCGGCTGATGAGAATGGTGTTGGCCGATGGCACGTCGATGCCGGTCTCGATGATGGTCGAGCACAGCAGGATGTTGTAGCGCTGGGCCACGAAATCGCGCATCACACGCTCCAGCTCGCGCTCGGGCATCTGGCCGTGGGCCACGGCGATGCGGGCCTCTGGCAGGATTTCCTCCAGCTTTTGCTTGCGGTTCTCTATGGTCTCGACCTCGTTGTGCAGGAAGTAGATCTGTCCGCCGCGCTTGAGCTCGCGCAGCACGGCTTCGCGAATCACGCCCGTGCCCTCGTTGCGCACAAAGGTCTTGATGGCCAGACGCCGCTGCGGCGCCGTGGCAATCACCGACAGATCGCGCAGCCCCTCCAGCGCCATGCCCATGGTGCGCGGAATCGGGGTGGCCGTCAGTGTCAGCACATCGACCTCGGCACGCATGGCCTTCATGGCCTCCTTGTGGCGCACGCCAAAGCGGTGTTCTTCGTCGATGATGAGCAGGCCCAGGTTCTTGAACTGCGTGGACTCGGACAGCAGCTTGTGCGTGCCGACCACGATATCCACCGTACCGTCCGAGATGCCCTTGATGGCCGCCGTGATCTCCTTGCCCGATCGGAAGCGCGACACCTCGGCCACCTTGATCGGCCATTTGGAGAAGCGGTCCACCAGGGTCTGGTAATGCTGCTCGGCCAGCAGCGTGGTGGGGGCGAGGAAGGCGACTTGCTTGCCGCCCATGGCTGCCACAAAGGCTGCACGCAGCGCGACCTCGGTCTTGCCGAAGCCCACATCGCCACAGACCAGCCGATCCATGGGCTGGGGGCTGATCATGTCCTGCACCACGGCGTGGATGGCGGCACGCTGGTCGGCCGTTTCCTCGAAGCCGAAGTCGGCCACAAACTGCTCGTAGTCGGCCGTGGGGAAGCGGAAGGCATGGCCCTGGCGCGCGGCGCGGCGGGCGTAGATATTGAGCAGCTCGGCAGCCGAGTCGCGCACCTGTTCGGCGGCCTTGCGCTTGGCTTTTTCCCATTGCGTGCCGCCCAGCTTGTGCAGCGGCGCATCGTCGGGCGAGACGCCGGTGTAGCGGCTGATCAGGTGCAACTGGCTGACGGGCACATAGAGCACGGCATCGGCCGCATATTCCAGATGCAGAAACTCCTGCAGTGCTGGCGTGCCGTCAGTGTTCTTCTGGCCCATGTCCATATTGATCAGCCCGCGATAGCGGCCTATGCCGTGGTCGGCATGAACGATGGGGTCTCCCACCTTGAGCTCGGACAGGTCCTTGATCAGGGCCTCCACATCGCTGACCTGCTCCTGGCGGCGGCGACGGCGGCCCGTGGGGCTGCTGGCAAACAGCTCGGTTTCGGTGACGAAGTCCAGGCCTTCCTCGACCCAGGCAAAGCCCGTCATCAGGCTGGAGGTGGCGATACCGACCTTTTCCGTGGCATCGGCCTGGAACTCGGCCAGCGAATCGAACACGGGCGGGTTGACACCCGAGGCACGGAAAAAGTCGAGCAGGCTCTCGCGCCTGCCATCGGATTCGGCCAGAAGCAAGACCCGGCTTGCACTGGATGCTATATGTTTTTGCAGCTTGGCCAGCGGGTCATCGGCTCCGCGCAGCACGGAAAGGTCTTCGAGCTTCTGGAAGATGGCGCTGTCGGCCACATCTTCGGTGCCCGGGCGCAAGGCCAGCTGGGCATGTTCCTTGCTGCGGGTATAGAACTGGTCGGCACTGAGAAACAGCGTCTCGGGCGGCAGCGCCGGGTGGTCGGGGTCGCCTTGCACCAGGCGGTAGCGGTCCTTGGTATCCTGCCAGAAGCGCTGGAAGGCCGGCTCCAGATCTCCATGCAGCACCACAGTGGCCTCATCGCCCAGGTAGTCAAAGACGGTGGCCGTCTCGTCAAAGAACAAAGGCAGGTAGTACTCGATGCCGGCCGTGGCAATACCGGCACCCATGTCCTTGTAGATGCGGCTGCGCGTGGGGTCGCCTTCGAGCAGCTCGCGCCAGCGGCTGCGGAACTTGGCGCGCGCCTCCTCGTCCATAGGGAATTCGCGGCCCGGCAGCAGGCGCACTTCGGGCACGGGGTAGAGGCTGCGTTGCGTGTCGGGGTCGAAGGTGCGGATGGAGTCGATCTCGTCGTCGAACAGATCCACGCGGTAGGGCTGGAGCGAGCCCATGGGGAACAGATCGATCAGGCCGCCGCGCACCGCGTATTCGCCATGGCTGACCACCTGGGACACATGCTGGTAGCCCGCCAGCGTGAGCTGGGCCTTGAGCTTGGCTTCGTCCAGCTTCTGGCCCTGCTTGAATTCAAAGGTATAGCCGGCCAGAAACGAGGGTGGAGCCAGACGATAAAGGGCCGTGGTGGCGGGCACGATGACCACATCGGCGCCATGCTGCTTGTCGCGCTGGTTGATGCGCCACAGCGTGGCCAGGCGCTCGCTGATCAGATCCTGGTGCGGCGAGAAGCTGTCGTAGGGCAGGGTTTCCCAGTCGGGGAACAATGCGCAGCGCAGCTCGGGGGCGAAGAAGGCCATCTCTTCCATGAGACGGTGGGCGTCGGCGGCATCGGCCGTGACGATGGCAGTGACCCGGCCGTCTTGCTTTTCGCGCTCGCCCAGCCTGGCCAGCAGCAGCGCGTCGGCGCTGCCAACTGGACGGGGCAGGTGAAAGCGTTTACCGGGGGTGAGCTTGGGCAGTTGCATGGTTTTTCACAGACGAACGCAGGCAGCGACGCACAGGAGCGGGCTGGATGCGAAAAAACGGGGACAGATTGAATGCGGGCGAGTCCGGCCATCAAAGGCAGGGCTCACAGCCCAATCAGCGCGGAGCTGATGGTTGGCGGCGCATTCACTCAAAATGGGGACACCTCAAGGCGATGCAAGCCGAAAGCAGGTCGTCGATGGATCTCAGGGGCTTTCGGACGAAATGGTGATTTTAAAATACTGTGCATGACAGATCGGTTTTTCTCGCCTGAGTCCATGACGGACGACAAGGCAAACGCTGCGGCGGCTTCATCGTCAGCATCTGCGCCCCGCTGCTGGGGGCTGATTCCCTGCGCGGGCGTCGGTCTGCGCGCCATTGCCGCAGACTCCCCGGCCCCCGAGCTGCCCAAGCAATACCAGAGTGTTGCGGGCCAGCCCATGGTCATACACACGCTGGCCGCCATGTTGGCGGTGCAGCGCATGCACTGTGTGCTGCTGGTGGTCTCTGCTTCCGATAGTTTCTGGCAGGAGCGCGCCACGGACGCCCGGCTCAGCATTGCTGCCTGTGGCGGAGCCACCCGTGCCGAGACCGTGAGCAACGGCCTGCAGGAGTTGCTGCGCATGGGAGCCAGCGCCGAGGACTGGGTGCTGGTGCATGACGCGGCGCGCTGTCTGGTCGCATCGGCGCAGGTCAATGCCTTGATCGATGCCTGCCTGCCGGATGCGGTGGGTGGGCTGCTGGCGCTGAAGCTGCCCGACACCCTCAAGCAGCAGGCTGCTGGTGCAGGCCCGGCACGTGTGGCGCAGACGGTGGAGCGTAGCGACAAATGGCTGGCTCAGACGCCGCAGATGTTCCGTATCGCAGCCTTGCTGGCTGCGCTGCAGGCGGCGGACGCTGCCGTGACCGATGAAGCCAGCGCCATGGAACTGGCCGGTCACTCACCGAGACTGGTGCCGGGCGGTGCGCAGAACTTCAAGGTGACCTACCCCGACGACTTCGCGCTGGCCGAGGCCGTGCTGCTGCAGCGCAAGGCGCGTGGCTAGACGGATTCGCCATCGACAGGGCTTGACGACGGGCAACGCCGTGCCCGACCCGGATTGGCACAGATAGCATTTAATTTGATAGCTGCTTGCGCTTCATGAGCAAGGGTTTGATAAGGATTTTTATGAATTTTCGTATTGGTGAAGGCTGGGATGTCCATGCCCTGGTTCCCGGACGCAAGCTGATTCTCGGCGGTGTCGAAGTGCCTCACAGCCTGGGCTTGCTCGGTCATTCGGATGCCGACGTGCTGCTGCACGCGATCACCGATGCCTTGTTCGGCGCAGCGGCACTGGGCGATATCGGCCGCCATTTCTCGGATACCGACGCGCAGTTCAAGGGGGCGGATTCCGCCGTGCTGCTGGCCGAGGCTGCCAGGCGTGTGCGCGCCAAGGGCTTCGAAATCGGCAATATCGACAGCACCATCGTGGCTCAGGCGCCCAAGCTGGCACCCCATATCGAGAAGATGCGCGAGCGCATTGCCCAGGTGCTGGAGCTGGATGTGGAGCAGGTCAACGTCAAGGCCAAGACGGCCGAGAAGCTGGGGCCTGTGGGTCAGCAGCAGGCCATGGAGGCTCGCGCAGTGGCCTTGCTGGTACGGACTGCCTAGCCACGTTTGGCGCAATGGCTGCTGCGAAAGCCGGTCATGAATCGCCGTAGAGGGCTTGCACCTCGGCTCCGGTCAGGGTCGGGGTGTCATTGGCCAGCGTGTAATAGTCGGGCTTCTCGTCGATATAGATCTGCTGTGCCAGTGTCAGTCCCTGGGCGTCCTGAAACAGCCCGGCAGACAGAAAATGCTCGTTGCTTGCCAGCAGGCGGTAGAAGAGGTGGGTGCCGCAGCTGCTGCAAAAAGCCCGCTCCGCCCAGGGCGAGGAGGCATAGCGCGTGACGGGGCCGCTGGTCTGCACCGCCGTGCCGCCATGCAGGGTGAAGGCTGGGCCTTCTCCCCAGCGCCGGCACATGCTGCAGTGGCAGACATGAACTTCTTGGGTGTCGGGCGCGGTGACGAGAACGGCTTTGCACAGGCATCGGGCTTGCATGGTGAGCTCTCCGGCAGATGGTTGAAAGGCGATGCCGATTGTGCAATGAGGCGGGCAGATTCAGTCTTCCATGGTCTCATCGTCTTTCTTGTCGCGCGGCAGATTGCGCTTGACCTGGGGGCGCTGCAGGCGCTGTTCGGGCGCCGCACCGGCCGTCACACCCATGGCGCGCTGCAGCTGCAGATGGGCGACCAGGCCGCCCGTCGATGAGTTGGAAAGGGCAAACATGCCGCCCATGCGCTGCACCGTCTTGTCCACGATGGACAGACCCAGGCCCGCACCTGCGGCTGCCGTGCGCGCCGTGTCGCCGCGGAAGAAGGGCTGGGTCAGGTTGGCCAGCTGCTCGGCCGGCACCCCCTTGCCATGGTCGCGGATGCGGATAACCACCCATTTCTCGCTTTCCTTGGCAACCACGTCCACCTCGGTGGTGTCGGTGGACGGGGTCTTGCCATAGCGGCGTGCGTTCTCGAAGAGGTTGGAGATCACGCGTGCCAGCTCCACCTCGTCGGCCATGACGTAGAGGTCTTCGGGCACGTTCATGGTGATCTGCAGCTCACGGTGGTCCTGCACGGCATAGACGCAGGAGGCAACCACGGCGTGCAGATCCACGGGGCTGAGCATGACGCGATGATCGGGGCGGGCGTAATCCAGGAACTTGTCGATGGTGGCGTCCAGCTGCACGATGTCGGCCACCATATGCTCGCGCGCCACATCGTCATAGACGCTCATCTCGGTTTCCAGACGCAGCCGCGCCAGCGGCGTGCGCAGGTCGTGGGAGATGCCGGCCAGCATCACGGCGCGGTCCTGCTCCAGCTTGGCCAGCTTCTGCGCCATGCGGTTGAAGCCGATATTGACTTCGCGGATTTCGCTGGTCACAGCCTCCTCGTCAAGCTGGCTGGCGTCGAAGTCCCCCTCCCGCACGCGATTGGCTGCATAGGACAGTTGTTTGAGCGGCCGGTTGATCAGGCGGGCGATGGCGGCCGCGCCGATGAGCGAGAGCAGGGCGGCCGTGATCAGCCAGATTAGCCAGGTCTGGCCGCTGGCGGGAGTGAAGCGCGACTGGTCCATCAGCATCCAGTTGCGATCGCCGTTGATGGTGAAGCCAACCCACAGGCCGGGCTCTCCGTTGACGCTGCGCGCCACCACGGTGCCGTAGCCCAGGCGGGTGGTCAGCTCCTCGGTCAGCTTCTGGCCAAGGGCGTTTTGCTCCAGCAGTTCGAAGGAGTCGCCGGGCTCGCGGGGCAGAATGCGCACGCCTTCCTGGTCGGCCATGGTCTTGATCAGGGAGACGCGGTTGATCGCATCCGAATGCTCGAGGGCAGCGCGGCTCAGATTGACCAAAGAGGCCACTTGCTTGGCCGTCTGCAGCGTGCGCGGCTCGAAATCCAGTGCCCGCAATGTCTGCAGCCAGGCCAGAATGCTGCCCACCAGCAGCAGGGCCAGCAGGCAGAAAGTTCGCCAGAACAGATTCAGCCCCACAGGGGAGCGTGCTGTGCTGCGCCGCTCGTACTCCAGAGGTACGGGGCTGGTGGCGTCGGGCGGCGGATGGTGAAAAGCGCTCATGAACAGCAATGCGGAAATAACTGGACCCGAGGGTACGCCCAATATGGGCGACGCGGGTTACGGTTTGTCCAAAAAGTGTCTATCTACTGGTGATTGTTGAAAGAGCTTGACTTATGGGCCCTATGGGCCGGTACCCAAGCGCAACAAGCCGCGCAGCGGGCGGCTTGTTGCGATGGAGGCGGGCAGAATCAGTTCATGCCATCGGGTACGAACACATAGCCCACGCCCCAGACGGTCTGGATATAGCGTGGTGCGGCAGCGTCTTCCTCGATCAGCTTGCGCAGGCGGGAAACCTGCACGTCCAGGCTGCGGTCGAACGGCTCGAATTCGCGGCCACGGGCCAGCAGGGCCAGCTTTTCGCGAGACAGAGGCTGGCGCGGGTGGCGCACCAGGGCCTTGAGCATGGCGAATTCGCCGGTGGTGAGTGGCAACTCCTCGCCATTCTTTTGCAGCACGCGAGTGCCCAGGTCGAAGGTGAAGGGGCCAAAGGTCACCACCTCGTTGTCGCCAGAAGGCGCGCCCGGTGCTTCCTGAGGCGGGCGGCGGCGCAGCACGGCATGAATGCGGGCCAGCAGTTCGCGGGGGTTGAAGGGCTTGCCCAGATAGTCGTCGGCGCCCACTTCCAGACCCACGATGCGGTCCACATCCTCGCCCTTGGCGGTCAGCATGATGATGGGCGTGCGGTCATTGGCGGAGCGCAGGCGGCGGCAGATGGACAGGCCATCCTCGCCGGGCATCATCAGATCCAGCACGATCAGGTCGACAGTCTCGCGCAGCAGGATGCGGTTGAGCGCCTTGCCGTCCTCGGCAATCATGATCTCGAAGCCTTCCTGCGTCAGATAGCGGCGCAGCAGGTCGCGGATGCGTGCATCGTCATCCACCACGAGGATCTTGTCAGTACGGTTGTTCGTCGTTGCCATGATCGTCCTTGTCGATTTATTTGTAACTGGCCCATTGTTATCGCTAGATCAAAAAAATCCAGCAAAACAAGCTCAAGTCTTGCTACTTGTTACGATTGTTGCGTTTATTAATGGAACAATAAATGTTTCATGAGGAACTTTTCAAGAGTATTTTGCACTATTGTTTCAGTGTTTGTTCTGTTGGTGTGTCGAATGTGGAGTATTCGTACATAAAGTCACACTCTGGGCTGACATGCTGCGCTGCAGCGACTTTGCGCAATGGTGAAATGCATGTGTATCTGCATGGCCTGATTTACTTACAAGGGTGAACCGCATGAATCAATTTTCCAAGTCTTCCTCTTCCTCTCGCGCCGCGGCTGCCGCACTTGCGCTGGCTGCGGCCTGCGCTGGCGGTAATGTATGGGCCCAGGGCGCCGCTCGCGACATGCAAAGACCTGCCAATGTGGTGCAGCTGTCGGCTCAGGGAACGGTGGAGGTCAAGCAGGACTGGATGACGGCGACGCTGTCGGCCAGCAAGGATGGCCGCGATGCCGCGTCCGTTCAGACCCAGCTGCAAAAGATCGTGGAGTCCGCCATGACCACGCTGCGTAACGAAGCGCAAGGCCGGCAGATGGAGCTGAGCACCGGTAATTTCTCCATCTCGCCGCGTTATGGCAACAACGGCAAGATCGAAGGCTGGCAGGGCCAGGCAGAGATCGTGCTGCAGGGGCGCGACTTCGTGCGCATCACTCAGGCAGCGGCCAAGGTGCAGGACATGACGCTGGCCAGCATGAGCTTCGGCCTCTCGCGCGAAGCGCGGGAAAAGGTGGAGGGCGAAGCCCAGGCCAAGGCGATCGAGAGCTTCCGCCAGCGTGCTGCGGCCATCTCCAAGAGCTTCGGTTTTGCGGGCTACAGTCTGCGCGAGGTCAATGTGAGCAGCAGCGGCGGCGGCGGGCATCCCATGCCTCGCCCGCGCATGATGAGCATGGCCAAGGCCAGCTATGCGGATGCCGCGCCCGTGCCGGTGGAGGCGGATCGCACCGAGGTGACGGTCAGCGTCGGTGGCTCGATTCAGATGCAGTGATCGGATTTGCGCGACGCATATAAAAAAGGAGCAGCTTGCGCTGCTCCTTTTTGATTTTCATCATGACTTGATGCTGAATATGTTTTCTGGAAAGCGCTAGATGCTATCTAATTGATAGGCGCATGCGCTGGAGCCAAGCGGCTTTTATTGTGCGGCCCAGCCGCCGTCCATATTCCATGCCACGCCGCGCACATTGTTGGCTGCGGCCGAGCAGAAGAAGACGGCCAACTCGCCCAGCTCTTCGGGTGTGGTGAACTGCATCGAAGGCTCTTTCTCTCCCAGCAGCTGCCTGGTGGCGTCTTCATTGCTGATGCCTTGGGCGGCAGCCTTCGCGTCCACCTGCTTTTGTACCAGCGGCGTCAGCACCCAGCCGGGGCAGATTGCGTTGCAGGTCACGCCGGTGGTGGCGTTTTCCAGCGCCGTCACCTTGGTCAGGCCGACGATGCCGTGCTTGGCGGCGACATAAGCCGATTTTTCGGCCGAGCCGACCAGCCCGTGTACCGAGGCCACATTGATGATGCGGCCCCAGTTGGCCTGCTGCATGGCGGGCAGGGCCAGGCGCGTGGTGTGGAAGGCGCTGCTCAGGTTGATGGCGAGAATGGCATCCCACTTCTCCACGGGGAAGTCCTGCACCTTGGCCACATGCTGAATGCCGGCGTTGTTGACCAGGATGTCGACGCGGCCGAATTCGGCGGCGGCGTATTTCATCATGGCTTCAATGTCGGCGGCCTTGCTCATGTCCGCTCCGTGGTAGCCGACTTCGATACCGGCTGCTTTGCCGGCATCAAGCACCTGGGTGCGTGGTGCTTCGACATCGCCAAAGCCGTTGAGCACGATATTGGCACCCTGGCGTGCCAGAGCGATTGCGATACCTAGGCCGATTCCGCTGGTCGATCCCGTCACGAGAGCGGTTTTGCCTTTCAACATGGACATACAAGGTCTCCGAATGAATTACGATGCGACGACAGCCATTATCGGCCCCGGTCTTGAAAACGCGTTCTCCATGAATCAACCTACGCTGAATTACGTATCGTGTCCCGGAGCCTCTGCAACGGCTCCCACCTGGGCCAGTGCTCAGCGCCGCCAACAGGTCGAGGCGCAGCCCGAGGGAACACACCGCATGGCGTACTGGGAATGGAACCATACCGGCAATCCAAGACATCCTCATGTCATCGTCTGCGTGCACGGCCTCTCACGCCAGGGGCGAGACTTTGATGTGCTGGCAACCGAGCTCAGCCGCTTTGCCCGCGTGATCTGCCCCGATGTGGTGGGGCGCGGCGAAAGCGACTGGCTGGCCGACCCCATGGGCTATCAGCTGTCGCTGTATGCGGCCGATATGTTGGCGCTGCTGGCCCAGTTGCATGCTCAGGCGCCGATTGAAACCCTGGACTGGGTCGGTACCAGCATGGGGGGCTTGATCGGGATGGGGGTCGTGGGGCAGCCCGGTCTGCCGCTGCCGGTGCCTGTGCGGCGGCTGGTGCTCAACGACGTAGGGCCGGCGATTGAATGGGAGTCGCTGGAACGAATCGGCTCCTATGTCGGAAAAGGCTTGCAGTTTCCCAACTTTGAGAGCGCTGCTGCTGCCATGCGCTTGATTTCCGAGGGATTCGGCCCACATAGCGATGAGCAATGGAGCCGGCTCTCGCAAGCCATGATCAAGCCAGATGCCCAAGGGGGTGTGGTGCTGCATTACGACCCCCGTATTGCAATGCCCATGGCACAGATGACGCGCGAGACTGCTCAGGCCGGTGAGGCCTTGCTCTGGCAGCTTTACGACCAGATCAAGGCACAGGTATTGCTTATCCGAGGGGCCGAGTCCGATCTGCTTTCCAGCCGTACCGCCAAGGCCATGACCGAACGTGGCCCCAGGGCGCATTGCACGGAACTGCAGGGCGTGGGACATGCCCCGACGTTGGTAGTGCCGGGGCAAGTGGCGTTGATACAAAAGTTTTTACAAGGGGATAAGGGTTTGCCTGCGAACATCAGTCTTGCGCAGCAGGCCCAAGAGGAAGCTGCATGAAGACCAGCGATACCGTAACCACAGTCTCTGACGCCGCACCCAAGCTCACGGAGCCTACGCCGCATCTGATTACCGCCACATCCGAGGTTTTGCCCGATCAAGTCAATGCGCTGGCGCGCGCCCGTGCCTTTGCAGAACCTCTGATTGCCGGCGAAGTCATGGAGACCGGTGAAAACACCCTGACCCACGCCGACGCCGTTGCCGCCATCCTCAAGAAAATCGGTGGCTCGGAAACCATGCAGGCGGCCATTTATCTGGTGCACGCCAGCGTGCACCTGAACAAGCCGCAGGAAGTGATTGCCAAGGCGTTTGGCGATAATTTTGCGACCCTGGCGGTCGAAACCATCAAACTCATCCGGGTGCAGCAGCAGGCGCGAGACGCCGAGCTGAGCAGCCAGCATGTCGATGGCGTGGCCACCCAGACCGAGAACGTGCGCAAGATGCTGCTGGGCTTTTCGCGCGATCTGCGCGTGGTGCTGCTGCGCCTGGCGTCGCGCCTGCAGACGCTGCGCTACTACGCGGCCGAGAAGAGCCCGGTTTCACCCAGCATCGCGCGCGAAGCGCTCTATGTCTTTGCGCCACTGGCCAACCGTCTGGGAATCTGGCAGATCAAATGGGAGCTCGAAGATCTGGCTTTCCGTTTTCTGGAGCCCGATACCTACCGCCAGATTGCGCGTCTGCTCGACGAAAAGCGGGTCGAGCGCGAAGCCTATATGGAGCAGATGCGTGCGAGGCTCGAGGCCGATTTGCGCGCCCACAGCATCAGCGCCTCCGTTCAAGGGCGTCCCAAGCATATCTACAGCATCGTCAAGAAGATGCGCGGCAAGTCGCTGAGCTTTGACCAGCTGTTCGATATCCGTGCCATGCGCGTCATCGTGCCTACGGTCAAGGACTGCTATGCAGCCCTGTCCTGGGTGCATGAGCAGTTCACGCCGCTGGAAAAGGAGTTCGACGACTACATCGCCAAACCCAAGCCCAACGGTTATCAGTCGCTGCACACGGTGGTGCGCGATGAAACCGGCCGCACCATAGAGATCCAGATCCGCACCCAGGCCATGCACGACCATGCCGAGCATGGCGTGGCCGCGCACTGGGCTTACAAGGAAGCTGGTACCAAGGGCTATGCGGGCGTGTCTGCGTCCAGCGAATATGACGCCAAGATCGCCGTGCTGCGCCAGTTGCTGGCCTGGGGTAGCGACCTGACGGGCTCGGCCCAGCGTGGTCTGTTTGAAGACCGCATCTATGTGCTGACTCCCGATGCGGCCGTGATCGAGCTGCCGCAAGGGGCCACGCCGGTGGACTTCGCCTACTCGGTGCATACCAGCCTGGGCCATCGTTGCCGCGGCGCGCGTGTGGACGGAGCCATGGTGCCGCTGAACACCGCTCTGGAAAGCGGCCAGACGGTAGAAATCAACACGGCCAAGGAAGACCGCCCCTCCCGCGACTGGCTCAATGCCGAGCTGGGTTATCTGGTCAGCAACCGCGCCAAGGCCAAGGTGCGCGCCTGGTTCAATGCCCAGGCCACGCACGAAACCGTCTCGCGCGGGCGCGAGGCCGTTGAAAAGCTGCTGCAGCGCGAGGGCAAGACGGCGATCAAGCTCGAAGAGCTGGCTGCACAACTGGGCTTCAAGTCTGCCGATGCACTGTTTGAGGTCGTGGGCAAGGACGAGTATTCACTGCGCAATATCGAGGTCGTGCTGCGTCCCAGTGAAGAAACGCCAGAGGAAGATGCATTCACGCCGGTGCGCAAGGCGCGCGGCCATGACTCTTCGCGCGGCGGGGTGCTGGTGGTGGGCGTCGATTCGCTCATGACCCAGCTCGCCAAATGCTGCAAGCCGGCTCCTCCGGACGAGATCGGCGGCTTTGTGACTCGTGGCAAGGGTGTGAGCGTGCACCGCTGCGATTGCTCCAATTTTCGCGAGATGATGGCCAAGAGCCCCGAGCGTGTCATCGAAGTCGACTGGGGCACTCCCAAGCATGTGGACAAGGGTGGACCGGTTTACCCTGTGGACGTTGCGGTGGAGGCGGCCGACCGTCAAGGCTTGCTGCGCGATATCTCGGACGTGTTTGCACGCGAGAAGACCAATGTCATCGGGGTGCAGACCCAGTCCGTCAAGGGGACGGCGTGGATGACGTTCACGGTGGAGGTGGCAGATTCGGGTCGCCTCAACAAGGTGCTAGGCATCGTCGCCAGTGTGTCCGGCGTTCGCTCGGCCAGAAGGCGCTGATGTAAGTCCCAATTGCGCCTGACAGTGCTCGATGACAAGAAAATGTTAGCTCTCAAAAAATGAGTGAAAAACCCGTGCTACAATTGCTTCATCGAACAGAACAACAGGCGCGTAGCTCAGCTGGTTAGAGCACCACCTTGACATGGTGGGGGTCGTTGGTTCGAGTCCAATCGCGCCTACCAAACGTGCAGACGAAACCAGAGTCTGCAGCAAAAAATGCCCGCTGAGAAGCGGGCATTTTTGTTTTGTCGGTATGAAGCCGTTAGCGGGAAACGGTACTCAAGCAGGCATTTTTAGGCACAAAGTTGTACTTTCGCTCCAGATAGCAGAACCGGACAATCGTGGGTGATGCTGGGTTCTGCGGTGAAGCCGTCAACCATAAACGTGTAGAGCATCCTCATGATGCGGGCGAGACTGCAACTGAGAAAACGCAAGCGCACGAATATCCCAGTGGCACATCGCTGCAGCTTGGACAGACCAATCACTGTCTATCAGGTATGGTCCATTAACTTTGTATTTGGGCGCACTACTGAGGGATGATGCATCAGAAGCCTTACCGTGATTGATGGCTCGACCCATGAAGCTGTGGAATTCGGCCAGAGCGAGCTTTGAGCGGTTAGCACCTAGTGAGAGTTCTGGATTAGCTTATCGATACGAGGGCTTCCCTGAAGCCAATCGGCCAACTTTTCCTAGGTTGCCCCGGTAGTTAAACTTATTGGCGCCTATATAGTGAATACTATTCGCTCTGAAGATGGCCTTTGCCATGTGGTTTCTACGTTAGTCAGTGCAACCGCCTCTGCATCAACCTGCAATCCGGCGGGTTCTATCGCATGCATCAGTTTTCCAACTACCTGGACGATTTTCTGGGGCGAAACACTACCTAATCCACTGCCCAATAATTCCAAGCCAGAGCTACGAAGCGTGCCAGGATTCAGTGGAATACTTGTCCCAGCTAGCATGCCGATGTTGACGAAGCGCACGCGCGGAGAAGCTTCGCGATGACCATGAGTGCCAACTGCATTGATGATGCAGGCAGCTGGAGAGCCCCACAAATAGTCGAGCACAATATCGATGCCGTTCCTTTCGAACTCATCGCGCAATGCGGCAGTGAGTTTGTCTGCCGGTTGATCCAGGCTAATGAAGCTATCGGCCCCTAATGCATGTAGCTCCGTTTCCATGGCAGGATTGCGCGCGGTAGCAACCACTCGCGAAGCTCCCAAGAACTTTGCCACTTGAATGGCCAAACGGCCAGACGTACCAGCCGCGCCATTAATTAGCACGCGCTCGCCTGCTCGAAAGCGTGCACGCTCCTGGAGGGCCGCCCACGATGACATACCAGGAAGCGCAATCGCCGCTGCAGTGACATCGTCAAGGGAGTCAGGAACGATTACGCAACAATCGGTTTTCACAGCAACTATCTCTGCCATTGCTCCAATGGGAGCACGTGGAAATGCAAAATACACCCGTCTGCCATCTGCCAAAGTCGCTATGCCGTCGGCGCCTGGTACCACGGGCAAATTCTTGCCGCTGCTGTAATGCGAGCCGTTTGCTTGAGCACGCACTAACTGGCTCAGCGCTGCAGCGCGAACTTGTACCAACACTTCTCCTTCGATTGCCACAGGAGCCTCAATGCTGCCATAGCGTGGTGGGCTGTCAAAAGAATGAACTATCGCGGCTTTCATCGTTAAAGACTCCGATATAGAAAGATATACGGGCGTGAGCCCACTTGCTCGCTTATTAGGTGCGCTCACGCTTTTTTGCATTGGCCCTCAGTGACGAGGACTCTCAAAATGCGTGATTGATGCCGAACTGAACGCCTTGCGAGTTCTGCCCAGAAGCTCCTTCAGGGGAGACATCGGCGGTTACATAGGCCGAGTTGCCTTTGTTGCTGATGTGGGAGTAGGCCGTGTAGAGAGTAGTGCGTTTGCTCAGTTGGTGGGTATAGCCCACGGCGATCTGATTCGCCTTGTCATCGGTCCCCGATACCTTGGACTGGGCTACGGATGCTTTGACAGTGCCTACACTGCTGACAGGCAGAGCAGCACCGATCAGCACGTTGGTCTGTTTGTAGCTGTTGAGCTTTTGCTGGAAATAGTTCGCATAGGCCTTGACAACGCCGAAATCGTAGGTCCCGCCAAGGGTGACAGTCTTATAGTCGCCCGCAGTCATTTTGGTCTGTCCATATGCTGCCGCAATGTTGAGCGGTCCGCTTGCATAGCCAATGCGGCCGCCAAGGTACTTGGCACCATCCACGTTCTCACCTGCTGCATACGAGAGCTGACCGTATATCCCGAGTTGCATTTTGGGCAGAAAGTAGCCGATTGAATTGCTCGCGCGTGACAAAGTCTTAGCGCCATTTGATCCCAGTGGCCAGCCATCAATGAGGTTGCTGCTGCCGCCTACCCCTACGGTGCCAAAAGGTGAAAACTGAGAGATGTTCCAGAAGGCTGGGGTGTAATCACGGCCAAGACGAATCTCGCCAAACTGCTGGCTGGTCAGGCTTACTGTGGAGCGACGACCAAAAAAAGCACTTTGTGTCGTCCCTGTATCTGGCAGAACTGCGGCTTCTAACCAGAATCCTGCGGAGAGTCCTCCTCCTAGATCTTCCGTGCCGCGAAAGCCAATGCGGCTGGGGAGCATATAGCCGCCTTGATCCATACCAGTAACATGTCTGCTACCAGCTTTTGCGTAAGTGACATTAAGGTCAAGACTGCCAAAGACTGTGACGTTGGATTGTGCGTGGGTCACAAAAGCCGAAGTCAAACCAAGCACTGCAAATATGGTGTTTCTCATGCGAAAAGCTCTTGAATTTGGACTCCCTGTTCAGCATCGCAGAACAGGGAGAGGTGATACGGGGATACAACCAGCGGGGCGAGCGGCAGGTTAGGAGTCCAAGCGAATACCTGCTTGTTTTATGAGGGCGGCTGTGGCGACGTATTCGTCTTTGACAAACCTCGCGAACTCTGGCTGAGGCATAGGTGATGCATCCACTCCAAGCTTTTCAAAGCGAGAGAGAGTTTCAGGGGATTTCAGAGCCTTGACTGCCTCAGTGTTCAGTCGGGTAATGACTTCCTGAGGCGTTTTCGCCGGTGCGAACATGCCGACCCAAAACAGTTGATCCGCATCGCGGATGCCGCATTCCGTTGTGGTAGGCACATCGGGTAGCAAGGCTGAGCGTTTGGAGGCTCCAATGGAGAGGGCATTGAGCTTGCCGGCCTTGACCAGTGGTACGGCCAGCGCAAGCGGCAGCAGAAACCAATCAAGGCGCCCGCCGATGACGTCATTCACGCTTTCTGGGGTTCCGCGATAGGGCACATGCAGCACGTCCAGACCAGCGGCCATGCGAAATTTCTCGCCTGCAATATGCGCACCACTTCCACTGCCAGATGATCCATAGCTGTACTTGCCTGGAGATTTCTTGACTTTAGCGATGAGGTCTTGCAACGATGCAAAGCCCTTTTGTGGGGAGACGACAAATACATTGGGCATCGACGCCAGCATTGCGACCGGTGCAAAGTCCCTCAATGTGTCGTATTTCAGCATGGGGTACAGCGATGCATTGGCAACATGTCCTGCTGAGTGAATCAGCAAAGTTTGGCCGTCTCCTGCAGCAGTGGCTACCTGGGTCGCGCCGAGCGTTCCACCTGCACCAGGTCGGTTGTCAACTACAAATGGTTGTCCAAGGTATTTGTCCAGCCGTTCTCCAACAATGCGACTAATCACGTCGGTAGTGGACCCCGCCGTGAAAGGAACCACCACCCTGACAGGACCACTTGGGTAATGAAGCGGTTGTGAAAAGGCTCGAGAGGGTATTGCGGCCGCACCGCAAGCGGCTGCAGCCCACTGAAATAGTTGTCTGCGATCGATGTTCATCGTTTGTCTCCTTAGGGTGTTGTCTTACTGTTTTCTTGAGGCACTTCTTTGGTGCCTTCTGGCTCTGTGGACGATTTGCAGAAAGGGGCCGAAAGACTTTTTAGAGGACGTGTTCAGCCCCCGTCTCATATGCCAAGACGGTTTGATCTAGGTGTGCAGTTGCACGCTGCTTTTTCCTGGCGAAGGCGCTATGGGCCTATCAGAAGCTGTAGTGAGCCTGACTATTACGGTAGAGGAGGGGTTGGAAGGCGTGTCTCACCTGGCTCCAGACACAGCTCTACATCCAGATGGAAATGTCCTTGGCTATCCGGCTGGAAGTCGCGCAGCAAAGAGCCCACAGCGCCGAATGCAGCATCGCTGAATGCAAAGGGGTCACGAGAGTCAAAGATTTGGGTTGTGAGGACCTTGTGCCCTGGCGCGATGGCGATGAAGTGCAGGTGTGCAGGGCGCATGTGATTGCGACCTTGCAGTGCCAGCAGCTCCCCGCAGGGACCATCAATGGGGACGCCATATCCTGATGGCCGCACACTCTCGAACCAGAACCGTCCATTAGCATCAGTCTCGAACACGGCTCGCAGGTTCATGTCTTCCTGCTCTGGATCCTGGTTTTCATACAGCCCTCCAGGGGCTGCTTGCCAAGTCTCGATCCGTGCTCCGACGATAGGCTTGCCATCGGTGGAGACAACTTTGCCCTGCACGAACAAAGGGGAGCCGACGGTGTCTTCAGAGGCAATGCGAACACCGTTGGACATCAGAGGTTGATTGGCTCGCCAGAATGGTCCGATCAATGCGGGCTCTGTACCTCCCGCGGCAAGAATGGCCTTGGCATCCAGCAAAAGGACGTGGGTCGCGAGGCCAAGGATGTCAGCCAGCAAAATCCCTTCGTGCTTCTCAGGTCCTGTGGCCTGTCCCACTCTCACCATGAAATCGAGCCCCTTGTGCAGCTCGTCATAAGTCAGCTTTACCTCGGAGGCAAAGGCATGGATGTGCCGGATCAGGGCATCGAGAACCTCACGTGTACGTGGGTCTTTCGTGCCTTGATTGGCCTGCAACACAGCTTGCAACAGAGCTTGAGGATTAGCGGGAATTGCCTGCTGTACTTGCTTGTCTGCTCTTGGACGTTCTACTGCGGTGATCGACATATGTTTCCTTGGATTTTTTGGAGAGGCTGCTTGAAGGTCAGTCAGCCCGGATATGGCCTGTAGCTGCAACTTTGGCCCAGCGAGGGACTTCTTCAGCGACTCTGGTGGCGAGCTCGGACGAAAGACTTCCCACTGCGGTGAAGCCCATATCACGCAAGCGCTCTGCAACGTCCGGAATCTTGAGGATTCGACGCACCTCGGCATTGATGCGCTCTATGGCCGCTGACGGTGTGCCCGCTGGAGCAAACAGCGCTTGCATGGTCTCGGAGCGATACCCCGGAAAGCCACTCTCTGCAATGGTCGGCACCTGAGGTAGGTCAGGCCATCGCTGGAGACTGCCCACCGTCAATGCACGCAGCAAGCCACCTTCAATCTGCGGGCTGGCAACCGGGAGTGCCACAAGTGCGCAGTCCACCTGCCCGCTCAAAACCGCCTGGACGGCAGGAGCAGAGCCGGAGTACGGCACATGCAGTAGATTGACCTTGGCTCGTTGCCATAGCAGCTCTCCGCCCAGATGAACACTGTTGCCTTTGCCGGGCGTTGCATAGTTCAGGGCGCCATCCTTGGCTTTTGCTAGAGATAGAAGGTCAGAGAGCTTGGTAAGGGGGCTCTTGGCCGAAACGACAATGACATCTGGCGAAGTGACGACCAACGAGATAGGGGTGAATTGCCTGACAGGGTCGTATGGCCGCTTGTCAGGATAGAGCGCAGGATTCGTGACGAATGATGACGATGCCAGTAGCAGGGTTTGACCGTCTGGCGTGGCTCGTGCAACACCGGAAATCCCAATATTGCCGCCTGCGCCTGCCCGATTTTCGACGATGACTGCCTGACCAAGCACATGCGCCAAGTGTGTTGCCAGCAGACGTGCCACGATGTCAGAGGTACCGCCAGCAGCAAACGGAACGACGATACGCACAGGTACCTTGGGCGACCAAGTGTCCGCTGCGTGTGCTGCGGACGGTCGCGCCAATACCGGCACCATGGCTGTGGTTCCGGCCCAGGACACTGCCATTTGCAGCATCCGGCGCCGGCTCCATGCATCTGAATGATTGCCATGTGTCATGACTATGTCCTCAGTAGGCGTTGCGTGCGGCTGAAAGCAGGTCTGCTGGACACGCATCACTTTTGCGCGGCTGCTGGCGCGGGAGTTTCGGCGATATAGCCGTCTTGGCCGTAAACCAGACCCGTGGCTTCAGCTGCTTTGACGACGTCGGGGTGCCATGCGATACGGCCGCATTCTTCGTCAGTCCCTCCCACTACCGAATACACCACGAGGGCATGGTCGTTAGGGTTGCGAAAACCTCGCATGGTGCCAATTGGGCAGGAGATCACGTCCCATTGGTTGAGCATCACCGAGTACTGCCCCTTCTCGCCCCAGATCACTTCCATCTGACCATTGAGAGGACAAAACACTTCCTCCGTCTTGTGTGCATGCAGGCTTGCACCCTGTCCGACGGGGATCTCAATGAATGTCACGCCAAAGCGGTGATTGCCGGGAATCGCAGGTTGAACGCCTTTGTTCTCCAGCACGCCACGATTCATGATCTTGTAGATGTTCTTCTTCATGCCGGGCAAACGGCTTTCGATGAAGGTTTCTCGGTAAGGCTCTACCTTGCCCCAGCGGGCAATGCGGGTTGCTTCCATTTCTTGAGGGTTGATATCCATTTCGATTCCTTAATGCGATTGATGATTGAATGAACAGAAAGCCTATGAATTTCTCTCTGTAGGTAGGACTTTAGGAATTTGACTCAATGCAGTCCAAGACCATTTATCGACTGACTCAATAACATTTCGGCATCAAGAATTGATTGCATACTTTGAGCAAGGATTTCAAGGGGCATGATGGACTTGCGACAACTTCGATACTTCGTGGTTCTGGCTACTCAGCAGCATTACGGACGTGCGGCCAGTGTTTTGCATGTAGCGCAACCCGCGCTAAGCCGCCAGATTCAGCTTCTGGAGGACGAACTGGGCGTGCAGCTCTTTGAGCGGCACGCGCGAGGGGCAACTCCAACTGCAGAAGCCCTGTTCTTGCTGGAGCGAGCGTCATTTCTGCTTCGCTACGCTGAGCAGATGAAGCAAGACATGACAGCACTTCAACGCGATGCGCGAGGGCCAGTGGTTATAGGTATGTCGCCCGGCCTGGCCCAATTGCTTGCGGTTCCTTTGACGAAGGCCGTACATCAGAATCTGCCAGGTGTCCGGTTGAGAGTCGAAGAAGGATTCTCACCAGCACTGCACTCCATGCTGCTGCAAGGTGCCTTGGATATCGCTGTACTCAACGGCCCAGTGCAGCTCTCAAACCTGGTCAGCTTCCCCTTGCTAAACGAAGGGATCTGTCTCATCGGACGTAGCGATGACCCTGTCTTAAGGTCACGAAAAATCTCCATCCAAAAACTTGAAGGAGTGCCTTTGGTGATGACGGGACTAGCTAAGTCTGGTGTACGTCTGGAGCTGGAGGCTGGCGCTGCACACGCAGGTGTGACTCTGAACCAGGTAGTTGAAGTCAACACGATGGAGGTGGCGAAGCGCTTGATCTTGGAGAAGGTCGGGCTAACGGTGCACTTTGCTGCGGCTGTAAAACAGGAGCTAGAACTGGGTGTACTGGCTGCAGTCCCCATTGAGGGACTACGACTTCGCCGTATTCTTGCCAGAGTTGCCGACAGGCCGCCCTCTAAAGCGACCGAGGAACTCATTCGCATCTTTCACGATGTGGTTCGCCAAGAGGTGCAAAACGGCCATTGGCCGAATGCATCTCTTTTATGAAGCTATCTCCTGCCGGGTGATCTCACTGCAAGCTGCGACTGGCTATCCAGCCAGCCTTGCCCATGCACAACACGTCCTCCGAGTAAAGTCAGCAGTGCCTGCGTGCAATGTAATTGGCTTGCAGGAACATGCAAGGGATCCTGATTGAGTACAGCGAGGTCGGCGAGCTTGCCAGCCGTCAGGCTGCCGCGTGTGTGCTCTGCGAATGCCAGCCATGCCGCATTGGTTGTATATAGGGTCAGAGCCTGCTCAGGTGTCAACAGCAGATCAGTGCGGCGCTGCACGGCGCCCCCCAGCGAGCGTCCCGTGACTTGGTACTCAATGGCTTGCCAGACGCCTGCCACTCCAATGCGTGTGGCATCAGTTCCCCCTGCGACCATCATCCCCATATCCATGGCAATCTTGGTCGGTGGTGTTCGCTCAGCGATCTCACGCCCATTCGCTGCAAGAATGGCTGGTGCTTCGAAATATGGGCCCATCTGCACGCTATAGGATAGCCCCAGGGCATGCATGCGTCGCAGTGTTTGGACAGAGCCCGTGTTCAGATGCGCGAGTGACCATCGCAAGTCCTTGATCGGATGCACGCGCGCGACGTCTTCGATCGCGTCGAGAATAGATCGCGCACTGTCATCCGTGTAGGCATGCAACTCCAATGGGATACGTCGTTGGGCTGCAAAACTCAGTACTTTGCGCATCTCTTGCTGATCGCCCTGCGCAGAGGTAAAACCTGGCTCCATCCGCACGGCATCGTTCATTGCTGAGACTAGGTTTTCTCCCAGACCCAGAAAGGCCAAATAGCCATCGTCTTGAACCGGAGGGCGAAACTCCATACGCGTCTGTACCCATGCCGTTTCGTTACCACCCGGCGGAGCAAACAGGCGGTAGCCCACACGAACACTCAGTTCCTTGTTTTGATGCAGTGCGAACAAGGGCTCGAATGCGGACGGACCTCCCGCTGAAGGGTCGATAAATCCCGTCACTCCGTGTACGTTTAGGTCATGAAAGAAGGCTCGAAGGTTCGCTTGCCGATCCAGCCCCTGGCTGATTTGGGCAAAGAGCATATTGAATGGACCGATGCCGCCTAGCAGCTTACCTGTCGCTTTGCCTGCTCGGTCACGCTCCACAATGACTCCTGCCGGAACAATTGGCTGAGTTGAATCGAGTGCCAGCACTTCGATGCCGCGGCGGTTCACCAGGGCATAGTCGTAAAGTGACTGCACATACGCCGGATGATCGGGGATCGAACGACTGAGATCGGATACCGTGGGCGCACGCTTTTCGACAAACTGCTCGGGTATCCACGAACCGACTACAGCGACCCATTGATCTGCAGTTCGTTTTTTTGCGGCTTGCTGTAAGCGCTGCAGGCCCTCTTGTAAGCTCGAGGCGTCGTACCAGTATGTTTCGAACAGGTAGCTCTGACCACCACGAATTCCATGCAGGTGAGCATCGATCAGACCAGGAATCACAACTCGCCCTTTCACATCAAGAATGCGAGTGTTTGGGCCAATATACGGCTGAACATCGGCGTCGGAGCCGATTGCGCTCAAATACTCTCCTCTTACCGCGATCGAGGTAGCACGTGGCTGCGCTGGATCCATGGTCAAGACCTGAGCGTTGCGAATGATGAGGTCGGCCGCAGGACTAGTGGATGATGCCTTGATCGTCTCGGGTCTGGGTTGTGAGTGCACCAGGGTACTGCAAAAGCCGCATGCTGCCAAAATCGCCTGTAGTGCAAGACGGCGCGGAACAGAATGGTTGATGACGTTTTTCATATTGGAGGAAATCGTCCTGACAAAGCGGCGCTTTCAAAGGTTTGGACGAGGCAGAGGCACCCGCAGCAGCCAGGCTGAGTTGTTCTGAGACAGGGTGTTACGACCAGCTTTGTGAGCAGCACGAACCATGTTGCACAGCATGGCCGCTAGGCGCTAGGTCAATTAGGTTTCAAGGGGGCGTGATCGATCCAGCACCATGGAGTCCGGTTAAGAGGTTGGATTGGGCTTTCGGAACTCTGATTCCGTCGATGGTGATCTGAGCTTCATGAACGAAGTCATACAAATCACACCCATCGGCGAAGGACTGATCTATCGAAAAAATCTTTGCTGTGCCGCTACCATGCACCGCGCACACCTTTACAAGGTCTGGTACACCTTGGACGTTTTGCACGGTAGCGGTACTTGGTTGTCGAGTTACTTGCGCTGCGAGTCGAGTTGCTCGTTCTTTTGAACAACCTCTTGCGCTTTGGCATAGCTCTCGATCAGCAGCTGATAGTTGGGGAAGATGCCCGTGTAAGCCTTGGCCCATTCGGCGGCATCATCACGGTTCCATGTCTTCTGCAGTTCGGAGGCTACGGCTGCGGTGTCAATGGGCACCACACCAGCCTGCATCATGCGAGCCAGAGTGATTTCTTCTGCCATCTTAGAGTAGGTCCCGGAGGCGTCGACCACTGCGAAAACCTGGTATCCATCAGCCACGGCAGCGATCGATGGAAAAGCCATGCAAACACTGGTAATGGTGCCTGCAATGATCAGTTGCCTCTTGCCGGTTTCTTTTACGGCCTGTACGAAATCTGGATTGTCCCAAGCATTTATTTCTCCCTTGCGGGCGACATATCTGGCGTGTGGAGCGTTCTCATGAATCTCGGGGATCAGCGGACCATTTGGGCCTTGCGGTACAGAAGCAGTAGTGATTACTGGGATTTTGGATAGAGTCGCGATTTTGGCCAGCGTAGCCGCAAGGCGGCGCAGCGTGGTAAAGGGCATGTCGTGTACCGTCTGGAACAGGCCGCTTTGGTGATCAATCAACAACATTGCAACGTTACCAGGATCAATGACTGGCTTTGCACCGTTGAAATTTGCAGGGATAGCTACTTGACTGTTCATGATGGAGGCTCCTGAAGAAGTGACTGCATCCTGTCGGCTCAGCCGTACTGGTCACGCTTGGCGACTGGTTGCCGAAGCACTTTAGCCCGCACAAATAACAGGCGGTAGTCCTTGATTTGACGTAGGAGCGTTCTATTTCAGGAACACTGACGCAGAGCTGCTGCATCCATGTCAAACCGTTCGGCTAAGAAATCAAGAAACTTACGCACCGCGGGCTGTAGACCTCGCCTGGTTGGAAAAACAGCATGAATGAGAGCTCCCTTGGAGCTCCATTCGGGTAAAAGCCGTACTAACTCTCCACGCTCCAGTTCTCCCTCAAGAATCATTGAAGGTAGGTGAACAACCCCCATGCCGGCAATTGCAGCTGCTCGAAGTGAATACATATCATCTGTGACGAAGCGTGGTCTATGGGCGATTGACGCAACAACTCCACCTGGTCCAATAAGGTGCCATTTATGATCACGCTCATCACTCAGGCTAGGCAGGTCAGCGAGGTCGGCTGGAACAGTCGGTATGGGGAAGTGTTGGCAGAAACTTGGGCTCGCTACGAGGCACCAATCGCGTTGTGCGAGCTTTCGCATTGCTAGGCTACTGTCCTCTAATGGAGGCGTACGCGCCCGGATTGCTATGTCATAGCCTTCTGCGACGAGATCGACAGGCCGATTGATGCCTTTCAAATGAACTTCAACCTTCGGGTTCAATGACATGAACTCAACCACAATGCTTGTGACTCGCGAGTGAAGCAGAGCGATTGGACAGCAGACGCGAATGACTCCACATGGCTCACTAAAGACCTGTTCCACTTCTTCCTGAGCTGCCTTGGCGTTCAGCAGCATTGCTTTACAGTGACGGTAATAACTCGCACCGATATCCGTCACGGAGAAATGTCGGGTGGAGCGATGAAGTAGCCTGACGCCAAGACGCGCCTCCAACGATGCAATACGTCTACTAAGCTTGGACTTAGGCTCGCCCAGCGCTCGTGAGGCTGGAGCAAAGCCTCCGTGGTCGACCACATGAGCGAAGTACATGAGATCGTTGAGGTCTTGTTGCATACTTTTCGGCACTTTTGAACTGCCCCCGAAGTTCTGGGAAATTTCATGACTTGAGCCGGTCGACCAACGCGGTTTTCTGGCTTACTGCGCATCGATAGTAGTTGCGCACGACTTCTGACGGCAGGATTTAACCGCTGGATGCGAGCAGACAAGTACGGTTACACCACGCACTCATTCGAGTGTCGTGAGCTTCTCGGCCTTCTTCGTTTTGTATGGCCGTTCGGTTGCTAGTGAGTAGGCTTCGTTGGCCTCTTTGATGAAGGCGTTGTTGCAACAATCAATTGGAAGTCCGCCTTAGCGTAAGCGAGCATTTTTTCTAAAGAGCGATGAGAGCGCTTCTATGTGGAGACTGGCTTCATTTTGCAAATGCATTGCGTTGTTGGCTTGAACATGCGTGCACGGCAATTCAGCAGTCTCATCACCCGTACCAGCGTACAACAGCGAACGATAAGGACTGGCACATGCAGGTCTTGGCCGAGATGGCGGTGCTGATGAAGGGAGGACGTGTTCCCGACCACAGACCGTTTCACAGAACTGCAAGGTGGGTTCATGCTATTTGCTGGATTGGATGATGCGCCACAATGCGGAATCATCATGTGCGGCAGATTTGCCGTGGTTCTTTGATTCGTTACCACCCATGCGCGACCTCAATGATTTGTACTACTTCGTCCAGGTAGTGGACCATGGTGGCTTTGCACCGGCTGGCCGAGCTCTGGGCATGCCCAAGTCCAAACTCAGCCGCCGTATTGCCCTGCTCGAGGAGTCCTTGGATGTACGGTTGCTGCAGCGTTCAAGTAGGCGCTTTGCTGTGACAGATATTGGCCAAGAGTATTACCAGCGCTGTCAGGCCATGCTCGTGGAGGCAGAGTCTGCGCAGGAAGTCATTGATCGAACCCACGAGGATCCTCAAGGCATCGTGCGTCTAAGCTGCCCACTGGCGCTGCTGGACTACCAAGTTGGTGACATGTTGGCACGCTTCATGGTGCAGCATCCACGTATTCAACTTCAGGTGGATAGCACAAACCGTCGGGTAGATGTGATTCGTGAGGGGCTGGACCTGGCTCTGCGTGTACGTTTTCCGCCGCTCGAAGACAGTGAGTTGGTAATGAAGACTTTAGGTGAGAGCACGCAGTTTTTGGTGGCTAGCCCCAAGCTTGTGAGCGCAATGGGCGGGATGCCGCAACTGGCAGATCTTTCGCAGTGGCCAAGTTTGGGCGACGGTCGGCTGCAACGTAGTGAAAGCTGGCAGTTGCAGGGGCCGCAGGGCGCAACGGCAGAGGTGCATTACCAGCCACGTATGGTCTGCGAAGACCGTATCGCCTTGCTGCAAGCGGCATTGCATGGGGTTGGCGTAGTGCAGTTGCCGGCCATGATGATTCTGGATGATTTGCGTAAGGGGTGCTTGGTCGATGTCATGCCCGGCTGGAAGCCTCGTGCGGGCATCGTTCACGCCGTGTTCCCGTCTCGCCGTGGGCTGCTGCCTTCGGTAAGGTTGCTGCTCGACTTTCTTGGGGTGGAGTTCACCGCTTTGCAGGCTCAAATCAAGCAGGCATGACGTCTAGGCCCAGCTGGGAGTGGGCAATGCACTATCGTTCTAATTAATGAACGCTGGTGGCAAGAATTCCAGTCTATTCAGCGCTCGTGTGCGTCTCTACAGTTACTTCTAACCCGTTCGCAAGTCCTACGTTCTTGCGCACTTCAGGAGAAGTAAATGCAAAAGACCATTCAAGGAATTTACAGCGCACCTCAGCAGCACTGGGTAGGCGATGGGTTCCCCGTGCGCTCTCTGTTTCACTACAGCCAGCACGGAACTCAACTAAGTCCTTTTCTGCTGCTGGACCATGCTGGTCCATACAACTTTGCTCCCTCCACCAAGCGTAGAGGCGTGGGTCAACATCCGCATCGTGGATTTGAGACAGTAACAATCGTCTACGACGGTGAGGTCGAGCATCGTGATTCCACGGGGGCGGGTGGCGTCATAGGCCCCGGCGACGTGCAGTGGATGACCGCTGCTAGCGGCATCCTGCATGAGGAATTTCATTCATCTGCCTATGCAACGCGTGGCGGCCCCTTCCACATGGTTCAGTTGTGGGTCAATCTGCCGTCCAGCGCCAAGATGGCCGAGCCTGGTTATCAGTCGATCACTAATGCAGAAATTCCCGATGTCCCGCTTCCCAGCAACGCCGGGCAAGTGCGAGTCATTGCCGGAAACCATCAAGGACATATAGGTCCGGCACACACCTATACACCCATCAACGTCTGGGATGTACGGATGACAGCTGGCAAGTCCGCAATGCTGCATATGCCGGAAGGGCACACACTGGCTGTGGTGATGCTGCATGGCTCGGTGCTGATCAACGGCCGGGATGCTGTTCGTACCGACCAAGTGGCACATCTGAGTGTGGACGGTACGCAGGTGTTGCTGGAGGCGAACAACGACAGCTCGTTGCTTGTGCTCAGCGGGATACCGATCGCGGAGCCCATTGTTGGATATGGCCCGTTTGTGATGAATAGCGAGGACGAAATTCGCATGGCCGTCACAGACCTCAACAGCGGCAGATTTGGCCAGATCCATACGTCTGCCTCCTAGATCGCACGGTGCATGAAATCAGCCAATGGCTGATGTTATTGCTACCTCTTTCTCAATCCTTGTCAGCCGTCTTTCGTCTTCAACTTCGAGGCGTGGGAGAGCCGCGCCTTTATCTGGGATAAAAAATGAACGCCAAACTTTCAGCTGCAGCCGCAGCCATTCTCTGGGGATTCACCTATGTGCTGACCACCACGTGGCTGCCTCCGCATCCCCTGTTCCTCGCTGCATTTCGTGCTTTGGGAGGAGCGCTGGTCTTGCTGGCCATTGTTCGCTGCGTGCCCCCGCGTGTCTGGTGGGGACGACTGGCGGTGCTGGGAACGTTGAACGCAGGGCTTTTCTTCGGCTTGTTCTTTGTGGCTGCAACCCGCTTGCCTGGCGGTGTCGCTGCAATCTTCCAGGCCCTGACGCCATTGGCGGTGATTTTCATTGCCTGGGGCGTTCTCGGCGCACGTCCTACAGCCACCAAGATTGGTTCAGTTTTGCTGGGTGCTTTGGGGGTTTCACTGGTCGTTCTATCAAGTAATGCGCAGCTTGATTCGCTGGGTATTGCGGCCGCCATTGGAAGCATGCTTTCCATCGCTGCTGGTGGGGTGCTGCTGAACAAGTGGGGGCAGCCGCCCATGCCTTTGCTTGGCTTTACAGGATGGCAGTTGTTGATTGCCGGTGTGGAGTTGTCTCTTGTTGCCGCCATCGCTCAAGATGTGCCAGCGCAACTAAATGCGGCCAATGTTTTGGGCTTGGGCCTACTGGCTGTGGCGCTGACTGCCGTTCCGTTTGCTTTGTGGTTCGGAGCCATTGAGCGCGCTGGTGCGGTGGCGGTTGCTCCTTTCATGCTGTTGGTGCCGGTCACAGCCTTCGTGCTTGACGCTCTGGTCAAAGGGGTTCAGCCCACGGGCTTGCAAGTAGCTGGAGCCGTACTGGTCATGGGGGGCCTGATGCTGAGCCAAAAAGCGGCCGGTAAGCCAGGTAACAAATCCACACGTCATGTGCGCAACACCGTGGCGCAAGATTAAATAAAACCGTTATCAGTTTGGAGCTTGCCATGAATGCCTTGATTGACGGCGTGCTGCGTTCCCGGTTTTTCTACCTGCTGGCCACTGCCTTGCTGACCTACATCTTTTGGTTGAGTGGCTTGAACAAAGTTTTTGACTTTCAAGCTGCCATCGGTGAGATGGAGCACTTCGGTCTTCAGCCCGCCGCGCTGTTTGCAATAGTCACCATTGCAGTGCAGCTTGTGGCCTCGCTGGCGATCATTACCTGCAGCCGCTGGGCATGGCTGGGCGCCGCAGCGTTGGCGGGCTTCACTTTGGCCACGATTCCCATTGCCCACCGCTTCTGGGAGATGAATGGCATGGAAGGCTTTCTCGAAAAAGCTCTAGTGCAGGACCACATGAGCGTCATAGGCGGGCTGGCGGTGGCGGCCATCCTGGCTCACCAGCGACGTCAGTCTTTGACTAAAAACTGAGCCGCTTCCCCTGCGTTTCAACCATCGGTTTCATCCTGACCTCGAAAGGGCCAGGCTTCCCCGCCCGCCTGGGCATCCATGCTCTCCTAGGAGATTTCCATGAGCAACAAACCTTATGTCCGCCTCGACAAGAACAACGCTGCCGTGCTGATGGTCGACCACCAGACCGGTCTGCTGTCCCTGGTACGCGATATCGACCCCGATAAGTTCAAGAACAACGTGCTGACCCTGGCCGATATGGCCAAATACTTCAAGCTGCCCACAATTCTGACCACCAGTTTCGAGAACGGCCCCAACGGGCCTCTGGTGCCTGAACTGAAGGAGATGTTTCCTGATGCTCCATATATTGCCCGTCCCGGCCAGATCAATGCCTGGGACAACGAGGACTTCGTCAAGGCCGTCAAGGCCACGGGCAAGAAGCAGCTCATCGTGGCCGGCGTGGTGACTGAGGTCTGCGTGGCCTTCCCAGTGCTGTCTGCCCTGGCCGAAGGCTTCGAGGTATTCGTGATCGCCGATGCCTCGGGCACCTTCAACAGCATGACCCAGCAGGCTGCCTGGAGCCGCATGGAGCAGGCTGGAGCCCAGCTCATGACCTGGTTCGGCGCGGCCTGCGAGCTGCACCGCGACTGGCGCAACGACATTGAAGGTTTGGGGACTCTGTTCTCCAATCACATCCCTGACTACCGCAACTTGATCACCAGCTACAACACGCTGACGAGCGCCAAGTAAAGCTGTTTGACGCCTCGCTTTGACAATGCTGTCGAGCGGGGCGATTCGGCATGATTAATCAACAGAGCGCTATGCAGAACACTATTGAGTTTGTGAACTCGCTGGGCGATGTGATCTTGCGCACTGCCGATGGAAGTTATGTGCTGGCTCAGCAGATTGACGCTAAGCCGTTGAGGGCAGCGCAGGTTCTAGAAGGTGTGCTGAATACCGTCGGTATCGAGGTTGCAACAGATACAGAAAATGGAACCGCATACGAGTTTTTCATCGCAGCCTACGGCCTGTCGCGTGATGCTGCGTTCGATGGCTTTTCATGAAGCCAGATGAACTATGCCAAATATATAGTTGCAGGTGCTGTGGCTTACTAGATGCCTTGTCATTTTGTGCTGAAGCGCGGAAGCTATTGCCACCATCGACATCAAGGAGACCGTCATGACTCAGTGGATCGAAGCCATCAAGCTCACCGAACTTCCAGAGGGCTCTATGCGCGCCATCAACGTTGGAGGTGTGGAGATTTTGCTGACCCATGTTGACGGTTCCATCCATGCGATGGGCAACCGATGTGGGCATATGAATGCGTCACTGGCCGAAGGCGCGCTGGTTGGTCAGGTTGTGACCTGCGCATTCCACTCTGCACGATTTGACGTAACGACGGGTAAGAAGGTTTCGGATGCTGTTGTTCTTCCTCCCCCTGCAATCGATAAAGCCCCTGCGGAAATGCTGCCGTATTTGCAAAAGGCTGGACGCCTCTCTGCACCGATCAGGACTCATGACTGCCCACTCTATGACGTTATGGTGGATGGCGAAATGATCAAGGTGCAAATCGAGTAGTCAATGGGTATTTCTCTCGCGGCAACTTCTATGTTACCTAACAAAGCTGTGGGAATGAAGGCGAGCAAGCTCACGAACAATCCTGGCCTCGAGATGTTTTTGTCCTTACTAACAATTGATATCTATGTCCGATAATTTCTTTCGCTTTCACGATTTGTTTGCTCAATTGGGTCTTCCCAATTCGCCTGATGCCATCGCAGCTTTCCTCAACCAGCACCGACCATTGCCCAATGACGTGCTTTTGGCAGATGCTGATTTTTGGGATGAATCACAAGCACAGTTCATTCGTGAAAAAAAGCTCGAAGACTCGCCGGAGTGGACTCAACTGATCGACCAGCTCAGTGAAGCGCTTCGGGAAAATTCGGGTAACCGGAACATGTTCGGATCCTGTCGCGTACTAGCTCTTTCGGGAAGTTTGCGTCATTCATCATTCAATACTGCCTTGGCCCGTGCAGCGCAGGCAATGGCACCACAAGGTATGAATGTCGAAGTCGCAACTTTGCACGGCATTCCGCTCTACGACGCGGACCTGGAAGCCAGTGACGGCATTCCGGCTGCGGTACTCAAATTGAAAGAACAGATTCTGGGAGCAGACGCTTTGCTGATGGTCACTCCTGAGTACAACAACGGTGTTCCTGGTGTCTTCAAAAATGGCATTGACTGGCTTTCGCGCGCAGATATGAAAGCCATTTTTTCCAAACGTCCAACAGGCATGATCGGCGCATCCATGGGCGGTTTTGGCACTTTGTCTTCTCAGGCCGCTTGGTTGCCTACTCTTAAAATGTTGGGCGTCACGTTGTACAGCGGCAGCTCCGTGTTGGTATCTCGTGCGCAAAGTGCATTCGGTGCTCAAGGCGAGTTGTTGGATGAGTCGAGCCGCAAAAATCTGAGCGCTTATCTCGATGGTTTCAACGAATTTGTGCAACTCATCAAAATTGCTCATCTGAAATCCAGGTAAGGGGTGCACTGGGTTACGGCAGGCTCGTTCCTGAAGTGTGACGCCCAGCCCTAGAAGCAACGCTTACCATGCCTATAACTGGCGCGCAGGTCGCTCGACCTGCGATGCAGATCTCATTTGGTAGGTAGGGTATCTGTCTCTATTTTGGATAGCGATCCTTAGTGGACCTTATCCATGACGAGCCTGAAACCTACGTTGTTGCTTGCACTCCATGGATCCTGTCCTTGCCGGGCGCTGACTCGGTAGCCTTCGCAATAGTCTTCATTGCACAAGAAGGAGCCTCCACGGATTACACGTTTGGGAGCATCGCTGCGCAGACCGTCGGGGTCGAAAGAGTTGCTAGGGCCCTGGGGGTTGCTGATGTTCTGCATGCGAGCTTGTATGCTGAAGGCGTCATAGCGGTACCAGTCTGCCGCCCATTGCCAAGCATTGCCAGCCATATCGAATAGACCATATCCATTGGGCTCGTAGTTGGCGACAGGCTCTGTTCCCGGAAGGATCTTGGGCTGGGCTTGAGGGAAGCTGGCTGTTCGACTTTTCCAGATGCTGGCCATGACGTTGCCATTTGGCTCCGCAAGGGTTCCCCAGGCATAGTGTTGTTGATTCAGTCCACCTCGGGCCGCATATTCCCATTCGGCTTCAGTCGGCAAACGCTTGCCGATCCAGCGTGCGTAGGCTTGGGCGTCTTCATAGGAAACTTGAACGACCGGGTGATCGTCCTTGCCTTCAATACTGGAGTTGGGGCCGGAAGGATGGCGCCAGTCGGCGCCACCGACGTACCGCCACCACTGCATGTAGTCGCGCAGAGAAACGGGTTGTCGCGTCCCAACGAACACCGATGCGCCTGGTATCAACACTGATGAATCGGGCCGAGGTGTGCCTACTGGTAGCTGGGCCTGCAGGCTTTGCCAGTCGGGAGTCTTCTCCGCAGTGGTTACATAGCCTGTCGCATGAACGAACTCCGAGAATTGGCGGTTGGTCACATGGGTCTTGTCCATCCAAAAACCCTGGAGCTCTACCTTGTGACCCGGCATTTCGTTGGGGAGTGCCTTGCTGCTGGTGTTGCCCATGAGGAAATGGCCCGATGGTATCCAGACCATGTTTTTTGGAGCACGCAGACCATCGCCCAAGGTGCCGGCATCAGGCTCACTGGGTAATAGCTGCCAGACGGTGGTCGCTCCTATGAGTAGCAGACTGGCCGCCACCACAATGCGGCGACCATGATGCGAGGAGCGGAGCTTTTGCCGAATTTGCATTGCCGTGTCGCTGTCCGTTCAATCTTGCTCAGGATTGAGAATTTGGTGAGGGGTGCGTTTGCGCCAGTCAAAGTAACCAAATAGCTGATCATCCAGGTACTTGTAATCCCAGGTCATGACACGGTTGTTCTTGGCCCACTGGTCGTATCGTGCGGCCATGTCAGCCACACGCTGTGGGTACTGTTGCGCCAGGTCATGGGTTTCGCCGCGATCGGCATCGGTGTCAAATAGTTGCCAGCGCTCCTCCCCGTAAGGCTTGGGCAACCAGGAGATTTTCCAGCGTCCTTGACGATAGGCTTTGTTGCCGAAGAGCTCTTCGCCGCGCTCAAAGTCAGGCTTGCGCGCACTCTTGCTTGCTCCCAGCAAGACAGAGGCAAACGAATATCCCTTGAGTGGCTCCAGTGGTACGCCGTTTCGGTCATTGCCGCGCTGAGTGCGTGTGAGATCGGCAATGGTTGGCAGGATGTCTTCGACGCCCAGAAAGCCGTCATTGATCTTGCCCCCTGAGTTGACTGTGGGGCCTCGCACGATCATGGGAGAGATGGTTCCCCCCTCAGTCCCGACCATTTTGAACAATTTGAATGGTGCCGCACTGGCGCTAGCCCAGCCGGGGCCTACGCCTGCAAACGACAGGGGTTGGCCTACTTTGGAGCTGGTGGTATCGAAGGTTTTCTGAATCCACTTCCCGTCGGCATTACCGGGATACAGATCCATGTAGGCCGCTGAGGGGCCGTTGTCCGAGAAGAAGAAAATCACCGTGTTGTCGTAGGCACCGCTGCGCTTGAGTGAGTCGACAACACGGCCGATATTCCAGTCCATATTGTCCAGCATGGCAGCATAGACCTCCATGAGCCGCTCCTGGCGCTTGCGCTCCGCCGGATCGAGCTGCACCCATGGCTTGAACAGTGGGGCCGTGGTGTGCATCTTTGTGCCTGCTGGAATCACTCCCATTTTTTGCATGCGTGCGAAGATCTTTTCGCGTGCCTCGTCGTAGCCGCCGGAGAACTTGCCGCGGTATTTCTTAATGAAGTCTTCTGGTGCATGCAGAGGGTCATGTACTGCCTGGAAGGCCAGATAGCCAAAAAATGGCCTGTCATTGCGCTGGGCTTCAGACAGGTAACCCAGGAACCTGTCGGTATAGATGTTGGAGGAAAATTCGCCGGTATCACGGGCAATGGGCTTGTCATCCTCTGTGAAGACCAGTTTGGGATTCACCCCCAGCAAGCCGTTGTCATCCCAATGGCTACCGCCAGGGCCGACCAGCACATAGGAGCGTTGAAATCCACGTGCTTTGGGCAATTGTTCTGGCTTGCCGCCCAGGTGCCACTTGCCCGCCATGAAGGTGGAGTAGCCCTGTTCCTGAAGCATCTCGGCAATGGTCTTAACCCTATTGTTTAAAGAGCCGATATAGCTGCCAGGGTACTTGTCCATCTCCGGCGTGCGGTATTCGCCCATGGAGCCCATGCCGGCCAGATGGTTGTCGACACCTGTGAGCAATTGAGCACGGGTGGGGGAACAGGTGGCGTGGACATGGAAATTGGTAAAGCGCATGCCCTCTTGGGCCATGGCGTTGAGGTTCGGCGTAGAAATTGCATCCTGGCCAAACGGCTCAATGTCGTTGAATCCCATATCGTCGGCCAAGATGACGATGACATTGGGAGGCTTGTTCTGGGTGCTGGTCGCTTTTGCGACCGGAGCAGAAGAGGTCTGCTCAGGCATCGAACTGCCGGTACCGCATCCGCTAAGCCAGGCACAAGCAGAAAGCACGGCAGTGGCGTAAGCGACTTTGCGCAGAGCGTATTGAGCGGGCATGAATAAGCTCCTTTGGACAAAGGTTGGACAGGGGCACCTGTCCCATGACAGGTGCCTCTAGAAGACTGAATGAGAGAGGCGGCCGGTTGACGGCCTGGATGGCGAAAGAGGGCTTAGGCTTCAGTGTTGAAGATGAAGTCCTCCGGCACACTCGGCCCCCAGAGGTAAAGCGAATCTTCCGGAGGAAAGTTGCCGTCTTGCCAGACGGTGCCTGCGGGCACATAGTCGATGTCGAATGAGTACTCGGCAAACGATCCCCATGGGTCCTGCACATAGTGGAAGTAGTTGGAACCCAGCACATGACGGCCTGTACCCCAGCCCTTGGTGTAGCCGGCGTTGCGCATCTGCTCTCCTCCTTCCCCAACGTCGTCGATGCTTGGGACATCCCAGGAGCTGTGATGCCAGCCACGCGCCGTACTGGAGGCAAATGCAACTAGGTGGTGATCGCATCCATGGCGCGCGTGCATGAAGGCCACGACATCCTGAGATCGGTCCGACAAGCGCAGGCCCAATGCATCACGATAGAAGTTGATGGAGCGGTTGATGTCCGAAGTGAACAGCAAGACGTGAGACAGGCGTGTGGGGCGCACGGTTCCGACCTCGCCGCGCATGCTCGCACCACGCCGGCCTGCAGGGTGATACCGCGGCGAGAGGTTGACGAGCTGGGTTGAGGCAGACGCCATGGAGACGGCCGCCGTGGACGGCATGGTTTTGATGCCGACCTTCAGCTGCAGCAGATTGCCATCAGGGTCCAGAAACCAGAAACCCTGTTCCGTGACATGAGCCAGATCCGGCGAAGCTAGCTTGCCGTGGTTGGCAAGTATCTGCTCGCGCAGGCTTTCGAATTCCTCGGCAAAGCAGTTCAGGCTCAGATAGGCCATGCACTTGCGATTGCCTTTGAATAGGCGCCCCCAGACATGGGGCTTGCCTGTGCAGCGCAAAGCTATCTGCTGCGAGCCGATGGCCTCGATATCCAGTCCAAAGTGCTTGTAGAAGTGCTCTGCCTCGGCCAGAGAAGGTACCTGCAAGGCGAAGTGATCTATGGAGTGAACGCCAAAGCGGGATTCATGAGCTTGGTTCCAGGACATGTGTGTCTCCTCTTTTTCCGGGCTCACGCTGCTGCGGAAGCTTTGGCCGGCAATGCCAATATCTGCTGCAGCACTTGCTCCAAGGTCTGAGCGGGCTGAGTACAGGAATCGATCTCGGCAATGCGCCATGCGACGTGACGGTCGGGCCGTACAAGCAAGGCACCGCTGTCGCTGATGTCGCTGAGCTGCTGCCAGCGGCCATATACATCCTGTGCATCGCAGTCCGGGCCACCAATCGAAATCACCTGCAGCGGTACGTCCAGGTTTTTTTGCACCTGAGCTGCAGCCGCGCGCCATGCATCGCCGCCGATACCGACGATGAGCGTGAAGCGGCCCTGTCCAACCAGGTCCAGCGTGGAGAGGCTTTCCTGGCCGCGCTGCAGCCATGCATGGGGGAGGCTGTGCCCGGGAAAGGTACTGGCCTGGTAGTACAGTTCGGGATCGCGCAGCGGCACGGGGGCGGTGCGGCCGTCGGCAACCACAGCATCGGAGGTGTAGCACTGCCCCAGTTCCACGCCGTGGCAATTGAACTGGTAGTTCTGCAACTGCACGGCTTCTTGCAGAGCCTTGCGCCGAGCGCGGCCGCGTGCGCTATTGCTGAACAGTTCATGCACGTTGGCCCAGCCTGCCTCCGTATCCTGTCCTGGGGCAAAACCCATGGCATTGGAGATCGGCAGCATGTTACGCACGGACTTCATGGCTCGCTCCACCACCTTCTGGCCGACGGGCTGGCGCTCTGCACTGTAGGAGTCGAGCAGGGCGGGGCTGGCCTTTCCTTGAAGCACATAGGCCAGCTTCCAGGCGAGGTTGAAGCTGTCCTGTACGCAGGTGTTGGTGCCCAGGCCATTGGCTGGCGGGTGGCGATGCGCCGCATTGCCCGCGATGAGCACGCGCCCCTTGTTCATGGTCTTGGCATGCACCTGATTGATGGTCCATTTGGAGACGGCCTTGATCTTGACCTGAACCTGTGGATCTCCAATGGTGGACTGTGCACGTTCGATCAGCGCCTGTTCGCTCAGGTCGGGCTCGCCCTGGCTGGGGTCGTACATGAACAGCAGCACCCACTCGGTAAACGGCTTGACGCAGATCCAGGTGCCGCTACCCACCCAGTAGTTGTTGCCGGGCTGGGTCATCCAGTACAAGGTGCCGGGGCGGTGCGCCGTGTATTGGGTCAAGTCCGCCTCCAGCCACACATTGATGGCGGCACCCAGGCCCATCTGGCCCTCGGTTTCAAAACCTATGGACTGGCAGACCACGCTGTTGTCGCCGTCGGCGCCAATCGCATATTGCGAGACTATCTCAAACTCCTCGCCGGTGATGCGGTCGCGGCAGACGGCATAGACGCGCTGGGCATCCTGGCGCATGGAGAGCAGCTCGGTATTGAACAGAAACTCGCCACCCAGATCGCGGGCATGGGCGAGCAGGACCGGCTCCATCACATGCTGGGGGATGTTGCACATTGATGAAGGGCTGGCCAGCTCATAGTCCATGCGCCGTTCCGGACCGGAACCCCAGGTTTGCAGGCGCGCGATCTCGGTGCCTGCGAAGCTGGTGGCCCAGATGTTGTTGCTCATCAGGGCGTTGGGCGTGGCCGCGGCCTTGACCTTGTCCTCGATACCCAGGTCGCGGAACACCTCCATGGTCCGTTGGTTGGTGATGTGAGCACGCGGGGAGTTCGCGGTTCCCGGATAGCGGGTGATGGTGAGCGTCTTGACGCCATAGCGGGCGAGGAGCCCGGTGGCGGTGAGCCCCGTGGGGCCAGCTCCGACGATCAGCACCGGAGTTTCGATTTGGCGCATGGTGTCTCCTTTTTTTCTGGCCGCTGGCTCAGACGGCCTGTTCGTCGCGGATGTCGTTGCGCAGCAGTCCCAGCTGCTCGATCTCGACCTCCACCACATCGCCGTGCCTCATATAGAGCTTCGGGGTGCGGCCAAAACCTACACCTGCAGGCGTGCCCGAGAAAATCACATCTCCAGCCTGAAGTGTGATGGCCTCGCTGATCGTGGAAATCACCGTAGCCACGTCGAAAAGCATGTCGCGTGTGTTGGAGGATTGCACCGTCTCGCCGTTGAGCCGGGTTTCGATCTTCAGGCCGCTGCCACCGGGAGGCAACTCATCGGCAGTCACGATGTAGGGCCCGAAGGTGCCGGTGCCATCGAAGTTCTTGCCGACCGTCCATTGTGGAGACTTGAACTGGTAATCACGCACGGAGATTTCATTGCCAACCGCATAGCCGAATACGCAGTCCAGTGCGTTTTCCTTGGAAATATGGCGGCCTCCCTTGGCCAGCACGACGACCATCTCGCCCTCGAAATCCAGCGAATCGCTGACCAGCGGACGCTCAACCACGGCCTGGTGCGCTCCCAGGCTGGTGGCGGCGCGCAGGAACAGCGTGGGGTAGTCGGGCTGGTCGTACGGGCTTTCCTTGGTGTGATCGGCGTAGTTCAACCCGACGCAGAAGGTTTTGGGGGGCTCGGCAATCGGGGTGGCAAAAGTGGCGCTTTGAGGGGCAACGAACTCCGTCGCCTCCGATGCAAGACGCTGGAATTCCGAGAGGCTGGTGCCGGCGCGCAGCAAGTTGCCGATGTCGGCTCCAGGTGCAGTGGGCAGCAGGGCCAAACCTTGATCGGTGAGGGCTGCCGCGTGGCGTGTGCCGTTGACGAGGAGGGTGGTGAGCTTCATGAGAGGTCCTTCTAGCTAGCAATGAGTAAATCATATATTTTTTCAAAAAAATATATATTTTGGTTTTCCCTATATAAAACCTAAAATAGCTAGCACGCCAACGAGCCACTTCAGCATGACCGCAGCCTCGGAAACCTTCAAAACCACGGCATCAGCCTTGGCTAATGGAATACGCGCAGACATCATCAGTTGCACTCTTGCGCCAGGTGCGCGCCTACGCATCAAGGATTTGTGCGAACGCTATGACAGCGGCGCGATTCCTGTGCGAGAGGCGTTGTCGCGTTTGGCGTCCAGTGGGTTTGTGATTGCAGAGGACCAAAAGGGCTTTCGAGTCGCCTCAGTCTCGGTAGATGAGCTGACGGACATCACCAACACCCGTGTCCACATCGAATGCGAGGCTCTTCGCCTGTCCATCGCAAATGGCGGTCTGGACTGGGAGGAGACGTTGGCAGGTGCCTTCTACCGCCTCAGCCGGTTGCCAATGCTTGGCGAAGGGCAGGGAGTCGAGCCAGAGTGGGAGAAGGCGCACGCCGCATTTCATGCGGCGCTTATCAGTGCTTCGGGCTCAAACTGGCTCAACGGGTTGGCAGCCCTGTTGCGTGATCAGACAACAAGATACAGGCATCTGTCGGTCGTCAATCAGCACGCAAACGCTCCCGCAACAGCATTCGAAAGCACGGATCGTGATGTCGCCGGCGAACATCAAAGACTCTTGGATGCTGTGCTGGCGCGGGATGAACAAGCCGCAACGAAGCTGCTTTCTGAGCACCTGTGGTCGACGACGAATCTTGTGCTGGCGCTGACTCAATCAAAGATCTAGCAGCAGTGGCCAGATCTAGCGCTGTCTCTATGGTGTGCTGAAACTAGCAGAGAACTGGTCAGTTTCCCTGTGCCCCTCTATTGGATATCGGATGAACTTTCAATCGTGTAGACAGATGGCCCGTCTTGGCGGCGCGATGGCGTCGAGTCTGTTCCTGGCTTGGGCAATGCCTGCGCTGGCTGCCCCTGCCACCTATGTGATCGATCCCACACACTCAAGTGGACTTCCGCTGGCAACACCTCGGTCTGTCCACTCCTGCAGCGAGCTTTGATGAAGTCAATGGACATATCTCATGGGATGCGGAGAAGCCAGCCAGTTCCAGCGTTGAGGTCAGCATGCCCGTGCGCAGCGTTCGCACGCGAGTTCCTGGCTTTGACGCTGATTTCATATCGTCCGAGTTCTTCGATGCAGCTCAGTTTCCTGACATTCGTTTCTGCAGCACGGAAGTGACACGCGTTGTGCTGGGGAACCGGTTTCGTGTCCGAGGAGAATTGACTGTCAAAGGCATTACGAAGCCAGTCACGCTCGAGGCGGTGTTGAACGGCCAAGGCATTCACCCTATGCTCAAGCGTCCCGTGCTGGGTTTTGATGCATTGGGCGTCATTCGTCGCTCTGACTACGGAATGCCCATCGCATTGCCGGACGTGAGCGACGAGGTGGCCATTCGCATAACCGTTGAGGCTATTGGGAAAGAGGTCAAGATCGGCGAGTAATGGCGACTCATGGTCGGCCGGGCATCTAATGGGCAGAGGCGGACGCTACCGCCTAACGGTAGCTTGCCGATAAGTCAATCACTGAGTGACGTGATCAACTCTATCGGCGTCTGTGAAACTGGGGGGGACTCAAGGAGATTCACTCGGCTTTGGCGCCGGAGAGCTTTACCAACTGCGCCCACGTCGCGACATCCTTGCGTCGCACTGCATCAAAGTCGGCAAGGCTCATCGACGTGGGCATGAGACCCAGATCACTTAGCGTCTTCTTGAAGTCGGCCGATGCGGTAGCCTGTGCCAGCGCCGAACGCAGCTTGCGCTGCACAGGCTCAGGGGTTTTGGCTGGAACAAAGATGGCGTACCAGCTGTCGGTGGACATCGGGATCCCATGTTCAGCCAGCGTGGGCACCTCGGGCATGGCGGACGAGCGCTGGCTGCCAGTCATCGCGATGACGCGTACCTTGCCTGCCTTGTAGAACGGGGCAACCACCAGCGGGTCGGTCACTGCCACGGACAGTTGTCCGGCCAGGACATCATTGAGCGCGAGGACGGTACCTTTGTAGGGGACATGGGTCATGGAGGTGCCGCTTTGGCGGTTCACCATTTCCATCGCCAAGTGCCCCGAGGAGCCGATACCCCAGCTTCCATAGGCACCGCCGTCCTTGGATTGCTTGGCCCAGCGAATGAGCTCGGCGATGCTGTGTACGGGTAGCGAGGGTGCTACCACGATAGGGTTACCGAAGGTCGCGATCTGGGCAATGGGTGCAAAGTCCTTGACCGGGTCATAGCGCAGTTGTGTATAGAGGGCTGGCGCGATGGCATTGGTGACCGAGGCTCCGAGCAGCACGGTGTAGCCGTCGGCGGGGGCACGCGCGACATTGCCCGTGCCCAGCGTGCCGGCAGCACCCGTGACGTTCTCGACGATGACGGGTTGCGCGAGTGCATCCGACAACTGTTTGGCCAGCAGGCGTCCAAGCGTGTCCGTGCCGCCGCCGGCCGCGAACGGTACGACCAGCTTTACAGGTCGCTGCGGATAGTCATCTGCGCGTGCCGGTAGCACGGTGGTCGCGAGTCCGATGGCCAGGAAGGCAAGCAGCGGACGGACTTTTGAACGGATCGACATGCATATCTCCGATGTAGTGATGTAGTCAGTTGGGTTTATCCCATGCTGTTTTCGGTGCGGCAATGTGATGTTTCGCACAGAGAAATGGCGCGTGCTTTCTTGGATCGCGTCATGTACTGGCAGGCGAGTTCCGCGGGCAGGAGGGGCGACCGGATGGCTTGAAGCTGGGGCCGCATGATGCTGGCCGACCAAAGCAGAAACCCAAGGGTTGCCAGTGCCGTGATGGCAATGGCCAACGAAAGCCCGGCTGTCAACAGGCGAGGTGTTTTCCCGCAAAGGAGGCGGGCTTGGCTGCAACGCTGCAGGGTCACTACGGCAACACCTCCTGCGAGCAGGAGCGTCAAGGCGGAAGCTGCTAGCAGTACTGCGCTTTGCTGAGAAATCGCGATACGAAGCAGCAAGAGCGACACGATGCCCTGGCCGAGGCACGTGCGTCGCCAGGCCAGGGCCGTGCGCTCCCGCTGCAGGCCAGCGTCGTAACAAGCTCTCATGCGAACCACATGGCGGCTGTGCTGGAGCCCAATGCCAGGAGCATCCACGCGAGAATGGGCAACAGCCTGGACTGAGGCAATGCGTGGTTATGGCGCATTGCAATTTCATTGGCACGCCAGCGAAAGTAGGCGTTGACCCCCAGACCGCCGGCCAGGAGAGCGAGTGCGCAACTCAGCGCAGCGATGAATGCACGAGGCATCCCCATGCTCACCTGGTGCAACACCAGTGCACCCGCAAGAATGGCCAAGGCGGTCCTCACCCAGGCTAGAAAGGTGCGCTCGTTCGCAAGCGAGAACCGGTAGTCGGGGGTGTTGCCAGATTCGTACCAAGGCTGCTTGCTGGAGACCACCTTGGATCGTGTCGATTTGCTTTCAGGCATGGTTATTCTGGACATCAGTTCAACTCGATGCCGGCCTGTTTGATCACTTTGCCCCACTTGTCTGTCTCTTTGGCGATGAAGGAATCGAATTCACTGGCAGACTGCGGCGCCAGTTCCATGCCCAGGGTGTCAAACTTGGCTTTGACATCAGGCATAGCCAGGGTCGCTGCCATATCGCTGGATAACTTGCGCAGCACGGGCTCCGGGGTCTTGCCAGGGGCAACCAGGCCGAACCAGGTGCCGACCTGGTAGTTGGGCAGCTTGGCGGCCTCGGCAACGGTGGGGAGATCGGGCGCTGCCTCGGCACGTTTGGCCGTAGTAACTGCGAGCGGCCGCAGCTTTCCTGCCTTGGCATACGGCATGGCCAGCGCCGCGGACATTGGCATCATCGCGACGCGGCCCGAAAGAAGGTCGTTCAGTGCATCCGTTTGTCCTTTGTAGGGGACATGCGCCAGCTTGATGCCAGCCTCCTGCGCCAGCAACTCGCCGGAAAGATGATTCGAGGTGCCGATACCGGCGGTGGCATAGGTCAACGGGGTAGTGCTGGATTTGGCCAGCGCCACGAACTCCGCCATGGTTTTGGCGGGCACGCCAGGATGTACCACGATGACATTCGGCACGGTCCCGAATCCCGCGACAGCTTTGAAGTCGCGGACCGGATTCCATGACAGCCCCTTCTGCAGGGTTGGCAGCACGGCATGACTGGGGCTGACCAACAGGAGCGTATAGCCGTCCGCAGGCGACTGTGCGACGTATCCTGTGCCGATGGACCCTCCGGCGCCTGTCTTGTTTTCCACGACCACCGGCTTGCCGTATCGGGACTGGAGCTTGTCGGCGACCACGCGTGCCACGGAGTCGACGATGCCGCCGGCGGAGAAGGGCACGATGATTCTGATGGGTTTGCTGGGATAGTCTGCCTGGGCCATGGCTGGCGCGACACAAGCACATGCGAGCGTTGCTACCAGTGTGCGGATGGTTTTCATGGTTTGTCTCCTGGTATTTTTTATGGGCTTATTCGGCGATTGCGGCCAGTGTTCGCTTGGCGATGTTCCCGATGTGGACCTGGCTGGTGCCTTCGTAGATGCGAAACACGCGCACGTCGCGGTAAAAGCGTTCGGCAACGTTGCCGGCCATATACCCTTGGCCACCGAACAACTGCACGGCCCGATCGGCAACGCGGCCACACATCTCCGACGCAAACAGCTTGCACATGGAGGCTTCCATCGTCACATCCTGGCCTGCATCACGCTTGCGAGCGGTCTCCATCAGCAGCGCACGTGCGGCATGCACTTCCATGTTGCTTTCGGCAATCAGCTGCTGCACGAGCTGAAACTCGGCGATCGGCTGACCCGACTGCCGACGGGAGAGCGCTCGACGCGCCATCTCGTCAACCAAACGGATAGCCGGGCCTATGCACAGGCCGGCGAGGTTGATGCGCTGCTTGTTTAATGCACGCATGGCAGTGCGAAAGCCCTGGCCTTCGAGTTCACCAACAATGGCGCTCTTGTGAACGCGAACACTGTCCAGCAGTACCTCGCCTACCGGGGAGCCATGCTGCCCCATCTTGCGCGGCGGGGTGGGAGTGGTGAGCCCTGGCGTGCCCCGCTCGATGAGGAACGCCGTCAGTCCGTTGGCGCCGCGGCCCTGCGGGTCGGTTCGGGCGACAACGGTAAACAGATCGGCAATGGGGGCATTGGTGATGAAGCACTTCTTGCCTGTCAGGACGTAGTCGTCTCCGTCGCGCACTGCCACCGTCTTCTGCGCGGTAGCATCCGAGCCAGCTTCGGGCTCGGTCAGCGCGAAGCAGCCGGTGACCTTGCCGCTGGCCAGCAGAGGCAGGTACTTGCGCTTTTGCTCCAGCGTTCCATCGACGACCAGCGATTCGGATGCGATGCCGGTGTTGCCACCGAATCGTGCACGAAAGGTGGTGGCGACCTGCGACACTTCAATGTTCACCAGCGACAGCTCCTCGCTGGTGAGGCCCGAGCCGCCATATTCCTCAGGGATGCTGTGGCCGAACAGACCGACTTCCCGCATGCGCTGCACCAGTGGCTCGGGGATGAGATCGTCGGCGTCGATCTGCTCTTCCAGTGGCAGGCATTCGGTACGAACGAAGTGGCGCACATCGGCGAGGAGGAGGGCAAAGGCTTCTGGGTTTCGGATCATGGCAATGTCGATGGTTGAGGGTTAGCGCAGCCCCTGCGCAAATTCAAGCTGCAGTGCAGCGTCTTTCAGCAAGGGAACGACTTCGCGTACCAGGCTGTTCTTATGCACGCGGTAGGCGGCCAGCGTGCAATTCATGGCGAGTGGTGCCTCGCCCGCGGATTGCCGCAGCGGCACGGCCACCGCATGGATGTCCTTCTGCCAATCGCCAAGCGAATGGCAGTAGCCCTGATCATTGAAGAGCTTCAGATCCGTCTCCCAGGAGGCGCGGAACCTGCCATAGAGCTCAGGATCCTGCACCTTCAAGTAGTTCAGCAGTGCGGTGCGCTCTTGCCTGGGGTGCGCGAGAATCAGGGCGCGACCAATGGCAGCTGGCAGTAGCGGTCGCGAGCTTCCGATGTCCGGCAGGTGCTGATTGGCCGTATCGGCACGCACCGAGTCCACGTAGACCACATTTCCGCGATCACGCACGCCCAGGTTGACCGTGCAGCCGGTCTGCCTTGCGAGCGCCTCCATAATCGGTTTGGCTATCTGACGCACCTGCATGCTGGCCAGAAGTGGTTGGCCTAGCGACAGCACGCCCGGACCCAGTCTGAACTTCTGAGAGACGGGGTCGCGGCTCAGGTAGCCAAGCAGCCCCAAGGTGTAGGTCAGGCGCGATACGGTGGGCTTGGGCAGTCCGGTGCGGTCGGCAATCTCCCGGTTGCCCAGCACTGGCGTCGCCGCGGTGAAAGCGCGCAGTACCTCCATGCCGCGCGCTAGGTTCATCGAGAACTGGCGATCGGAGGAAAGGTCGTGCGGGTCGACAAGGCCCGGAAGATGAATAGTGGTCATGGCGTGCTGCTTTCGGCTAGTGGTTGGCATGATTACTCCTGAGGCAAAAGGCGTGAACTGACTGTTTCGCTCTGCGAAATGCCTGCTTCCATGCTGCCACTGCGTTGTCAAAAATGACAGCCTGTTTCAACAACACAGGTTGCTCATGAAAACCACCACTACTCTTGGCGGCGCCCTTCAGGGGGTGCGCATTCTCGATATGGCTACGGTCCTGGCCGGTCCTTCGGGCGCCACTCTGTGCGGGGACCATGGCGCGGATGTGGTCAAGCTGGAGTTGCCAGACGGCAGTGATGCGCTTCGGCACATGCAGCCGGTGAAGGAGGGTGTCCCCCTGTGGTGGAAGGTGGCCAATCGCGGCAAGCGTGGCATCACGCTGGATGTACGCAAACCCCAGGGGCGGGAGTTGTTGCTGTCCATGCTGCCGAGCTTTGACGTGCTGGTGGAGAACTTCCGCACGGGAACGATGGACCGTTGGGGCTTGGATATCGAAACCTTGCACCGTGCCAACCCGCGTCTGGTCGTCATACGGCTCACGGGCTTCGGCCAGACAGGGCCATACCGTAGTCGACCAGGCTTCGCCCGCGTCTTCGAGGCCATGAGCGGCTTCACCAGTCTCACGGGTGAGGCTGGTGGTTCACCGTTGCATGCCAACTTCCCGATAGGCGACTCCGTGGCAGGACTGTTCTGCGCCTTTTCTATCGCCGCCGAGATTGCCAGGCTCCGAGGGGATCCACAAGCCAAGGGTGCCGAGGTCGACCTGTCGGCCACGGAGGCGCTGTTCCGCCTGCTGGAGCCGCTGCCGGTGGAGCACGAGCAACTCGGGCAGGTCCGCCAGCGCACCGGCAACCGCACCAGCTACACAGCGCCCTCCAACATGTACCGCAGCGCCGATGGCGTGTGGTTCTCGCTGGTGGCCTCGTCGCAGGGCGTATACGAGAGACTGTGCCGGGCCGTCGACAGGCCCGATTGGATCACTGACCCCCGCTACACCACCAATCCGCTACGGGTGCAGAACATGGAGGCGCTCGACAACGAACTGGCTGCCTGGTTCCGGGCCCGTACGTTCGATGACATCGCGCAGCGGCTGGAGCAGCACGAACTGCCCTTCACCAAGGTCTACACCATTGCCGACATAGAGGCGGACCCGCATTTCCAGGCACGCGAGGCCATCATCCGCCTGCCCGACCCCGAGTATGGCAGCCTGCCCGCTCCCTGCATCGTGCCCCGCGTGGTGGGGAGGGAGCAGCCTGTGCCGCGCACCGGCCCAGGTGTGGGCGAGCACAACGCTGAGGTGTATGGCGAATTCGGCCTGGGGGCACAGCAGCTGGATGCGTTGCGTGCCGCTGGCGTGATCTGAGGATTGCCATGACGAATGAGTCAATTCCCGCGCAATTTGCTGCGTTGCGCACCCATTGCGCAGACGGACACGTAACCTCTCGCATTGAGCAGCTTGGCCTGCAGGACCTCACGCCGGGTGAGGTGGTGCTGCGCGCTCGCTACGCCGGCGTCAACTACAAGGACTGCCTGTCGATCCATGGCGAAGCCAGGATCATCAAAGGGTTCCCGCGCATTGCCGGCATCGAGGTCGTGGGTGAGGTGCTGAGTTCGTCATGCGAACTGTTTGCACCAGGAACCGAGGTCTTGGTGCATGGCTTCGAGACCGGTATTGCTTTCGATGGCGGTTTCTCCGAGATTGTGCGCGTGCCCGCTGAGCATGTGCAGCGACTGCCTGTGGGACTGACGCCGCACCAGGCTGCCATCCTCGGGGTGCCGGGCTTTACCGCGGCCATGGCCCTGGAGCGCTTTGAGCAACTGGGCCTGACACCCGATTCAGGGCTCGTGGCCGTATCGGGCGCGAGCGGGGCGGTCGGGATGCTGGCCATCACTATCCTGGCCCGTGCAGGCTGGCGTGTCGCGGCGCTCACGAGGCGAATGGAGCAAGCTCCTCTACTGCGAGATCTCGGCGCAGCGGAAGTCATCGATATCAACTCGGCCCTCGAAGCCCCGCGTCCGCTGGAGACAGCGCGCTTTGCGGCAGCCATTGACAACGTGGGAGGCCCGGTGTTGGCGTGGCTACTGCGCTCCATGCAGGACAGTGGTTGTGTTGCCTCAGTGGGGAACGCCGCCGGCAATAGCTACGAGGGCAGCGCGTTGCCATTCATCATGCGGCGCGTGCAACTGTTTGGCGTGGTGGCCAACGCGCCGTGGCCGCAGCGCTTGCGCCTCTGGGAGCGATTGGCAGGCCCACTACGGCCGGACTTCGCGTCGTTGACGGCGCATGTACACCATGTCCAACTGGTGGAGCTCATGGACCATGCTCGGCGGCAACTGCAGGGCAGGGCTGGAGGGCGAACCCTCGTAACCTTTGGAGGTGAGAAATGAAAGGTAAGAGTGGCCCGCTCACAGGACTGCGCGTGCTCGAAATGGAGGCCATTGGCCCCGTTCCATGGGCCGGCATGATGCTGGCTGATATGGGGGCGGATGTCGTGCGCATCGACAGGCCCGAAGCACAGCACATGGGTATGCGGCGTGACGAGCGCTTCCAGTTCAACGGGCGCGGCAAGCGCTCGGTGTTGGCTGATGTCAAGACAGTGGAGGGCCGGGAGCTGGTCCTGAATATGGTCGAGCGTGCCGACGTGCTCCTGGAAGGGCTGCGACCTGGTGTCATGGAGCGCCTGGGCCTGGGCCCCAACGAATGCCTGGCGCGTAATCCTGCGTTGGTCTATGGGCGCATGACCGGCTGGGGCCAGAGCGGCCCGTTGGCCCAGGCGGTCGGGCACGACATCAACTACATTGCCACCACCGGTGTGCTGCATGCTGTGGGCCCGGCTGAGGAGGTACCTCCGGTGCCGTTGAATCTGATCGGCGACTTCGGCGGCGGGGGGATGCTGCTGCTGGCCGGCGTTCTGGCTGCCGCGCTGCATGTGCGCGGTGGCGGCCAAGGGCAAGTGGTGGACGCGGCCATGGTAGATGGCACGCTGGCGCTGATGGCGCCCATCCTGGGTCAATGGCAGGCTGGGGAGTGGTCCGAGCGCAGGCAGTCGAACTGGCTGGACGGCGGTGCTCACTTTTACCGCAATTACGCCACCGCGGACGGCAAGTATCTCGCCGTCGGTGCCATCGAGCCGCGTTTCTATGCTGCCTTGTTGCAGGGGCTAGGCCTAGCGGGCGAACAACTGCCCAAGCAGCACGACCGCTCGGCATGGCCGTCTATGCGCGAGCGCTTGTCGAACATCGTCCGACAGCACTCCTGCGCGCACTGGATGGCCGTTTTTGAGGGCACCGAAGCCTGCGTATCGCCTGTGCTCTCACTGGGTGAACTGGCCAGCCAATCCCATCTGGCCCAGCGCGGCAGCTTTGTGAACGTGGAGGGGGCGTTGCACCCGGCTCCCGCACCGAGGTTCTCGCACACGCCTTCGGCGATCGCCAGTGCTCCGGTGGTGCGCGGCGCAAACGCTGAAGCCACGCTTGCCGATTGGGGCGTGTCGCGGTCTGCTCACCCCGTCCAGCAGGATTGAACCCTCATTTCTTTGTCTTCGAGAAGGAACCTCATGTCTGAATCTATTGTCATAGTGGGCGCAGCCCGCACTCCCATGGGCAGCTTTCAGAGCGATTTTGCATCGCTCAGCGCCAGCGACCTGGGCGGCGCAGCCATTCGTGCGGCGGTAGAGCGCGCCGGTATTTCCGGCGATGCCGTTGGAGAAGTGCTGATGGGCAATTGCCTGTTGGCAGGGCAAGGTCAGGCGCCCGCCCGCCAAGCGGCCCTGAAGGCCGGCCTGCCGCAAAGCGCCGGTGCCGTCACGCTCAGCAAGATGTGCGGCTCGGGCATGAAGGCGGCAATGCTGGCGCATGACATGCTGCTGGCCGGCAGCCATGAGGTCATGGTGGCCGGAGGCATGGAGAGCATGACCAATGCGCCTTATCTGATGCTCAAGGGGCGCGGGGGCTATCGCATGGGCCATGACCGGATCTTCGACCACATGATGCTCGATGGATTGGAAGATGCCTACGAGCCGGGCCGCTCCATGGGTACCTTTGGTGAGGACTGCGCTGCCAAGTATGGCTTTACCCGTGAGGCGCAGGACGCTTTCGCCATTGCATCGGTGACGCGCGCTCGGCAGGCGGGCGAAAGCGGTGCCTTTGCCGCCGAGATTGCCCCTGTTACTGTCAGCACGCGCGCTGGTGAAACCGTGGTTGCCATCGACGAAGGGCCGGGCAAGGTCAGACTCGACAAGATCCCCACGCTCAAGCCGGCGTTCAAGAAGGACGGCACGATTACCGCAGCCGCCAGTTCCAGCATCAACGATGGGGCGGCGGCCCTGGCGATGATGTGCGAAAGCACCGCCGCTCGCCTGGGCGCCCGGCCTCTGGCACGCATCGTCGCACATGCAACCCACGCGCAGGCACCTGCATGGTTTTCTACAGCGCCTTTGGGGGCCACGCAGAAGCTGCTCGCCAAGGCCGGCTGGAAGGTCTCTGATGTTGATCTGTGGGAGATCAACGAGGCCTTTGCCGTGGTCCCGATGGCGCTGATGACGGAGTTGAACATAGACCACGGCATCGTCAATGTGCATGGCGGCGCATGCGCGCTGGGGCATCCGATCGGCGCTTCGGGTGCACGCATCATGGTGACGCTCATTCATGCGCTGCGAGCCCGTGGAGCCAAGCGCGGCGTGGCCACGCTGTGCATAGGCGGTGGCGAAGCCACGGCCATCGCCCTGGAGGTGCTGTGATGGAAGTCGCGAACAAAGTATTCGTCGTCACCGGTGGTGCGTCGGGCCTGGGGGAGGGCACGGCCCGCATGCTAAGCGCCAAAGGCGCCAAGGTGGTGATCGCAGATTTGCAGGCCGACAAGGGTGAGGCGCTGGCCGCCGAGCTGGGTGGCGCCGCGGGCCAGGCGGCCTTTGTGCGCTGCGACGTTAGCAAGGCCGAGGACGGCGAAGCCGTGGTGCGCAAGGCGCTGGAGCTGGGCCCGCTGTTCGGTCTGGTGAACTGTGCCGGCATCGCCCCCGCCGAGAAGACTGTGGGCAAGAATGGCGCCCATGCGCTGGACCTGTTCACCAAGACCATCACCGTCAACCTGGTGGGCAGCTTCAACATGATCCGCCTGTGCGCGGCCGCCATGGCCAACAACGCGCCCGAGCCCACCGGCGAGTGCGGCGTTCTGATCTCCACCGCCAGCGTGGCCGCCTACGACGGACAGATCGGCCAGGCTGCGTACTCCGCCTCCAAGGGCGGCGTGGTCGGCATGACGCTGCCTATCGCTCGCGACCTGGCGAGGAGCGGCATCCGCAACATGACCATCGCACCCGGCATCTTCGGCACGCCCATGGTCTTCGGCATGCCGCAGGCGGTGCAGGACGCGCTGGCTGCGGGAGTGCCTTTTCCCTCGCGTCTGGGGACGCCAGAGGATTACGCGCGGCTTGCCCTGCACATCATCGAGAACGACATGCTCAATGGTGAGGTAATCCGCCTGGATGGTGCGATCCGCTTATCGCCGCGCTGATAGCGGCAAAGCAATGTGGGCCTGAAAGCTCTGTCGCCGATAGGCCCGGTATTGCATTCACCGCAGAAGAAGCGCCTGAGGAATTGGTCTCAAGCCAATAGCGTCAGCGGCTAATTGCTCACCTCGTAATCGGCAGTGGTGTCAGGTATTTGAGACAGGCGCATTCGTTGCGCTTGAAGCATATGCCTGCGCCTATGGAATGCCTGTTCACATAGATGTATCAGAGCAGGCATTTCGACAAGCGAAACGGTCTATTGCTGCTGGTAGGCCCACATGTTGAGATACGTGCATTGCACCTGACAGGAGACGTGCCGTTGTGAATCACGAATTTACAACTGCCTGTGAATGAAGCGATTTGCCATCGCAGCAGGTTACTAAAGCTTCATTGAGATGCACGACCGATTTTCTGAGCAATTTGTTTATCACCCGAATGGTTTGCATGGCCTTCATGTTTACCACAGGTGAATTGATCGACTCGTTTGCCATCTACACGAAAGAAATAAATCCATGGATCTGCGCTTCACATGCGAAGAACAGGCATTTCGCGAGGAGGTTCGTGACTTCCTATCGCGCAAGTTGCCTAAGGACCTGAGTGCCAAGGTGCTGGGGCACCAACACTTGAACAAGGAAGACTATGTCCGCTGGCATCGTATTCTTAGTTCGCATGGCTGGGGAGCCCCCGGATGGCCTACTGAATTCGGTGGTACGGGCTGGAATCCCTTGCAGCGCCTCATTTTCGACATCGAATGTGGGCGAGCCGGAGCGCCTCGATTGCTGGCATTTGGTCTGAACATGATCGGTCCGGTGTTGATGAAGTACGGCAGCCTCGCGCAGCAGCAGCGCTTTTTGCCTCGCATACCTGCTGTGGACGATTTTTGGTGCCAAGGCTTTTCGGAGCCTGGGGCGGGGTCTGACTTGGCTTCACTCAGGACTCGTGCAGTGCGAAAGGGTGATCGCTACGTCGTCAATGGACAGAAAACCTGGACAACGATGGCTCACTGGGCGGACTGGATCTTCTGCTTGGTGCGGACAGATGCTGAAGCTAAACCGCAGGAGGGTATATCGCTCCTGCTGATCGACATGAAAACCCCGGGTATCACGGTCCGCCCCATTAAGACCCTGGATGGCGGATATGACGTGAACGAAACCTGGTTCGAAGACGTCGAAGTGCCGCTGGAAAACCTGGTTGGCCAGGAAAACCGTGCTTGGACATACGCGAAGTACTTGCTTGGACACGAACGTACCGGCATTGCGGGTATCGGCCAATGCCATCGCGAACTGGCGCAACTCAAGCGCTATGCGGCGGCGACCTTCGATGGGGTTGGTCGCCCACTGATCGAGACGCCGCGAGTGCGCGACAAGATCATGCACATCGAAATGGATGTGATGGCTCTGGAAATGCTGCTGCTGCGGGTAGCTACTCAGGCCGCGGGTACTCCCGGACCAGCGGCCTCCATTATCAAAATCCGCGGCTCGGAGCTGCAGCAGGAGCTGGCAATGCTCCAGATGGAGATTGCCGGACCTGATTCTTGGCCTTTTGCCACCGAATGGCTGCATGGGGTTGAACAGCCAGTCAGTGGCCCTGCATGGGCTGCACCTGCGACCTCCACGTACTTCGACATGCGTAAAACCACGATTTTTGGCGGCGCGACGGAGGTGCAGAAGAACATCATTTCCAAGGCCATCTTGGGACTTTGATCGAGGGAATACGTATGGACTTCATCTATAGCGAAGAGCAGCGCATGCTCGCCGATAGCCTTCGACGCTTTATCGACACTGAATATACCTTTGAGAAACGTCGGGCGATCTTGCAGTCTGACGATGGCGTGGATCCGAACATTTGGGCCAGTCTCGCGGATATGGGTATTCAGGGTTTGAGCATTCTTCCTGAATATGGCGGATTTGGTGGCGATGCGGCCTCCCAACTGGTCGTGCAGCATGAGCTCGGTCGGGGATTGGTATGCGAGCCCGTTACCTCGAGTGCGGCGATCGCCTCCACCATCATCCAGGCACATGGGAGTGCGCAACAAAAGGCTGACTGGCTTCCTGGGCTGGCGACAGGCGAGCGCATTGCAGCTCCCGCTTACCTGGAGCAGGGGAGCCGATTTGATCCCGCATCGGTGCAGACAGTCGCCGAGCGAAGGGGCGATGGCTACGTCCTGAACGGAACGAAGACTCTGGTTTGGCATGGAATGGCCGCCGATGCCTTGATCGTCAGCGCAAGGCTTGCAGGAATCGAGGGGCTTACCCTGTTCCTTGTTCCAGCAGACACCCCGAACGGCCTTCATAGGGTCAGTCTGCCCACGGTGGATGGCCATCGAGTGGCAAGCGTCGTCCTGACTGATGTGCACTTGCCAGCTTCAGCGCTTGTAGGCGAGCCCGGAAATGGCTTGGCGGCGCTGCAGTCCGGTCTGGATTGGGGCATCGCTGCGATCTGTGCGGAAGCCGCGGGTGCCATGGAGCGGCTGATCGAGATTACTGCGGAGTACCTGCGCGTGCGCAAACAGTTTGGTGTTCCGCTGGGAAGATTTCAGGCTCTCCAGCATCGAATGGCCGAGATGCTGGTGCAGAAGGAGCTTGCGGTATCGATGTCCTACGTTGCTGCCCGAGCGCTCGAAGAATCAGACAGTGCCGAACGCCAACGCATGTTGTCGGCTGCGAAAGTGATCGTCGCGCGCGTAGGACGCTTCGTCGGTCAGCAGGCGATCCAGCTCCATGGCGGCATGGGTATGACGGACGAAATGGCGGCTGGCGATTACTTCAAACGGCTGACGATGATCGATCCCCTGCTCGGGGATACAGGTTTCCATCTCGATCGTTATTCCGCTGTGTTTCAGGCCTGAGTCGTCTGACCGTGTCTCCATATTAACTACGAGGAAAGCACCATGAAATCCAATGTTTATGTCGCCGGAGTCGGCATGATCCCCTTCAACAAGCCAGGGGCCAGCGCTCACTATGACGAGATGGCGGCTCAGGCCGTACGGCAGGCGCTGGTGGACGCAGGCCTGAAGTTCGAGCAGGTACAGCAGGCCTATGCCGGCTATGTCTACGGCGATTCCACTTGCGGCCAGAAGGCCCTGTACCGCGTCGGCATGACGGGTATTCCGGTGGTCAACGTCAACAATAACTGCTCCACGGGGTCGAGTGCCCTGTGGTTGGCGCGTCAGGCTGTGCGCAGCGGCGAGGCGGAATGCGTTCTGGCCTTTGGTTTCGAGGAAATGAGTCCGGGAGCGCTGAAGACCGCCTTTCCAGACCGCCCGCGTGCCATGGAGCGCGCCAATCTGCTGGCTGAGGAGCTGTTGCCGCCAGCAGACATGCCCAGTCCCGCGATCCGCCAGTTTGGCGGCGCAGGTCTAGCACACATGCAGAAGTATGGCACGCCGCTCTCGACCTTCGCCAAGATCCGGGCCAAGGCGAGCCGCCATGCAGCGCGCAATCCGCTGGCGGTGTTCCGCAAGGAGATGACCGCGGAAGAGGTGCTGAGCGCGCCTTTCGTCTGGGAAGGTGTGATGACTCGGCCGATGGCCTGCCCACCCACCTCGGGTGCTGCAGCGGCCCTGATCGTGTCTGAGGACTTTGCGCGCCGCCATGGCCTGCGCATGGATGTGCGGATTGCCGCCCAGGCGTTGACTACCGACACGCCCAGCACCTACGAGGCGCGCGACATGATCCGGCTGGTGGGGTTCGACATGGCACGCGCTGCAGCCACGAGCGTGTACGAGCAGGCCGGCATCGGCCCAGAGGACATCCATGTCATTGAGCTTCATGATTGCTTTGCGCAGAACGAACTGCTCACGTACGAGGCACTGGGCCTGTGCGGCGAGGGCGAGGGAGCCAAGCTCGTTGACGATGGCGATAACACCTATGGAGGTCGCTGGGTCGTGAATCCCTCGGGTGGCTTGCTGTCCAAGGGCCATCCGCTCGGCGCGACCGGGCTGGCGCAGTGCTATGAACTGACCCATCAACTGCGCGGCACGGCCGAGGATCGCCAAGTGCAGGGCGCACGGAATGCGTTGGCACACAACATTGGTCTGGGCGGCGCCTGTGTGGTGACGCTCTACCAGAAGGCTGGCTGATGCTGAAGCGCGAGCAGATCGGATTGCGCCTACCGGCATTCCAGGCGTGTGCAGATGTTTCGCAGCTACGGCTGTTTGCCAAAGTGGTGGGTGAGACAGACCCTTTGTACTTCGACGAGTCGGTAGCGCGGGCGGCGGGGCACCCATCCTTGCCGTTACCGCCCACGTTCCTGTTCTCTCTGGAGTTGCTGCAGCCGAACACCCAGTGGCGAGAGCGACTGGGCATCGACCCGGCGCGCATCTTGCATGGTGAGCAGTCATTTACGTACCACCGCACGGCCTATGCCGGAGAGACGCTGCTGTTCGAAACCCGGATTGCCGACATCTACGACAAAAAGGGGGGCGCGCTCGAGTTCGTGGTGAAGGAGACGCGCGTCAGCAACCTGGCTGGCGAGCATGTCGCTGACCTGCGCAGCACCATCGTCCACCGCAGCACCTGAGATATCCATGACTATGACCACTTCCTTGGCGCATGCCCAGGTGGGCGAATCGCTGACCCCCTTGGACTGTGCGCCGATCACGCGGACGATGCTGGCGCTGTTTGCCGGCGCATCCAACGACCACAACCCCATCCATATTGACATCGACTACGCACGCGATGCAGGCCTGCCGGACGTGATCGCTCACGGAATGCTGTCCATGGCATCGCTCGCCCGGATGCTCACCGGTCATGTCCCGCCTGGTCGTTTGCGCCAGTTCGGTGTGCGCTTTGTGGGGGTGACCCGCGTGGGTGACCGGCTCACCTGTACGGCCACCGTGCAGGAGCGCTTCCATGCGGATACTGAGGAGCGCGTTCGTCTTCAACTCCAGGCCACCGACCAGAAAGGCGAGATCAAGCTCGCCGGTGAAGCGGTAGTCGCTCTCTAATTCCTTTAATCGACGGAGACAATTCCATGAAAAAACTCGAAGGCAAGATTGCCCTGGTTACCGGCTCGGGACGAGGCATCGGCCGCGCAATTGCCCTCAAGCTTGCCAGCGAAGGAGCACGCATCGTCGTTAATGACCTCGATGCGGAGCCTGCCAACGAAGTGGTGCAGGCAGTGCGCGAGCTGGGCAGCGACGCCGTAGCCTGTGTTGGCAGCGTCACCGATCCCGAATTTGCACCTCGGTATGTCAAGACCGCCGTGGATACTTTTGGTGGGCTGGACATCATCGTCAATAACGCCGGCTATACCTGGGACGACGTGATCCAGAAAATGAGCGATGAGCAATGGGAGGCCATTCTGGACTGCCACCTGACGGCGCCGTTTCGAATCCTGCGTGCCGCGTATCCGGTCATCAAGGAGCTGGCGCAGGCCGAAGCGGCGCAGGGAATCGAGGTGCACCGCAAGGTTGTCAACATCTCGTCGGTGTCTGCCTTGAACGGCAATGTCGGCCAGGTCAACTACGCTGCGGCGAAATCGGGCGTGATCGGCATGACAAGAGTGCTGGCACGTGAGTGGGGGCGACTGAAGGTCAACGTGAACTGCGTGGCGTTTGGCCTGATCCAGACCCGAATGACCGCGGTGGACGCCAATGCGGGAGCTACGGTCAACATCGAAGGGCGTGAGATCCGAGTGGGCATGAATCCCGATGCCATCAAGAATCATGCGCAGCGCAACCCGCTTGGACGAGGCGGTACGCCCGAGGAGGCAGCGGGCGCCGTTTATCTGTTGTGCACGCCCGAAGCGAACTACGTGACCGGTCAGATGCTCACCGTGGCTGGAAACATTCAATAGAGCCCTTCTCGAGTGGGGTTGGGCATGAGATCAAATCTGATTCAGCTTTCAAAGAGCGGTAAAGCGAAGCCTGATGAGATCGGAGTGCGGATACAAGTGCGCAGAGGACTCCCACAGGCCTGTGCGCACTTGGTGCCATCAAAGGCGCTGCCTCCTATCTACCTGGGGCAAGCGTTGACAGGAGAGTGAGATGACTGAGGCTACGAAACTGGGTTCGGGAAAGTTGCCCTTGTCCAGAGTGCGAGTGTTGGATCTGACCAGAGTTCTGGCGGGACCTATGTGCGGAATGGTACTGGGCGACCTCGGCGCCGAGGTTATCAAGGTGGAGCACCCCAAGCGGGGCGACGATACCCGGGACTGGGGTCTGCGCGTCGGTGCAACAGAGACCACCTACTTCAATTCCGCCAATCGCAACAAACGTTCCGTCACCATTGACTTGCAGACCGAGAAAGGGCAGGAGCTGGTGCGCCAGCTTGCTTCTCAGTGCGATGTGGTACTGCAGAACTTCAAGTTTGGCGGCGTTGAGAAGATGGGCCTTGGCTATGAGCAGATCAAAGCTGTGAAGCCCGACATCATCTACTGTTCGATATCGGGGTATGACCGGCACGGCCCCGAGCGCGAGCGCCCCGGTTATGACCTGGTCGTTCAAGGTGAAGCTGGACTGATGTCGATCAACGGCGAGGCAACACAGGAACCATTGAAGTTCGGCGTGGCTATCGTGGACATCATGACGGGGATGTACTCGGCTCAGGCGGTGCTTGCGGCGCTGTATGAGCGGACACATACAGGGCGAGGGCGGCATCTCGAGATGGCGTTGTTCGATTGTGGCTTGATGATCAATGTCTACTTCGGTCTGGATGCGCTTCTGCTCAAAAAGGATCCCACCCGGTTTGGCAACCAACATCCCTCCATCGTCCCTTATGGGGTATTCGAGGCGCAAGGGGGCCCTTTGATCATTGCGGTGGGAAACAGTGCGCAATTTGCTCGGTTCTGCACCGACGTGATTGATCGCCCCGACATCCTGGTGGATGAGCGATACAACACTAATGTGAAGCGTACGGAAAATCGTGACACTCTGGTGCCAGAGCTTCGACGTGAGATTAGCAATCGTCCGCGGGCGCAGTTACTGGAGCGCATGAGTGCCGTGGGTATTCCCTGCGGTGAGGTCCTCGGATTGCACGATGCACTTACCTCCCCGCGGGTCAAACGCAGCGGTCTTGTGACGCAGCATTCCCATTCAATGGGAGGTCAGATGGATGTAATGGCGCCTCCGTATCGCTTCGACGGCGACCGCCTGCCTGTGCGCAGCGCTCCGCCTCGTCTTGGGGAGGCCACCTGCAGCGTTCTGAGCGAGATGTTGGACATCAGTTCCGAGCAGCTCGAGATTCTCCAAAGAGAAGGTGTGCTTGGATAATTCATCTGCTATGGCTCTTGGGATTTTTTAGTCACTGGGCGAAGGCCGCTTCGTCGCGTGGCTGATTTGGCCATGGCGATTGCGTAATCCGCGAACGACGAAAAGGCATTTTCAGTGATTTCACGGAATGTCCGCCTTACTGTCCCTACTAGGGACGAAAAAGCCCAAGCGCTCATATCTCACACTCCAGAGCACTCTCAATTTACCGTTGTGCTAGTTGACGGGGGGATTACCCACCCAAACGGGATGACGGCAGCCAGCCTGAAGCGGTCTCACATGCAGCACTTATGATGGGCAGTTGCTGGTCGAACGCAGCTGGTCACAAGCAGCAGACTGGTCAGGGAGTTTCTTCGCTAGGCTCTTGCGCGCCCGGATTGATAAGGATCCGTTCCCTTACCAAAACGGGGCGTTTCACCTGTTGGCAGAACTTTCTGTCAGATCACGTCTGAACCTCTGCGATTCAGAGACTCAGCTTTTCCAGCGCTTGGCTGCTCACCTCATTGCGCAAATGTCCATAGTGCTTCTCGATCATCTTGACCGAGGTGCCCGATATTTGAGCAACGGTCAGAAGATCAACGCCCTGATGAACAAGGTCCGTGATGGTCGAGTGGCGCAAAGTATAGGTAACCGTTTCTTTTGGCAAACCGGCCTGGGAGGCCGCAAGTTTGATGCGATCTTTCCATGCGTCTTTATGCCAAGCTGCTTGTGTTTGCTGACGAAACAGCGGTGCGCTGGGCTCGGCATTTTGGGCTTGTTCCAGGCAGAGTTCAAAAGCCTGTTTTGACAGTTGTATTTGTCGCCTTTCTTGGCCCTTGTCCATGGGCAAGGAAAGCGTTCTGAGCCTTGCGCTGAAGTCACAGACGCAAATTTTTGCCAAAGTGCCCGGGCGTAAAGGCAGCAGCGAAAGCCCTTTCAGGAAATTGGAAAGATCCGCAGGAGCATGCTCAATGAGACGCCGCCGTTGAGCGATATCCAGATAGAGCTTGCGTTGAGTGTCCGCATTCTCAACCGGCAGCAGCTTCTTCTTCCATGCAAAGTCCGAGGTAACGTGGCCATCCCCATATGCATGATTGAGGGCGGCCCTCAACGGCGTCATATCTCGGTTCAGGGTGCTGTCGCTGCGTTTTTGCCCCTTGTTTTTTCCGCTGGTGACAGGCCGGTCGCGAAGGCGGCGGCGCCATGCTTCAAGGTGCGCCGGTGTTAATTTGGTGAGCTCTACATTGGAAAATTGCGGGTCGTCCAAGACATAGCTTGCAAAACGTGTCTTGGCATCTGCAGCAGAAGATTCCTTGCCTCGACTGATGAGGTGGTCCACATATGCATCACAGGCACTGGCAACGGTGTAGGTTCCTATCGCGCCGCCTTTTCCTATGTGAGCAAACCATTCTTCCGCAGCTTTTTTGGCGAGGTCAAAGCGTTCGCTAGGAGAGAACTCAGAAAAGTCCCCCAGTGTCTGGCGATGCTGCTTCTCGGTGATGGGGTCTCGTGAGCGGGCAGTCCATGTGCCATCACTGTCGTGATACGAATGAAATATCAATCTAATTTTTCATACGATCTATAAAAAATCTGCCTCGACATGGTGGGGGCGTTGGTTCGAGTCCAATCGTGCCTACCAAACGTGCAGACGAAACCAGAGTTTGCAGCAAGAAATACCGCCTGAAAAGCGGACATTTCTGTTTTGTCTGTATGACGCCGTTAGCGAAAAACGGCATTCAAACAGACATTTTTTCGCAGCTGTCGATTGATTTCTGCCAGTTTTCAGATCACACATCCCGATCACAGTCCAGAGCGGAGTAGTGGTGCAGGATTGAGCCTACCCCTCGCAACATAGCTGCTCTTGACTCCGTCTTCCGATTCGCTGTCACAGCACATGACGGTGCAATGCCTTCCCGGAGGTGCTAATAACGCACGTTGTCTGCCTAACTGGCTGCAGTCCAGACACACTTGCTAGAAAGCCGGATTCAATTCCAGCAGCAGGTTCGAGGAGCCGGGAGTCACCGAGAACGACTGACTGTAGATATCTCCAGCTTGTGGCATGGCTTGGCCGTCCAGCGACAGCCGCGCCTGCAAACGTAGTTCTGGGTATGACGACAGCGAAACTGCAGGATCGAGCAGGTTCTCCGGTCCCAGCGTGAAATATGCCGGCAGGGAGGTCGCAGGAAGGCGCAGCACTGCCACAGGTCGGGGGTGACCGTCGGCGCGAGCCACGACAAAGACCTGAGCCTTGGCCAACCGGGCTGGTTCAGATGGATTGGTCTTGGAGGCTGCCCATCGCAATTCTCCGCTCAGGCGGCTTTTGGATGCGGCCGCAGTCCTGGCAGTGCTAGCCGAACTGCCTTCGGATGCCAAAGCCTCTAGCTTGAGCAAATCATCTTGCACTCGCAGTGCTATGTCCGATCCTGGTTCCAACTGGCGCAGCAGGGCTTGCCAGTTCTTTTGTGCCTCATCCAGCTTGCCGTGGCGCGCGGCGGCACTCCCTGCAAGTGCCAGGGCCTTGGGTTGATCGGGCTGCAACATCAGTGCCTGCTTTATGGCCTCGCCGGCTTCGCCATCCAGGCTACCGCCCTGGGCCGATGCCAGCGCGTCGGCCAGATCGGCCCATAACCTCGCCTGGACTTCCTCATCCATCGCGCTACGCCGCGCCTCCTGCAAAGCCCGCTGGTATGCCTGGGCCGCAGCGTCAAATCGCTCCAGAGTTTCATAGGAGCGGGCCAGCATCACCCAGCCAGGCAGGTTCTGGGGTTGCTCCTCAAGGCGCCGGGCCAGCCCGTCCACCATGGCTTGCACCTGAGCATCCCCCACGCCGTCTCCGTGCGCGCCTGGCTGCTCCTGCGCCAGTTGCGCTGCAGCCTTTGGGTCACCCACCTGCAGGTACAAAGCGAACGCGGCGACAGGGAGCAGCACCGCCAACAACAGCGCGCTGCCACGGCGCAGCCATGGACTTTGGCGCCAGGCAACCGATGCTCGGGGTCTGTCCAGTTCGTTGAGCAGACGCCGCTGAAGTTCTTCGACCGCTTGAGCATGGTCGGTCTCGCTCAGGCGCCCGCCTGAGCGCTCCAGCTTCAACTCGGCCAACTGGGCCTGGTAGAGGCGGCGCAGCGCTTCATCAGGATCGCTGGCGGGCAATGGGACCTCGGCCAGCAAAGGCGGCAGCAGTACCGCCAGGCTCAGCAGCATCAGGGCGATGGCACCCAGCCACAACCAGTGCATCGCAGTCATGAGCTCTCCTTCTTTGCGGCCGAGTCCAGCCACTGGCGCGCACGATCACGCTGCTCAGGGGTCAGCGGGACATCCGGCACGAGCCTGCGGCGCAGTGTTCTGCGCAACAGCACAAAGCCTCCCAGCGCGGCCAGGAAGGGGCCGCTCCACAGCAGCCAGGTCGACGGCTTCCAGGGCGGGTTGTAGCGCACAAAAGCACCGTAGCGCTGCTCGAAGAAGGCGATCACCTGGTCGTTGCTTTGCCCCTGCTTGAGCTGATGGCGGATTTCCCGGCGCATGTCCTCGGCCATGGGCGCGCGCGATTCGGCCACGGTCTGGTTCTGGCAGACGACACAGCGCAGCTGAGCTGCCAGCGTCATTTCACGATCCAGCAGTTCCTGGTCTTGAGCGGTCTGCACTATCTGCCCGGCCTGGGCCAGCATTGCCATGCAGGCCAGCAGGGCCACTGTGCAGGCTGCGCCGGTGCTTCGCGGTTTCATTGGAGACTCCTGATGACCGGCAGCAGCCGATCGCGCCATATCTCTGCGGTTACCGGGCCTACATGGCGATAGCGCACGCGGCCCTGGCCGTCAATGACAAAGGTTTCCGGCACTCCCTGGATGCCGAAGTCCATGCCCACGCGGCCATCGCCGTCCATAGCCGAGGCGCGGTAGGGGTTGCCCGCCACTCGCAGCAGCGCGCGGGCCTTGTCTGGCTGGTCCTTGTAGTTCAGGCCGTAGACGGCGACCGCGTCGCGCTTCGAGAGTTCGGCCAATACGGGGAGCTCCTGTCGGCAGGGTGCGCACCATGAGGCCCAGACATTGAGCAACCATGCCCGGCCTCGCAGGTCCTGCAGATGCAAGACCTGCTGCGGGTCTTCGAGCAGAGGGCGGTCTATGGCCGGTGCGGGCTGTTCCAAAAGTGCTGAAGGAAGGGCCCGTGGGTCACGCTGCAGGCCAAGCCCGAGCATGATGGCCAAGCCTAAAAATATTGCCAGAGGCAGGACAAAGCGCATCAGGCAGCTCCCTGCAGGGCCGGAGCGCCGGACTGGCGGTGCGCTCGCTGCTTGGCCGTACGAAAGCGCCGGTCCATAAGGCTCAGGCCCGCGCCCAGCGCCATCATCAGTGTGCTTATCCAGACCCAGTCCATGAAAGGCTTGACCTGCAGGCGCACGGTCCAGCGCAGGCCTTGATCGTCCAGTGGATCGCCCAGGGCCACGAAAACGTCGCGCGTCCAGCCGCTGTCAATGGCGGCCTGGCTTAGCGCCATGCCTTGAGCCCGATAAACTCGTTTCTCGGGAAACATGCTCCAGCTATCCCGCCCCGCTCGGCTGACGGTGAATTGGGCACGCTGCGCGTCATAGTTGGGGCCGGTGGCCGGGCCAAGGCTGTCGAAGCGGAAGCGGTAGCCACCCACCTCGGCAGTCTCACCCTGTGCCAGCGTGGTTTCGTGCCGGCTCTCCAGCCCGTCGGCCAGGCTTACCGCCAGCACGAACACGCCGGCACCGGCATGGGCCATCAGCATGCCCCACCAGCCCCAGGGCTGGCGCGACAGGCGCTGACCCAGATGGCCGATTTCCAGGCCTTGTCCCAGACGCTGCCAGATATGTGCCAGTGTGCTGAGCAGGCACCACAGGCCCAGGGCCAGGCCTAGCAAGGTGGCCGGGGAAAGGCGCACACCCATCCAGCCGCCTGCCAGTGCCAGCACTGCCGCGCAGACAAGGCTCAGCACAAGGGCTACGCGAAGGCGCCGCCACAGCTCGCCAACCAGGCTGCTCTTCCAGCGCGCCACTGTGCCCACGCCCATCAGTGCCAGTGCCGGCAGTACCAAGGGCAAAAAGACGGCCTGGAAGTACGGCGGTCCCACGGAGATCTTCTCGCCGCTCAGCACATCGAGCGCCAGCGGGTACAGCGTGCCTATGAGTACCGCCAGCGCGGCGGCTGTGAAGAGCACGTTGTTGATCAGCAAAAAGGTTTCGCGCGAGAGCATGGCAAATTCCCCGGAGCCGCGGCCCAGCTCCGGTGCGCGCCAGGCGAACAGCCACAAAGAGGCACCCACAACGGCCACGATGAAGCACAGGATGAAGAGCCCCCGCCCTGGGTCCACGGCAAAGGCATGAACCGAGGTAAGTACGCCTGAGCGCACGAGAAAGGTACCCAGCAGGCTCAGTGAAAAGGCGCAGATGGCCAGCAGGGCGGACCAGCTGCGGAAGGCTCCGCGCTGGTCGGTCACGATCAGCGAATGCAGCAGGGCCGTTCCCACCAGCCAGGGCATGAAAGAGGCGTTTTCCACTGGATCCCAGAACCACCAGCCTCCCCAGCCCAGCACGTAGTAAGCCCAGGCGCTGCCCAGCAGAATGCCCAGCGTCAGAAAGCCCCAGGCCGCCAGCGTCCAGGATCGCGACCAGCGCGCCCAGGCAGCCCCCAACTCGCCCGAGATCAGTGCCGCCAGCGCGAACGCAAAAGGCACGGCAAAGCCCACATAGCCCATGTACAGCAGCGGCGGATGCAGCACCATGCCGGGGTCTTGCAGCAAGGGATTGAGGTCCTTGCCTTCGGCCGCTGCGGGGATCAGGCGCGCAAACGGGTTGGAGAGAAACAGCAGGAACAGCAGCAGGCCCACACTGATCCAGCCCAGCACGGCGAGCACGCGCGCCACGAAGGCCGGCGGCAGGTCTCGGCTGCGCCAGGCCACCGCCAGGGTCCAGCCCGAGAGCATGAGCTGCCACAGCAGCATGGAGCCTTCATGCCCACCCCAGAAAGCTGCCAGCTTGTAGGCCATGGGCAGGTCGCTATGCGAGTTTGCCGCCACATACAGCACCGAGAAGTCTTCGCGCCAGAAGCACCAGAACAGGCTGGCCGAGGACAGCACGCACAGTACACATAGCAGCAAGGCCGCAGGCCGGGCCAGCTTTACCCAACTCGCCAGTCCCCAGTGGGCTCCGGCCAGTGGCAGCACCGCCAGCAGGACTGCCGTGACCAGGGCCAGTACCAGAGCGAACACACCGAGTTCAGCGATCATGTACGGCCTCCCTTGGTAGCGGTATGGGCACTGTCCTGGCCGGTTTCCTTGACAGTGTCATCCCCGGCAGATTTTTCTGCTGGCTTTCCGGCGGCGTTTTTCAAGGCATGGGCCGCTTCGGGTGGCATATAGTTCTCGTCGTGCTTGGCAAGCACCTCGGAGGCCTGGAAGGCTCCGTCCGCCTGCATACGGCCCGATACCACCACACCTTTGCCCTCGCGGAACAGGTCGGGCAGCAAGCCTCGATACTGCACAGGCACACTGCGCACTTCATCGGTTACGGCAAAGCGCAGCAGCATTCCGTCGCCGCTGCGCTGCAGCGAGCCTTGCTCCACCAGGCCCCCCAGGCGAAAGGCTGCACCATGCGGAACCTCGCCCGCGTGAACCTGGCTGGGGCTGTAGAAGAACATCACATTGGAGTTGAGTGCTCGCAGCACCAGCGTGACGGCCACGGCCACCAGCGCAAGTCCTGCCAACACCCACAGCAGGCGACGCTGGCGCGGCTTCATGGGTTCTCCCAGGTTGCGAGTCCGGATGAGGCTTCAGCCTTCAGTCGACGGCTGCGCACATAAATGCTGACCAGCTCGATACACAGCGCCATCGCGCTCACACCGTAGGCCAGAGCAATGAAAAAAGCATGATCCTGCATTACATACTCTCCTCGCGGGCTCGCTCCAGAATCAGGCAACGTGCCCGCACCAGGGCGACGGCCAGCGTATAGGCCCAGCAGGCCAGCGTCATCAGAAGCATGCCGGCCAGCATGGTGTGCGTCATGCTGGGAGCCGCATCCATGCGAATGCTTGCGCCCTGATGCAAGGTGCTCCACCACTGCACCGAGAAATAGATGATGGGAACATTGACCACGCCAGCCAGCAGCACGATGGCGCCGGCACCGTCGGCCCGACGCGAATCCTCTATGGCCGAGACCATGGCCATATAGCCCAGATACAGGAACAGCAGGATCAGCTCCGAAGTCAGTCGGGCATCCCACACCCACCAGGCTCCCCAGGTCGGCTTGCCCCAGGCAGCCCCGGTCCACAAGGCGATGGCCGTGAACAACGCACCCGTAGGTGCCAGGGCCCTTGCCAGCAGGGGCGAAAGGCGGGTGCCGTAAATCAACCCCAGGGCGGCATGAACCGCAGCCACCAGATAGATGAACATGGACATCCAGGCTGCCGGCACATGCAAAAAGATGATGCGGTAGACCTCGCCTTGCTGATGATCCGTAGGTGCCAGACCAAATCCGACCCATAGACCCGCGGCGGCCAGCACGGCAGCCAGCACGGCCATCCAGGGCCAGACTCGACCCGCCCAGTGGTAAAAAATCGGAGGTGAGGTCAGTTGGCGCCATTTGCGGCCGCTGGACCCTGCTGCAGGCGTCGGTGATGCATTGGAAGTAAGGGAATTCATATCACTCCAGCGCGAGGCGCAAGGCAGCTGCTATAGCCCAGGGACCGGCCAGTAACGCCAGGCACAGGCAGGCACCCAGCAGATTGAGTGCAGGCGCTGCACTCAGCCCTTGCTGCGCCTGGGCCACGGCATGGCTGCCAAAGATCAGGATGGGCACGCTCAGCGGCAGCACCACCAGAGCCAGCAGCAACTGCCCCCGCACACCCAGTGTCAGTGCCGCGCCCAGAGCGGCCAGCAGGCACAGGCTGGGCGTTCCCAGGGCCAGCGATGCCAGCAGAACGCCGACCACCGCTTGATCCAGGCCATACTGCCAGCCCAGCAAGGGAGCCACCAGCAACAACGGCAACACGCCCAACAACCAGTGTGCGGCCACCTTGAGGCCCACCAGCAGCGAAAGGGGCGCCGGCGCCAGCAACCACTGCTCCAGCGACCCGTCGGCCATGTCGCTCTCGAACAGCCGGTGCTGCCCCAGCAGCACGGCCAGCAAGGCTGCGACCCACACAATGCCCGGCGCAATCTGCCTCAGCAAGGCAGCGTCAGGCCCCAAAGCCAAGGGGAAAAGACTGCCTACCAGCACGAAGAAGAACAGCCCGCCCAAGGCATCTGAAGGCCTTCTAGCGGCCAACCTCAACTCTCGTGCACACACAGCTATCAGCAAGCAGCCACCTGCTCATTCATTGCCGTCCTGATCACGGAGCGGGATAAATCCAGCACCGACACCCGGGGCGTGGGCAGCACCAGGTTGCGGTGCGAAGCCACCACGGCCATTCCTCCGGAGGCCAGATGCTGCTCCAGTGCCTCGCCCAGATATTGTTCGCCTTGGACATCCAGGCAGTTGTCGGGTTCGTCCAGCAACCACAGCGGACGCTCGCCCAGCAAAACACGGGCCAGCCCCAAACGCCGACGCTGCCCCTGGGACAGGCGGCCAAAAGGCCGTGCGACGACTTCCGTCAAAGACAAGGCCTGCAAAACGGCTTGCACGCATGCTTCATTCCAGCTCACTGCCATCAGGTCCAGCGCAAAGCGCAGATTCTCCATCCCTGTCAAGGCATCGCTCATTCCTGCCTGATGTCCCATATAGGCCAGTTGCCGCTGGTAGGCCGGATCCTGGGGGGACAGCGTACCGCCGCACCACTGGAGGCTTCCAGTGCGCCACGGCAGAAGGCCGGCCAGACAACGCAGCAGGCTGCTCTTGCCCGCGCCGTTATGACCTCTGAGCATCAGCAGCTGACCGCCACCGAGTTCCAAGCCCTGATCGCGCAGCACCACCCGGCCGCCGCGTATACAACCCAGGCCGGATATACAAAGCAATCTGGAAGCAGCCGTGTCCAAGCCATTCATCCCGCTACTGCACCGACGCAACCGAAGCCTCAGCTGGCCCCGGCACTTTCTGACCTGGCGTGTCGCTGGGGCCCTGTCCGGGAGGGATGTGAGGCAGCTTATGGGCAATGCCCTTGTGGCAGTCGATACAGGTTTTTTCCTTGCTGGCCAAATAGGTGCTGTGCATGTTCTGTGCACGCAAACTCTGCCGTGTCATATCCATGGAGTCGTAGTTATGGCAGTTGCGGCACTCCAGCGAATCGTTGGCCTTGAAGCGAGCCCACTCGTGCTGCGCCAACTCCAGCCGCTTGGCTTCGAACTTTTCAGGCGTGTCGATCGTGCCGAAGATCTTGCCCCACACTTCCTTGGAGGCCTGCATCTTGCGAGCGATCTTGTCGGTCCAGTCGTGCGGCACGTGACAGTTGGAGCACACGGCGCGTACGCCCGAGCGGTTGGTGTAGTGGATCGTGCTCTTGAGCTCGGCAAACACGTTGTCCCGCATCTCATGACAACCCGTGCAGAATTTCTCCGTATTGGTCAGCTCCATGGCGGTATTGAACGCGCCCCAGAAGAGAATGCCGCCGATGAAGCCGCCGATGGTCAGAAAGCCCAGGCTGAAATGTACGCTGGGGCGGCGGATCACCGCCCAGTAGCGCTTGAGAAGTGTCAACATAGATGAGCCTCGTGCGCCGCAGCGTCAGTTTTTCTTGGATGCCTTGCCCGACTGGGACTGCAGGGCCTTCAGAATCACGGTATCCACGTCTTCGAAGGTGTTGCTGACCAGAGGGCGGACGGCATCCTGGGCCACATGGCATTGCTGGCAGAAGTAGCGCCGCGTGGATACCTGCCCCAACATGCGCCCGTCGCGATCCATGTAGTGCGTGACCGATACCGGCACGGCCTGCGAGATCTCGGCCTTGGTTCGCGAGTGGCAGTCCATGCATTTGTTGAAGTTCTTGTCTACCTGGTAGCCGTCCACGCGATGGGGAATCGTGGGAGGTTGCCAGGTGTAGTTGCGCGTGCGGCGCACGTCATCGTTGACGGCATTGCCAAGCACTGGTGGCTTGGTCGCCTGCATGATGGGTGTAGGGCCGCGCGCCGAGTCATAAAAGGTATCCGCGATAGCGGCTGGCGTCCAGGCCATACCTATATTGAGCATGAGCAGCATGCCCACAAGACGGACGAATTTGCGGACGAAGTTCATGGTCAACCTCTCTTTCGTCAAACCTTGGTGACCTTCACAGCGCACTTCTTGAAGTCCGTCTGCAACGAAATCGGGTCAGTAGCATCCAGCGTCACCTTGTTGATCAGCTGGCTGGCGTCGAACCAGGGGACATAGACCAATCCGCGCGGTGGCTTGTTGCGGCCGCGGGTCTCGACGCGCGTGCGCATGGAGCCACGCCGCGAAGACAGCTCCACTTCGCTTCCGCGGCGCACGCCCAGCGCCTTGGCGTCATCAGGATGCATGTAGCACAGTGCGTTAGGCACGGCACGATGCAGCTCGGGTACGCGCCGGGTCATGGATCCTGAGTGCCAGTGCTCAAGCACTCGGCCCGTGGAAAGCCAGAACGGATAATCCTTATCCGGAGCCTCAGCTGGTGGTTCATAGGGCAAGGCAAAGATGTTGGCCTTACCGTCGATATTGCCGTAGAACTGGTAGCCCGTGCCTGCCTTCACATAGGGGTCCGAGCCTTCGCGGTAACGCCAGAGCGTTTCCTTGCCGTTGACCACGGGCCAGCGCATGCCGCGCACCTTGTGGTACTGGTCAAACGGTGCCAGATCGTGGCCATGGCCACGGCCGAACGAGGCGTACTCCTCGAACAGACCTTTTTGCGGATAGAAGCCAAAGGCCTTGGCTTCCTCGTTCTCATAGGCGGGATCCATATCGGCCAATGGGAACTTGTCCACGTTGCCGTTGCGGTACAGCACCTCGAACAGGGTCTTGCCGCGCAGCTGGGGCTTCTTGGCCAGCAATTCTTCGGGCCAGACTTCCTCGACCTTGAAACGCTTGGAAAACTCCATCAATTGCCATAGGTCGGAACGCGCCTCGCCAGGAGCCTTGACCAGCTGGTGCCAAAAGTGGGTGCGGCGCTCTGCATTGCCATAGGCGCCTTCCTTCTCGACCCACATGGCCGACGGCAAGATCAGATCGGCGGCCACGGCCGTGACTGTGGGATAGACATCGGAGACCACCACGAAATTGTCGGGATTGCGGTAGCCTGGATAGCCTTCCTGGGCCAGGTTGGCGCCAGCCTGAATATTGTTGTTGACCATCACCCAGTAGGCATTGAGCCTGCCGTCCTTGAGTGCACGGTTTTGTTCCACGGCGTGGTAGCCGGGCTTGGGGGGAATCGTGCCTTCGGGCAGTTTCCAGATGGTTTCCGCAGTCTTGCGATGCTCTGGGTTCGTCACCACCATGTCCGCTGGCAGGCGGTGGGAGAAGGTGCCCACCTCACGCGCCGTTCCGCAGGCCGACGGCTGTCCCGTCAGTGAGAACGGGCTGTTGCCGGGTGTGGCGATCTTGCCCAGCAGCAAGTGAATGTTGTAGACCATGTTGTTGGCCCATACACCGCGTGTGTGCTGGTTGAAACCCATGGTCCAGAACGACACCACCTTGCTATTGGGGTCTGCATAGAGTTCGGCAAGGGCCTTGAGGCGGTTGGCCGGTACACCCGTGAGCTTGGTTGTGTACTCGAGCGTATAGGTGGATACGAACTTAGCGTATTCCTCATAGTTTATGGACTTGGCACCGTTGGGATCCTTGGCGTTCTTGGCCGCCTTCTGCAGAGGGTGCTCGGGACGCAGCCCGTAGCCGATATCGGTGTTGCCGAGCTTGAAATTGCAGTGCTTGGAGACGAAGTCCTTGTTGACCCTGCCCGTGGTGATGATGTGGTTGGCGATGTAGTTGAGTATGGCCAGATCGGTCTGAGGCTTGAAGGTCAGAGACATGTCCGCCAACTCATACGAGCGGTGCTCGAAGGTGGACAGCACGGCCACCTTCACGCCAGGTGTGGACAGGCGCCTGTCGGTCACGCGAGTCCACAGCACCGGATGCATTTCAGCCATGTTCGAGCCCCAGAGCACAAAGGCAGTCGCGGCCTCGATGTCGTCATAGCAACCCATGGGCTCGTCCATGCCAAAGGTGCGCATGAAGCCGGCAACTGCCGAGGCCATGCAGTGGCGTGCATTGGGATCAATGTTGTTGGTGCGAAAGCCCGCCTTGAACAGCTTGGAGGCTGCATAGCCCTCCCATACCGTCCACTGGCCGGAGCCGAACATGCCCACTGCGTCGGCCCCCTTGGCCTTGAGCGTCTTTTTGAACTGCTCTGCCATGACGTCGAAGGCCGTATCCCAGGAAACCTGCTGGAACTCGCCATCCTTGGCGTAGCGACCATTCTTCATGCGCAGCAACGGCTTTGTCAGACGATCACCGCCATACATGATCTTGGACAGGAAGTAACCCTTGACGCAGTTCAGTCCCCGGTTGACCTCGGCCTCAGGGTCACCCTGGGTGGCCACTACGCGGTTGTCCTTGACGGCCACCATGACGCCGCAACCTGTACCGCAAAAGCGGCATGGCGCCTTGGACCACTTCAGGTCGGCAGCCATTGCACCTGCATCCTGGGACAGAACTTCTATGGGTATGCCTGCAACGGCCCCTGCGGCTGCGGCTGCAGATTGACGGACAAAATCACGCCTAGTGCTAGTCATGTGTTACCTCTTGGTTTAGCGACTGCCAGTTCTCAACATGCTGATAAACCAGGGATGCGTTGATTACGCCATCGAGCAGCTCAATCTGAGACACGCAATCAAGTATTTCCCTTGCATGGGGCGCTTCCAAGGTCACCACCAACTTGCCGGCCGGATGACTTCCATGTATTTGGGCGCCTTTGATCGTGACGATGCCAGCAGCTACTTGTGCCAATGCTTGAGGAAGCACATGCACAACCAGGCTGGTGATATGCAAGTCGGTATGAGTTTCAATGGGCTCAGATTCTTCATGCATGTGGAGGGCCACCGATGATCATCTGATAAAACCAGATCGCAAAGCCGTAAGACGCAATCAGTACAACGGCCAATATAGGTGCCATAACAACTGCGAGAAATGCGAAGCTGCGCAACTCCTCGGTACGAGTCGATTCAGGCTGAGGTTCTGTCATTAGCAATCCCCCTTGGCTTGGATGCCTGAGCATCCATGGTTTGGCGATAGAGATCCGATAACGAACTTTGCCACGAGATTACCTACAAAATTGACTTGCAACAAGGTTCTTCTCGATTCGTTGCTTTACATCAATTCCTTCATTAAGATTTCATTAAGTCAATTGACATTAAAGTAAATGCCTCGGGCGTTGACTAAATAGTCGGCGGAATCAAGCGTGGCTTGGATCAGCCCTCTGCAAACTGAATTCGCGCCTCAATCTCGCACTGACCCATTGAAGTTGAGGCGTGAAATCTGGCCTGAAACTGATAGCCGCCGCCTGCTGCTCGCTTGAAGGCCGTCACTGGATCACTTGACCTCCATGGAGAGGTAATCGGGGTATTGTGCAGCCGTAATCAAGGATGGCAATCAGCGGGAGAAAGCCAGTCCTGCACAAGAGATTGCAGCAGATCGTGGATTTGGTGGCTCAAGAGAGCGCAGGACCTCGCGGCATTCAAGACGCGCTCCTCTCGGCCAGACAGGAAGCGATAACGAGGCTCATGCGAGCTCAACCTGGATTTGTGCAAGCTCAAAGCATCACCGTGCCGAGCACGATGCGCATCGAACCAAAAAGCGCTCCACAAAAGCGCTTTATAGGACCAAAAGGATCTAGGGGCAGAGCTCCGCTCTTGCTCGTCCATCAACTCACATTGGACTGTCCCCAGGCATGTCTACCTGCTAAGGGAAAGTCCAATCGCAATCCCAGTGTCACCTATAAGCTGCTCGTAATAGGTTGCGATGTGATGCGGCAACCACTGCTCAGAGGCTCAATCATCTCCAGCAGCCGCTTGTAGCCCGTGCGCTGCACCCGCCACTGACCGGCGACCCGGGTATAGCAGTCCTCGTATAGCGCACTGCCGGTGAGTATGGTCTGCTCATCCAGATTGATGAACAGATCATTGAGGTACCAGATGCCGGTGGCCGTGTCACCGTCGACCTTGATTTCCGGTGTATGCCCGTTGTGCATGCCAAAGCGTCGATGAGTGAAGGCATTGCGGTAGAAGTTCATGGCTTCATCAATGCCATTGATCTCATACTGGTAAGTCGGGCTGTCGAAGCGGATATGGACATCATCGGCCAGAACTGTTTTCAGAAGCTCCAGATTGCAGGTGTCGATGCCGCGAAAGTAGCGCGCCTTGAGCTGTTTGATTTCTTCAATATCCAGAAGAGTTTGCATGCTGTTCCCCGCTGGAGTTTAGTGAGGCAGGTAATGGCCGCCACTGACGTCCAGTTGGGCGCCGGTCACCACGCGCGCATAGTCGCTGGCCAGATACAGCGCGGCAGAGGCGCAATCGGCATCGTCGGGGATCTCGTTGCGCAAGGGAATCTGCTGGGCAATCACATCGACCAGCGATTCCATGGAAACGCCCTGGCGCTTGGCTTCCGCCTGGAAATAGCCTTTGACCGGTGCGCCCCACATCCAGCCGTTGTAGGTGCTGTTGACGCGGATGCCGAAGGGCCCCAGGTCTTCTGCCAGATATTGCACAGCGGTCTTGAGCGCGCCTTTGGATACTGCGTAACCGGCTTCGAGCTGATTGGGGCGGCGCGTTGCCATGGTATTGATCATCACAATGCTGCCGTCTTTTTGCTTTTTCATCTGCGGCACCACGGCCTGGGTCATGTTCATGGAGCCGTAGAGATTGACTTCCATGACCTTGCGCCAGTCATCCATGGACGAGTTGCTCGAAGATCCCCAGGTCCCGTGTGCATAGGCCGAGTTGATCAGCGCATCGATGCGGCCGAACTTGGCGATGGTTAGCTCTGCAAGCCGCTGGCATTGCTCGGGCTGGGAGATATCGGTGGCGACTTTGAAGACTTCGCAGGAGTAGCCTGCATCACGAATGGCTTGCTCTGCCTCATCGAGCATGGACTGCGTGCGGGCAGCCAGCACCACGGCTTTGGCCTGATATTCCGCCGCGCGCAGGGCTAGCTTGATGCCCATGCCGGGGCCGATGCCAGAGATGATGATGACTTTGTTCTTCAAAAGCATGATGGTTTCCTTGGATCTATAGGCTTGGAAATTGGCTGTCTTTCAGAATGCAGCCTTGGTGCGGGCGAAATGCAGTTCCTCTGAGCGGTTTTTGACATCGACCGCCACCTGATCAAAGGCGACCTTTACCCAGGCACCATGCTCGCGCATGATCGTGTCAGCGTTCAGTCCCAGGAACTGGTCGGTGGTGAAGTAGGTGCAGCGGTTGGCGTCAATTGCCTCTATGTATTGATCGCGGCGTGCGGCATCCTTGTTCTCAGGCACTGGGCGCTGCTCCCAGGACAGCAACTGCTCGGGTTCAAACGCGACCAGATACTCGTTGACGGGCCAGACTTCGCCCGTCAGCGGGTGGCGGGTTTTCATCTCGACCAAGTCATTGAGCTTGAGCCCACAGCGGATGTCGGGGCAGAAGCGATTCCAGAGGTGATAGTTTTCCAGGTCCGCAAGCACTTCCCAGACCACGCTGGCAGGTGCATTGATTTCCACTTTGATGGAGGTGACGAGATTGGCAGCTTTGGTCATCTTGGATGTCGCTTCAGTTGATGGGCTTGGAGGTGATCTGCAACTGCTCGCTCAGCGGCTCAACGGTCTCGAGCAGAGTCTTGTATCCAGTCTCCGCAATCCACCAGCGGCCATCGCGCTTGAAATAGCGGTCTTCATAGATGGCACCGCCGTGCATATGCGTTTTCTCTTCGAGGTTGATGAAGACGTAGTTCAGATACCAGAGCGCGGTAGCTTCGTCTCCCTTGACCTCGATCTCCGGCGTGTGGCCGTTATGCATGGCCAGGCGGGTTTTGGTGAAGGAGGTTTTGTAGAAGTCCAGCGCCTTGTCTATGCCCTCCAGATGGAATTCATAAGCAGGGCTTTTGAAAGCCAGCTTGATGTCTGATGTCAGCATGCCCCTCAGCAACTCCAGGTTGCAGGTATCGATGGCGCGAAAGTAGCGCGCCTTGAGCTGTTTGATCAGCTCAATGGCTTCTAAGTCCAACATATGTTTTGTCTCCTTTTGTGATGAGCCGGTCTTGGGCGCCGACTTGATAAAAGCTGCATGAGGATGCAGTCCGGGCTTCTGAAGTCCATGATGAGATCCTCGGATTCGGACAGGTATTGCTGCCGCCGGCGCAACAGTTCTTCATCCCCTTGGGCGTCATGGAAGCCATCAGCACTGCCAATGAGGAACTGGCGCCAGCTGTCAGCCGAATGTCGCTCGGGGCGCCGCGGACTGAACAGGATTTTTCCCTAGAGCCACCTCTTAGCTTTGGCTTTGCAGATGCCTGGCTCGATATAGCGCGTAGTCGCTTCGCATCTGCTGCTCGCTCAGACCAAAGGTCTCCAGGCTGTAGTCATGGCTCGCACGCTTTTCACGGCCATTGCTGGAAAGCCATTGCTGCGCGTCGGCACGGGCTTTATCTGTGAATGGCATATTGGCGAACTGATAGACAGCCTCCAGTACTTCCATGGGCTTGGCCACGGTGTCCGAGAAGTGGATATCCAGAAAGCGCCGGCTGTCCTGCTGGTCGCGGACCTGCATGGTGTGATGAATGCCACGCGCCATGCGGCTGCTCCACTGCCGGCCTGCTGAACTCGGATCTGGCTGATCGCTGTAGATCTGCCACAGCGTATGCGCCATGCTGGCCATGGATGGGATGGTCTGAGCGGGCTCGCGATGGGTAAGAATGACCTGAGCTCGGGGAAAGACGGACAGCAGAATTTCCAGCGTGTGCAGATGCTGCGGGGCTTTGAGCAGCCAGCGCTGGCCCTGTGCCTCGCCGCGCTGGCTCTTCTGCCATTGCAGAAACTGGAGCATCTTCTTGAGCTGCACATAGACAGGGCGCTGATCCTGCTGATCGAGCCAGGAGGTGTAGCTGGGCACATCGGCGTAAGCGTCCATGGCGCAGAGAAAGGAATGCTCCATGAGCATGAATTCCTCGTCGCACAGCGTGGCGCTCATGGGGTGGATGGACAGAATCTGGGGAATCGCCTCAATCGTCTGCGCTACTTCCGCCTTGGCCATTGCAATGCGGTTGGCGCAGTCCTGCGGGCCTTCGCCGGTCAATGGAGCAGGGTAGCGGGTCTCCCACCAGGCAGCAGAGTAAAAGCGCGGGTCTACGGCCAGTGTTCGCTGCAGCATGGTGGTGCCGGTGCGCGGCAGGCCCACGATGACCAATGGGTCTTCGATCTCGATCTTCGAGATTTCGGGGAAGCGCTGGAGATAGTCCTCCATGAGCAGGCGATTGACCAACTGGCCCACGAGTCGCTCGTGCATCATGGCAATGCCGGTTGCCGACAGCTTGGCTTCGGTGTTCAGGGCTCGCGTCAGAACTTCCAGCGCTTGCCGGTAGTTGTCGTTGCCAAAATCTCTGAGGCCTGGTGCACGCTCACATGCTGCTTGCAGCAGTTCTTCGACGTGCAGAGTTTGGGGTGTCACAGGGGCATTCATACAGTCTCCAGCAACTGGTCTATCGAGATCACTTTGGTGGTGGGGTGGCACTGCTCCTTGGCGCCAACCCAGCGCAGGCACATGGTTCCCTGGCGTACGCCGGCGGTTTGCAGCCAGTTGGCAATGCCAGGGTCTTTTTCGCTCAGCACCAGAGTGACGCCGCCGTTTTCGTCGTATTGCGCCTGGTGCTTGTTGATGCAGATCTGGTGGTAGCGGTAGTCCAGAGACTCCAGCCAGTAGTTATTGATCTGCAGATTCCAGAACGAGCATTCCGGCACCTTGTCGATATGAATGACCAGGGCCTGGTCCTCGCGCAGTTCCCAATGCGAGTGGTAGTAGAAAATATTGGGATCACCGCCCACGGACTGGCAGTAGGCCTGATCGGCTGGCGGCAACTGATTGCTATGTGGAAGATAGCTTTGTGCCCAGTCGGCAAATAGCTTCGCCGTGTTCTCGACAAAAGACGTTACGTGCTGCAGCGATTGCGCCAGAACCAGGGGATCCAGCGGGCCGGGGGTGTCCGTGGTGCCAATGCGCTCGATGGCGAGCTTGGCGGGCACTTCGCTCTTGCGATCCATGAAGGTTTGGCGCACCAGCAGCGACACCGAGGCATCCTCCATGGGTAGCCAGTTGTCCGGCTGCGGGTCACGGCTGACGATGAGTTCGAAGTCACCGTTCTCGTCAGTCTTGAGTTGTGTGGCGTCGATAAACCCGGTGACAACCATGCGGCCATCGGTTTCATAGCCGCCTTTTTGCGTGCAAAAGCTCAGGTACGAAACCGTGCCTCGGTTGCCATGAATGCGGTATTTCATGGACCCGTTGAGGCGCGAGTATTCGTAGATGTTGTCCGGGTTGTCCGCGCCAATCTTGGCGGTTTCGTGCGAGGTCTTGAAGAAGCTGGGAAACGCCGGGTCGGCGAATTCCACATGCATCTCCAGCGCGATGCGCAGCAGTCGGGTCAGATAGCGATAGCCTTCTGCCCGCGTTGCGGGGTCGGCAGGGGTCTCGGGACGCAGAATCTGCTGGCCGCAGCGTTTGAGGTGATCGCAGAACTGAGACCAGGTTTCGCCGCTGAGCAGTTGCTCATTAATGGTTTGGGTATCCATGATCTGGCTTTCTTTGTGTGTCGCGCATTGCCAGGTGGTGGCTGTGTGCGGTGGGTGAAAGAAGAAAGAGGGGCGTTGCAAAGGCTGGCAACGCCACAGTTCATCCAGTTGCTTTAGTCTTCCGCGGCGATGATTTCGCGGGCCACCAGTTCGGCGATGATCTTGTCCACCGCCTCTTGCGCAGTCATCGCGGGGGTGGAGATATGAATGTCTGGAGACTCCGGCACTTCAAACGGTGAGTCGATCCCCGTGAAGTTCTTCAGCTCACCACGGCGCACTTTCTTGTAGAGGCCCTTGGGGTCACGCTCTTCGGCAACGGAAAGCGGTGTGTCGATGAATACTTCGAGGAACTCACCATCCTTCACCAGCTTGCGCGCCATTTCGCGTTCTGCCTGGAATGGCGAAATGAAGGCGGTGATGGCAATCAGCCCGGCGTCCACAAACAGCTTGCCCACTTCAGCGACGCGACGAATGTTTTCGACGCGGTCTGCATCGGTGAAGCCAAGGTCGCGATTGAGGCCGTGGCGCACGTTGTCGCCGTCGAGCAGATAGGTATGCCGGCCACGCGCATGCAAACGGGTTTCGAGCAGATTGGCAATGGTGGATTTGCCAGCGCCCGACAGACCGGTAAACCATAGCAAGGCAGGTTTTTGATGCAGGCGTTCGGAACGCGCTTCCTGGTTCACATTCACATGCTGCATATGAATGTTCTGCGAGCGACGCAGCGAAAAGTCGATCAGACCCGCGCCCACCGTGGCGTTGCTCAGACGATCGATCAGGATGAAGCTGCCTGTTTCGCGATTGTCCTTGTAGGCATCGAAAGCGATAGGCTGGCTGCTGGACAGATTGCAGACGCCGATTTCATTGAGCGCCAGTTCCTTGGCGGCCAGATGCTCCAGCGTGTTGACATTGATCTTGTACTTGGGGGCGGCGAAGGTGACGGGAATCGTCTTGCAGCCGATCTTCATCAGATAGGGACGGCCGCCGAGCATGGGCTGCTCGTGCATCCAGATGAGCGTGACCTGGAACTGATCGGCCACATCGGAAGGTGCATCCGCAACCGCAATCACATCGCCCCGGCTGCAGTCCACCTCGTCGGCCAAGGTCATGGTAACGGACTGGCCAGCAACCGCCTGCTGCAGATCTCCATCCTGGGTAACGATGCGCGCAACCTTGGTCACGCGTCCGCTAGGCAGGATGCGGACGCTGTCTCCGGGGTGAATCTGGCCGCTAGCAATGCAGCCCGCAAAGCCGCGGAAGTCGAGGTTGGGGCGATTGACCCATTGCACAGGCATGCGAAACGGCAGCTTTTGCTGGCGCGCTTCGTCGATTTCCACCGTCTCCAGATAGCCCATGAGCGTGGTGCCGCGGTACCAGGGCATGTGCTCGCTCTGCTCGGTGATGTTGTCACCACGCAAGGCCGACATGGGGATGGCCGTGATGTCTTCCAGATTGATCTTCTTGGCGAATTCGCGGTAGTCGGCCACGATGTCGTTGAAGATCTTTTCGGAGTAGCCCATCAAGTCCATCTTGTTGACGGCCAGCACGATTTTGCGGATGCCGATCAGCGATGCAAGATAGCTATGGCGCCTGGATTGCGTCAGCACACCGCGGCGCGCATCGATCATCACCACGGCCACATCGGCGGTGGAGGCACCAGTGACCATATTGCGGGTGTACTGCTCATGGCCGGGCGTGTCGGCCACGATGAACTTGCGCTGGTCGGTCGAGAAGAAGCGGTAGGCCACATCGATGGTGATACCTTGCTCGCGCTCTGCGGCCAGACCATCGACGAGCAGCGCGAAGTCCAGCTCGCCGCCTTGCGTGCCGACTTTCTTGGAGTCCGCGACCAGTGCTTCCATCTGGTCCTCAAACAGCATCTTGGATTCGTACAGCAAGCGTCCGATCAGCGTGCTCTTGCCGTCATCCACGCTGCCGCAGGTGATGAAGCGCAGCAGGCTTTTCTGCTCGTGCGCCTTCAGGTATTTCTCGATATCTTCAGAGATGAGTGCGGATACATGTGACATCAGAAATACCCCTCTTGCTTCTTCTTTTCCATGGATGCGGCCGAGTCGTGGTCGATCATCCGGCCCTGTCGTTCCGAAGTACGGGTCAGCAGCATTTCCTGAATGATCTTGGGCAAGCTATTAGCGTCGGATTCGACGGCACCCGTCAGGGGGTAGCAGCCCAGGGTGCGAAAGCGAACATTGCGCATCATGGGAACTTCGCCACTCTTGAGCGGCATGCGCTCGTCATCGACCATCAGCAGCGTGCCGTCTCGCTCCACCACTGGGCGAGGCGCTGAAAAATAGAGTGGAACGATGGGGATGTTTTCGAGATAGATGTATTGCCAGATATCCAGCTCGGTCCAGTTGGACAGCGGGAACACTCGGATTGATTCGCCTTTGTTCTTGCGTGTGTTGTACAGATGCCAGAGTTCTGGACGCTGGTTCTTGGGATCCCAGCGGTGCTGGTCCGAGCGGAAGGAAAAGATGCGTTCCTTGGCGCGAGACTTCTCTTCATCGCGGCGCGCGCCACCAAAGGCGGCGTCGAAGCCATACTTGTCGAGAGCTTGCTTCAGGCCCTCGGTCTTCATGACGTCGGTATGAATTTGCGAGCCATGCTTGAACGGGCTGATGCCCATTTCAAGACCTTCTGGGTTGATGTGGACCAGCAGGTCCATGCCCAGCTTGGCTGCCATCTGATCACGAAAGCGGTACATGTCCTGAAACTTCCAGGTCGTGTCCACATGCAGCAAGGGGAAGGGCGGCTTGGCGGGGTAGAAGGCCTTCATCGCCAGATGCAGCATGACCGCACTGTCCTTGCCGATGGAGTAGAGCATGACGGGGTTTTCTGCCTCGGCAACAACCTCGCGCATGGCCTGAATGCTTTCGGCTTCCAGCCTTTGCAAATGAGTCAGCACCACAGATTTCTCCTTGGTTTTTTGTTTTGGGTGCTGCCAACTGTAGGAGTCCGTTAAATCAAATCTTTGCGCGAATTGATGTTTTAGAAGTTGCTGCGCCATGCTCGCCATAGGGTCCAGCTTCGGTGGCGTTGGGGTTCTGACGGCGGTGTTCTTCGGCGCCAGCGATACGTCTTGCGCAGTCTTCAAGATGCTGCTGGCCAATTCGTTCGACTGGCTGAGCATCTCTGTGGCAGCAGGCAGATGAAACAGGCGCAGCCGGTCGTGGCTGTCGCTGGCAAGCGATGAAAAGGTGGCTGCGCGTTGCCACTGCATGGCGGCAAGCAGGGCAAAGATCTTGCCCTCGCTGGAGCACCTGAGGCGATCAAAAAAATCTTCCAGATGTGCAGCGCACAGGCTGCCTTCATACGGTTGCCAATACACCTTGCCGCGGTTGTTGACGGCACGCAAGATGCCATGCCTCAGGCGTCCGGGGCAGTTGTTGTGGGCACCAAAATCATCGATCCAGACAATGCTGGCGCTCTCTTTTCTTGCTTGCTCGCAAATATCCAGATAAGTGGTGGCATACCAGCGCTGCACATTGCTGGATGCCTGCTTCATGCGCTTTGCAGGACGGTCGGCATTCAGGTTCCAGCGCTGCAGGTACTGGGCGTTGGTACGCTCGGGCAAGTCAAGCTGCTGGCGCTGCAAGATCAGTTGCTGCATGGCTTCCAGCTGCCACAGCAAAAACGGCAGGCCATGGTCGGCGGGCTGGGTGCTGACCAGTTGCACATAGATGTCCTGCTCCTGTATGGCCGACAAGGAGCGGCCTTCGCCAGGTTTGCGGCCTCGCTCGCGCACAAGGACAGCGCTCCATCCCCCTTCCAGCCAGGCTTTGTGGGCGGCAATGATGGTTGGTGTGGACAGGCCGGTCGCCTTGCCGACCTCTTTGAGCGTTTTGCCTTCAAGCCGCAATTTCACGGCTTGAATTCGCAGTGGATTGATTTCCTGGACACTGAGTTTCTTACCAACAGCCATGCGCATTCCTGTTAAACATTCACTCGCTTATTCGCGAAGATCCGGACGCATTTACTGTCGGCCTGTCCTCTGATCGGCGCATAGGCCAAACGGACCACATGAATAACAAAACAGGAGATTTTTGTGACTCAGACTCGAAGCGCACTGCTTGAAGACGTAATGGCCATCACCCGTGAAGCGGGTGCTTTAATCATGAAGATCTACCGCTGCGACTTTGAGGTACGGGGCAAGCAGGATGCATCGCCCGTGACTGAAGCCGACGAAAAGGCCGAGCGCCTGATTCTTGAGCGTCTGGGCGCTTTGCAGTCGCAGTTTCCCGTCGTCTCCGAGGAGGCGGCTGCAGCGGGATATGTGCCTGAGATGGGGCAATGCTTCTGGCTGGTTGATCCTCTTGACGGGACCAAGGAATTCATCAACCGCAATGGCGAGTTCACAGTCAATATCGCGCTGATCGAAAATGGAACCCCTGTGCTGGGTGTCGTTTTCGCTCCAGCGCTGGATCGCATGTACGCGGGAGCCATGGGACTTGGCGCATTGCTGGAGGTGCAGGGAAAGCGCCAAGCCATCGAATGCAGAAGCATTCCGGAGGATGGCCTTGATGTGGTGGCCAGTCGTTCACACGGCGATGCCGATGCGCTTGATCAGTTTCTCAATGGGCGCTTGGTGCGGTCACTCAAAAGTGCAGGCTCATCGCTCAAGATTTGTCTGATCGCAGAGGGAGAGGCTGACCTCTATCCACGCTTGGGGCGCACCATGGAATGGGATATCGCTGCGGGTCATGCGGTGCTGGCCGCGGCAGGCGGCCAGATTCATGCGCTCAATGGAGATGTTCTGAGCTACGGCAAGCGAGATTTGAGTAACCCTCATTTTTATGCCTGCTCGGCAGATTACCGCTGATTTCAAGCTTTCGCACAGCATTGCCTCCCGCCCTGAATGCCCTGAGTGCGAGCACTCAAAACCTCTCTGTTCTCCGATAGATGAACTTCGCTGCGACGCTAATTCGAGCTTGCCTGCTTTGCGGGCTGCTGATGAGTGCAGCTTGTGCCGACAAGGCTGCGTCTCGCCAACCCGTCAAAATCGTTGTCGGATTCGAAGCCGGCGGTGCGATGGATACCTTGGCGCGCGCGTTTGCAACCCAGCTCTCAGCGCGATTGCAGCGTTCCGTCTATGTGGAAAACAGAGTGGGGGCAGGTGGAGCCATTGCCGCGAACTATGTTGCGAAATCCAGGCCTGATGGAAATACGTTGCTCTTGGCGTCGCCTGCCGAGATCTTCATCAATCCCATTTACACCAGAAGCCAGGGGTCGGGCGAAGTCGCTGACATGGTGCCGGTGGCCAAAATTTCCTCTGCTCCTATTGTTCTTGCCACGCGTAGCGACTCCGCAATACATCAACTGAGTGATATCGCAGCTGCAGCACAAAAAAATGCCTGCTGCCTGAGTTTCGCATCCTCAGGAATTGGCAGCTTGCAGCATTTGGTGGGAGAGAGCTTGGGCAAAGCCCTGGGTGTGGAGCTATTGCATGTTCCATACGGGGGAGCTGCTTCCGCAACTGCAAGCCTGATGAGCAATCAAGTGGACCTGCTCTTTGCGGGGCTTGCTCCCCTAGCCCCCCATCTGCAAAGCCAAAAGATGCACGCAGTGGGCATTGCATCGGCCCACAGGTCTAGGCGTTTCTCCGATATTCCTACGTTTCAGGAGAAGGGGCTCCAGGGCGTCAGCTTTGAATACTGGCAAGGAATCTTTCTTCCAAAGGGAGCGTCCTCCGAACTGGCTCTATTTCTATCCGCCGAGATCAACAACGTGATCAAAGACACGGGCTTTGTGGATCAACTAGAAAATACAGGCTTTGAGGTTGCATACAAGGACTACAAGCAATTCAAAGCATTTTTGCAAGCTGAAGATCAGAGCTACCGAAGCTTCTTTGAGAGAGACGGTTTTTTATATTGACCCCATGAATTCTTTTGGGGCTCAAACTTAACTAGATCATTGGATGTAGAAATCGTCGCGCAGGATCTGCTCTTGCTCAGTTTGAACGGCAGCATGGAGTCTGCTGTGCTTGTTCCAGAGCCCTGAAGGCGGACCTCAAGCAAATAATCGGGCTGGAACTGACATTCATGGTCTCCTGCTGGCCAGAAACCTGGCGTTGACGGTAGCTCGCGATGCGGACATGAGCAGCAACCATCGTTGCCAAGCTACGGCAGGGGGATTTCCGTCCTTTGAAGAATATCCGGCGATGGGACATGAGGCTTAAACGAATAAATGACGGGAAGTCGCTGATCAAGAAAGACATCAGAAGCAGCCGCGATCAGGGCCTCATTTGCCCGCGGGTTGTTTCGGACAAGCCATTGCGCTGCACATGCTGGACCAGAAAATCAAGAAATATCCGGGTCTTGAGAGGCAGATGTGTGCGGTGTGGGTAATAGGCATAAAAGCCAGGAAAGCTTGCCCAATAGGGTTTCAGCACTTCAATCAACTGGCCTGTTTTGAATGCGTCGGTCATGGATTCGCGCCAGCCGGTAATCACCCCGATGCCATCAAGGGCCGCGCGCATGGCCGTGTCGCTATGGTTGACTGTCAGTGGCCCGCTCACGGAGCGCTCGCTCAGTTTGCCGTCGATATTGAATTCCCACTTGTAGAGTGCGCCGCTGCTGCTCATGCGGTAGTTGATGCATAGGTGCTGCTCCAGCTCGTCGGGGTGCTCGGGTGTGCCGTGTGTCCTGAGGTAAGCAGGAGATGCACCGAAACACATGGTCAGATCCTGTGTGAGTGGCACGGCAACCATATCGCCCTCCAGCGACTCGCCATTGCGTATGCCGACGTCAAATCCTTCTCGCACGATGTCCACAAAGCCGTCGTCATAGACCAGCTCGACGTGAATGTGCGGATGCAGTGCAAAGAACTCGGCGAGCATGGGCTCGACGAGCACCTGGCCTGCAGGGTGAGAGATGGTGAGGCGCAGCGTGCCGCCTTCGACGCCAGCTTGGAGCTGAAGATCCTCGGTCGCTTCGCGCAGATTGGTGAGAGCCGGGGAAATGCGTTCCAGATAGATTCTTCCGGCTTCTGTCAGGTTGAGGCTGCGCGTTGTTCGATCGAACAGGCGTACATCCAGACGGGTTTCCAGCTTCTTGATCGTCTGGGACAGGGCGGCTGGCGTGACCCCGATGGCGTGGGCGGCGTAGGTCAGACTGCGATGCTGAGCTACCTGCTCAAAGGCAGCCAGATAGGCGAGTATTTCGGGCTTCATGTCCTCTATTTTTAAGTAAAACTTAATAACTTAAATAGTCTGCTTGACTTTTTCTTTTGCATTGCCTGGCGCACACTGCCTCTGCTTCACGCGCTGCCCAGGTGCCTGCAGCAGTCACCGTGTCGAAAAGCAAACAAGAAAGCCCCCCATGCCTGTCAAATTCACTCTCAACGGCAAGCCCGCATCGGCTGATGTGGATCCTTCAACGCCCATCCTCTGGACCCTGCGTGACACACTGGGTATGACAGGGACCAAATTCGGTTGCGGCATGGCCATGTGCGGGGCATGCACTGTGCATCTGAATGGCCAGGCCATCCGTTCTTGCATCACGCCCATATCGGCGGCGCAAGGGCAAAAAATCGACACCATCGAAGCGCAGGCCGCAGACAAGGTGGGAAAGGCTGTCGAGGATGCGTGGGTTCGCAACGATGTGGCGCAATGCGGCTATTGCCAAAGTGGGCAAATCATGAGTGCGACCGCGCTGCTCAAAAGCAATCGCCAGCCCAGCGATGCGGATATCGATGCAGCCATGGCGGGCAATATCTGCCGCTGCGGAACCTATACACGCATTCGTGCAGCCATCCACGATGCTGCCAAAAACCTGTCGGCCTAAAAGAAGGAGCACATCCCATGCCTATTCCCAACCATCTTTTTGCCGATCTGCCCAAAGGTCTGCGTGCGCTGGCGGCTGACTCCATAGATGCAGGCCTAAAGCTCGAGCGGCGCGATTTCCTCAAGCTGGCGACGGCCTCGGGTTTCGCGCTGGGTGTATTTCCCGCGGCTGTGTCGGCACAAGCGAAGGGTAACGAACAGGTTTCTACAAGCGCACTCAAGCCTTACCAGCAGCCATCGGCTTTTGTGAAGATTGACCGCGATGGAGCGGTGACTATCACCATCAACCGTCTGGAGTTCGGCCAAGGCGTGCAAACCGGCCTGCCCATGGTGCTGGCCGAAGAGCTGGACGCCGATTGGTCCAAGGTGCAGAGCGCGCACGGCAATGCCGATCCCGCATATCTGGATCCGGTCATGGGAATGCATCTCACGGGCGGCTCCACTGCCATCAAGAACTCGTATGTCCAGTATCGTGAACTGGGGGCGCGTACTCGCTCCATGCTGCTGGCCACGGCTGCCAAGCGCTGGAGTGTAGACCCGCAGTCCTTGCGCACTCAGGCAGGACAGGTGATCGGGCCTCGGGGCAAGAAGCTGGGCTACGGCGAGTTGGCGGATGAGGCCATGAAGATGCCTGTTCCGCAGCAGGTGAAGCTCAAGGACGCCAAAGACTTTCGCATCATCGGTCATGCCACGGGACGGCTCGATGCACGCGCCAAGTCCAGCGGCAGACAGTCATACGGCATCGACATGCATCTGCCGGGTATGTTGACCGCAGTTGTGGCGCATCCGCCGGTGTATGGAAGCAAGATTCAATCGGTGGACGATGCGGCAGCCAAAGCCATCAAGGGTGTGCGTGCAGTGCTTCGTGTGCCCAGCGTGTGGGGGGGCGAGCTGGTTGCGGTGCTGGCCGATGGTTACTGGCCAGCCAAGCAGGGTCGCGATGCCCTGAAAATCCAGTGGGACAGCGCAGCGGTTGGCAAAGTCGATTCGGCTCGGCAACTGGCGCAGTATCGTGAATTGGCCAAGAAGCCGGGCGCACTCAAGTTTGATGCCGATGTTTCGGCACTGAACGGTGCTGTTCACAAAATCAGTGCCGAATATGTCTTCCCCTACCTTGCCCATACGCCGATGGAGCCGCTGAACTGCACGGTGCGTGTGACAGGTGCAGGAAAGGATGCCAAGGTTGAGCTTTGGTTGGGCACACAGGCTCCGGGCTGGGAGGTTGCAACCGCTGCGCGCGTGCTTGGCGTGGCTCCTCAGAATGTTCGAGTCAATGTTCAGATGGCAGGGGGCGGTTTCGGCCGCCGCGCCAACCCGCGCAGTGACTACGTGGCCGAAGCCTGCGAGATTGCCAAGGCTGCCAGAACATCTGGTATTGAGGCACCGGTGCGCATGATCTGGAGTCGCGAGGACGATGTCAAAGGTGGCTATTACCGACCCATGCATGTGCATCGCGCCGAGATAGGTTTTGACGGTAAGGGAAAGGTGATCGCCTGGGATCATGTGATCGTAGGCCAGTCGCTTGCCAAAGGCACGGCGTTTGAAGGCTTCATGGTCAAGAACGGAGTGGACACCACGACGGTTGAAGGAATGAAAGAGCCGTACGACCTGCCGATGCGACTCTCGGTGCATCACCCCGAACTCAATGCGCCGGTTCTGTGGTGGCGCAGCGTGGGCTCCACACACACCGCTTATGTGATGGAGACCTTGATGGACGAAATCGCCCGAGTTGTAAAGCAGGATCCTGTCGCATACAGGCTGCAGCAGTTTGGCGACAGGCATCCGCGTCACAAGGCCGCGTTGCAACTGGCAGTCGAAAAGTCGGGCTACGGAAAGCGCCAACTGGCCGAAGGCAGAGCCTGGGGCGTGGCCGTGCATCAGTCTTTTGATTCGGTGGTTGCCTATGTGGTCGAGGCATCGATGAAGGACGGCACTCCCAAGCTGCATGCGGTTACAGCTGGCGTGCATTGCAATCTGGCGGTGAACCCTCGAAGTGTCGAGGCCCAGGTGCAGGGTGGTGCCTTGATGGGTCTCGGCATGTGCTTGCCTGGCGCGGCCATCACATTCAAGGATGGGCAAGTGGAGCAAGGTAATTTCAATGATTACACTGTGGCCCGCTTAACCGATATGCCCGCGATCACCGTGCATATCGTGCCGAGTGCCGATGCACCCACAGGTATGGGTGAGCCGGGTGTGCCGCCATTGGCCCCCGCTTTTGCCAACGCCATCGCCAAGCTGAGCGGTCATACACCACGCGAGCTGCCTTTCCCGAAAGCGTAAGAGCATGAGCTTGGATCGCTAGAAAAGCTCCTGCTGAGAAGATGTCAGAGTGACGAAATCCTCTCCGAGGGGGATCAAGATCGAGTCGGCAATCGGCTTGATCTGCTTCGCCAGATAGTGCTCGTAGTCGATGCGTGAGCGGCGGATTTCCAAAGGCTCAGGGCCATTCCTGGTCATGACGTATTGGATCCAGCCGCCGTTCTGGTACTGCCTGGGTCGCTCCACGCGATCGTTGTACTCATCGGCAATGCGGGCGGCACGGACCTGTGGTGGCACATTGGCCACGTAGGCATCCAGGCGATGTCGCAGGCGTTTGCGGTAGATGAGCAGATCATCCTTCTTGCCCGCCAGTGTCGAATGGGCGTACTCGATGACGAACTCGCGGTAAGGGGCACCTTGGAAGACGCGCGAGAGCAAGCCCTCCTGGAACTGCCGCGCCAGCGGTGTCCAGTCGCTTCGCGCCATTTCAAGGCCGCGGTAGATCATCGATTCGTTTCCGGCGGCGTCTACACTCAGGCCGGCATAGCGCTTCTTGCTGCCGACGTCCGAACCGCGGATGGTGGGCATGAAGAACTTCTTGTAATACGTGTCGAACTCGATCTCAAGAAAGCTCTTCAGGCCTTGCTCTTGCTGGAGGGTTTGAATCCACCACGCGTTGATGTCCCGGGCCAGCTTGGCTGCCACGGCATATGCCTCTTCGGTGCTATGGGGCCTCTTGAGCCAAATAAATATGGAGTCCGTGTCTCCATAAATAACCTCGTAACCGCGCTCTTCAACCAGATCCCTTGTGAGCTTCACCATTTCGTGGCCACGTAAGGTAATGGCTGAGATCAAATCCGGATTGAAGAATCTGCATTCTGACGCGCCTAGTACCCCTGCGAATGAGTTCATCACCAGCTTGAGCGCTTGCGACAGTGGTTCGTTCCTGGCGCGTTTGGCCTCATCTCGGGCCTGCCAGAGGGTAGTCACGATTTCCGGAAGACAGTGTTTCTCGCGAGAAAAGAGCGTGCCCCTTGGGCCTTTGATCAAGAGCTCGGAAGAGCTCGCATGTCGACCCTCTACCAAACCCACGGGGTCAACGAGGAAAGTGCGGATGATTGATGGATAGAGACTCTTGTAGTCCAGAACCACGACGGAGTCGTAGAAGCCAGGCTTGGAGTCCATGACGTAGCCACCGGGGGATGACTTTCCTTGAACATCGCCCACGTTGGGCGCGACATACCCCATGCGGTGCATGCGTGGCAAATAGTGATGGCTGAATGCAGCAATGGAGCCACCGAACTGGTCGAGCTGCAGGCCCGTGGTGTGGGCGCGCTCCATCGCAAACTGCAGCAGCTTCGCCTTTTCGAAGATTCGTAGAACCAGCTCGCAGTCGCGTATGTTGTAGGCTGCAAGAGCGGGCTTGTCTAGCTGGTAGCGCCGCTCGATTTCGGCCATCTTGTCGTATTCGTCTCCGATGTCCTTGCCTTCGCCCAGAAGCTCTTGCGCGACGTTCTCGAGGCTGAAGGACGGGAAGCTCCAGACCGCGGCCCTGAGCGCTTCAATCCCGTCAACGACAACTCGTCCTGGCATGGGAGCAAACAGATAGCCTTGTTTGCCGGGATGGGTTCGCCATGCAATGGGCTTGCGCTCACGCCCAAGGAGTAGCGGTGTTGCACATTCGTCTGCAGTTTTCTGCAGCACACGAAGGTCGAACTGAATGACATTCCATCCAATGATCACGTCCGGATCATTGCGTGCAAACCAATCGTTGAGCCTGTCAATCATGGCTTTGCGTGTTGTGCAATGAATCAGCTCGAAACCAGGCGTTCTTACGGGTTTGGCAGTAGGCTCACCCAGCATGAAAACGACGCGCTCCGCCATGCCGTCCAGTGCGATCGAATACAGATCTTGGTGCTGACTGGTCTCGATGTCCAATGACACGACCTTCAGAACCGGCCGGAAATCGGGCGCAGGAACAAGCTTGCAGTTCACCAGCGTCGCATGTTCTGTCCGCCCGCCTTGCAGCGTGACGCCCGCCGTGATGAAGCGCTCCATCAAGTAACGCTCATGTGGTCGAACATCAGCTTCAAGAAGGGGAATGCCTAGTTGCTGGAGAGTGCGTGCAAGTCGCCGTAATTGACGAAAACTCCTGGCATAGATACCCAAGACGGGCTCTTGCTGAAAACTCTTCAGTCCCAGTTCCCGCAATTCCGCTCCAGCCAGGGGCGGGAGTTGCGCTTCTACCGCTTCTCTGTGCCGGGCCTCGACGAAAGCCACAGATTTCTGAGCAGTCAGGAGAACCTTCAGGGGGCCGCTATCGGTAGCCAGCCAATACTCAAGCTCGACGCCCGCCGGTGTGTCTCGCCAATTGCGAGTAAGGATGAATCCCTGGCGTTCTGGAGATAGCACGAAAGATGAAGTCAAGCGAATGTGACCGTCTTGAGCCGGAGTTCAAGGCCCTGGCGGTATGTGATGACATGAGCTTGCAGAGCAAGCCACATGCTTCGAAAGAGGTGCCAATGAAATGATACCCAGCAATCATGATCGCGTTTTGCCAACAGAGCCATGTCAACAGCACTCCAGGCGTTCCGCGGATCCAAAGCGGATGGAGCGAATAGATGGAGTGACGCCAATGTTCCGTGAGGGCTGAAAGCCGTCATCAAGTTGTTGCCAGTCGATGGCTGCCCATATCGATAGCAGGCATTACGAGAGGCTTGGTCTGCAATTCCGAGCTGGCGTGAGAGTTATACGAGAGGCCGCGCAGTTCACACTCTCGCTGAAATGCTTAGCGTATGTATTGCATTGATCGGTTGAGCTTGCCAGCGGTTGCTATCTGTCTTAGTCGTCTCACGATCGAGTGCTCACGGTTGCACCGCAGTCTGAGCGTAGAGTTCAGCAGAGGCCAGTGTTTGAGTTTTCAGGCAATGTGCGAGGACGTATGGATCCTGAAGATGAAAAGGGAGGCGGGGGCGTTAAGCCAGATCATCTGACATGGCAATATGCATTTTCAGAGCTTCTATGAATTGAGTCTCGGCAAGCTGTCGATCTGCGCCTCGCCGCAGTGCGACGTACATGTTCAGATGAACGGCTGGTTCGGCCAGCATCGCAATGTTCAAGCCGTGCTGCCGACATTCCTCCATCATGAAGGAGGGTATGACCGCGTTGCCCAGACCCGCTTTCACCATGCCAATCATGGTGCCCAGGAAATTCATTTCTGCCCGCTCTTCCTGGCTTGCCTTGGCGTTGGGAAGGTGTTTGTCAATCAAGGCCTGAATCGGGTTGGAGATCGGCAGAGCAATCATGGGCAGGCCATCCAGAGATTTCCAGCTGCGGTTCTGGATATGTTTGCTGCGCCGCCTCTCTCCAGGGCTGATGCTCATGAGCCGGAATCGGCACACCGATTCTCTGAGCAGGCCTGCGGCAGGTTTCACGAAAAAGGCCATACCCATGTTGGCATGTCCTTCAAGAACCGCTTGCCGCACGGTATCGAGGCTGCCATCCATGACCTGGATCCGAACCTCGGGATGTTTGCGTGCAAATTCGGCCACAACTTTCGGCAATAGGCAGGTCGCGATCACAGGCGTGGCGGCAATGGTCAGGGTTGACCTAGAGGCCGAGGAACTGCCTTGCAAGGCCAGACCCAGTTGCCGCAGTTCCGTCACGACCCTCTCGGCATAGGGCTGCAGCAGTCTGCCAGCGTCGGTCAATGCCACTGCACGTGTGGTTCGCTCGAAGAGCCTGACTCCCAGCTGGCGCTCCAGCTCCTTGACCAGCATGCTGACTCCCGACGGAGACAGATGAATGCGCTCTGCCGCTGCAGCAAAGCTGCCGCACTTACATATCTCGAGAAACGCCTGCAGTTGACGACTTCCAACATTAATCAGCTTTACTGATGAATTCACCAAAAATTCCCGTTTGATTCAAATCAATGGACGCGGTGCAATTGCAGCACAAAACACAAGGAGACACCATGCTTATATCTTCAGCAGAAGGGTTGGCCTTCAGCCGCCGCAAGGCACTTCTTACCCTGGCGGCCGCAGCAGCTGCGGGTACCCCCGGGCTTTCGGCATTCGCGAATACGCAGGCTCCTGTGCGGCTGGTTGTGCCATTCACGCCAGGCACGGGCATCGATCTGATTGCCCGAGTCATCGGTCCCAAGCTCTCGGAGCGCTTTCAGCGCCCCTTCATCGTGGACAACAAGCCAGGGGCCTCGGGCAATATCGGTACTCTGGAGGTGGTCCGCTCCACTCCCGATGGAACGACTTTGCTTGTTACCGTGAACACATTGGTGATGAATACCGAGCTATACCCCAAGATGGGATATAGCCCGGTTCGCGATCTCATCGCCATCAGCCAGACCAGCGTAGGTCAATTGGTGCTGGTCACGGGCTCTCAATCCCGGATAACGGATCTGAAGGAGCTCATCAGCTATGCACAGAAAAATCCTGGCGTGCTGAACTATGGCTCGCCCGGTGCCGGAACCCCTCATCACCTGGCAACAGAGCTGCTCAAGAGCAAAGCCAGGATATCGCTCACACATGTCAGCTATCGCGGCACGGCCCCGGCCTTGACGGACTTGCTGGGCGGACAGATTGATCTGATGTTTCTCCCTATCCACGTTGCTTTGCAGCACATCAAGGCAGGCAAGCTTCGCGCGCTTGCGATCAGTTCAGACACGCCATCCCCGCTCCTGCCTCAGGCGCCCTCGCTGAGGAGCCTGAACCTGGGCGATATGAATGTGGACATGTGGTATGGCTTGCTGGGGCCCAAGGGCCTGCCTCCCGAGTTTGTGCGCAGCATCAACGAAGCCCTGAAGAGCATTCTTGCTCAGCCTGAAGTTGCCAAAGCATTCGAGTCTCAGGGCATGACGCCCCAGCACAGCACTCCCCAAGCCTTCCAGGCCTTGATCGAAGCCGATGCCAGGCGCTGGGGCAATCTCATCAAGACCCAGGGCATTACTGCCGAATAAGCCGACCATAACAAGAAGATCGAATGAATATGCAAGTCAATCTGACACAAGTTCCTGACAAGGATGCAGATGTAATCATCGTGGGCGGCGGCCCCGTGGGCATGGGGCTGGCGATAGAGCTGGGTCAGCGCGGCATCCGCTGTATCGTCGTGGAGCGCTACGCCAAGCTGCAACCGATTCCCAAGGGGCAGAACCTGACCCAGCGCACCATGGAGCATTTCCACGCCTGGGGTGCGGAAAAAGAACTTCGCGCAGCTCGTACCATTCCGCCCGAATACGGCATAGGAGGCCTGACGGCCTACAACACATTGCTGGGGTCTTATTCTTACGACTGGCTCCAGCGCGATCTCGTCAAGCCTTACTATTTCACGGCGAACGAGCGCCTGCCTCAGTACGCCACGGAAGCGGTTCTGCGGGATAGAGCCGCCGAGCTGCCATCTGTTGAGACCTTTTACGGCTGGAATTTCGATAGCTTGCAGCAGGACGACGAGGGCGTCAGCGTCACGGTATCCGAAAAGAATGGATCGGATAGCAAGACGCTGCGTGCAAGCTATGTCGTCGGCTGTGATGGAGCGCGCTCGGGCGTGCGCCTGCAAGCGGGCATCACCCAGACCAAGACCGACCATGATCGACTCATGGTACTGCTCGTATTCCGCTCACAAGGACTGCACAAGTTGCTTGAGCGCTTTCCCGGCAAGTCTTACTACAACGTGCTTCAGCCTGAACTCAAGGGCTACTGGAAATTCTTCGGCCGCGTCGATCTGGGCAATACCTGGTTCTTCCATGCGCCAGTGCCACCGGGAACCACGGCAGACAACTTCGACTTCCAGGCTTATCTGGAAGGTGCTGTCGGAGCATCTTTTGATGTCGAGTTCGAGCATATAGGCTTCTGGGATCTGCGCTTCATGCTTGCCGACAGCTATCGCTCAGGCCGGGTCTTTATCGCCGGGGATGCAGCGCACAGTCATCCACCCTATGGCGGCTATGGGGTGAACTCAGGCCTTGAAGATGCACGTAATCTCGGGTGGAAGCTGGCAGCCGTGCTGAAGGGCTGGGGCAGCGAAACACTGCTGGACTCCTATGACCAGGAGCGCCGTCCTGTATTCAGATCCACCATTGACGACTTTATTGCCAAGTCCATAGAGACCGATCACCAGTTTCTGGACAGCTTCGATCCAGAAAAGGATAGAAGTGCCTTTGAAGCAGCCTGGAGTCAGCGGGCAAATGGGGCCGCAGGTGAGGTTCATGCTTTCGAGCCCAACTATGAAGGCTCTCCAATTGTGCGCAGTGCTCGGGAGTCGGCCATCGGCAATTGCAGTGCCAAGGGCTCACACATATTCACCGCACGTGCCGGTCACCACCTGGCTCCAGCCGCGCTCGACGATGGCCGGAATGCATTCGAGCATTTGGGGGAGGGCTACACGCTGCTGGCAGCCGATATGCCTGCGCAAACGCTTGAGACGTTTCGATATGTTGCCGGCACCAGGCAGCTGCCTCTGACCATTGTTGAAACCGCAAAAACGGATGAGTTTGCGCGCTACGGGTCAGACTTGATACTGGTTCGTCCGGATGCATTTGTCGCTTGGACGAATAGCGAGAAATTCATATCGAACGAGGATGTGGAAAATCTGCTCAAGGCAGTCATCTGAAAGATCGAGAACAGCTCGATGCTCCCTCGCTTGAGTCGAGCCTGGGCTTGGGCGAGGGGCAGCCTTGGCTACCAAGACTGGCTTCCCGGTAGCAGGCGGCAGCGCAATCATGGCTGCCGGCTTGCAATACGCTCGGAAGTGCCCGGCTAGAGCGGGCAGGGTTCAGACAATCAGCGCGCGAGTCAACAAATCCACTCCAGCCAGGAAGTCGCCGATGTCCATGGCTTCATGCGGATTGTGCGAGCCATTTTCGTTGCGAATGAAGACCATGGCCGATGGCACGCCTGCATTGGCGAACACTGCTGCATCATGGCCGGCACCGCTTGCCATGCGCTCCAGTTTCATACCTTGCTCAGCGGCTGCTTCCAGACGGTTCAGCCAGCTTGCATCCATGGTGGCCGGTTCCGTGAACAGGCGCTCGTCGAACTCGAAACGCACGCCGCGGGCGCGCTCTATGGCCTGACACTCTTCGCGCATCAGGGTGTAGAAGCGCTCCAGCGTCTGGGTGTCCTGGCTGCGCACCTCGAAGCTGAATGCCACTTCGCCGGGAATGACGGAAACGGCATGCGATTGCGCCGAGGTGGAGCAAATGCCCGTGGTCATCACCATGTCCATGCCCATCTGCAGCAGCACGCGCCAGTGTTCGTCCATGCGCGACAGCAGCTCGGCAACCGCCAGCAATGCATCCTTGCGCAGCCAGCGCGGCACGGCGCCCGAGTGGCCGGTTTCGCCGATGCAGCGGATCAGGTTGTGACGGACGTTGCCGCGGATGCCTGTGACCAGGGCCACGGGCCAGCCGCGATTGACCATGACCGGCCCCTGCTCGATATGCAGTTCCAGATAGGCAGATATATTCGCGAGATCCAGCAGCGGCTCGGCGCGTTGAATGGCGTCGATATCGGCGCCGCAGCGCGACATGGCTTGGCTCAACACGCCTGCGCCATCGCGGTGAGGGCGTTTCAATGTGGCGGCGGGCAGCTTGCCCAGCAAGGACAGAGAGCCGAGGTAGGCCTTTCCATACCAAGCGCTTTCCTCGCCGCGCAGGGCAAGAACGCGCAGTGGCGGAGCCTGTTCGTGGCGACCGCGCAGCTGCAGCAGCATCAGCATGCCGGCGACAATGCCTGCCAGTCCGTCGAAGTTGCCGCCCTGCGGCACGGAATCGGCATGAGAGCCAACCACGACGTAGGGTTCCGTCCGGTTTTCCTCTGGCAGACTCAACCACAGGTTGCCGGCTCGATCCCATTCATGGTTCAGGCCCAGATCTTCGGCCCGCTCCTCAAGTATGCGCAGCGCAGCAGTCTCGCCTTCGCCGTAGCTTTCGCGAGTGACGCCAAGGCCGTCGCGGGTGGCATCGCGAATTTCAGAGAGCAGGGCTTGCGCGAGTGCGCTGGTATCCGTCATGGTGTTGCAGGCCATCATGCTCCGCTACCTCCGTGTCGGATGGACCAGTCCACGGGCGAGGCCGAGAAGTCCGCCAGCGTGGCCTTTTGCTCGGCACTGAGCTGTCCGCTCGCAAGCAGCGCTTCATGCAGCTGATTCCAGGTCGCCAGAGCATGCAGGGACAAGGCGTGATCGGCCAGGGTGCCTGCTTGGGGGGCATAGAGCGCATAGTCGAGCAGAACCAGCACGTCCTCGACCACGGGACCGGCGCGGCGCAGGGCGGCAACCGTCCCGGCCTTGGAGCGACCGTCTGTGGTGACGTCATCCACCAGCAGGACCTTGGCATCGGCAGGCAGGCGGCCTTCGAGCTGGGCTGTGATGTCCCAGCCGACAGGACGCTTGCGCAGATAGAGCATGGGCAGCTCAAGTCGCTCGGCCAGCCATGCCGCAAAGGCAATACCCGAGCTTTCGGTTCCCACGATGGCATTGATGCCGCGGGCTGCAACCAGTGGCCGCATGCAGCGGGCTGCGATGTCCATGATTTCGCTGCGCAGAGCGACATCGGACATCAGGACCTGGGCATCCACATAGACCGGGCTGGCCCAGCCCGAGGTGTAGATGAACGGTTGATGCGAAGCAATGCGTACAGCACCGAGGCCGACCAGGGCCCGGGCAACGCGTGGCGCGTCGGAAGCGGATAGAAGCATGAGCGTGTGTGTTGGCAAAGTGGGCATGTTAAGTAGGCAGGCTTGCGGCAAGAAGTGGCTAAAATTCCTCGAGCCGTTCCAAAACGTGATGGCTTGAGCTGCGCGTCTGGGTGTTGACCGCTGCGTCTTGTTTGAAATCCCTGGCTGCGCTTCCGTGCGCCTGCTTGTCATCGCCCCATGTCCGACTTCACTTCGCCGCGCAGCTTTCTGCGCCAGATAGACCTTTCATCGCTGGATCTGTTCGTGCTGATCTGCGAACACGGCAGTATTGCGCGAGCGGCCGAGCAGGGCGGCATGGTCGCCTCGGCGGTCAGCAAGCGTGTTGCCGAACTGGAATCCCTGGCCCGCACTCCCTTGCTGCTGCGCCATGCCCGCGGGGTGCGCCCGACCCCTGCCGGAGAGTTGCTGCTCGCGCATGCGCGCACGATTCTTCTGGGTGTCGAACACCTGCGTGACGACCTTGGCGAATATGCGCGGGGCGTACGTGGGCTGGTGCGCCTCAGTGCCAATGCCTCTGCCGTGGAGCAGTTCTTGCCCGAGGATATTGCTGTCTTCGTGAAGCATCATCCCGATATCCGCATCGATCTGCGTCAGGCAACCAGTCGCTCGGTAGCGCGTGCCGTGCGCGATCACATGGCTGATCTGGGGGTCTGCAGTCCAAGCGACGAAGTCGAGGGCCTGGAGTCCATGCCGTACCGGCATGAACGCATGGTATTGATCATGCCCAATGACCACGCTCTGGCCCATCATCAGGAACTGGCCTATGAAGAAGCACTGGACTATGCCCAGATCGGTTTGCGCGACAGCAGCATCGTTCAGGAGGTGCTCAATCAGGAAGCCCGCGCCGGCCGACGAATGCTGCGCCAGCGCATCGAGGTCGACAGCCTGAGTGCCATGTGCCGAATGATCGAATGCGGGCTGGGTGTAGGCGTCATGCCCGAAGGCGCATACCAGAGACTGGGCGAGGCTCGTGCTCTGCATGCGGTGCCGTTGACCGATGCCTGGGCAGAGCGCAGCCTCAAGCTGTATGCCAATAGCTTTGCCGACCTGCCTGCGCCGGCCAGACATTTTGCACAGGCACTGATGCCGAAGGAGTGAGGCAGGGCGGGTTTCATGAAGCGCTAGGGGCGCTGCTTGCCGTCTGCAAATCCACGGACAAGTGGCGCAGGCTGCCTGCACGGTCCAGGGGCCTTGGTTGCTGGGGGCCTCCCGATCGGATCGCAGCCAGATCTCAGCTATTTTTTGCAGCCCACAGATGCTGCGCCCACATGCCAGCCAGCATGGCGGCGACAAACAGCCAGACCTGCGGTGTAAGGGTCGCCAGATTCATCAGCGCAGGGCCGGGGCAAAAACCTGCCAGTCCCCAGCCTATGCCAAACAGGGCTGAGCCTGTCAGCAGCTTGCGATCAATGACGGTGCTGGCCGGTAGTTGCATGGGCTCGCCCAACAAAGCGGTCTTGCGGCGCTTGGCCCAGGTGAAGGCAATCAAGCCTACGGCGATGGCTCCGCCCATGACGAAGCCCAGCGAAGGATCCCATCGACCGAAAAAATCCAGAAAGTTCTGCACCTTGGCGGGGTTGCCCATACCCGAAAGAATCAGACCCAGGCCAAACACCAGTCCGCAGAGCAAGGCAGCAATATTGATGATCATCATGTTCTCCTTGCTGACTCAAGCAATGACATGGCGCATCACGAACACGGTGATGGCGCCTGTGGCGATAAAGGTTGCCGTAGCGGCCAAAGAGCGCGGCGACAGGCGTGACAGACCGCACACGCCGTGGCCGCTGGTGCAGCCCGAGCTCATACGTGTGCCGAAGCCCACCAGCAGGCCGGCGGCGATGATGATTGCTGGGCTGGAAGGCAGCTGCATGGCTGGCAGCGGGGCAAACAGCGACCAGACCAACGGCGCGGCAATCATGCCCAGGATGAATGCCAGGCGCCAGCCCCACTGCCTGACAGAGGACCAGGTCGGCAACTGCAGCAATGCCCCGGCAATGCCGCTGATGCCCGCCACGCGACCCAGCAAGGCAATGAGCAGGGCAGCGGACAGACCGATCAGCAGGCCGCCGACCAGAGATGTCCAGGGCGTGAATTCACTCCATAAGATGTTCATGCTGTCTCTCCTGGTTGGCAGAACAATTGATACAAGGTTTGCATCAGCTGCAGGGCGCGGGCATCGGCCAACTGATACCAGATGAACTTGCCTTCGCGGCGGGTGGTGACCAGACCCTCGCGCCGCAAAATGCCCAATTGCTGGGACAAGGTAGGCTGGGACACGCCTGTCAGTTGCTCCAACTCGCCCACGGTGCGCTCCTGCAGGGAGAGCTGGCACAGCAGCAGCAGTCGGTCTTCATTGCCCAGTAGCTTGAGCATGACCACAGCTTCGCCTGCATGGGTTCGCATGGCATGCAGATCCAGCGTGGCCTGTGCTTCGTCAAAGGTTGATGAGCTCACTGTTTCACTTTCAAAATATTTTCATATATTATATAAAAAAGTAAATTAATTGGTGTGCTTCGGTGTTTCGGGTACATCGTTTTAGGAGTCACCATGTCCGCCAATGTGATGCATATCGAGCCGTTTTTTGATGCGGCTACCGGTACCGTGAGCTATGTTCTGGCCGATACGATCAGTGGTCAGGCCGCAGTGATTGACCCGGTGCTGGATTTCGAGCCCAAATCCGGCACCCTGAGCAGCCGCTCCGCGGACAAGCTGATTGACTATGTGCGAGCCAATGGCTGGCAGCTGCAATGGATTCTGGAAACTCACGCTCATGCGGATCATCTCTCCGCGGCCCAGCATATTCGTCACCATCTGGGCGGCAAGGTGGCGATCGGTGTCCATATCCGCGATGTGCAGGCCGTGTTTCGCAAGATCTATCACTTCGAGCGCAGCTTCTTGCCTGACGGCAGCCAGTTCGACCATCTGGTGCAGGATGGCGAACGCCTGCCTCTGGGTCAGTTGGAGTTGCTGGCCATGCATGTGCCCGGCCATACTCCGGCCGATATGGCCTACCGTGTGGAGGATGCCGTGTTTGTGGGCGATACCTTGTTCATGCCCGATGTGGGCACGGCACGTGCCGACTTTCCCGGCGGCGATGCGGCGACGCTCTATCGTTCGATTCGGCGTATCCTGGAACTACCTGGGCAGACCCGCATTTGGGTCTGCCACGACTACCCGCCGGCTGGTCGCAAGCCGCAATGGCAGACCACGGTACAGGCCCAGCGCGACAGCAACATCCATGTGCATGATGGCGTCAGCGAGGCGGAGTTTGTGCAGATGCGCACTGCACGCGACGCTACGCTGGATATGCCCACGCTGATTCTGCCTTCGGTGCAGGTCAATGTGCGTGCCGGCAAGCTGCCGCCTGCACAGGACGATGGCCGTACCTATATTCAGCTGCCCATCAATGCCTTTGCCAAGAATGGGCAGCTTCCGCAGGGTCTGCAGCAGTGATTAACGCGCTGTGCTGCCCTGACTGGCGCTTGCCGCGCGTGCGCTGTTCAGCTCATTGAGCTTGAGCTGCAGGCGCACCATGTGCTCGGCATAAACCAGTACTTCCTGCGTGGGCAGAGGCTTGGCAACACGCGCGGAATAGACCTTCAGTGCGCCTTGAGCCACCTCGGGGTCATCGCTGTCTGCATACCAGGCCCAGTCGGCCAGATGGGAGGCCAGCTCCGGATTGCTGTCTGCCAGCGCCACAGCACGCTGAATCACCGGCCTGGCACCGCCGGCTAGCTGCACGATTTCTTTGGCCTCATTGGCCAGGGGTGCCGGGCGCCAGTGCGATGGAATATCGTCCCACCAGCCACTGTACTCGCTGACTACCATGCGGCCGATGTCCTTGGCCGAGACATAGAGCTCGCGCGCATCGCTTCGCCGGGCCAGCTCTGGCGGCAGTGTGATTTTGTCAATCACCAGATCGCGGCGCTCGCCGCTGTTGAGGCCAGCCACCACTTGCCTGGAGATGCTATCCAGCATCTGGGCCTGGGCGGGCAGTCGGTCCTGAATTTCCTCGGGCTTGGTGATGGCCGGGCCATGCGCAGGCAGCAGTAGCTCGGGTTTGAGTGCTGCCATGTCGCGCAGGGCCTGGGCCCACTCCTCGGGGTAGCGCTGGCGGCGCTTGCCGTTGCCAGCATTGGGCAGAAAGCCCTGGAAGTAATCCGCGCTGGCCACGATCTTGCGGCCTGGCACGGCAACCCAGATCTGGTCTTCGGTCTCGCCGCGGGCATGGGTCAGCACAAAATCTTCGCCGCCAATTTTGAGTGTGATCTTGTCCCTGAACGTCTGGGTGGGCCGAACTGCATCTGCCCAGGTGCGGGGCACATCGGCCACGCTTTGCTGGTTATTGCGCGCAATCAGACCGTTGCTGCGCATGTCCAGCTCCATCTGAGTGATGAAGCGCTGCTCGGTCACTACACGCGGTTTCTGGTCCATCAGCGCCCAGGCGCCAAAGGCATGGTCGGCATGAAAGTGCGTGAGGATGACGGTGTGCAACGGCTTGCTGCTCAGCTTCTTCAGCGTTTCGGCCAAGGCCGGGCCCGCAGGTGCGTAGCCGCTATCGACCAAGACCAGGCCTTCGTCGGTCTCGAAGACCACTACATTGACGATGGGAAAACGCAGCAGCCAGGTGCGTGAAGCCACGGCCTCGACTTTGAGCTTGGCTCGGGCATCTGCAATGGCGTTCTGGTCGGTTCGGCTGTACATGCTGTTGGCCACTGCATACGACAGCTCAGTACCAAAGCCCCCTCCTTCCGTGATGGACTTGACCATTTGCGGATTGGCCTTGAAAACCTGGGCGCGGGCAGCAAGCACAGCGGGGCTTTTCGCTCCCGAACCTCCGCGATCATCTTGATCGTGGGCGTTGGCCATGCCGAACTGGCTCAGTGCCAGGGCCGTGACAAAAGCGTATCGGGAGATCTGAGGTATTTTTTTCATGTGTGCCATCACTGCATTCATTGGGGGCTGATTAGCTGAACGGGCTCCAGAATCCACGAAGGATCCAGAACCTCGGGCCAGGGCTGATAGGCGCGGGCCATCAGATAGAACAGATTCTTCTCGGGCGTGGGCAGCCAGTTGGCACGCTTGTCAGGGCCCGGCTCCGTGGGCTGCAACCAGATGTCGAGGCTGCCGTCGGCGTTGAACTTCATGCCCTTGGTGCGGTCGCCAATGGAGTAGCGGTTGATGGGGTTTTCCACCATGTACTGCCCCCCGGTTGCGAATTCATAAAGAGAGATAGACCAGAATGCATCGGCGGGCAGGCGACCTTGAGGCAGATGCAGGCGGTAAGCCTGTCCTTTGCCGAGAGCCTGATTGTTGGCGTCCACACTGGCAGCGAAATAGGTGGCCTCTGCGGCCTCCAGGCCCAGGATGCCGCCCGACATGGCTGCCGACTGAGCACGCATGGCGTAGTTTGTGCCAAAGCCATCCGGCAGGCGAAAAGGGGTCCAGCCGTTTCTGCGTCCAGGGTCAGCTGTCTTGCGGTCGGCATTCAGGCGATTCTTGAGTTCGTTTTTCTCGATCTCGGGTGCCAGGCTCAGCCAGCGCTGCTGCACGGCCTCGGGCAGCTTGTCCCAGCTGCAGGCCTTGCCGCAGATGCCCACGCTGGCAAAGCGCTGCAGCAGTGCTTGTTCCGTACCGGGCGGTGGGTTGCGTGCCAGGGCCTCATTGCTCACATCGACAAAGCGGCTCCAGTCCTGGGCTAGCGGCTTGATCTTCGGACTCTCTTCGTGAGTCTTGAGCACAGGCTCCATGCGAAACCCATCCTGTACTGCATGGGCGGTCTTGAGGTCATCTTCACCGGTAACCAGCACGCGCAGATTCAGATAGACATCACGTGTAGGCGCGCGCACGATCTGGTCGACCTGCGGAATCTTGCCGCTCCAGCGGGGGCCGACCAGGGCGACCTTGCGTGACTTGGTGCCCCCAATGCGCCTGCCCACGTAGGAGAAGGTATTGAGGTCTGCGCCAATCATGGCAATCACGTAATAGCGGCCATGGGTTTCCGGCAGAGACAGCACCAGTGGAGATTTCTCCAGATCCAGCCAGGAGGTGGAGTAGAAGGTGTCTCGAATCGGGCCGTTGGCCCAGCGGTCCTTGGGCGTGGCCAGGTGGCGCGAGTGGCGGAAGTGGTTGAGCGTGGTGGCGGTGGCAGAGTCCTTGACCTCCAGGGCTTCATGCCGCATTTTCATGAATTCCTGATAGGGGTAGGCATAGAGCATGGCCTCGCGGATCAGGCTGTCCAGAGCCTGGTCGTCGGTGGCTGCGGCCGACTGGGCATGGGCCATGCCCAGGCAAAGGCCCAATGCAGCAGCCGCCATGGCGCGCAGCCCGGCGCGATTCAACTTTGACATGTGATTGAAATGGTGTTGTTGTGGTGATGACCGGGGCCGGTGGCCTTTTCCATCCCGGCCCGGTTCTTTCTGAGGCGAGCACCGCATACAGCGCGTGCTGGCGGCTCATGGGGGAACAAGCCACTCAGGTGCCGGCGTTGCGCGTGGCTTCAGGGGTGAACATGGAGGGGTTCATGTCTCCCTTGTTGAGCACGGGGCCCTTGGGGCGCTCCTGGAACAGGTTGTAGGCCACATAGCCGCCGCCGACCAGGTCGTGGTAGAAGGCCGTGCCTGCATGCCAGGCGTTGGAGTCGAACGCGTAGTAGTAATTGATGAGGCCTTGCTGCCACAGATTGCCGCGTGTATCGTAGAAGTCGCTCATCACGGCGTGGCCGGTGTCTTCGTCAAGGAAAAGCACGCGCTTGCCGTAGAGATGGCGGTAGCCTTCCTTGAGCGTGGCTTCGAGCACCCAGACGCGGCGCAGTTCGTAGCGCATGTACTCGGGGTTGGCATGGCCGGGCTTGAGCAGGTCGGCGTACTTCACGGTATTGGCGTGAATCTTGTACGCGTTGGCGGGAATGTAGATTTCCTTCTTGCCCAGATTCTTCCAGTTGTAGCGCTCGGGCGAGCCATTGAAGAGACGGTCGGAATCAATCGTCATCTTGGCACCCACACCGCCACCCATGGGCTGGTCAAAACCATACTCGGGGATCTGGCGTACCCGGCGTGTGCCCGGGTCATAGCTCCAGCCCAGGCGCTTGTCCTTGCCGAAGTTGACCGGCTCACGGCTGACGCTGACCCCGCCTTTTTCGCGCTCGGGCAGCTTGACCGCATTCATGCCCTGGGCCATGGTGCCTTCCAGCGGCTTGCCTGCTTGCTCGGGGGAGTTCAGCAAGCTCATGCTGCGGTTGTCGGCTCGGCCGAAGACGGTGGAGCCGTCCTGCATCACGTAGGCGTTGTCACGCAGTGTGTGTTCGGTGAACGAGCGCAGCGGAAACAGGTTGTTGAAGGCCAGTTCCATGCCAGTCTTGGGGAAGGGGAACGGTATGGCACCCTTGACCGCGTTGTCGGCACCCATTCCGTCTGCGCTGATCACGGCGTTCTGCGCATTGGCTTTGGCCGAGGCGCAAGCAAAGTCCGGATAGCGGAAGTCACGATGGCCCGGATACACGGGAATGCTGAAGGTCTTGGGGTAGCGCGCAAACATGGCCTTCTGGCCTTCGGTCAGATTGGCGGCGTACTTGGCGACATTCTCGGCTGTGATGGAGAACAGGGGCTTTTCATTGGCATAGGGGTCCACCGGGTGCTGACCCGCATGCGGCGTGTACTGAATTCCAGGTGGTGTTCCCAGCCATTTGCCCGTGTATTCGGGCACGCCGCTGGCGGTGCCGGCCTTTTCGGCGCCGATACAGGTCAAGGACTTGCCCAGCTTTTCAATTTCTTCGGGGCTGCCTTTGGCGGCGGCTGCACCAGCCATGACGCTGGTCATGGTCAGCGCGATCAGGGCGCGGTAGCTCACGTTGCTTTCCATCACGAATCCTCAAAGATGTATGTGTGCAGCATTTGCACTATCGATCTGCCCGCGAATCGGGCCAAGGTCTAGTCCAAGACAGCTAGTCGCTGACTTGGCGCCTGTCGATGAATTCAATGTTCAAGCGAGCTTTGCGGCTCACCATCACTCGTTTGGACTAGCCCGTAAGGCCTAGCGAAGTCACCTCAGAGACAGACTGCTGCTCCAGCCTCGCGCTGACTGGATCAGGCAAGGGAAAACCTGTGGTATCCGACCTCGGGAAAACCAAGGTGAAAATGCGTTTGAGGGAGGTCCGGCGTGATGCTTTTGAAAGCGAAAGGCCATCATGGGCCGGGCAGCGTAGGCCGCAAGGACTACCGGTGTCTGAAGGACCAGGTGGTGAAGTGCCTGCTTTGTTGCCGGGCGTTGCCCTTGCTTGGCTCAGCTGCCGGGCATGCCAAACAGGTCATGGGCATCCAGCAGGGCCCAGGCAATCTCGGGCCTGCGCTCCAGCCCCTTGCGGATCGCGGCGGGGATGCTCTGACGCGTTTTGCGGCATAGACCGGGCATATCTCCGAGATCGATCTGGATGCCGCGCATGGTGCGCACCTCGTTGTTGCCGGGAGTGATGCGTATTTCCAGGCCCAAGAGCGCGTGAATGCGCTGCTGCATATGCTCGAGATCGACCAGGCTGCTGATGCTCTCCAGGCGCTGCAGCAGCTTTTTCTCCTCTTCGCGCGTGAGCCGCAGAATGCGCAGATCCGCATCCGGCGTGCCAAGCAGTTGCTCACGTCGGCAGTCGCAGGCGCCGGGCGGGCATTCAACACGGATGGGCAGGGAAGGCGGCTGCATAGGGCGGCAGAGAAAACCAGAGGCAGATGCAAGCATGCTAAGGCCTGCAGTGCCGCGCCGCCAGTGGGGACAGGCCCGGGCAAGACCTGCGTTTGATGGCTTGCTGGGGGCGCCATAAGTGAATTCACTTGTCCCAGTTGCTCTCAGGTTTGCCTAGACTCAGGCATTATTGAGGGTTACTACTAAAAGTAGGCTGGCTTGATCTGCCGGTTTCTACCAGAACGAAGGCCTGCATTGCCCGCTGCCCGGCAGCGCTGCAGCTGGGATGGGATCAATCACTTTTTATAGCGTCAATCGCATTGTTCATGCGTAATACGCGATATTTTTCATGATAGAAATTCGGGATTTATCCCTGACATACCAAGGCCCCAAGGGCCCGGTGCACGCCTTGCGTGGCATCAATCTGGAAATCGCTTCGGGCGAGGTATTCGGCATCATCGGCCGCTCCGGCGCGGGCAAAAGCTCGCTGGTGCGCTGCCTGAATCTGCTCAACCGCCCCACGGAAGGCAAGGTCATCGTCAACGGACGGGACCTCATGCAGCTGTCCGATGGCGAGCTGCGCGCTGCGCGCCGCGACATCGGCATGGTGTTCCAGCACTTCAATCTGCTGTCCTCGCGCACCGTGTATGACAACGTGGCACTGCCGCTGGAACTGGCCGGTATTTCCAAGGACGAGATTTACCAGCGCGTGACGCCGCTGCTGGAGCTGGTGGGCCTCGATCATCTGGCCGATCGCTATCCGGCCCAGATTTCCGGTGGGCAGAAACAGCGCGTGGGCATTGCCCGGGCGCTGGCCAGCAACCCCAAGGTGCTGCTGAGCGACGAAGCCACATCGGCACTGGACCCCGAAACCACGCGCTCCATTCTGGATCTGCTGCGCAAGGTCAATCGCGAATTGGGCGTGACCGTGGTGCTGATCACCCACCAGATGCTGGTGATCAAGCAGATTGCCGACCGCGTGGCCGTGATCGACGGCGGCGAGATCGCCGAGCTGGGGCCTGTGATCGATGTCTTCACCCGGCCTCAGAAGGCGATCACCAAGAGCCTGATCGACGAAATCGTGCCCCAGCAACTGCCCGAGTCGGTGATGACGCGTGTGAACCAGCTGGCCGCTCAGCTGCAGCCCGGCCAGCAAGGCCAGTTGTTGCGTCTGTCCTATGCGGGTGAGAGCGCCTATCAGCCTATTTTGTCGCACCTGATTCGCGAGCTGGGTCTGGATCTGTCGATTCTGCACGGGCAGATCGACGAGATCCAGGAGCAGACCTTTGGCTCGCTGGCGGTGTACGCCAGCGGCGAGGCAGCCAAGATTGATGCTGCCGTGGAGCACCTGCGTGCCAGCGGTGTGCAAGTGCAGATCGTGTCCAGCAAGGATTGAGAGCGATGTTTGAGAATTTTTCGGAAATGATGCTCCAGCTGCTGCTGGATTCCTTCTGGGAGACGCTGATCATGGTTGGCGTCTCGGGCCTGATCGGCGGCCTGATCGGTATTCCGCTGGGCGTCTTCCTGCGCCTGACCGACCATGGCGGCATCTTGCAGAACGGTCCGGCCAACAAGGTTGTCGGCTGGATCGTGAATGCGCTGCGCTCCACCCCCTTCATCATCTTGCTGGTGGCCATCATTCCGCTGACGCGTCTGATCACGGGTTCTTCCATTGGCACCTGGGCGGCCGTGGTGCCGTTGACGATTGCGGCGGCGCCTTTTGTGGCCCGTCTGGTGGAGACCGCCTTGCGTGAAGTCGATGGCGGCCTGATCGAAGCGGCCCAGTCCATGGGGGCGACCACCGGCCAGATCGTCTGGAAGGTGCTGCTGCCCGAGGCGCTGCCTGGCATCGTCGCTGGCCTGACCATCAGCTTCGTCAGCCTGACCGGCTACTCGGCCATGGCAGGCGCCATCGGCGGTGGTGGCCTGGGCGACCTGGGTATCCGCTACGGCTACCAGCGCTTCTTGCCCGACGTGATGCTGGTCGTGGTGATCATCCTGATCTTCTTTGTGCAGGCCATTCAAAGCCTGGGCGACTGGGCAGTGCGGCGCCTGAGCCATCGTTGAGCCGTGCCGTACATTACAAAAAATTAAGAAAAGGGCTGCTGCCTGGAAACAGGCGCCGCCCTAAAATGCAGGTTCAAGATTTTTTGAAAGGCCGCTCTTGCTTAAGGGCGGCCATGATTTTTTCTGGGTAGATAACAGCAAATGATGGATGGTTTGATTACCGGCCGACTGACCGGCATCCCCGAGAGTCGCGTAGACCGCAACCGCCGCCCCTATATGGTGGCCCGTATGCGAGCCAATGCCGGCGATGGCTCCTCGATTCCCGTGAATATCGTCGCTTTCGACAACGCACCTTGCGCCGTGCTGCGCAGTCTCTCCGAAGGCGATGCGATTGCCTTGCGTGGCAGCTTCACGCCCAAGGTCTGGATCGACAGGCAAGACGAGTCCCATGCTGTGCTCGACGTGGTGGCCCAGCAAGTGCTGGCAGCACCCACGATGTCCGATCTTTGACAGCCTGCGCATGCAGACAAGCCCGCCACCGTGAAGGAGCGGGCTTTTTTGTGGGCGCTTGGGTTGCCGCATGCAACTCGTTACGGCTTGCATTGTCAATCTGTAGTTTGCATCTGAGCAATCTGTCTAAGAAACAGCGCTCCGGCACATGAAACTGACGCTACAGTCTTAGCCACTCTCAATCTTTGGCACAAGGAATCTGCATGTTGAACAAGCGCTCGCTTTTGCGCACCACATTGGCCGTGGCTGCTACAGCTACCCTGAGCTTTGCCGCCCAGGCCCAGGACAAGACCATCAAGATCGGCGTGACCGCCGGTCCTCACGCGCAGATCATGGAAGTGGTCAAAAAGGTTGCTGCCAAGAATGGTTTGAACCTCAAGGTCATCGAGTTCGGCGACTATGTCCAGCCCAATGCAGCGCTGGCCGCCGGCGACCTGGATGCCAACAGCTACCAGCACCGCCCCTATCTGGATGCCCAGATCAAGGATCGCGGCTACAAAATCAGCTGGGTGGCCGACACGGTGAATTTCCCCATCGGCATCTACTCCAAGAAGATCAAGGCCTTGTCCGAGCTCTCCAGCGGCGCCAAGTTCGGCCTCCCCAACGACCCCACCAATGGCGGCCGCGCGCTGCTGCTGCTGCAGGCCCAGGGTCTGATCAAGCTCAAGGAGGGTGCTGGCCTGAAGGCGACGCCCCTGGATGTGGTGTCCAACCCCAAAAAGCTCAAGTTCGTCGAGCTGGATGCAGCCCAGTTGCCACGTTCGCTGGACGATCTGGATGCCTCCACCGTCAACACCAACTTTGCGATCTCGGCTGGTCTGAACCCCAAGAAGGATGCGATTGCGCTGGAGTCGGCCAAGAACCCCTATGTGAACATCATGGTGGTGCGCGATGCCGACAAGAACCAGCCCTGGGTCGCCCAGCTGATCAAGTCCTATCACTCCGATGAGGTGCGCCAGTTCATCGACAAGGAATTCAAGGGCTCGGTCTTCCCGGCGTTCTAGAAGCTCCCCCTGAGCCGCTTTGCGGCTTCCCCCTGAGGGGGACGACAGCATTGCTGCGCGGCGGCGCTTGCTGGCTGTCTCTTTGATGGGGCATGCCTGACTGAGGGCATTGAACTAAGCGCTGCACCTGCAGCGCTTTTTTGCTCTCTTGTTGATAGCTGCCTGCGCTGGCTGCACATTGATTTTCGCTTCTTTCTATGGAAAACCATTTAATCACTGGCGCTGGCAGCTATTGTTTTTTGCTTATTCCATGACCTGAAACCATTCAGCCAGCGGTGCACGCGTGGTCTGGGTCTGGTTGACTGGGGCGGCCTCGTCGGCCCAGCCCAGGGCCAGGCCGCAGACGATGTGCTTGTTCTCGGCCAGGCCCAGCACGCGACGCACGGTAGCCGGGTACGAGGCCAGGGCACCGATGGCGCAGCTGCCCAGGCCCATGGCGGCGGCCGCCAGTTGCAGTCCGTAGAGCGTCATGCCCAGGTCCATATAGCCACCGGGGCCGTAATGGGCGTCGATGGTGACGACCAGCGCCACGGGTGCATCGAAGAAGCGGTAGTTGCGCGCAAATTGCGCTTCGCGCCCGGCGCGGTCGTCGCGCGCCACGCCAAGGGCGCCGTAAAGCGCCTGTGCCGAAGCCACCTGGCGCTTGCGCAGCTGCATGGGCATGGGACGCGGAAAGTAGGCGTAGTCCTCGCATTCGGGCACCTGGCTTTCAACGTCCTGCAGCAGGGCGGCAGTCAGTTGCTCGCGCAGCTTGCCGCGCACTGCGATCAGCTGGCCTGGTTGCAGATTGCCGCCGCTGGGCGCCTGGCGCGCCGTCAACAGCAGCTGCTCCAGCAGCGCGTCAGGCACGGCATCGGGCATAAAAGCACGTGTGGAGCGGCGCTGCTGCATCAGCGCCATGCCTGCTGGCAAGTCGAAGCCTTCAGATGTTTTTACGACTGAACCGTTGCTGGACATGGGGTAATAGCTATCAAAAATGAATTCAGGGAGCGGCTTGCAGCCATTGCACCAGGGTTGCGGCTCCGATACCGCCGGCACCGGCGATGGCCGCCAGGCCGAGTGCGGCCTTGGGTGTCCATGACTGGGCCTGATACTCAAGCTGAGCCAGGCAGCGCACCAGCGCAATCGCGCCTGACGCGCCTATCGGGTGACCGCGCGCCAGGCCGCCGCCTGCGCTGTTGATCTGCTCGGGCGCGAGGCCCATGGCGGCGCAAAAGGCCAGGCCTTGAACGGCAAAGGCGTCATGCAGTTCGATGGCCGATAGGTCTTGTGCCTTGAGCTGTGGGCTTGCCAATGCCTGGCTACCCCTGGCCAGCGTCATCTGCGCCGCCGCAATGGCCGCCAGCAGCGGTGTTTCGGGTGCGGCGCCCACGCTGGCGCTGGCCAGCCATTGCGCGCGGGGCTGCAGATTCCAGCGTGCGCAGGCCTCGGGCGTGGCCAGCAGGATCAGGGCCGCACCATCGGCCTTGGCCGAGACGGTCAGGGGGCTGAGTGCGTGGGCCGCGATATCGTCGGCACTCGCGCCCTCACAACAGCCCCGGGCCAGGGTCGGCATGCGCGCGGCACGTGCAGGCTGCAGCGCGCGCGGATAGGCATCGGCCTCAAGCCCTGCCACAGGCACGATTTCGGGGGCGAGTTGCGCCTGGGCGGCCAGGGCACGATTGTGGCTCAGCAGCGCATACTGCTCCTGCTGGCTGCGGCTGAAGCCATGCGCGAGCGCATAGTCGGCCGCCGATTGCAACATATCGGGGTCGCGCTCGGGATCGGGGGCAAATGGCGGGCGCTCGTAGCTTTGGGGCTGCTCGCCTGGGAGCTGCGGGCGGGTCTGGCGAATGGGGGCGCGGCTCCAGGCCTCGATGCCGCCGGCAATCACCACCTCGGCCTGACCCGATTGCAGCAGACCCACGGCCATGGCCACCGCATCCAGGCCCGAGCAGCACTGGGTATCGATGGTGTGTGCGGCGCAATTGTCGGGCAGGCCGGCGGCCAGTGCCAGCATGCGCGCCGGGTTGCCGCCGGCGCCCAGGGCGTTGCCGATGACGACTGTGTCCACGGCATGGGCCGGCAAGCCGCTTCGCTGCAGCAGTGACAGCAGCAGCGGCCGGCCCAGTTCATGGGGACTGAGCCGGGCCAGGGCCGAGCCTAGCGGAGCCACCGGGCTGCGGGCCCAGGCAATGATGGGGGTCTTGCTTGGCATGGGCCTCAACTCTGCCACGGCCGCAATGCGGGGAGCTGGGCAGGGGATATGGCAGCTCCCGCAGGCCCGGCCATGCTGGCGCGCAGGGCCTGAGCCAGCTGGCCGTGATCGGTCTTGCCGCTGGCTGTGTGCGGCCAGTGCTCGCAAACCCACCACTGGCGCGGCACCTTGAAGGCTTCGGTGCGCTCGCGCAGCCACTGGTTCAGCTCCAGGGCCGAAGGCGCCTCGGTCTGGGGCCTCCATTGCAGCACCGCGTGTACCTGCAGGCCGCGCAGCGCATCGGCCTGGCCGTGCAGCGAGACCTGGGCAATCGCCGGGTGGCTGGCCAGCAGGTTCTCCACTTCCTCGGGAAACAGGTTCTTGCCCTGGGTGACGATCATGCGGCTCTGGCGTCCTGCCAGGCACAGCATGCCGCGTTCGTCGATATGGCCCATGTCGCGCACGGACAGCCAGTCGCCATCGCGCAGCACGGCCGTGGCGTCATGGGCGTCGCCCACATAGTCCATGAACAGCATGGGGCTGCGGATATAGATCAGGCCGTCGCTGGCGTGGCTGGTGCCATGCTCGGCCAGCGCATTCTCGGCGGCATCGCTGCCGGTGGGGCGAATGGATAGCTCCACATTGCTGAACGGTCTGCCCACGGCCTGCGGGCCGCTGGCTTCGTCGGCATCCATCCAGGCGACAAAACTGGCCTCGGAGGCGCCATAGAACTCAATGATGCGGGCCTTGGGGAACAGGGCGCGCAGCGCCGGCGTGTGGGCGCGCATCCAGCGCGCGCCGCTGATGGTGATCAGTTCGACCTCGGGAATCGGTGCGAGCTGTCTATGCTCGGCCCATTGCAGCATCAGCAGCAACTGGCTGGGCACGGCGACAAGACAGGGGGTATCGCCGCCTGCCAGGGTTGCAAGACAGCGCGAGGCAGAGAACTTCTCCTGCATGACGGCGCCGCAGCCATACCAGATGCCTTGCATGGCTCCGAACAGAAACAGCGAGTGCGAGATGCGCCCCGGTGCCAGCGTGCGCTGGGCGACGACGGGGCCGAAATCCTGCAGGCCGACGCGAAAGCTCTCCGTCCACGACAGATGGTGGCGCTTGAAGCCCTTGGGCAGGCCGGTGCTGCCCGAGGTAAAGCCAGTATAGAAGGCTGCCGTCGGTGCCGCCGCATCCAGCTCGCAGGGCTGCTCAGGCAGCCAGCTTTCAATGCGCTGGCGCACGGCCGGTTGCCAGTCGGGGTCGGCGACTGCCGCGCAGCGGCCACTGTGGATCACGGCCAGAAAGTCCACCAGCCGCTCCAGCGTTGAGCGGTTGGCATCCAGCAGCAGCATTTGCGGCGCGCGTTGCGCCACCAGACGTGCCGAGCGCTGCTCGACCTCGGCATGCAGCTCTCCAAAGGTCCAGGAGCCGGCCTCGCTCTGCAGGGCCACCACATCGGGCCGGTGTTGCGCCCAATAGGCCAGCGGGCCATGAACCAGCTGCCACAAGCCCTGCAGCGGCGCCGCCGCGGACAGCGCGTTCACCGGCGACCGCCAAAACGCCAGTCAGGCATTCCGCGCGCCACGGTGTGGACGATGATGGCGCAGAGAACACATTTGATGAAGTCGCCGGGGACAAAGGCCAGCGTCACGGCAAAGGCCTGACTCAGGCTCATCTTGGCGATCAGCATCAGGCCCAGCACGCCAAAGGCATGCAGGCACAGCAGGCCGCCGATCAAGGAGGCGATGAAGGCGCTCAGCGCCGTGCGACGCGGCGTGCTCTGCGGCAGGGCAGCCATGACGGCGCCAGTAATGCCTGCGGCCAGCATGTAGCCGATCAGATAGCCGGCAGACGGTGCCATGAAGACTCCGATGCCGCCGCGACCGCCCGACAACAGTGGCAGACCTACGGCCACGGCCGCGAGAAACAGTGCCATGGACTGCAGACCGCGCCAGGGCCCGAGCATGACGCCTGCCAGCATCACGCCCAGCGACTGGATGGTGATGGGCACGCCGAACGGCAGGTCGATCTTGGGAATCAGGCCCATCACGGCCATCAGGGCGGCGAACAGCGATACCTGAGCCATGGAGCGTGCGCCGCCGCGCGATACGGTGTGAGAGGGTGTGGTAGTCATCAATGCTCTCCTAGAAACCCAGTCTTGCCCAGAGGGCGTCGGCCACACGGCGCGTGGCCTGCAGCATATGAATCGTCAGCGGTGCAATCAGGCGCAGGCCGCCGCTTTTGCCGGTGCGCAGGCGGTATGCCTCGTCCAGCTTTGTCCATTGCACAAAGAAATGTTCGGTAAAGCGCAGCATGAGTGCAAGCTGCATGGCCACGCGCTCGGTGGGGATGCCCAGGCGGGCCAGCGGGGCCAGCAGCCATTCCAGTACCTCGACCAGATCGCTGGGGCGGGTGGTGATGGTCAGCGCAATGCCCAGGGTCGAGGCGCAGACCAGCCGAAGGCTGCTGACGGTTGCCAGCACAGGGTTGCCCATGAAGACATGAAAGCCCGCCACCAGCAGTGCCGCGACGATAACCGAGCGCATCAGCCGGCGCGCCACCTGTGTGGCCTGACCCAGCGAGATCCAGAGAAGCAGGCAAGCCACGCCGCAGCCCGCCAACACCCAGGGGCTGGCTATCAGAAATAACAGCGTGCCAAAAACCGCCAGCAGCAAGAGCTTGAGGCCGGCCGACCAGCGATGCAGCCAGGTCGCAACTTCGCTGTAGAGACTACCCATGCAGGTCTCCGTACGAGCTTTTCTTCAGCAACTGCTCCTGCACTGAGGTCTCGTAGGCGCTGCAGATGTCGCGGCCCGGGCCGTCGGCGCGCAGCCGGCCTTGCTCCAGCCAGATCACGCGCTCAAAGTCACGCACATGGTCGAGCACATGGGTGGAGACCAGCACCTGTTGCGGTGCGGTGGCAATATCCTGGGCCAAGCGGGCTTGACCGGGCAGGTCCAGGCTGGCGAAGGGCTCGTCCAGCAGCAGCAGTTGCGGTGCGGCAATCAGCAGCGAGAGCCAGCACACCTGCTGGCGCTGGCCCTGGCTCAGACTGCTGACAGCACGCTCGGCCCAGTGGGCCAGGCCGCGTGCGGCCAGCAACTCGCGCGCCCTGGCTCTGGCCTGCTGCTTGCTCAGGCCCTGGGGGCGAAGGCCCAGGGCCAGTTCTTCCTCCACGGTGGGGAAGATGATCTGATCGTCCGGATTCTGGAACATCAGGCCGATCAGGCCGGGCTTGTGCTGGCGGGCCTGCAGCAAGGGCATGCCATCCACCAGTACTTGTCCGGCCTGGGGCAGCTCGAGCCCGCAAAGCAGGCGAAACAGGCTGGACTTGCCCGCGCCGTTGTTGCCGATCACGCCGATGCGCTGTTCCGTCAGGGCCAGGTTCAAACCGTCAAACACCTGGGTCTGGCCGCGCTGCAGCCGTATGTCGACCAACTGCACGCCCTGTTGGGCGGGGCTTTGCAAACCGTCACTCATACATCAGCTCCGGCTGCTGGAATGGCAGGGCTGCAAGGTGCCGGGCTGGAATGTGGATGACAAGAAACGAAAAGGGCTGACATACGGAGGAGTCTGAAACCGTGCCCCGGCTTAAAACATACGAGGCAGCGCTGGTGGCGGATTCTAGCGCTGTGAATTTGCTTTCAAAAGCCCGCCATCTGAGCTCTTTTTATGTGAATTTCCTATAAGAAATGATTTCTTTACTTTGGGGAGTCACCTGTTGCCATTTGCCCTGCATTTCGTAGAAGTTGCACGCCTGATGGCAGCGTGTTGCAGAGTGAAGAATTTCTGTGTGTCGTTCATGCCTGCTTCAGGGGCTAACTTCGCTCAAACTGCACGAGCGCTAGCGTGAAGATTTGTGAGATTGGACGTGGATAGCCATGTTTTGACGTGGCTTGCACTGCTGAAGGGCGCAAGCTTGCTGGAGGCATCTATCGTCAGGCAGTCAAACCGGCGCGAGATTGGCGGCTTTCGGGCTCAAACAGGCAGTTTGCAGGCACCAAAATTTTTCTGAAGAAATCGCTTTTGAGCCGTCCGGATATAAAAAAGCGGGCTCTGGGCCCGCTTTTTGCTGTCCGGCAACTCGGATGACCTAGCTAGAACTGGTAGCTGAGGCTGGCACCTGTCATCCATTGACGTCCCGGGGCCGGCTCGTAATAACGTCCATTGCCTTCGTTGACGATGACCGAGCCCACATAGTTCTTGTCCGCCAGATTGTCGATGCGGGCAAAAGCACTGAGCTTCCAGGCGCCCAGGCGCCGGGTGTAGCCCACGCTCAGGCTGGCCACGTTGTAGCTGGGGGCATAGACCTGGTTCTTGTCGTCAGCGGCAATACGGCCCACATGACGCCAGTCCAGACCCACACGCCAGTCGGTGGCGGGAAGCCATTCCAGCCCCAGGTAGCCCAGATGTCTGGCCGTGCCGGCAATGCGGTTGCCGGCGGGAATGCAGTCCTGGCCCTTGCTGTCGCAATAGCCGCTGCGCAGACTGGCATCGAGCAAGGTCAGCGCGCCGTTCAGGCGCAACTGGGGCATCAGCCAGGTGCTGGTGCTCAGCTCCATGCCGCGGCGGCGGGTCTTGCCGGCATTCTGATAAGAGGTGCGGCCGTTGTCGTTGCTGGCCACCACGATTTCATCGTCGGTGCTGGTCTGGAACAGCGCGGCAGACCAGTCGCCGCGCAGGCCGGCCACATTGAAGCCTTGCTTGATGCCCAGCTCGGCACTGGTCGATACCGCAGGCTTGAGGCCGAAGTTCAGGCCGCCCACCAGATCGGGGCGGTACGAGATCTCGTTGAAGGTGGGTGTTTCCATGCCGCGACCCAGCGAGGCATAGATATTGGTGTCCTGAGTGAGTTCGTGCTGCAGCGAAACAACCGGCAAGAGTTTATGGAATCCGGTGCTACCGCTATCGTCCTTGTCGGCCAGGAAATGGTCGCGCGACTGGAACTGCACATTGCTCCAGCGCAGGCCGGCATCGAGCTTCCAGCGCGGCGCAAAGGCCCAGGAAGCCTGCAGATAGGGGTCGATGCTGGTGAGGGTATTGCGTTCGTCGCGCACCAGCGCGCCGACTACGCCCAGCTGGTTGCCCACAAAGTTCTTGTAGCCCTGACGGTCTTCCCTGACAGTATTGGCGGCCAGGCCGGCAATCAGGCTCAGGCTGCCGCTGCCTAGCTCGTACTTGCCGCTCCAGCGTGCATCGATGCCACCATAGTCGCGCTTGAGGCCGATCACCCCGCCTCTGTAGCCGGGCTGCGAGTCCTTGGGTGTGGACTGAAACTGCATCATTTCGCGCTGACCGGCATAGGCCATGAGGCGCAGCGCCTGGCCGCCGTCCAGCTGGCGCTCATAGGTCAGGCCGGCCTGGGTCTGCTTCACGCTTTTGCGCGAGTTCATTTTGATCGCATTGGCGTTGACGTCCTTTGGATTGAGGGTCCATTCACTGGGTTTGATGCCGCCGGGGTCCTTGGCATCGATGTTCACATGGTTGGCGACCAGGGTCAGCTGGCTGTATTCGTCTGGCTTGACATCGATGCGGGCGTTGAACAGGTTTTTGTCCGCTGCGCTCTGGGCCCGGTAGCCGTCGGTGAGGAAACGGCTGGCGCTGAGCACATAGCCAATCCCGTTGGTTTCGCCCTTGGCCTTGAGGCCCAGTCGCTTCTGGCCGTCGCTGCCCAGCGCAAAGCTGCTTTCCACCGAGGGCGCACCCTCGCCGCGTTCGGTATAGGCGTTGATCACGCCGCCAGAGGCGTTGCCATAGAGCGCGGAGTAGGGGCCGCGCAGCACTTCCACGCGCTCCAGCGAGGCGATATCGATATTGTTGGTCTGGCCCTGGCCATCGGGCATGGTGGAGGGGATGCCGTCCACATAGATCTGTATGCCGCGCACACCGAAGGTGGAGCGCGCGCCAAAGCCGCGAATCGACAGCTGCAGGTCTTGCGCGTAGTTCTGGCGGTTCTGCAGCTGCAGGCCCGGAGCTGCGCTCAGGGACTCCGAGAGATTGACCTGCAGATTGCGCTCGCGCATGCGCTCGCCGTCGAGCACGGTGACGGAGGCCGGGGTCTGCTCAAGCGCGGACTCCTGCAAGGTGCTGCGCACGGTGACTTCGGACAACTGGGGCAGGTCCGGCTGGGCGGCGGCTTGCTGGGCTGTTGCGGACTGAGCCGTCAGCAGCAGTCCGGCGGCGGCCACAGGCCAGCCTGCCAGATGACAAAGGCGCGAAAAATGCATGTGAATATCTCTGGGGCTTGGGGTGGACGTTCGGTGCCCTGGATGGCTGCAAGCTCTGTTGACAGCGTTCCTTGCCACGGCGTGAAACTCGCTCAGGCAGTGCCGTGCCTGCGTCATTGTCGGTGCCATGGCAAGGTGCGTGTCGGGCAGCTTGCAATTTTGCTCCGATTGTATTTGGGTGGTAATGTTTTAATGATTTCTGCTGCGGATTACCTTCTTCCCCGTGATAGAGCATTACCCCAGGTTACAAGTGACGCGACTTTCATGCGGCGGCTCCGGCCCCTTGCAGCGATGCCGTTGGGGTAAGATGGCGCCGCGCTCCGGGGTGCACGCCAGTGCTGAGATCTACACCCGCGAACTTGACCCGGTTCATACCGGCGGAAGAAGAGCTTGCAAGCTGACCTCAGTGCAGTGCGTTCTCGCATGGTCAGCAAGCCTTCGGAGCAAAATGTCCCCGCTCTCGAAGGAATTTCATGGACAAGGCCGCTTCGCTGGTCGCCGATCTGCTTGCTTTCATCGCAATGGATGACTGCACCGACGACCAGTTCAATCAACTCGCCCTGCGCCTTTTCGCCTACCAGTACGAATGCAATGCGCCGTTTCGCAGCTTTTGCCAGCGACGCGGTGCCACGCTGCGCAATGTCAGGAGCTGGCGCGATGTTCCGGCCGTGCCCATCGATGCCTTCAAGGCCATGGAGCTGCGCAGCGAGCCACCATCGCCCGCCGAGCGCGTATTCATGACCAGCGGCACCACGGGCCGCGCCGCACGTGGACGTCATTTCCATCCGCAGCTCGATGTCTATGACTTGTCCATGAAGCGCTATTTCGCCAGACGTTTCATGCAGGGTCTGGAGCGCATGCCCATGGGCATTCTGTTTCCCGATGAGCAGGCCATGCCCAATTCCTCGCTGGCCCACTATCTGGCCCTGGCCCGCTCCGAATTCGGCTCGGCCGGCAGCCGCTACTATCTGAACTCGGAAGGGCTGGATATGCCGGCCCTGTGCGCTGCGTTGGCAGAGTCAGAGCGTAGCGGCCAGCCCTTTGCCCTGCTGGGCGCGAGCTTCAGCCTGGTCCATGTGATGGATGCCCTGCGTGCGCAGGGCCGCAGCTTCCGCTTGCCTGCAGGCAGCCGCGTGCTGGATACGGGCGGCTACAAGGGGCAGTCGCGCGAGCTGCCGCTCGAGCAGTTCTATGCCGAGCTTTCCCAGTTGCTGGGCGTGCCGCGCAGTCTGTGCATCAATATGTATGGCATGACGGAGCTGAGCACCCAGTTCTATGACGATGGCAATGCGGTGCTGCCTTCGGTCAAGTCCGGTCCGCACTGGATCCGTTCGCGTCTGGTCGAGCCGATCACCGGCAGGGACGTGGCCGCTGGTGAGCGCGGCATTCTGGTGCATTGCGATCTGGCCAACTACAACGCGGTGACCACCATCCTGACCGAGGATGTGGGCCTGTGGGCCGGCCAGCAGGAAAAAGATGGCTTTTTGCTGCTGGGGCGCGCCGAGGGCGCCGCCGCCAAGGGGTGCTCGCTGGCGGTTGAAGAGTTTGTGAAAGCTGCCGGCGCATGAGCGAGCAGCGCAAGCTACAGCGTATCAAGGCTGGCTATCTGCCGGGCCTCGGCGACGACGAAGTGCAGTGGCACACGCTGGACTTCGGGTCTCAGGACGGTCAGTTGCTGGAAGTCAGCGTGCCCGTGCTGACGGCGCCGCAGATGCAGACACTGGCCTGTCGTGTGCGCAAGGCCGCAGCCATCCATCTGCGCCCCATGCCGGTTGCCGAGATCATCGATGCCATCGATCGTGCGATGGCCCGCCTGCTGGACCGTAACGACATCTACCGCCAGCAGGCCGAAGCCTGGCTGCCCGTGGTCAGTGGCTATGACGCCGATATGGTGCGGCTGGGGCTGACAGGATTTTTCAAGACCTTTCGTGCGGCGCAGCTCAAGCGCTTTGTGGCCGAGGATTTTCCCAACCCGGCAGTGCTCGACGGCTTTCAGCCGGCAGCCAAGGGCGGAGCCGTACGTGCTTTCGGCCCGGATCTGCTGGTGCATAGCTGGGCCGGCAACGTGCCTGCGCTGTCGCTGTGGAGTCTGGTCTGCGGCTTGCTGGTCAAGGCCCCTGCGATAGGCAAGCTGGCCAGTGCCGAGCCCTTGTTTGCCGGATGGTTTGCACGCTTGCTGGCCGAGGTTCACCCGCCGCTGGCCGATTGCCTGGCCGTGGTGTGGTGGCGCGGTGCAGGCGGCGAGGAGGCCGACACGCTCTATGACCAGGCCGATACGGTGCTGGCCTACGGTGGCAACCAGACGCTGGATGCGCTGCGTCGTCGCCTGCCCGTGACGACACGCTTCTTGCCCCATGGCCACAAGCTGGGCTTTGGCCTGATCGGTGCGCAGGCGCTGGATACGCTCAAGGCTCCTGGCATGGCAAGGCTGGCCGCCTGGGACGTGATGCGCTATGACCAGCAAGGCTGCTACTCGCCCCATGTGTTCTATGTGCAGCGTGGGGCGCCGGTTTCGCCGCGTGCTTTTGCCGACTATCTGGCGGCCGAGCTTGCCAATCTGCAGCGACGATTCGCACGCCGCGAGCTGGATCTGGAAGAAGGGGCGGCGCTGGCCCGCTGGCAGCAGAACATGGAGTGGGGCGGTGAACCTCACCAGCTGCTGGGGCCGGTGGATGCGCCCTGGAGCGTGGCCTACAGCGAGAGTCTGCAGCCCCTGGCACCGACCGCGCTGTACCGCACGATTGCCGTGGTGGCCGTGGACCGGCTCGATGCCGTGCTGCCCGTGGTGGCCGCTCAGCGTGACTATCTGCAGACCGCAGGCATTGCGGCCGGCCCCGAAGAGCTGTACCGCCTGGCCGGGCTGCTGGGCGCGGCTGGCGTCACGCGCATCAGCGCCATCGGCTCCATGAGTATGCCCGAGGCGGGCTGGCACCATGACGGGCGCTTCAACCTGCTGGATCTGGTGCGCATGACGGAGATCGAGCAGTCGGCAGAACTGGCGGCCCAGCCGCTGGCCGATTATGCGGATTGAGGGGGCGGGTACGGTCGTGGCATTCATGGAGTTCAAGCAGGCCCGATTCAGCTACCCGGGACGAGTGCCCGTGGTGGATGGCGTGGACTGGCAGGTCGGGGCCGCAGAGATCCACTGCCTGCTGGGGCGCAGCGGCTGCGGCAAGACCACGCTGCTCAAGCTGGCGGCAGGCCTGCTCAGGCCTCAGTCGGGGCATGTCTTGCTGCGCGGCAGCGAACTGGCAGCGCCGGGGCCGCAGCTGGGCTTTATGTTCCAGGCACCGACGCTGCTGGATTGGCATACGGTGATCGACAATGTGCTGCTGCCCGTGTCGCTGCAGCGCAAACCCACGCAGCAGGACCGACAGGCGGCCATGCAGTTGCTGGAGCAACTGGGCCTTGCCGAACATGCTTCGCTCTATCCGCGCCAGCTCTCGGGCGGTCAGCAAAGTCGCGTGGCGCTGGCGCGAGCCCTGATTCTGGAACCATCGCTGCTGCTGCTCGACGAGCCTTTTGCGGCGCTGGATGCCATTACGCGTGCCGAGCTGCAGGACGATTTGCTGCGCACCTGCCAGCGCCATGGCACGACGGTGCTCTTTGTTACCCACGACATCAACGAGGCCGTCTATCTGGGCGACCGCATTGCACTCATGCATGGCGGCCGCATCGTGGACGACTGGTCCATCGAGCTGCCACAGCCGCGCCAGCAGAGCCTGCGCCACGGTGCGGCGTTCAACGACTATTGCGCGCGCATTCGCGCATCCATGGACCGAGGTTGCGCATGAGCAGCTTGCTGAACAAGACACATTGGCTGTCCGCCTCGCTTTTGGTAGCCGTTCTTGCAATATGGGAGCTGGCTGCGAGGCAATTTGGCTTGTCGGCGCTGGTGTTGCCCGCGCCCTCGGCGGTGGCGCTGTCGCTGTGGTCGGGTCTCGCGTCCGGCTATTTCTGGCCGCATCTCTGGGCTACCTTGCAGGCCTTGCTGCTGGGGCTGCTCATAGGCAGTGCCGTGGGCTTGCTGGCTGGCATGGCTCTGGCCGAGTCCGAGTTGCTGGAGCGCGTGCTCAAGCCCTATGTGGTGGTTAGCCAGGTCGTGCCCAAGCTGGCTCTGGCGCCGCTGTTCGTGCTGTGGTTCGGCTTCGGCATGCTGCCGACGGTGCTGATCACGGCGCTGATCTGCTTTTTCCCATTGATGGAAAACACATTGACGGGCCTGCGGCAGGTGGATGGCCAGCGCCTGCAGCTGTTTCGCATGCTGGGCGCAACCAGGCTGCAGACCTTGCTGCGCCTGAAACTGCCGACCGGGCTGCCCGCGATTCTGGCCGGGCTGCGCGTGGCTGTCGTGCTGGCCCTGGTCGGTGCCGTGGTGGCCGAGTTCATGGGTGCAAGCCAGGGCCTGGGCGCCGTGGTCATTGCCGCACAGGGAATGATGGACACCACGCTGATGTTTGCGGCGCTGGTGCTGATTGCCGTCATGGGTCTGCTGCTGTATCAGGCCTGCCTTGTTCTGGAGCGCTATTTGCTGTGCTCCCATCACTTTTCAACCTCGCAGTCGGGCGATCAGGCCTGACTGCATCTTCAAACCATTTGTCATGCACTCCAGCAACCAGACTTCGTTCATCTCTCGCCGCAGCCTGCTCGGCGCCTGTGCAGGCCTGAGCGGCCTTGCCATGACCGGCACCAGCATGGCGGTTCCTCTGCAGGGCAAGATTCGCCTGGCCGGCTGGAGCAAGCCCATCAGCGAGATCACCAATATTCTGGTCGAGCCCGAAAAAGGCTTCTTCAAGGCGAACGGCGTGGAACTGGCCTATCTGCCCGGAGCGGGCGGCGGCGATGCGATTCGCAACATCCTCAGCGGCCAGGCCGACGTGGCGTTTACCGACCCCGGTTCCTTCTTCATGGCTCTGGACAAGGGTGAGAAGCTGGTGGCGATCTACGACATCTATCCGCAGAACGTGTTCAATGTGGTTTCGCTCAAGTCCTCGGGCATTCGCAAGCCCGCGGACCTCAAGGGCAAGAAGATCGGTGTCTACAGCCTTGCCAGCGGCACGCGCCAGAACCTGTTGGTGATGCTGCATCAGGCCGGCCTCAAGGAGTCGGATGTGAGCATTGTCGTGACCGGCCTGTTGAACTTTGCGCCCCTGATGCAAGGGCAGGTTGACGCCACGGCCGCCACGGATACCGGCCTGGCTGTGGGACTGCGCAAGGGCATCGGCGAAGTCAATGTGATGCAGGTCAGCGACCACCTCAATATGTCCAGCGACATGTTTGTGGTGCGCGAGGAGGTGTTCCAGCAGAAGAAGGACTTGCTCAAGGCATTCGTCAAGGGCTACCGCGAAAGCGCTGCCTGGATGATGGCGAATCCCGAGGAGGCCTCGGTGCTGGCCAGCAAATATGCCATCGACGGCACGCGTCGCGATATCAATCTGGATGTGATCCGCCTGCGTAACGCCTCTTCCATGCCGGCAGTCCAGGGCCAGCCGCTGGGCAGCTTCGATATGGCTGCGCTGCAAAAAGGTGCCGATGCCTATCGTGCGCTGGGCATGGTGCAGCGTCAGATCAAGGTGGCGGATGTGGTTGTGCCGCTGTAAATCTCCCCCTGGAGGCGCGTTGCCTGGGCGGCCTCGCGCCTTGGGGGAGGACAGCATTGCAGTGGGGCGGCGAGGCCGCCAAGGCCCTTGCCTGCTGTCTCTTCCCTGGGATCTGCCAGTGTTTGAACGGAAATCGTGAATATGAGTCAGTCTTCTTCAATGGGCTTGCGCGGCAAGGTGGTGCTGGTGACGGGCGCCAGCCGCGGCATCGGTGCGGCGATTGCCCTGGCGTTTGCGCGCGAGGGGGCGGCGGTGGCCGTCAACTACCTGTCCAATGACGAGGCTGCAGCCAGCACCGTGGATGCCTGCTTGGCCGCGGGCAAGGACTCGGGCGGCGATGCCTGGGCGGTCAAGGCCGATGTGGGCTCGCCCGATGCGGTGCAGAGCATGGTAGACGGCATCGTGCGCGAAGCGGGGGGCATCGATATCGTGGTCAACAATGCCTTCAGGCCCTATGCATTCGATCCGGAACGCCGCAGCCGTTTTGACGATCTGCAATGGGCGGACTATCAGGCACAGTTCGATGGGGCCGTAGGCGCAAGCTTCAATGTCTGTCGTGCGGTGCTACCGCTGATGCGCCAGCGCGTGCGCGGCAGCATTGTCAACATCGTCAGCAATCTCGTGGAGCAGCCTGTCGTCGCCTATCACGACTACACCACATCCAAGGGCGCTCTGCTGGCCTTCAGCCGCAATCTGGCCAGCGAGCTCGGGCCAGTGGGCATCCGCGTTAACTGTGTGGCGCCCGGGCTGGTCTATCCCACGCAGGGCACACAGGGCAGCAAGGAGTCTTTCCGTGAATCGCTGATGGCGGCCACGCCGCTGAGGCGGCTGGCACGGCCCGAGGATGTGGCAGGGCCGGTGCTGTTCCTTGCGTCGGAACTCAGCGGTTTCATGACTGGGCAGCTGCTGCTGGTCGACGGCGGTCTGGTGATGCGCTGAGCTTCCAGGCAGCCAAGGCAAAGCCTGTCTGCCTTCTTGCCCTTACTGCTTGGCGGATGCTTGGGCGTGATCTATCGCATCGATGATGGCCACGCCGGTCTGCTGCACGCCCGGAGCGTTGAAGCCGGGGCCTGGCGTGACGGCAGGGTGGCTGAGCAGCTTCTCGGCCATGCTGGGCGCTGCGGCAGGAGCGCTGGTCTGTACGGGGGAAGGCGGGTTGGCGGCAGGCTTGGCAGTTGCCTGTTCGGTGGAGTCCAGATAGTCGTTATAGCGCTTGTAGGCCTGACGCTCGCTGCGAGTCTGCTCCTGCTGCTGCTGTGAATGCTTGAAGTATCGATAGGCGACCGTACCCAGAATCAGTGCTGCCACCAGAAATACGGCAATAGCGGTGACGACGAGGTTTTCGTCGGAGCGCTGAGGCGATTGACGGACGGCGGTGGGCATGGGACGGGAAGCTGGCATCTGGGAAAGCATGTCCGAGCAACCGAGACTCGGACCTGATCGGTATCTAACTGTTTTCAGCGTATCAAAAATAGCCGGTTCAGGCCTTCAGATCGGCAGTTTTTTCCAGAACTTCAGTCGGAAATGTCCAAAACCTTGGTCGTGAGCAAGTTTTTTTGCGCAAAAAAGCCGGTACGCCCTGGGCGGTACCGGCTTTTGCAGCTTTGCCAGCTATCAGGCAGCGACGGCTTGTGCTTGCTCGATCTGAGCCTTGGCTGCTTCCATGGCGGCAGCCTTGGCGTCGGGGCCCATGGCCACGCCTTCGGCACGAACGATGGTCACGTCGGTCACGCCCATGAAGCCGAAGATCACCTTCAGGTAGCTTTCCTGGTGCTCCATGGCCTGGCCCGCTTCGCTGGTGGAGTATGCGCCGCCGCGAGCGGAAGCGACGATGACCTTCTTGTCGCCGGCCAGACCCACGGGACCGGTGGCGGTGTACTTGAACGTACGGCCAGCCTGGGCGATGCGGTCCAGCCAGGCCTTCAGCTGCGAGGGGATGGTGAAGTTGTAGAAGGGGGCACCCACCACGATCACGTCAGCAGCCAGGAATTGGCTGACCAGCGCTTCGGAGACGGCGTTTTCCTGGCGTTCGACTTCGGTGGCAGCGGCCTGGCCGGTGCGAAAGCCCAGAGATTGCGCGCTCAGGTGGCTGGGGGCGCTCACGGCCAGGTCCAGGTAGTCCACCTTGGCTTCGGGGTTGGCCTGCTTGAGGTTGGCAACGATATCGGCTGTCAGGGAGCGGGTAACGGAACTGGAGCCAGTGATGGAAGAGTCGATGTGCAGGATTTGCATATTGGTACCTATACCTCTAAAAATGAGTAAAAGAGCACTTCTTGCCCAGCTCAGATGCTGCGTTGCGGCAAAACAGTGATTCGTTTTGAATTGCAATGGGATAGATTGTAGATTTGTTTAGATTCGGCAATAAGTCTGCAAAAATGCGATAGATCGTTCCAAATATCAATTCAATCGAGTCCAAGGATATATGCATGGTGGATCTCAACGACATGCTGTACTTCGTCGAAGTGGTCGAGCGCGGCGGCTTTGCCGCTGCGGGACGGGCACTGGGTATTCCCAAGTCGCGCCTCTCGCGCCGTGTTGCTGAACTTGAGGCCCACCTTGGGGTGCGCTTGCTGCAACGCACCACCCGCAAGCTGTCTCTGACACAAGTGGGGGAGACCTTTCTGCGCCACGGCCAGGCCATGCGCGATGCCGCCCTGGCAGCGTCGGATGCCGTGGCCGAAGTCCAGACCGAGCCGCGCGGCACCATTCGTGTGACCTGCCCGGTGACGCTGGCGCAGACCGTCCTGGGCGAGTTGATGCCCGAATTCCTCAAGCGCTGCCCGCTGGTGCAGGTGGAGATGCAGGTCACCAACCGCCCAGTAAATCTGGTCGAGGAGGGGGTTGATGTCGCATTGCGCGTGCGTGCCACGCTGGAGGACAGCGGCTCCATGGTCGTCAAGCGACTCGACAGCTCGCGCCAGATTCTGGTGGCCAGCCCCGATCTGCTGCAGCGCCAGGGCACCCCCAGGTCGCTGGAGGACTTGCAGTTGCTGGACAGCATGGCGATGACGGCAGTCGACGGTCATTCCAGCCTGCTGCTCGTCGGGCCCGAAGGCAAGGAGCACCGGCTGCAGCTGCAGCCGCGCTATGTGGTCGATGACTTGCTGACGCTGAAATTTGCGGCCCTGGCCGGCAGCGGCATGTGCTGGCTACCTGACTATATGTGTCAGGACGAATTGACCCGGGGCACTCTGGTGCAGTTGCTGCCGCAATGGGCACCTCCGCGCGGCATCGTGCATGCGGTGTTCCCCTCACGGCGTGGGTTGGCACCGGCGGTGCGGCATTTTCTGGACTTCCTTGGGGAGCGCATGCCGGGCAGCAGCATCTCTGCCGTGCAAAAGGCAGCATCGGCCTCGGCGCAGCATTAGCTTCTGCCCATAAGATAACAACAAAACATTCGTTGGGATTTGGGCAGGCCTTGCCCACAATGACTGCCTTGTTATCAGATCAGGAGCACGCCGGGCTTTTTTCCTCTGGCCCGGCTGGCGCTTCGAGATTACAGGAGGCAGCATGACATCCCCATTTCGCATCGTGATTGTGCCTGGCTGGCGCAACTCCGGTCCCGGACATTGGCAAAGCCTGTGGGCAGAGCAGCTGGAAGGCGCCGTGCGTGTACAGCAGCAGGACTGGCTGGTGCCGCACCGCGATGCCTGGGTGGCGGAGCTGGAAAGAGTCTTGCTCGCCGACGAGCGACCTGCCGTCATCGTGGCTCACAGCCTGGGCTGCATCACGACCGCGCATCTGGGCGAGGCTGCTGCGGCGCGCGTTCATGGCGCTTTGCTGGTGGCGCCTGCCGACCCCGAGCGTCGCGCCCAGTTGGCCGACTTCGCCCCCGTGCCCTATGCGCCGCTGCCCTATCGCAGCGTGCTGGTGGCCAGCAGCAATGATCCGTTCTGCCCCATTCGCCGTGCGGGCGCTTATGCCAGGGCCTGGGGCAGCGAGCTGGTGCGTTTGCAGAACGCCGGACATATCAATATCGAGTCGGGCTTTGGCGCCTGGCCGCTGGGGCTGGCACTGCTGCAGTCGCTGACCGAGCAGGGCGGCTGGAATGCTCAGACCTCGACCCGGCCCTTGCAGGCAACTGCACTTGCGGCCTGAAATCCAGGGGCTGTTCCTCTTTCATGCTTTTCTTTTGATAGCTGTATGCGCTTTCTGATAGAGCGCTTACGGCTATTTTTACCTTGAACTCGCGTGCTGTTTTATTCTTTATATTGAATTTCAGAAAAACAAAGAAAAATATATTCTTTTGAGTTTTAAGGAGTCGTTCGCACAATGTCTACATCTATACACATTGCTCAAGAAAAGGCAGCGAACCATGCATTCCGTGAAGCTCAAGACATTGTTGGCATCCATCGCACTGGCAGCAGCAGGCGCTGCCTCGGCACAGACTCAGCTGCTCAATGTCTCCTATGACGTGGCCCGCGAGTTCTACAAGGATTACAACGCTGCATTCATCGCCCATTACAAGAAGACCAAGGGCGTGGACATCAAGGTGGATCAGTCCCATGGCGGCTCCAGTGCCCAGGCCCGCGCCGTCAATGACGGCCTGGCTGCCGATGTGGTGACTTTCAACACGACCACCGATGTGGATTTCCTGGCCCAGAACGGCGTGGTTGCCAAGGACTGGAACAAGAAGTTCCCGCATGACGCATCGCCCACTACATCGACCATGCTGTTCCTGGTGCGCAACGGCAATCCCAAGAACATCAAGGACTGGTCCGATCTGGTGCGCCCAGATGTGAAGGTCGTGGTGGTCAACCCCAAGACCGGCGGCAATGGTCGCTACGCCTATCTGGCAGCCTGGGGTTCGGTGCGTGAAAAGGGCGGCACCGATGCGCAAGCGGCCGAATTCGTGCAGAAGCTCTACAAGAACGTGCCCGTGCTGGGCAAGGGCGGTCGCGATGCGACCAGCATCTTCTTGCAGCGCAATATCGGCGATGTGCTGATCACCTTCGAATCCGAAGTCGTGTCCGTGGACCGTGAATTCGGTCAGGGCAAGGTCGACGCGGTCTACCCTTCGGTAAGCATCGTGGCCGAGAACCCCGTGGCCGTGGTCGAGCGCACCGTGGCCAAGAAGGGCACGACCCAGCTGGCCAACGACTATCTGCAGTGGCTGTACTCTGACGAAGCCCAGGAAATCGCTGCCAAGCATGCGATCCGCCCGCGCTCCGAAGCAGTGCTGAAGAAGCACGCCGACCAGTTCAAGCCCATCAAGCAGTTCACCGTGGCCAAGTACTTCGGTTCGCTGACCGAAGCGCAGAAGGTGCACTTCAACGATGGCGGCCAGTTCGACAAGCTCTACACCCCCGGTAAATAAAGACTCCCTTTGAGCGGCTATGCCGCTTCCCCCTCTCTCGCTGCGCGGGAGGGGGCGACGCCCCAAGCGTAAGGGGCGGCCCTTGCTCGGCGTCCCTGTGGGGCGCCTGCCTGTTCATAGGCCCGGCATGTTGGCTGCAATCACTTTTTCTACATCGCCTTTTGAATATGTCCTCTGCTGCTCTAGCCCCCCGCAAGGCGCGTAGTGCCAAGCGAGTGTTGCCCGGTTTCGGGTTGACGCTGGGCTACACCATTTTTTATCTGAGCATCATCGTGCTTATCCCGCTGGTAGCCCTGCTGTTCAAAAGCTTCTCATTGACCTGGGAACAGTTCTGGACTGCGGTATCGGCGCCGGCCGTGGTCGCTTCCTACGAGCTGTCCTTCACCATGTCCTTTATCGCGGCCTGCGTGAACGTGGTGTTCGGCATGCTGATCGCCTGGGTGCTGGTGCGCTACCAGTTCCCCGGCAAGAAGGTGGTGGATGCGCTGGTCGATCTGCCGTTTGCGCTGCCTACGGCCGTGGCCGGTATCTCGCTGTCGGCGCTGTATGCGGGCAATGGCTGGATCGGACAGTACTTCGAGTCGCTGGGCATTCAGATGGCCTACAACCCAAAGGGCATCGCCATTGCACTGATTTTCATCGGTCTGCCTTTTGTGGTGCGTACCGTTCAGCCGGTGCTTGAAGACTTCGAGAAGGAGCTGGAAGAGGCGGCAACCAGCCTGGGCGCATCGCGCTGGCAGATTTTCTACAAGGTCATACTGCCGCATATCGGTCCGGCGCTGCTGACCGGCTTTGCCATGGCTTTTGCGCGCGCCGTGGGTGAATATGGCTCGGTGATCTTCATTGCCGGCAACATTCCCATGGTCTCGGAAATCACTCCGCTGATCATCATGGCCAAGCTGGATCAACACGATGTGGCTGGTGCCACGGCCGTGGCCGTGGTGATGTTGCTGATCTCTTTTGTATTGCTGCTGCTGATCAACGCACTGCAGGCATGGCAGCGCAAGGCGCAGGGAGGCCGCTGATGTCTTCGATTCACGCAGCGATTCAGGCGCTGTTTCCCAATCTGCTGCCCATCTGGGCGCATCTTTTCACCATCGTCGCCATTGCTCTGCTGGTCCTGGTCGTGCTCTACAAGATCACGGCCCCGCCCAAGAGCGCCAAGCTGGAGAAGATGACCACGACCGAGCCACGCTGGGTGCGCTGGGTTCTGACCACAGTGGCTCTGCTTTTCATGCTGATCTTCCTGATCCTGCCACTGCTGTCCGTTTTTGGCGAAGCATTGCGCAAGGGTTGGGATGTCTATGTCACGTCGCTGGGCGAGCCTGATGCGATCTCGTCCATCAAGCTCACGTTGATCACGGCGCTGATTGCCGTGCCCCTGAATCTGGTCTTCGGTGTGGCCGCAGCCTGGTGCATCGCCAAGTACGAGTTCAAGGGCAAGGCCTTTTTGACCACCTTGATCGATCTGCCATTCTCCATCTCGCCCGTGGTTGCCGGTCTGATGTACGTGCTGGTGTTTGGTGCCAATGGCTGGCTGGGCCCTTGGCTGGCCGAGCACAACATCCAGATCATCTTTGCCGTGCCCGGCATCGTGCTGGCCACCGTGTTCGTGACCTTTCCCTTCATCGCCCGTGAACTGATCCCGCTGATGCAGGCCCAGGGCAGCGACGAAGAGCAGGCCGCCATCGTGCTTGGCGCTTCGGGCTGGCAGACTTTCTGGAATGTCACCCTGCCCAATATCAAATGGGGTCTGGTCTATGGCGTGATTCTGTGCAACGCCCGTGCCATGGGCGAGTTCGGTGCCGTGTCCGTTGTCTCCGGCCATATCCGGGGCCAGACCAACACCATGCCGCTGCATGTGGAAGTGCTGTATGCCGACTATCAGGCGGCAGCCGCCTTTGCCGTGGCATCGCTGCTGGCGCTGCTGGCGCTGGTGACACTGGTGATCAAGTCCCTCGCCGAATGGCGTGCCGAGCAGCAGGCCAGGGCCGCTGCCGAAGCACCGCCCGAGCGCCCAGGCCAGATCAGCCTCGCAACGAACAAAACCGCCAAGGCAGCCTGAGCTGCCCGGATCAGAACAAGAGATTCATCATGAGTATCGAAATTCGTAATGTCAGCAAGCAGTTCGGCGATTTTCAGGCCCTGCGCGATGTGAGTCTGGATATCAAATCGGGCGAGCTGATCGCCTTGCTCGGCCCATCGGGTTGCGGCAAGACCACTCTGCTGCGCATCATCGCGGGTCTGGAGACTGCCGACGTGGGCAGCATCCACTTCAGTGGAGAAGACACGACCGATGTGCATGTGCGCGATCGCAACGTGGGCTTTGTGTTCCAGCACTATGCGCTGTTCCGCCACATGACCGTGTTCGAGAACGTGGCTTTCGGCCTGCGCGTCAAGCCGCGCAAGGAGCGCCCCAGCGAGGCAGTGATCAAGGAAAAGGTCATGAAGCTGCTCAAGCTGGTGCAGCTGGACTGGATTGCCGAGCGCTATCCATCGCAACTCTCGGGCGGCCAGCGTCAGCGTATCGCGCTGGCCCGTGCCCTGGCTGTCGAGCCCAAGGTGCTGCTGCTTGACGAGCCCTTTGGTGCCCTGGATGCCAAGGTGCGCAAGGAGCTGCGACGCTGGCTGCGCCAGTTGCACGACGAGTTGCATGTGACCTCCATCTTCGTGACCCACGACCAGGAGGAAGCCCTGGAAGTGGCGGATCGCGTGGTGGTCATCAATCAGGGCAAGATCGAACAGGAAGGCACGCCCCAGCAAGTCTGGGATAACCCCGCCACTCCGTTTGTCTATGGCTTCCTGGGCGATGTGAACCTGTTCAAGGGCCGCGCCAGCGATGGCCGGGTCTATCTGGACGAAGGCATGCAGCTGGACAGCAGCGATGCGCGCGGTGCCCAGGACAGCCAGGCTTTTGCCTATGTGCGACCCCATGATCTGGAAGTGGAGCGCTATTCCCCGGGCCAGAACCTCGACGCCCAGGGGCGCCCCACAGGCATCGTGGCTCAGCTTTCGCGCGCCATTGTGGTCGGCCCCATTGCAAGGCTGGAACTTATTCCCTCCGAGACCACACCAAATGCCAGCCATGCCGGGGAAGACGGGTTGATTGAAGCCCAGATTCCCGCACAGCAGTTCAAGGACATGGGTCTGCGCGAAGGTGAAACCCTGGTGGTGACGCCGCGCCGGGCCAAGGTGTTCCTGGATGAGGCGGCTGGGATTTGATACCCCCTGAGGCGCTATGCGCCTTACCCCTGCCTCTCAGGCGGGAGTCTCAGAGTCGCCGAGAGGCGGCTCTGGCTTGCAGTCTCCTGCGAAGGAGTCGTGCAGGCATCAGAGGGCGTTATCCTTGGTGCTGGCATGATTCAGAAATTTCGCAGAAAGAATATTGATGCTTCAATGGTTTGAAACCGCGCCGCGGCGCATCCTGGCGCTGATCAGCGTCGCCTGTGTGGCCATGCTGGCGCTTGGCCTTTACTTGCAGCATGTGGTGGGTCTGGAGCCTTGCCCCATGTGCATCGTACAGCGCTATGCACTGATTTTGGTAGCTATCTTCACAGGGCTGGCAAGCTTTAGAGACCAAAAAGGCTGGTGGATGAGCTTTGGCATTCTGGCCCTGTTGGCCAGCGGTTTCGGTGCATTTGTGGCGGCACGCCAAAGCTGGCTACAGTGGTATCCACCCGAGTTTGCGACCTGCGGCCGTGACTTCTACGGCATGATCGAGCACTATTCCTTCAGCCGCTCCATTCCCATGATCTTCCAGGGCTCGGGCGACTGTGCGGCCATTGACTGGACTTTGCTTGGCGGCTCCATTGCCAACTGGTCGTTTGTCTGCTTCGTGGCGTTTTTCGTGATTCTGGCCATGCTGTTGATCAAGGGCGTAAAGCGCTGAATCCCGGCGACATCCAAACTATGAAGCCCCGGCAAGCGTAAGCTGCCGGGGCTTTTTCATGGCTTGGAAACACTGGCCGTAGCTGTCACTCCAGCAGCTGCAGCCATGGTTTCACCATTAGAGGCTTTCCACGCTCTCGCCCACAAAGGTCGGCCCCTTGCTGCCGGGCAACCAGCCTGGATAGGTTTCCATGACTTCGGCAAACAGGGCCGAGTCAATCCAGCGCTGCAGCCAATGCTGCAGATGAGGCCAGGGCTGCTCGTTCCACTGCGCTTCGTCGATGCGCGCGTACTGGCGCACAAAGGGGCGCAGTGCCATATCGGCCAGACTGGGGTTCAGACCGAACAGATAGCCGGTTTCCTCGAGCTGATCGTTCAGTGCCGACAACCAGGTCAGCGCGTCGGCCTGGGCCTGGTTCACGGCCTCGGCATCGTGGCGCTCGGGGTATTTGCAGCGATCAAGAGCCTGTTTGAAAAAGCCGTCGTTGCGCTCGATCAGAGCCAGCATGTCCTCCAGGCTGCCATGCGTGGGTTGCAGCCAGCCATCGGGGTCGTTGCCGTGCAGCGCATGCAGCATCACCTCCAGGCTCTGATCAATGACTTTTCCGTCCTGCAGCACCAGCACGGGCACCGTGCCCTTGGGCGATGCGTCGAGCAGTGCCTGTGGCTTGTTGCGCAGATTGATTTCACGCAGTTCGCAAGCCAGGCCCGCATGGGCCAGCGCCAGACGGGCTCGAATGGCATAGGGGCAGCGACGGAAGGAGTACAGGACGGGCAGGGTGGCGGCGGCAGTCAAGGCAGGTATCTGATGAGATGAATGAAACCAAAGCGCCATGGCGCTTGCTGGGCGTGTACTGTACCTCTTGCCCTGAAGCCATGCAGACCTGTGCGGCTTAGATGTTTTGGAGTACTCACGGATTGATAGCTTGAAACGATTGGAGTGAAACGGTTTTAGCCATTAAAGAGCGCTGGTTTCAGTCAGTTTGCAACTGGGTCATCAGCCATTGTCTGAAGGTTTGCAAGGCGGCGCTGGCCTGACGCGATTTGAGATAGGTCAGCCAGTAGGCGCCGGTGTCGACCTCATGGGCAAAAGGGCGCACCAGCCGGCCCTGTTGCAGCATGTGCTCGAACATGCGTGCGGGCAGCAGGGCAATGCCTGCGCCCTGAGCGGCGGCCTCGGCCAGCGTTAGCGAAGAGTCGAACATGGCTCCGCGCGCCAGCGGGGCTGCCTGGTCAAGGCCGGCAAACCAGCCTTCCCATTCCTGGGTGCGATAGGAGCGCAGCAAGGTTTGCCGGGCCAGGTCGGCAGGCTCGCGCAGCTGTTGTGCCAGCATGGGGGTGCACATGGGCGAGAGCGGTGCGCGCAGCAGCATCTGCGCGTGCGTGCCATGCCAGGCACCGTCGCCAAAGCGCACGGCGGCGTCCAGCCCTTCGCCGGCCAGATCCACGCGATTGTTATTGGTCAGCAGCCGAAGATCTATATAGGGGTGCAATTGCTGGAACTGGCTCAGCCTGGGGATCAGCCAGCCTATGGCAAAAGTGCCGACCACGCCCACGGTCAGAATTTCGCGTGGTCGTGGTTCTGCCACCTGCTGCAGCGATTGCTCTATGCGCTCAAAGCTCTGTGCCACCACGGGCCACAAGGCCTGGCCTTCGTCGGTCAGGGCCAGGCCGCGCGGCAGGCGGCGAAACAAAGGCTTGCCAAGGCGCTCTTCGAGATTACGGATGTGCTGGCTGACGGCGGCCTGCGTCACATGCAGCTCCTGCGCGGCGCGAGTCAGGCTCTGGTGACGGGCGGCCGCATCAAACATGCGCAAGGCGTTCAGTGGTAGCTGCATATCTCAATCAAGATAAAAGTTTTTCTAATGGATGGTGTCAATTATTACTGCTGGTTCATACGAATCTACCGATTTATGCTTCAAACCATGACAGTTAACCAAAAGAGGATCTTATGCAGCGACGCAGCATGCTGACAACAGGACTGGCCTTGGGGCTGGGGGCCTGGGGACTGAGCGGCTGTGCTTTTATCTCCAAGCAGCAAGCCGCAGCAGCGAGAACATTGAGCGACGAGTTGGCGGCGTTGGAGATTCAGGCCCAGGGCCGATTCGGCCTGTATGTGCTGGATACCGTCAGTGGCGCCGAGGCGGGCTGGCGCGGCGATGAGCGCTTTCCCATGTGCAGTACCTTCAAGACCTTGTTGGCTGCACGCATGCTGTATCTGGCACAGCGAGATGAAATTCGTCTGTGGCGCAAGCTCTATTACTCTCCTTCCGAAGTCGTGGCCTGGTCGCCGATATCCGAAAAGCGCGCGGGTGCCAATGGCGGCATGACGGTGCAGGAACTGTGTGAAGCGATGGTGCTTGTCAGCGACAACACGGCGGCCAATGTGCTGCTGGAGGCCAGCGGCGGGCCGGCGGCGCTGACGCAATGGCTGCGCGAACTGGGGGACGGCATCACCCGGCTGGACCGCAACGAGCCTTCGCTGAACACTGCGCTGCCCGGCGATGAACGCGACACAACGACGCCGCAAGCCATGGTGCAAAGCCTGCAGAAACTGCTGCTGGGCGATGTGCTGGAGGGCTATGCCCGCGCCTTGTTGCAGCAGTGGCTGGTGGACAGCCGTACCGGTGACAAGCGCGTGCGCGCCGGCATGCCCGGCGACTGGACAGTGGGCGGCAAGACAGGCAGCGGAGAGAGGGGCACGGCTTGCGACACTCTCATCGTCTGGCCTACCGCACAATCTGCGCCGCTGCTGGTGACGGCGTATCTGACCGGCAGCCCGCTCGATGGGGCGGGGCGAGAAGCCGTGTTGGCCAGGGCTGGCGAAGCGATCAAACGCTGGTATTACACGATCTGAACCAGCGGCGGTCATTTCGATCGTGGGCAAGGATCTTGCATGCCTGCAGGCTTGGGGGAAGCTCTGTTACAGAAGCCTGACCATCCACTCGATTGCAGCCCGCAGGATGCTCTGTGGGCTTGCCTTTCAGGCTTGAGGTTTGCTGCCAGGCAGGGTAGGGGGCTGACCAATCACAAGTCCTGTCCGAGCCTTGCGCTTGAACTTGGGTGGGCCCGGCAGCAGTTGTTGCGCCTGAATGGCTGATCGCAGGAGATGACCCGGGGCGGAGCTCACCCAGTCGCGCCAGCGTTGCAGACGCACGTTCAAAGTTTGTCGCGACGCCGGCTCTGCATTGATGCGAAGAGGCGTCGAGATCTGTCATTTAATGAGATTGATTCTCATTTTCTGATAGAGTCTGCGCTTTCCCGCTCCGTAGCTGCATGTTTTGCGGCCGATTCCAGAGCCTGGGCGGCATGCCTCGCAAGAGGTCGAGGTGTACCCGTGGTTGCGCACTATTACGCAGAACTCGTCAGTTTCTTTGCTCGCTCGCTCAATAGCCGGGATGCGGCTGCAGATGTCGTGCAGGAAAGCTATGCCCGCGTCTTTGCCATGCAGTCGCGAGAGCTTGCGGTACGGGATTTGCGAGCACTGCTGTTTCGTACCGGCAAGAATATTGTGATCGACGATGCACGCCGCCGCGCTGCAGAAGCACGCATGCTGGAAACTCTGGCGGTAGTGGGGGCCGATGAGGTGCCCTCGGCCGAGCGTCAGGTGCAAGGGCGACAGCAACTGGTCTTGCTGTCACGGCGCCTGCAAGCCATGCCGCGCAAGCGTCGCGAGGTGTTTGTGCTGGTGCGCATCTATGGCTTCAGCCATGCCGAGGCAGCAGCGCATATGAGTATCAGCGAAGCCGCCATCGAAAAACATGTGGTGCGTGCCGTCTGCGATTGCATGGGGCTCAAGTCATGAAGGCCGAGATGCCCGAGCGCAAACGGCTGGAATACGCCTTGTTGCTGATTGCTCGCCAGCATGGCGCAAGTACCGAAGCAGCGCAGGTAGCGGTAGAGACGCTGGAACGCTGGCGTGCCAGTGAGCCCGCGAATGAGCTGGCGGCCCAGGCTGCCATGGCGGGCTGGGCGCAGACCGATGGCACTGCTTTGCAAGGCGATATGCCCATGCCCGCCACCCAGTCGGCGCGTGCGCAGCAGACGCGCCGGCGTGCGCTTTCCGTGCTGGGAGTCGCTGGTGTGGCGGGCCTGGCCGGCATGCTTGGCCGCTGGCACTGGCTGCAGCCAACGGAGCAGATCGCGCTGCATACAGGCCATGGACAGCAATTGAGCCGTCATCTGGCCGATGGCAGCCAGCTCGATCTGGCGCCTGGCACCGATGCCTTGGTGGTGCTCTACCGTCAGCGTCGCGAGATCCATCTGCGCCAGGGCGAAATCCGGCTCGACGTGGCCCATGATGCACAGAGGCCGCTGGAGGTCCACACGGCCCTGGGCCGGGTGCGTGTACTGGGTACGGTTTTTTCTGTGGCCCTTAGGCCTACCGGCCTGCAGGTCAGCGTCGCCCAGGGCCGTGTGGCCGTGTGGCAGCAAGCCCGCATGACGGATCAGAATCCCGATGCCATGCTGGGCGCCGGCCAAGGCCTGCGCATCTATGCAGGCGGCGAGCTCGCGCACTACTCGCTCAATGCTTCGGATGTGGGCGCCTGGCGCGAAGGCTGGCTGGTGTTCGACCGCACGCCACTGACCGAAGTCGTGGCGCGCTGGAGTGACTATCTGGCCCAGCCGATGCTGCTGGACGATGGGGCTTCTTTGCAATCCCTGCGATTGACCGGCAGCTTCAAGCTGCGCGAGCCTGCCATCTTCATTGCCAGCCTGTCGCGCTCCCTGCCGGTGCGCGTGGAGCAACTGGCCGATGGCCGCACCATCATCCGTCGGCGCTGACGGCCGGCAAGGCCGGATGAAAATTTTTGTCCGGTACAAACCGTTTCATGCGTCTTCACTGTGAAAGCACTTTGACAAGCAGTTCACAGGACGTATTTGATGAAAAGAAATCACTCTCATTTTTCTTCTAACCAAGGGAAGGGTTTGGCTGCGGGTTCGCATGGTGGCAGTCTGCGCAGCGTGGCTCTGGCCAGTGCCTTGGCTTGTCTGAGCTGGTCGGGCCTGGCGGTGTTGCCGACGGCTCATGCCCAGAGCGCCAGCAGCCAGACAGCCATGTCCACATCGCGCAGCCTGAGCTTGCCTGCGCAGCCCCTGGGACAGGCATTGAATGCACTGGCCCGCACCTGGGGGGTGTCGGTCTCGGTTGACGCTGCATTGGTGGAAGGCCGCACGGCGCCGGCGCTGCAAGGCGTTCATACCTTGAACGAGGCGTTGGGCAAGGCACTGACTGGGAGCGGGCTGGAAGCGGTACCTGCCGGGTCGGCCATCACCGTGCGCCGCCACAGCAACCAGACCGGCATGCTGGGCGAGGTGACGGTGACGGCCCAGGCTGAACGCGAAGCCACGGAAGGCAGCGGCTCGTATGCCGCCTCATACGTGTCCCTGGGCAAAGGGCAGGACATCCGCGAGACACCACAGTCGATCTCGGTGGTGACGCGCCAGCGCATTGAAGATCAGGCCATGAGCAATGTGGGGGAGGTGATGCAGCAGACCACCGGCGTGACGGTGGACTATGGCGGCGCGGGTGGACTGGGCGGTGCGGCCACCAAGTTTCTGTCGCGCGGCTTCGAGATCAGCAATGTGCAGATCGACGGTGCCAGTGTGGACGCGTTCAGCCAGCAGCTGTTCGACCCCAATCTGGCCATGTATGACAGTGTGCAGGTGGTGCGCGGCGCCAACGGTCTGTTCAGCGGTAATGGGGAGCCTGGCGGTGCCATCAATCTGGTGCGCAAGCGTCCCACGGCGCAAAAGCAGATTCTGGGCTCGGTGGGCGTCGGCAGCTGGAGTCGCAAACAGGCCGAGCTGGATGTTGCGGGCCCGTTGAATGAAGCAGGGAGCCTGCGAGGTCGTGCCGTGCTCGCGCATTCGGACAAGAACTTTTTCTATCGCGGAGCGGATTCGCAAAACAGCTTGCTCTACGGCATTCTGGAGGCCGATGTGACCAGCTCCACGCGTGTGAGCCTGGGAGCCAGCTACGACAAGCTCAAGGCCACTCCCTGGCGCGAAGGCCTGCCGCGTGCCGCCAATGGCGACGATCTGAAGCTGTCTCGCAAAACCGCGCTGATGGCGGGCTGGAGCCACTACGACAAGAGCGCCAAGGAGATTTTTGCGCAACTCGACCAGCAACTGGCGGGGGACTGGAAGCTCAAGGCTCAAGTCAATTATCAGAAGGTGGACAGCGATTCACGGCTGGCGAGCCTCAGCGGAGCCGTTGACCCTGCAACAGGTCTTGGCGCCAACTGGACCGGCTTTTCCAACGACTTTCGTTCGGAGAAAAAAAGCCTGGATGTGCATGCCAGCGGCCCGTTCTCGCTGTTCGGCCGCAAGCACCGCTTGCTGCTCGGCGCGGACTGGAGCAAGGTCCGTGACGATCAGGACACCTATTACTCCGAGATGGATACGCCACTGTCTCTGACCAATGTCTATGAGTTCGATCCCGGCCGAATTCCCTCGGCAGTAAGCGAGCGCAAGACACGCAGCTATCCCGGCTACGGCGCCACGCAAAAAGGCTTTTATGGTCGTGCCAACCTGAGCCTGACGGATCAGCTCACTGCCATTGTCGGAGGACGTTATGCCAGCTACTCCTACGACACGCCATACATCAACTACAACGCCGATGGCAGTGTTCGGGCGAGCGGTCGCGAGTACTACAGCGAAAGCGGTATCTTCACCCCCTATGCAGGCCTGGTCTACGACCTGGGCAAGCAGTGGACAGCCTATGGCAGCGTGACCGAGATCCACAAATCGCAGGCCAATATGCTGGCCGGGCCGGCACCGGGGGCCGCGCTGGACCCGATCAAAGGCCGCAGCTTCGAGCTGGGCATGAAGGGGGAACTCGCCGATGGCAAGCTCAATACAGCGCTGGCTCTTTACCGTATCGAGCGCAAGGGGCAGGCGGTGCGTGATCCGCGTTATCCGGAAACGGATGTGGGGAATCTGGGCCTGAGCTGCTGCTATGTCGCGCAGGGCAAGATCATCAGCCAGGGGCTGGACATGGAAGTGACCGGTCAGCTGGCGCAGGGCTGGCAGCTGTTTGCCGGCTATACCTACAACCACAATCGCAACAAGACCGACCCGTCGCAACTGGTCTACAGCTCCATCACACCCAAGCACCTGTTCAAGCTGTGGAGCACGTATCAGTTGCAGGGTCAGCTCTCGCCATGGACGGTGGGCGGTGGCGTAACGCTGCAAAGCGCCACCTATGTCAGCGGCACGGCCAACAGCTACAACCCGGCATCGGGCCAATACGATGGCAATGCCGTTCCCTTCCGCTTCACCCAGGCCGGCTACGCCGTCTGGGGTGCCAGCGTGCAGTACCGCATCAATCGCAACTGGTCGGCTGCACTCAATGTGCACAATCTGTTCGACAAGACTTACTACAAGACGGTTGGGACCTCGGGCAGCGGCAACTGGTATGGCGAGCCGCGTAGCGTGCTGCTGACCTTGCGTGGCGCGTTCTGAGCGGGCTGACATGAGCGGCAAGCCAGCATCTCAGCCCGGACTTCGCCAGACCATGTCATGGCTGCACACCTGGTGCGGCCTGGTGTGCGGCTGGCTGCTCTGCGCCATTTTTCTGACGGGCTCGATCAGTGTGTTCCGTGAGCCCATCACGCGATGGATGCAGGGGTTGCCACTGGAGGGCAGCGGCCAGCAGCCGCTTTCTCCGCAAGAGCGTCTGCAGGCCTTGCGGCTGGCCGAGCAGCACCTGAGCAAGACGGCGCCGGATGCCAGTATCTGGCGCATCGGTCTGCCGCTGCACGCAGGCGATGGGGTCAAGGTATTCGCGCGTACCCTGGACGGCGATCAGCAGGCCAGCCTGCATGCACAGACGGGCGAAGCCTTGCCCGAACCCGCCACGCGCGAGACCGAAGGCGGCCGGCATTTCATGTCCTTTCACTATTCCTTGCAGGGCGGTATCGCTGGCTTCTGGGTGGTGGGACTGGTGTCGATGTGCATGATGGTGGCGCTGGTCTCCGGCGTGATTGTGCACCGGCGCATTTTTCAGGACTTCTTTACCTTCCGGCCCGGCAAGGGCCAGCGCTCCTGGCTGGATGCTCACAATGCATCGGCCGTGCTCACGCTGCCGTTTCTGTTCATGATCGTCTACACAGGACTCGCGCATTTCTACACCAGCTATATGCCTTGGCCGCTGCAATCGCTGTATGGGCAGGACCGTTCGGCCTACAGCCGCTACGAGTCCGAGTTGAATGCCAGACCCGAGGCGAATACGCTCTCGAATGTGCCTGCCATTGCAGCTGTGGACCTTGTCAGCCTTGCGCAGCAGGCCCAGTCCCTGCTGACGGAGCCCGTTGTGGGCGTGGTGGTGCAGCGACCTGAGGGGGCGCCGGCCACGATACGCTTCACGGAAGGCAAGCCGGATACGGCAGTGACGCGCCGCCTGGTCAACGCCGCGCGTGCCGTGACCTTCGATGCCGTCAGCGGCCAGGTGTTGCTGCCACCTGCAAATCCCCTGTCCCGCAATCTGGCGACCGACACCTATCCCGTCATCAGCGCGCTGCATCTGGTCACCTTTGGTGGCTGGACGATGAAGTGGCTGTATTTTGTTCTGGGTCTGATCGGCACCGCGATGATTGCCAGCGGATCGATCTTGTTTGCAGTCAAGCGTCGTGCAAAAAGCGGTCATGAATGGGGTGTGGCCACGCATTTCATGTACCGCTGTATCGATGGGCTCAATGTGGCTGCATTGGCAGGCTCGGCGCTGGCGTCCATTGCCTATCTGTATGGCAATCGTCTGCTGCCCCTGGTGCTGGAGGCGCGTTCCAGCTGGGAAATCCGCGTGTTCTTTGCGGTCTGGGCTCTGAGCCTGCTGCATGCGCTGCTGCGCACGGCGCGCCAGGCCTGGTGCGAACAGCTATGGATGCTGGCCTTGCTGTGTCTGGGCTTGCCGCTGCTCAATGTCATGACTACAGGCCAGCACCTGCTGCTGTACCTGGCGCAGGGCGATGGTCAGCGGGCAGGGCTGGAGCTGACCTGCATGGCGCTGGGCCTGCTGGTGGCCTGGGGGGCATGGCGGCATGAAAAGTCGCGGCGTAGCAAGACCATGGCGCAGCCGCGTGCGGGCCGTGACGCGGTCACGGGAGGTCTCACATGAAAGCGGCGGCAATGACCCAGGCACAGACAAGGCGCTATCGCTGGGCCGTACTGCTGCGCGTGCTGATGGCCACGCTGGGCGGCTATGCGCTCACGGCGCTGGCCTGCGCCGTGATGGCCCATGTGCTTGTGGCCGTGGGCGCTATGCAGCGTGCACCTGCCGTGCTGCTTTCCACCTTGCTCAGCTTTTTGCTCTACACCGCAGTGGCGCTCTGGGCCTTCCATGTGCGCAGCCTGCTGCGCGTGATGGCATGGATGGCGGGCTCGGCAGTCTTGTTGATAGCTGCGCTGCAGGCGCTGAAAGGTGTGGCATGAGCCTGTGGCAGGTGATGGCCTGCGCCCTGGCGCTGTGCTTGGCAGGCATGCTGGTGCTGAGCCAGGTCATGGACAGGCATTGCGATCAGCTTGTATCGCGTGGCGAGCCCGGGCCGGCGCTGCGGGTCGTGCTGCGCCTGGCGGGGGCGGCGCTGATGCTGCTCGCACTGTGGCTGTGCATGGGCTTGTGGGGTGCTGCGGTGGGAACCATCGTCTGGCTGGGCTGCCTCAGTGTGGCCGCGCTGGCACTCACATGGCTGCTCGCCTATGTGCCTGGGCCCGGTGCAGTGCTGGTGGCCATGGGAGGTCTGGTCGCCTTGGCCGGGACGCTTTGGGTGGCATTCACGGGATGAGTTAGACGGCATGACCGCATGGGCATTCCCTCGGGCTTTAGCCGGGCGATTCGCAATAGATGTGCGAATCGGGCGGTCGTTGTAAAAACCTGTGTGGGCAATCGTTGTGGCTATTGCCGATCTGGCAAGCCCTTGGGCGGGCGCAGAATGTGGGTCTTCGCCCATTTTTGCAGCCGCCCCGAAACGATTGCCCGCCCATGCAGCAAGAGCCAGATTTCTTCCACAACCTCAATGAAGAGATGCGCGATGGAAAGCGCTGGCTGGAGCGGACGGTGGTGCTGGCCTATGCCGCGGCAGCGGGGCTGAGCGTGGTGGCTTTCACGCTGCTGGCCGAGGCGGCTTTCGGCTTTTTCGAGAGCATCTACCACGGCGTCCACGGCTGGCTGGTGTTGATCTGGATGCCGGCCATCACGGCGGCAGCGGTCTGGGCCACGCGCAAATGGGCTCCGGGTGCCAGCGGCTCGGGCATCCCGCAGGTGATTGCCACGCTTGAGCCATCGGTCGATGCCAGTCTGCGCAAGCGCTTTGTGTCGCTGTGGCTGTCGTTTGCCAAGATCGTGCTGTCCAGCGCGGGATTTCTCGCTGGGCTGTCGATAGGGCGCGAAGGGCCGTCGGTGCAGGTGGCTGCCGGTGTCATGCATTCGGCGCGGCGCTGGCTGGGCCCCAAGTCCGTCATCAACACCCATGCCTTGCTGGTGGCCGGTGGGGCGGCAGGTATTGCAGCAGCCTTCAACGCCCCGCTGGCGGGCGTGGTGTTTGCCATCGAGGAGCTCTCGCGCAAGCTGGAGTCGCGCTCCAGCGGACTCATCATCGCGGCCATTGTGCTGGCCGGTCTGATGGGGGTCTCGGTCTTCGGCAATCTGAGCTATTTTGGCCGCATCCGCGTGGCCGAACTCGGCTGGCGTGACCTGCTGCCTTGTCTTGCCGTGGCGCTGACCTGCGGCGTGCTGGGCGGCCTGTTCGCCAAGCTCATGACCCACTCGCTGACTTCATCCACGGAGCGCCTCAACAAGCTCAGGTCACGCTTTCCGATCCGCTTTGCGGCAGTGCTGGCCCTGCTGATTGCCGTCATCGGCGTGGTCACCGGCGGCGCCACCTTTGGTGCGGGCTCTGAAGCCGTCAAGCATATGCTGCAGGGCGAGGCCGATGTGCCCGAGTTCTATGTCACGCTCAAATTCATCGCTACCTGGCTATCGGCCTGGGTGGGCGTACCCGGCGGTATCTTTGCGCCCTCGCTGTCGATTGGTGCAGGCGTGGGGAATAACGTTGCATCGATTGTTGGAACTACGGATATAGCGCCTGCATTGATAGCGATGGGCATGGCGGCCTTTCTGGCGGCAGTCACCCAGGCGCCGCTGACGGCCTTCATCATCGTCATGGAGATGGTGGACGGCCACTCACTGGTGCTGAGCCTCATGGCATCGGCCATGATCGCCAGCATGATCTCGCGCATGATTGCGCGGCCGCTGTATGAGTCGCTGGCCTTGCACATGCTCCAGATGGCAAGGGCCTCTTTGCCCAAGGTGCCGGAGCCTGAAACCGCTGCGGCTCCGGCGGAGTCCACACAGCCTGTGGCGCGGGACGAGTCTTCCGAGCCTGATGCACTGCAAAAGTCGCGTCAAGGCTAGGCTGTCGGTTGAATCCATCAGCAGCGTCTACGCGGAATTGAACTAGCTTGGGCCAACGGTGCTTATGCTCGGGTGAAATCAGTAGTTCAGGTGATTCTGGACGTGAGGCGCAGTCGGTGAGTCAGGCCTACAGGCATGTGATATCCAAAGAGCGAGAAGTGGGGCGACCTCGCCATTGGTGAGGTATGTGACGTCTACGACTGAGGCCACTTGCAGCACCGATCTGGCCTATCGTTCCAGTCGGTCATCTTTTTCGACTTCCGAAGCCAAGCGTTAAGCAAGCGTCCTGGATACGACTGCCGCTGGCCATCGCGGTTGGAACATGAGCGTCACAAGTGTCAGGTCCATGGGCTTGAACAGTCCGGGCAGCCAGGAGTACGCCTGTGGTATCAAGTGCGACCCGGTTTTCAGGTGTTAGGCTTGTTTGTGCACCATCACATGCATGGCTCGTTCGCCCTGCCTCACTTCGGCGACCTCATAGCCCAGAGCGCGCATGTCCAAGCCTTGCCAGAGGTTTTCGCCGGACCCCATCAACAGAGGACGTATAGCGAGGTGAATCTCATCGACCAGTCGCGCCTGCAGGAACTGTCGCACGGTGGCTACGCCGCCGCCAATGCGAATATCGCGATCACCTGCGGCTGTCTTGGCTTGCGCCAGCGCCGATGCAATGCCATCCGTGACGAAGTGAAAATCAGTGCCTCCCTGCATGCGCAGCGAGGGCCGCGCGTGGTGGGTCAGGACAAATGCGGGCACGTGATAGGGCGGCTCATCGCCCCACCAGCCCTGCCAGCTTTCGTCGGGCCAATGGCCGCGTATAGGTCCGAACATATTGCGCCCCAGAATCCACGCGCCGATGTTCTCGAAGGAGCGTTCGGCCATCTGATTGTCGACACCTGTTTCGCCGATCTGAGACCCCCCATGCATGCGCTGAAAGACTTGGGTGTGGAAGAACCACTCAAGGATCTCAGGTCCACCGACGCCGAGCGGGTTCTGCAAATCCTGGTTGGGTCCGGCGGAGTAACCGTCCAGCGAGATGCCGAAGCAGAGGACTTTGACTTTCATGACGGAACACCTTTCAGGTTGGAGAGCGATGATCGATTGCCTCGATATCAACGTCTGTACTTAGCGTTTCCACATGCCTCGGTCACCCGTCGCATTGTTGAGCTCAGGGTGTTGGGTCCGAAGTCGCGTCTGACCGCTGCTTTGGGTATCCGCTTGAATGGACGCTGCTGCTGCGGACTCAGTCATCCATCGCACTGCTCAGCTTGATCGCGACTCAAGCTATCCATTTTTCAACCGCATGACCCCACAAAACCGCAGGCGGTACAGAACTGACAGCCATCTTTTTTGATCATGGCATGTGCTCCGCAGTCGGGACACTTTTGACCGCTGACTGGGGCATTGTTCTCGGGCGGAGATGCCGGCGTGGCCGCCGTGCTGGGCGCCGGCTGGGGCAGGCCGCGATTGGCGATGATGCTTTGAATCGCATAGGCCAGCAGCGCCACTTCGCTGTCATGCCAGAGCGGGATGCGGCTGCCGTCGTCACGCGTCCTGTTGCCGTAGCGCACCGGGCCGCGATCCCAGGCCACTTTGCGCAGATCGGCCAGGGCCTTGTCGAGAAAGCCGCCACGCGCGGCCAGGCTCAAGCTGCGCATGGTGGCCGTGATCCATTGCTGGCTTTCCCCGGTCTGGCCCACGGGCATGAAGAATTCGATGGGACGCTCCACACCGTCGACCACCATGAAACTGACGACCAGATAGAGACGCCGTATGCCGTCATGTGTGAAATACTCGATCTTGTCCACCACGGCATTGAGCGGACCCTCGGGGCGGCGCTCGATCACGGCCGTCATGCCGCTGCTGCTAAGCGAGTTGATTGCAGCCTGCGATTTACCGGTAGGCGCTTGAGAGGGGGCGGGGGCTGAATCGGTAGACAGAACCGCGCCCAGCGTGTCGTTGGGACGGTAGGTGGCACAGCCTTTGAGGCCGACCTCCCAGCACTCCATATAGAGGTGCTTGAAGTCCTCGAACGGATAGTCGGCCGGGATATTGACGGTCTTGGAAATCGAGGTGTCGATAAAGGGCTGGACGCAGCGCATCATGGCCACATGCTCGCTGGCGCTCAGCTCCAGGGCGCTGACAAAGCACTCGGGCAGCGGGACATCGTCGCCGTGCAAGGCCTTGTAGAGGCGGTAGGCGTGATCTTGAACAGTGTAGAACTGCTCTCCGCCGTTGGCCGTGCGCTTTTTGCGCGTATAGGTCCACGAGAAGGCCGGCTCGATGCCGTTGGACGCATTGTCGGCAAAGGCCAGTGATACCGTGCCCGTGGGGGCGATGGACAGCAGATGACTGTTGCGCAGCCCATGTTTTTTGATGGTAGCGCGCAGCTCCTTGGGCAAGCGTTTGGCAAAGCCGCTTTTCAGATACTGCTTGGCGTTGAACAGAGGGAAGGCACCTTTTTCCCGTGCCAGCTCCACCGACGCGGCATAAGCCGCATCGCGCATGGCACGGGCTATTGATGCGGCCTGCTGCAGGCCAGCATCGCTGGCGTAATGCAGGCCCAGCAGAATCAGGGCGTCTCCCAGCCCCGTGAAGCCCACGCCGATGCGGCGCTTTTGCTGTGCCTCGCGCTGCTGCTCGGGCAGGGGCCAGACGGTGGCGTCCAGCACATTGTCCAGCATGCGCACCTGAACCGCGACGGCGGCGCGAAAGGCCTCCATGTCGAAGAAAGCCTGAGGTGTGAACGCTTCGCGCACAAAGCGCGTGAGTATGACCGGGCCCAGATCGCAGCAGCCGTAAGGCGGCAGGGGTTGCTCGCCACAGGGATTGGTGGCAGCAATCTGCTCGGCATACCAGAGGTTGTTGTCGGCGTTGATGTTGTCGAGGAACAGGATGCCGGGCTCGGCGAAGTCATAGGCCGAGCGCATGATGGCATCCCATAGTGCACGCGCAGGCTGGCTTTTATAGACCCAGAGACCATCGTCGCGGCGATGGGCGCCGGCCTGTATCTGTGCCTCGCTGGGACTGGCGACATGGATCAGCTCCCATTCGGCATCGTCTCTGACCGCCTGCATGAACGCGCTGCTCACGCCCACAGACACATTGAAATTGTTCCAGCGGCCTTTTTGTCGCTTGGCGGTGATGAATTCCAGCACATCGGGGTGGTCAATGCGCAGCACACCCATCTGGGCGCCGCGGCGCGCACCGGCCGACTCCACCGTGGTGCAGGATGCATCGAAGACATCGATGAAGGAGCAGGGGCCCGACGCAAAGGAGTTGGTGCCGCGCACCAGCGCACCGCGTGGACGCAGGTTGGAAAAGTCATAACCCACGCCGCCACCGCGGCGCATGGTCTCGGCTGCCTGAGAAAGCGCTGTGTAGATGCCGGGGTTGCCCTGGCTGTCGAAACCATTGGTGGCGTCGGCGACGGGCTGCACAAAGCAGTTGATCAACGTGGCCTTGGTGTCCAGCCCCGCCGCTGCCATGATGCGGCCGGCACCGATGGCACCGCGCTGCAGATTGGCCAGAAATTGCTGTTCCCAATGCGTTTGAAGCTCAGGCTTTTCAACAGCGGCCAGGGCTCGTGCCACGCGGGCAAACAGCTCTTGCTCGGATTGCTCGCCGTCGGCCAGATATTTTTCGGCCAGCACATCCTGGCTGATGGCCTGAGGAGGGAGTGTGTTCATGGCATGCCTCATGCTAATCGGATGCTGACTTTGTAGCCCAGACTGTTTGGTGGTGCTGTGATGCAGCGCAACATCGGCGATGCACCAAGTGGCCAGAAGCCTCCATCGCCAGAACGGGCCCGCCCCAAAATTGTGACAGACCCGCCGAAAATAGACGGAAAAGACCGGGGCGGCGTATGAGGCAGGGCACCGCGCAGGCCGAGCTTCAAACGGTATCGGCCGACAAGAGGGAGACGCAACGATCTATCGAAGGCTACGCGCGGGTCTGAATCATGTCCCCCTCAAAGCGCGCAGCGGCATTCACGACCGCCATCACTGATGCGGTGACGATGTTCGCGTGCATGCCTACGCCAAACCGTGAGCCGGGCACGCCAGGCCATGCGGCTTCGATGACGGCAACGGCGCAGGCGTCGGCGCCGTTGCCCAGGCTGCGCTCTTCGTAGCTGTCGATGCGCAGCGGCAACTCCAGTGCAGCGACGGTGGCTGCAATAGGGCCGTTGCCGATGCCGCTGCGCAGCCTGGGTTGCCCGTTGGCGTCGTGCCAGTGCAGTTCGATACCCTGGCCTTGCGGGCTGTCGAACAGGCGGTGGCTTTCATAACGCAGTGACCGAGACCCGGCTTGGGCATGCAGGTAGGTGGCTTCAAACAGCTCCCAGATCTGTGCGCTGCTAAGTTCGGTTTCGCTGCTGTCGGCCCAGGCCTGGACAATGGCGCTGAACTCGATCTGCATGCGCCGCGGCATGGTGATGCCCCTGTCCTTCTGCAGCAGGAAAGCAATACCGCCCTTGCCGGACTGGCTGTTGACGCGCACGATGCTGTCATAGGTTCGTCCCAGGTCCTGCGGGTCTATGGGCAGATAGGGTACGCGCCACGGGGCGTTGGGTTGTTGCGTCGCAAAGCCCTTGGCAATCGCATCCTGGTGTGAGCCGGAAAATGCCGTGAACACCAGGTCGCCCACATAGGGGTGGCGCGGATGGATGGGCAGGGCCGTCGAAGCTTCGGCAATGCGTGCCACGGCAGCGATGTCGGAGAAATCCAGGCCCGGAGCAATGCCTTGGGTGTAGAGGTTCAGGGCCAGCGTCACCAGATCCACATTGCCGCTGCGCTCGCCGTTGCCGAACAAACAGCCTTCCACACGCTGGGCACCGGCCAGCAGGGCCTGCTCGGCACAGGCCACGCCGGTGCCTCTGTCGTTGTGGGGGTGTACCGAAAGCGTGATGTGCTCGCGCCGTGCCAGACGCCGGTCCATCCATTCGATCTGGTCGGCAAACACATTGGCGGTGGAAACCTCCACCGTGGTCGGCAGGTTGATGATCATGGGGCGCTTAGGACCGGCATCCCAGGCTGCAATGGCGGCATTGCACACGGCCAGGGAAACGTCCAGCTCGGCCATGCAAAAGGTTTCCGGGGAGTACTGCAGCACCCATTCGGTTTCGGGGTGCTGCTCGGTGAGTTGCCTGAGGTGGCGTACATGGTGCTCCACCATGGCAATGATCTGCGGCACTTCCATGCCAAAGACGATTTCGCGGAAGGCCGGTGCCACGGCGTTGTACAGATGCACGATCACGCGGCGTGCGCCGGCCACGCTGCGCACCGTGGTGGCAATCAGGTCCTCACGCAGCTGGGTGATGACCATGGGCGTGACATCGTGCGGAATCAGTTGCGCTTCGATGAGGTGGCGCACGATGTCGAAGTCGGTCTGCGAAGCGGAGGGGAAGCCGATTTCAATTTCCTTGAAACCGATGGCGACCAGCTCCTCGAACAGCCGTAGCTTGCGCTCGCGGTTCATGGGTTCGAACAGCGCCTGGTTGCCGTCGCGCAAATCGGTCGAAAGCCATACGGGCGCTTGGGTCAACGTACGGGCAGGCCATTGGCGGGTGGGCAAGTCCACAACGGGAAATGCGCGGTATTTGGTAGAGGGATCAGCCAGCATAGAGACCTTGGAGTTGAAGAAACGATCACCTGGTCTCCCTGCCCGGATGGGGCTGGCTAAGGCCGGGGTCTGGGAAGACCAGGATGGGACCATGCGCGAACGCGTGCATGCGGACCCCGACCAGATGTCAGAGTCAGTAGGCGTAGCGAAAGCGGGTGGCGGTGTTTCACGGCAAGGTGCTTGATGGAGGCAATGCGGCTACTTTATGTCGCCAGAGGTATAGACTTCTATCGATAGATATTCATTTGTTGTAGAAATTTAGACATCTCATGGGTTTTGCTTCCCCCGAACATGGTGCGCATGCGCTGGATCTGCAGCATGCCCAGGCCTCTTCGCTGCCTGTCACGGGCGTGGAGCAGCGCTATCCGCCAGGCCATGTGGTGCCGCAGCACAGCCATGCGCGCGGCCATCTCATCTATGCGTCTGAAGGTGTGTTGCTGGTCGAGTCCCCCAGCGGCCAATGGCTGGTTCCGCCGACCACGGCAGTGTGGCTACGCCCGGGCATGCTGCACGGGATCACGGCGACCACGGCGGTGCGGGCCTATGGCCTGTTCGTCGACGAGGCCTGGTCCGCACAGCTGCCGGCCCGGGACGGCGTGCTGCATGTCGCGCCGCTGGTGCGCGAGCTGATGACAGCTCTGGTGGCATTGCCCCACGAGGGGCCGCATAGGCCGCGCGATGCCTTGCTGGGCAGTTTGCTGCTGGAGGAACTCAGCGCCCTGGCCCCGCTGCCGTATTACCTGCCCTGGCCCCAGGATGCGCTGATGCGACGTATCTGCGAGAGCATGCTGAGTGCACCGGCGCAGCGCACCACGGTGGAAGCCCTGGCGCGGCAGCACGCGCTCACGCCCAAGACGCTGCATCGCCGCTTTCTGAAAAGCACCGGAATGAACTGGGGCAGGTGGTATCAGCAGATGCGCCTGATGGCTTCCATCCCCCAGTTGCTGCAGGGCATGGCCATCACGACCGTGGCACTGGAAAGCGGCTATGAAAGCCATAGCGCATACACGGCTGCGTTTCGCCGCCAGTTCGGCCGCCCGCCATCGGAGTTTGTTGCGTCGGCAGGCCGGGCTACGCGGCCTTAGCCGTTCTTGCAACGCCTGCCGCATCAAGATCTTTTGCTCCGAAAATAGCTTCCAACGCTTGTTTATCAAGCGCCGGAAGCTATTTTTAATAGTGAAGGTGGATTAGAGCTTCTTCACCAGCACCTGGCTCTTGCGGCCCCAGTTGTACTTGGCCTTGCGGGCCTCGGGCAGCCATTCGGGCTCGACAGGCTGAAAGCCGCGCTTGATGAACCAGTGCATGGTGCGCGTGGTCAGCACAAACATGGTTTCGCAACCCAGGGCGCGGGCGCGTTGTTCGATGCGCTTGAGCAGCTTCTCGCCATCGCCCGTACCCTGGCTCTTGGGAGAGACGGTGACGGCGGCCATCTCGGCGGTCTTGGCTTCCAGATAGGGGTGCAGGGCGGCACAGCCGAAGATCACGCCATCGTGTTCGATGACGGTGTAACTGGCGATATCGCGTTCGATCTCGGTGCGGTCGCGCTTGACCAGCGTGCCGTCGCGCTCGAAGGGCTCGATAAGCTGAATGATGCCGCCCACGTCGTCGATCGTGGCCTCGCGCAGTTCTTCGAGCTTTTCGTCAATGACCATGGTGCCTATGCCGTCGTGCACATAGATCTCCAGCAGAAGCGCTCCGTCGGTGGAGAAGGGCAGGATATGGCTTCGCTCCACGCCATGCTCGCAGGCGCGCACGCAGTGCTGTAGGTAAAAGCCCACGTCGGTAGGCTGCTGTGCAGGCGGGAGTTGGGCCAGCAGGCGGCGTGCAGCGTCCAGCGGCAGCTCGGTATCGATGGGGTTGTTCTCGTCGGCCGGGCCGCTGGGGTCCATGCGCACGCCAGGCACTTCGGTCAGGAACAGCAGCTTGTCGGCCTTGAGTTCGATCGCCACGCGGGTGGCCACTTCTTCCATGCTGAGGTTGAAGGCCTCGCCCGTAGGCGAGAAGCCGAAGGGAGAGACCAGCACCATGGCTTCGGAGCCCAGTGCGCTGCGAATGCCTTCCACGTCGACCTTGCGCACCAGGCCGGAGTGCATGAAGTCCACGCCATCGACGATGCCTACGGGACGTGCCGTGAGGAAGTTGCCCGAAATCACGCGCACGCGCGCACCGGCCATGGGCGTATTGGGGAGACCCTGGCTGAAGGCGGCCTCGATCTCGTAACGCAGCTGGCCGGCCGCTTCCTGGGCACAGTCCAGCGCAATGGAGTCGGTGACTCGCATGCCGTTGTAATAACGCGGCTCCTGGCCCTTGAGGCGCAATTGCTCGTTGACCTGGGGGCGGAAGCCGTGCACCAGCACGATCTTGACGCCCATGGCCTGGATCATTGCCAGATCCTGGACGATGGAGCTGAGCTTGCCCGCATCAATGGCTTCACCAGTCAGGCCCACCACAAAGGTCTGGTGTCGGAACTTGTGGATATAGGGGGCCACAGACCTGAACCAGGGAACAAAGGTGAAATTGAAGACGGTGGACATGGCAGTGCGCGAAAACCTCGAAAAGCGGGAAAAAAGGCCTGCGTCGGGTATTACGCAGGCCTGAGGCGCAAAGTGTAGCGGTTACTCGCGTGCCTTCGCTGGTTGCAGCAGGGTTTTGTGCGCGCTGATCGCACAGTTTGTGGTTTTTGTGGCGCGGTGTTTTCAAAAAATGACGACTTGTATTTGAGCTAGGCTGCCTGGTGGCAGTCAGCGTCGAAACCATGCGAGGCAAAGATAGACACTCGGTCAAGCGTCCGGTTGCCGTTTGCGCAGATCTATCCGTATGTTTCATTTCACGACGCATTCTTCGGCCACGTCGAGAGAGGGCTCCAGCTCAAGTTGTCAATCCACGCGTCATGGAGTGAGCACATGCCCTTTGCAGGTCATTGCCGTCCCTGTGGATTAGATCAAGAGGCTGAGATTGCTTTCAGGATATCTAGTCCGAGAGGTGAATCCGAATCACTGTTGGAGCCCTCACATGCTGCCGGCCATCATGGGCAAGATCATGCGCGCGACTCGAATGATGGCCGGACCCAGAACCACCATGATGATGGCCGGGAAGATGCAGGTTACCAGCGGAAACAGCATCTTGGTGGGAATCTTGGCAGCGAGCTCTTCGGCGCGCATTTGCCGTTTGTGGCGTAGGTCATCCGAGAAAACCCGGAGCGATTCGCCTATGCTGGTACCAAATCGGTCTGCCTGCGTCAGCATGGCCGTAAAAGTGTGAATCTCATCAACACCGGTGCGGGCCGCCAGATTTCGTAAGGCTTTTTCGCGAGTGCTGCCGGCACGCATTTCCAGGTTGGTCCAGTGGAGCTCCTCTGCCAGGGCTTCACTTTTGATGCGAATCTCCTCAGTTACCTTGCCCAGCGCGGCATCCAGGCCCATGCCTGCTTCTACGCAGACCAGCATCAAATCGGCAGCATCGGGAAAGTTTTCAAAGATCTCGCGCTTGCGGCGCAAGGCCATCCAGCGCAGAACAAGATTCGGCAGGTAGCAGGCCACAAGAGCTGCCACCAAGGGGAAGAGCAATCGCTGGGTGCTGTCTGCCTTGCTAGCTGTCAGCATGAGAGAGTACACCGCCAGACCCAAAGAAAGAGGCAGCAGCGTTTTGACTCCAAAGTACAGCAGTGGTGCACTCTCGTGGCGGATGCCTGCATTCAGAAAGCGCAGCCGCAATGGCGTTGCATCAATGTCTTTGGTGGGTGACGACAGATGTGCAAATGGGCCGACCAGTTTGACGACTGTTTCTGTCCAGCCCTTGTCCTGAGAGGTGGGTGTCAGTGACTGTAAGCGCCGTTCGGCGACTGTTGGTGTTGCCCAGAAGAACAAGGCTCCTGCAGCCAGCATGAGGGCGGTGAAAGTGAGCAGGGCGACGATCAACATGGCGTACTCCTTGCGTTTCAGTTGGGCTCATACCCTGATACGGGCGATGCGGCGCAGCAGCAGCAGACCTATGACCATCAGTGCGGCCAACCATTTCAGAATGCTGATGCCAATAGGGTCAGTCCAGAGCGGATGCATGAATTCCGGGTTCATTAGATTGAGCAGAGCGGCCAGTCCAAATGGCATCAAACCCAGGATCCAGGCCGACATTCGCCCGTCAGCGGACAGGACGCGGACCTTGGCATGGAGCTTGAGCCGCTCGCGGATCAGGCGACTCAGGTTGCTGAGCATCTCGGTGAGGTTGCCGCCAGATTCGCGCTGTATGAGTACGGCGACAATGAAGTAGCGCAGATCTGTGATCGGCACGCGCTCACCCAGATTGGTCAAGGCCTGATGTAGCGATGTGCCATAGTTGATCTCGTCATGCACCAGGCGAAACTCGCCGGCGATAGGTTCGGTCAGTTCCTCTCCTGCCATTTGCAGGCTTGCGGAAAATGCATGGCCCGCGCGCAATGCTCGCGCTATCAGATCCAGCGCTTCGGGGAGTTGGCGCTCCATACGTTTCAGGCGCTGCAGTCTTTTGCGTTGCAGAAACAGCCATGGAAAGGAAGCCAGCGCCAAACCTAAAAGCACGCCCAGCTCCATAGGTTGGCGAAGCATGATGGTTGTTAGCATGCCTAGCGCAAACAACGTTGCACTGCCGAGCAGCAAGCCCGAAACCGTCCAGTCCAAGCCTGATTGAACAATGAAACGGTCTAGTTGGTGCGCGCGCGGCATGGTTTGCAGCACCCGCTGCATTCTGGGCATATCGCTAAGTGTGCGCTCCTTGACAAGCTTGGTCGGATTGCTGTTGTCATCGGCTGCTGACAAGGCTCTGAGCCGGCGTTCAAGCCGCTTTGCCTCAGGACTCTTGTACTGTTTCCAGATCGTGTGCAGTGCTTCCAGCAGCAGGAGTACGGCTACAAACACCAGACCGATGATTACAAGGACCGAGTGGGAAGATAAAAAGGACAGCATGGCGGCACCTTTTTGCGGAGTTCATTGATAGTGGCGTTCTGGAGCGAAGATGCTGTCGGGCAAAGCAATGCCGAAGCCTTTTAGCCGATCGGCGAACTTGGGTCTGACACCCGTGGCGTGGAAATATCCTTGGACTTCGCCGCTTGCGCCGACGCCGGTCTGGGTAAAGGCAAAGATCTCCTGCATGGTCACTACATCGCCCTCCATGCCAGTGATCTCCTGGATGCTGGTGATCTTGCGTTTGCCATCCGTGAGCCGGAGTGCCTGCACGACTACCGTTATGGCCGATGCAATCTGTTGGCGTGCGGCCTGATGCGGCAGATTGAGGCCTGCCATGCCGACCATGTTCTCTAGCCGTGCCAAAGAGTCGCGTGGCGTATTGGCATGGATGGTCGTCAATGAGCCTTCGTGGCCGGTGTTCATGGCCTGCAGCATGTCTACCGCTTCGGCGCCCCGGACTTCGCCGATGATGATGCGATCAGGCCGCATGCGCAGTGCGTTACGCACAAGGGATCGCTGCGTGATTTCGCCACGGCCCTCTATATTGGGCGGGCGCGTTTCCATGCGCACCACATGAGGCTGCTGCAGTTGCAACTCGGCCGCATCCTCGATGGTGACCACGCGTTCTACAGCAGGAATATAGCTAGAGAGGATGTTGAGCAGCGTTGTCTTGCCGGCTCCTGTGCCGCCAGAGATGATCATATTCACCTTGGCCTTGGCCAGAGCCTCAAGAACCAGGGCCATGCCAGGTGTCAGGCTTTTGAGGTCGTTGATCAGATTTTCCATGCGCAGCGGGATATGGGCGAAGCGCCGGATCGACATCATGGGGCCATCAAGGGCCACGGGCGGAATGACCGCATTCACGCGCGAGCCATCTGGCAGGCGGGCATCGACCATGGGGCTGGATTCGTCGATGCGCCGGCCTATGCGTGAAACGATCTTGTCAATGATGCGCAGCAAATGCTTTTCATCGGTAAAGACAACGGGCGTCAACTCCAACCGGCCCCGGCGTTCCACATAGATCTGATCGTAGCGATTGACCAGTATGTCCGATACTGCAGGGTCGGCCATCAACAGCTCGAGTGGACCGAAACCCAACATCTCGTGCTGGATATCTCGGATCAGCATTTTTCTTTCAAGATCGTTGATGGCTGCGGAGTCTTCAGCCAGTAGTCGCTCGGTCATGGTCGCAATTTCTTGCTGCAGTGTCTGCACGGATACTGCATCCAGGGCAGCAAGATCAAACCGCTCCAGCAGCTTGGCATGAATGCGGCTTCTGAGTGCCAGATAGGCCGCAGAGTGACCATAGATGGGGGTGGATGGCGGAGGAGGCTCTGTTGCGGGCATGGCCGACATATCTGCGGACTCGGACACGACCTGCAGCAGAGGCTTGGGCGTGCGTGTCGATGGCGCGGTCAAGAAATCTCGTAGTGACATGACAGTCTCCTTCTGCAATACGGATGCCTACGCCCGGCGAAAGAGCCGGTTCAAAAAATTACCGTTTTCTTCATGAGCCCGAGGTGACAGTGCATCGGCCCAGGCCGTCAGCTCGCGCACCACGCTGCTGCTGCGAGCGGATTCGGCCAGCGGTGCTCCAGCATTGATGGCTGCTTGTACTTCCTGGGCAGAGTCGGGAATGCTGCGCCATTGCTGTTCCAGGCCCAGGGTCTTGCGCACTTCAGACAGCCCGATTTCGCTGCGCCTGTCCACCCTGTTCAGCACCGGATGCAGGCGGCTTTCCGGGTAGCCCAGATCGTGGAACATGCGCAGCAGCTTTTGCGCATTGCGCACGGCGGGTACGTTGGGCAGCAGCACAGGAACAATGCACTGCGCTTTGTCGAGCACGCGTAGAGCCAATGGGTCCAGCACGCGCCCCATGTCCAGCAGCACGAAGTCGTAGTGCGTGGCAGCCAGTTGCACGATGGCCTCAATATGCCCGGGCTCCACTTCCATGGCATGCATGGCATCTTCGGGGGCTGCCAGCACATGCAGGCGCGGTGTGATCTTTACCGTGCTGGCCGTGAGAAAAGAGGCGTCAAGGCGGTGAAGGTCACGTGCCACATCCGCCAATGTCGAGCTTGGCTTGCCTTCATGCAGATAGGGCAGCGCATCGCCAAACTGCAGATTCAAGTCGATCAACAGCACGGAGTGCTTTTGCGCCAACGCCCAGCCCAGATTGGTGGCCAGGAAAGTGGCGCCGGCACCGCCCTTGCAGGGCAGAAAGGCCATGACTTGCCCTTGTGCACGGTTGGGGGTGCTGTCCTGCAATTTGCTGGCAAGACGCTGAACGGCATCGGCCAGCGCCTGCGGCGGCGGAGGCGATGGCAGAACCTCGCGCACGCCCGCCCGCATGGATTGCAGCAGAAACTCTGGTGTCTGCTGGGCGCACAGCAGGACCACGGCCATGCGTGGGTGATGGGTGGTCACCTGCTCCACCGGGGCCAGGTCTGAAGGGTCGCAGCACATACCATCGACGATCATCAGATCCGGAAGCTCCTGCTCGGCAATCGTGGGCATGCGGGTCTTGCCACCCTCGAAGGTCTGCACCTGGTGCGACTGCTCTTGCAGCACATGGGCCATCTCGCTGAGATGGGTGGTGTTGGGGGAAATGATGGTGATTTTCATAATGACCCTCGCTGCTCAGCCGCATATACCGGGTGCGCCGCTATTTGGATCTGTACCCATGGATTCGCGCGGCAGATAGGTTGAGAAACCCGGCATCGGAATGGCACCCCGCAAGCTGAAGCCGATAGGGGATATCCATTGATAGTTCAGGTTCTGGATACGGACATTGACAGCGCCGCAGGTGGCTGTTGTACAGGCGTTGTTTTGATTGCCTGCAGCGTCGTACCACTCCACTATTACGTTGTCCGTTGTGAGCTGGGGTAGGAATTTCTGCATCCGATCCAGTACCTTGGCTGAGCCCTTGGCGCATACCACGGCGGTGCGAGCTCCCCAGCGCGTGGCTTCATTGGCTGCATTCCACGTCCAGAGCATGCGGGCAAAGTCCATCAGGCCCAGAAAAAATGTCAGAAAAATCATCAGCACCAAGGCAAACTCAATCATCGTGGCGCCTCGTTGCGGGTTGTTAGCTGGTTTTTTCATAGTGGAGCCCTCATCGTGGCGCTGATATCCGCAAAATTCACCGTGCCGAAATTCACGCCGAAAGCTCCGGAAATGAGCGGTGTGAACTTGTAGCAAGGTGGGGCCGAGGTGGCGCAACCTGCGATACGGATGGTGACCGTGTTGATGACGGGGGACGCGCCTGCATGCTGCCAGGTAGGCTTGGGAATCTGGCTGACCGATAGACCTACGGCCAGTGGGCTCCCTGTATTGGCCACATTGCCAAAAACGACCAAATTTTTAGCGTTGTTAATCAGCCCTTGGGGATCACTGGTTGCAATGCTGGGATCCTGTACAGAGAGATAACGCGAAGCATCGCGCACGGCCTTGGTCAAGGTGTTGTACTGGTAGAGCGCGCGGCCAAATTCGGTGGTGATAAAAGTCAGTATCAGCAGTAGCGGGAGAATCAGCGCGAACTCAATCAGCGCTACACCACGATGGCTGGATAAGCGAGGGGATTGCATGGTGAGTTCTCCTTGGCCTATTGCACCAGTACCGGAACCAATGGTCCGCCTGCATTGGCTGGCAGACCTCCTGTAGCGCAGGGGTTGCCGGTCGTGGTAGATGCGTCGCTGATGAATTCGAGCCACATTTTTTCCTTCTTCCCATTGGCGGCCTTCGCCATTGGGTGAAGCGCCAGCACGCAAGCAAAGCCGGTCAGTTGTAGCTTTGGTGCGGCGCAATCCACCACACCTACCGTCATGATTCTGCGATTTCCCCCCTTGGTGTAGTCGGTGCCCGCATAGTTGCCAGTCGTCTTCAAAGCCTTGGTGTCCGGGTTCTTGTTGTCCCCTTCATAGGGCGCATGCGTGCTGCGCTTGGTGCTGAAAAGGGCGTCGTATCGGCCGGGGTTCTTTCCACTATCGTCTGCGGCATACCACGCATAGCCTGTTTCGTCGGGAGGACTGTCAGCTTGGTTGTATGAGCCTTTGTAAATGCCAAAGCGCGTGTTCCAGGCATCAACGGCTCCGTTGGTTTTGCCATTCTTCGACGGGTCGGTCACGTTGGTGGCAGTCCCGGGCAAGTTGCAGGCACCGTTACCTGCAAGCAGGTTTTTGATTTCATTGGCTCCCCCTCCAGAGCCGGTGTAGTCGAGCCATTTGAACGCACCCGAAGCTTCGACTTCGTCGTTGCTGTTTGTGACGCCCGAGAGCCACTCGCCTCGCGAATAGCCGAACGGCGAGCTTGGGCTCTTCTGGCAAATCCCGATGGGCATCAAGCAATTGGTTTGGGAGGGCGCGCGAGTAGCCACGGCCAGCGCCTTCACCGACTGGTTAGCGCCGTAACTGGCATTGCCACTGAATGCGCCCAGAGCCTGCAATAGCCAAGGCAGCAGGCCGGTGCGGGCGTGTTCGCAGCGGGCGTATTTGGCAGAGGTAACCGGAAAAGTGGTGCTGTAGCTGCCGTTCAGTGCATCACTGAAACTGATGTCTGATACTGCAATGCCAGCGCTGGCGCCCTGGAAATGCACACGGTTGCTATTACCTGCTGCGAGGCCTGCATTGACGGCCCGGGTACGAGCGTCGCTGGCACCGTCCAGTTCCTGGGCTGCTGCCAGTGCACAACTGTCAGTGGCCGTCTGCAGCTCGGTTTTGACCACAAACAAGCGGCCAAAATCCAGCGCAAAGCCCATAAAGCCCAGCAGAAACAGCAAGGCCAGGGCAACGGTGATGATGATGGCACCACGCTGCCGCCGCAGCGCGGCGGCAGAACCGCCCATGAGCCGGGCTGTGGGCCAGAAATGTGGGTGGTTTTTCATGGTGTTTAGCGGGTATGTGGATAAGGCTGCTTTAGCGAAAAGCCAAGACTGTCTTGCGGCAGTAGAGGCTTTTGCTATGAGAGCAGTCAAATCAAGCGCAGGCTCCAGCAGTCGTCAAGCAAGCCGAGACTCGGCCAAGCCAGGCCGCGAAACCGAGATCAGTAACGTTCATCGCAAGAATCAGCGTCAAGGAAACCACGGCAACGATCAATGCGTACTCAATGATCTGCGCGCCTTCTTCGTCGCGGACAAAGGATTGCAGGGAATGGCCAAATTGCTGAGCGATCTTGTTCATGGTGATACCTCTAAAGTGAATAAAGAATGGAAACACATGAGATGCATGCCGACTTTTTGGGGCGGCGGTAAGTGGCGTGCAAGGCCGCGATGCGATCTGCTCTCCTTTCAAATTCAATGGTGTGGAACTGGTTAATCGGCTTCGGGAAATTCCGAGGATTAGGGGGTGCCGCCACCCCCTCCACCACTGGAGTTGCTGGTCAGCGAGCCGCCAATATTGATCACATTGACTGCTCGTGGCGGGGTTCTATAGCTTTGCTCGTAGCGATCCATGGTGTGCGCCGTGGCACGACCATCCATGCCGGTGGCGCTATCCACACCGACACCAGGAGTCTTGCCGGCTTCAGGGTTGAGGGTCATCTGCATGCGGGCGGTGCGCACAGCCTCGCCAAAACGAGCGTCGTAGTGGGGGGTTGTGCTGCTGCAGCCCGCGAGCAGGGCGGCGAGGGCCACGGGAAATAGGATGCTGCGTTCGATCATGGCTTGCCTCCGGTTCAGGTGGGCGGGTTCAGGGGGGCGGGACGGTCAACCGAGGGCTCGGCCGGTGCTTGCGGTTGCAGCTCCTGAGGTGCTGCAACTGGAGCAGGTGCCGGAGCTGAGGTTGCAGTGCCGGATGGCATGGTTGCGGCGGGCACAGTCTTCACGGCTGATGCGGGCTTGGAGCTCTCCAGCGCCCCGTTGAGGTAGACCTCGGCGCGTGAGGGCGGCACATGGTTGTCGGTGGGCACTCTGGGTGCTTCGGCCAGAGCCTGTACCAGGCGCGGAGTGATGATGAACATCAGCTCAGTCTGATCGGTCTGGAACTCGGTGCTGCGGGCCAGCGCGCCGAGTACAGGTATTTCCCCCAATCCCGGAAAGCGTTTGACGGCCTCGGTGATATTGTTTTTGATGAGACCAGCAATGACCAGGCTTTGCCCGTCATTGAGCTGCACCGTGGTGTCCGCGCGCCGTACCGAAAGCGAGGGAATGACCGAGGTGACGCCGTTGATGGCGGTGAAAGGTGACCCTGTCTGAGACAGGTCGGACACTTCTGAGACCAGCTTGAGATTGACGCGTGAGCTACCCAGTACGGTGGGCGTGAACTTGACGCCGATACCGAACTCTTTTTCCTCGAGCGTCATCACTGGCACGCCGTTGGTATTGCTCTGCGACACGGGAATAAAGATCTTGCCGCCCGAAAGAAAGCTGGCCTGTTGGCCGCTGATGGCCATGATGTTGGGCTCGGCCAGAATACGCACCAGACCGTCGTCTTTTTGGCCGTCAATGCTGATCGAGCCTTTGCCTATGCGCATGGCGCTCAGCAGTCCGCCACCGCCACTCAGGAAGTTGGATGCGATGGAGAAGGTATTCATGCCATTGCTGGTGATGCGCTGGCCCGCAAGACTGGCGCCGAGCTTGTCGAGCAATGTCTTGCTGACTTCGGCGATCTTGACTTCCAGCATTACCTGATGCGGTGAAGTGGTGCGCAGCAGGTTGACGATTTTCTTGCTGTCGCTGTAGGCGCCGGCGAGCGTCACCACATCGTCCAGGCGCAGCGGATTGCTGATCTCTCCGCTGAGGACCAGGGCATTGTCGGCGCCCTGGACGCGAATGCCGCGCTCCTCGGGCATGAGCTCGCTGAGCTTGGTTTGCAGCGGCCCCGGGTCCATGGTGACGATCACGTCCTTGATAAAGCAGGCACCCTGGGCGTTTTGCAGGATGACGTTCATGGAGCCCGACTTGCGGCCGCGAAAGAACAGGTCTCTGGGGCTGAGCAACTGCACTTCGATATCGCCCATGCCGTTTTGTACCTGCATCTGCGGCTGTCCGTTGGCGGCTGCCTGGCCGACTCCCGGTGTCTGGCCGCTGACCAGGATGCGCGCCATCGGCGAGTTCAGCGGAATGACCACGGATTTACCCAGCGTGACCGTGGTCGGGTCCTCTGTGTGAATGGCCGTGCAGTTCCTGGCGGGCAGGGTGGTGCGGGGAGCTGCGGGAGCGGCCGCAGCCACCGGGCCGGGCTGGGCAGGCGTGCCCGCAGACTGGGCCAGCACAGGTACTGAGCTGGCGAGCAGCATGCTGGCTGCTATATATAGGTGATGATGTTGCACGGCCGACCTCTCTTAGTTGTTGCGAGTAGAAGATCAGAAGCAGTTGAGAGTGCGAGCACCGCCCTGGATCACTTCGACACAGGTGGCTGTCGAAGCCTGGGGTGCGGGCCTGGCTCGCTGCATCACGGGTTTGGCGGGTGCTGCGACCTTCACGGGGGCAGGCACGGGCTCAGGTGTTCCAAACAGCTGGTGCTTGGTGATGCCAGCGGTGCTGGTGGGATCTTTGTCAATCTGGTTGCGCAGCACCAGTGAGAGATTGCCTACGCTGCGTGCAAGATCGAGTTTCTCGGCATCTTCCGGGCTCAGCTCGAGCGTGACGGCACTCACCACTTTGGGTTTGGTCTCGTCACGATCGGCCTCCTGGGCCACGGCCAGGACCAGCACGTTCTCCAACACGGTTTTGCTGATCTGGCGTGACTCTTCTGTCTTGCCGTTCTGCTCCTGCTGGGCATTGACCACCACGTCCACGTAATTGCCGGGCAGGGCAAAGCCCGCAACACCGACCACATCGTTGACGCGTACCGTCATGGCCCGCTTGCCCGGAGCGATGACGGCAGCCAGTCCGCCTTTGGTGCCTACGGGGGCCAGCTTGCCTTCGAGCACGGCTTCGCCGCGCAGCACTCCGACCTTGACGACGCGATCCTGCAGCTGTTGCATATCATGGAAAGCGCCATCGGGTATGGAGCCCCGCGGCCAGTCCACGGTGTTCAGCATGTTCGGCAGAATCTTGCCGCCCAGTGGAATGTCGGTGGCAGCAACGACCACCTTGTCGGCGTCCAGGCTGCCGCGCTGGGCGACCCAGTTGGCGGCGTAGACTGCAGCCGCCAGACTGGCCAGTACGGCGAGGACAAACAGACCCAAAGCTTTGAGGTTTTTCATGGGAGGCTCCCGCTATGCCGTGATGTAAGTGACTAGACCCAGGTGAACTGCCGAGCGACCAGGAACGCCAGGGTTCCCAGGGCGATGCTGACGCCGTAAGGCAAAGTGCCTACCGAATGCGCCGAGTTGGAGCGAGCATCGGGGCGGATCCCCGCAGCGACATTGACGTAGAGCAACTGCATGGCCTCGGCCGAGTTGCGCACCAACTTGCCTGACGTGCGATGCCAGAGTACGTAGGTGATAGCTACCAGGCCGCCGGTGATGAAGACAAAGAGCACGGTCTGCCAGGCGGCTACGGGGCCGAGAAAGCTGCCGACCATGGCCATCAATTTGACGTCGCCAGCTCCCAGGGCGTGCAGCAGATAGAGAGGCAGCATCAATGCCAGACCTACTGCCATGCCGCCCAGTGCCCAGAAAAAGCCGCCGGTGTGGGGGTGAGGGGCCAGCAGGCCGTAGAGCAGGGCCAGAGCGGCGCCGCCGAAGGTCAGGCGATTGGGAATGCGACGTGTGCGCAGGTCGCAGATGCTGGCTGCCAGCAAAAGCAGCAACAGGATCAGCGAACGCGGCTCGGTGAAAACGGCGGCCACGAGTTCGGATGCTGCGCTGAGTTCGGAAGATGTCATGGTCAATCTCCAGTCCTGTGTTCAGCGAATCCTGTTCGGGCCTCAGAGTTGACGCTGGCGGTTTGCTGCGTTCAGCTCATCTGACTGATGTCTACAGGATTCGGGTGATATGTGACTAAATACAATTTTTCTATCAACTTCATTCTTTTGTTTAATTTTGTGGAAATGCTATTCCTATAGAAATCGCTTATCAATATGAGAGTTCGTAAGGATTTTTCTAATCTGCATGAGATGCAAATGTGACGCCGTTGTAGGTTGCGTAAGCAGTGGTCTCATGCGCTGGCTGACGCAGATTGGCTCACGCCGCATGGTGGGTCTTGGGTCGTGAGCGAGAGACCTGTAAGGCGTGGGGTCGGAGCCTGAGTGTCTGGGCTCTTTGATAGCTTCCGAGCAAATCGCGCCGGCCTTCGAAGGTTAGGTTCCTGCCTGGCATCTGCCATCGGCGCAGGCTTGGGAGCACGCTGAAGTGCGTTTCAAGCGTTACCCATTTTTAGAGGCTTGCAGTGTCTGCCGGTGTATGGCCTGGCTGCCTCGGTATGGTGGCTCGGTGACTCTGGACAAGGCCGGAGCCGGGGTTGAGTAGCCGCTTTGAGGGATGGGATTGAGGTAATCCTCGACAACCCGCAGTCATGGGCCGAGGCAGTTTGTTCGCCAGACGCCAAGGCGGCGGTCTGGCTGCCTGTCTGCTGTGGGTGCAGGCTCAGTCCATCCTGCAATCGCCAGCTTTGACGTTGATAGCAGTCGTCTTGCCGGCTTCAGGCCTTTGCTCTGCGCTGGCTATGCAGGCCCAGCAGCACCAGCACGACGGCCACCAAGGGCAGCATGCCGATATTGATGCCGTTCCAGCCAGCGCTGTGCAGCAGCTGGCCCGATCCGAACGAGGCCACGGCCACTGTGCCGAAGACCAGGAAGTCGTTGAGTGCCTGCACCTTGGCGCGTTCCGAGGGACGGTAGCACTCGGTCAGCAGCGCCGTGGCACCGATGAAGCCGAAGTTCCAGCCCACGCCCAGCAGAATCAGCGAGCCCCAGAAGTGGAAGATATCCAGGCCCATCAAGGCCAGCAAGCCGGCCGCGCCTATCATCAGCAGGCCCAGAGCTGTCACGGGCCGCTTGCCATAACGCGCAATCAGCTTGCCGGTAAAAAAGCTGGGTACGAACATGGCCAGTACATGCCATTGGATGCCCATGGCGGCTTCGCCCACGCTGTGGCCGCAGCCCACCATGGCCATGGGGGCAGCGGTCATGAGGAACGCCATCAGTCCGTAGCTGACCACACCGGCCGCGCAGGCCACGACGAACTGGGGCGTGCGGGCAATCTCGCCCAGAGGCCTGGCGTCACCAGCCACGGCGGTTTTGGTCTGAGGCGGCTGCAGGCGCAGGCCCATGAGCAAGGGCAGGGCCAGCAGGGCCAGCACCGCCTGGCTGTAGAAGCTGCCGGCAAACGGTGTGGCGGGCAGGGCGTCGCGCGTCCAGATCACCACCTGCGGCCCGATGATGGCGGCAATCAGCCCCCCGATCATCACGCGCGAAATGGCCTTGGCCTGTTGCGCGGGCTCGCTCACCATATCGGTGGCGGCGAAGCGGTAGCTCTGCACGCAGGCCGCATAAAAGCCGGCCAGCGCCGTGCCTATGCAGAAGGTGACGAAGTCGCTGTGGGCAATGCCTTGCGCGGCGACCACGCCGGAGATCACGCCCAGAACGGCGCCCAGCACATAGGCCGCGCGGCGGCCCATGCGGTTCATGATCCAGGCGGCTGGCAGTGTGGACAGCGCCAGCCCGAGCTGGTAGATGCTGACCGGCAAGGTGGACGCAGTGGGGTTGGACGACAGTTGCTGCCCGACCAGACCGCCCAGTGAGATGATGATGGGCGGAGAGGCACCTCCCAGGGACTGGGCTGCGACCAGCAGGCCCATATTGCGGCTTTGTTGTGTGTTGTTGTCTGATTGCATAAATCGCTTCGGCTGTCCATGCTTGTACGCAGATTTGTCACATCTTGCAGCATTCATATTGGCCGAACATTAAAAGGTTTGTTGCGGGTATGGTGCAGTCGCGAGCCTGGTGATCGAAGTGAATGGGAGTGATATGACGCTGAAATGCCTTACTGGCCGGGTTGCAGGCCTGAGCACTGCTCTGGCCCTCATGAGCTGGGCATCGATGGTGCATGCCGGGACGGCAGACGCCCCGCATGAAGCGGTGGTCTGGTCGGCCAGCTATCGCGGCGAGATCGCCGGCAAGGCGGTCAAGCTGGAGCTGTGGCGACTCGACGGCGCCGTCGGAGGCAGCTATTGCTACGAGCCCTGCAATCGGCCTGGCGCAACACTTGATCTAAAAGGCTCGGCAAGCGGGCAACTGACCGAGACGCCGATGGCGGGTGCAAGCGATCCCAAGCCTTCGGGCCGCTGGTCGCTGGCGGCCTTGCCTGGCATGGCGCCACCACGTTTGCAGGGCCAGTGGCAGTCCATGGACGGCAAAAAGCGCTGGCCGGTCAATCTGCTGCGCCAGCCCCCGGCTTTCTCCCATGCGCCGCATTACGAGTTGCGTCTGCTGATGGATCAGAGGCTGCGCTCTCTGGCTGACTGCGGCGAACATACGGATCTTCTGGTTTCCGCCATTCAGGTCTATGAGAAGGGGCGTCTCAAGCAAAGCCTGCCAACCGCTGCCGTGGGCAGTTGCTGGCTGGTGCAGCCGCGCTGGGTGGATGCGAATTTTGACGGCTGGCCTGACCTGACCCAGCCGCTGGATCTGCCTGCGGGGCCGAATATTGCGCACCGTACCTGGCTTTACGACCCGGGCACGCAGAAGCTGGTGCTGGGGCCGCAGTCCCTGCAGGACATCAGCTCGCCCGCCTTCGATGGCAAGGCCAGGCGCATCTACAGCGAATGGCGTGCCAGTTGTTGCAGCCATGGCGTAAACATCTATGCCTGGAAGCCTGCGGGGCTGGAACTGGTCGAGCAGGCTGAAAGCTATATGCTGCCGGTGCGCAAGGGCGGCAAGCTCATGGCCTGCTATCAGGTGCCGGACTATGCGCAAGGCCATGTGCGCTGGCCTGCAGGCCTCTACCAGCGGGGAGGCGAGCTGAGTCTGGGGCAGGAGCCCGCTGCCGACTGGTGCGATGATGATCCTGCCGCGACCAGGGGCCAGAACCAGGTACAGGTGCTGGCCGAGCCCAGGCCCGGACAGCCGCCCCAGATCCTCAAGGCCTATGGGGCAAGTTACCGCAAGGTCGATACGCCCAAAGGTGCCCGCTACTGCCCCGATATCGCAGTCTTCGATGCCGATGCCCACAAGGTGGTGCGTGTGCTGATGAGCGAGAACGCCGAGCAGGACTGCGAGGTGGAAAATCCAGCTCGGGTCCAGCATTGAAAACGACTTATCACTATGCATGGAAATCGCTTGCTGCTATCGTTTTAAGAAAGTTTGCTTGTTATACAATTTAACAAATTGAGACTCATTCTCAAAAAGCCTTAGCCACGCACTTCGTTTTAGCCATAGGAGATCAATCAAAACGAGGTCTACATGGCAACCCCAGTTCGTGGCGGCGCAGGCAAGGCGCCGTCGGCTCCAGCGCTCGCATCCACGCAGTTCGCTCCATTCGCGCATTGGCTGTCTTCTGCGGCCTGCCGCAGCCCCCGCTCAGCCGTGGGGCTGGCGGTGTTGGTGGTTTTGAGTGCCGGCGCCCAGGCCCAGTCCCAGACGCCGGACCCGCAGGAAAGACGCCTGGGCGAAGTCACGGTTTCCGGCAAGCAGGACGGCAGCGCTCTGCCCGCGCTGGCCCCTGGCGCCCAGGTCGCCAAAGGGGCGGCGCTGGGGCTGCTGGGCAATGTGGATGTGATGGATGCTGCTTTCAACATCACTGCCTACTCCGAAGAGCTGATCCGCGACCAGAATGCGGCCACGCTGGCTGCCGTGCTGGAAAACGACTCTTCGGTGCGCTTCACCACCAATACCGGCCATGTCAACGAGAACTATGTGATTCGGGGCTTCGACGTCAACGCCAGCGAAGTGGCGTTCAACGGCCTGTACGGTCTGGCGCCCGACAGCCATGTGCCGACCGAGATGGTCGAGCGCGTGGAACTGCTCAAGGGCCCCGGTGCACTGCTCGGCGGCATGGCTCCCAATGGAGCGGTGGGCGGCGTGGTGAATGTGGTCAGCAAGAAGCCGCTGGCCGATGATCTGACGCGGCTGACCACCACTTTCACCTCAGGCTCGCAGCTGCAGGAGCATGTGGATGTATCGCGGCGCTTCGGCCCCGAGCGCCGCCTGGGCATACGCTTTAACGGCGCGCTGTCCAGCGGGGAGACCGAGGTCGACGACCAGAAGCGCCGCCGCCGTCTGGGCGCCGTGGCGCTCGACTATCAGGGCGATCGCTTCACGTTGGGACTGGATGCCTATCACTACAAGGTGAACCTGGACAACGGCAGCCCGGTGATGGTGAGCTTTGGCAAGATGAAGAATCTGATTGCGGCGCCGGATGCCAGCAACAATCTGTTCCGCGGCGTCAACACCGAAGTGGAGAACAAGTCGGTGGCACTGCGCGGCAGCTTCGAGCTGAGCGATAGCTGGCAGCTCTACGGCAGCCTGGGCAAGGCTTGGCATGACTATGCCGGCCAGCCCACGGGCACACGTGTGGTGCTCAATGCCGTGGGCGACGGCTCTGCCGTAGGTCAGACCTATAACCTGCAGGGCTATACCAACAGCACGGCGCTGGACGCGGGTTTGCGCGGACGCTTCAAGACCGGCGATGTGGGCCATCAGCTGGTGTTCTCGTTCAACGAGCTGCAGCAGCAAAGCGGGCGCGCGCTGCCCATCGTGGTCAGCAGCAGCTACACCACCAATATCTACGACCCGGTGCTGCCGGTTCTGGCAGGCCCGCGCAATGCCGTGCGCCAGGAAAACGACAATGTGATCCGCAGTTTCGCCGTGGCTGATACCCTGAGCCTGCTGCAGGACAGGCTTCAGCTGACACTGGGCGCACGCCACCAGCGCGTGAATCAGAAGATGAAGGGCTATGACGAGAGCGCTGTGACTCCCATGCTGGGCCTGGTGGCCAAGCCCTGGGGCGAGGATCTGTCCTTCTACGCCAATTACATCGAGGGGCTGAGCCCCGGTCTCGAGGTCGGTTCCACCTATGCCAATGCAGGGGAGACATTCGCGCCCTACAAATCCAAGCAGATGGAGGCGGGAGTGAAGTGGCGCCGCGCAGGCTGGACGAATACGCTGTCGCTGTTCCAGATCGAGAAGCCTTCGACCACCATCGATACGGCGGCCAATACCCTCAAGCTCAATGGCGAGCAGCGCAATCGCGGTGTGGAGTGGAATACCTTTGGTGCCGTGAGCCCCAGTTTGCGCGTATTGGGCGGCATCACGTACCTGCAGCCCAAGCTGACCAGCACCCAGGGCGCCAACAACGACGGCCATGATGCTTTCGGCGCGGCGCGCTGGGCGGCCAATCTGGCGGCAGACTGGGATGTTCCGGGCGTGGCCGGCCTGGCGCTGAACGCACGTCTGGTGCACACGGGCAAGCAGTGGGTCAACTCGGCCAACACCTTGCGTGCACCGAGCTGGACGCGCTTTGATGTCGGCGCCCGTTACACCACGCGCGTTGCCGACAAGAAAGTGGTCTTGCGCGGTACGGTGGACAACGTCTTTGGTCGCAACTACTGGGCTGGAGCCTTTGCCGACAACTTCCTGACCGTGGGTGCACCGCGCACCGTGCGCATCAGCGCTGCCGTGGACTTCTGAGGCGGAGGAAGCATCAATGCATGAAGATCATCAAGGTTTGTCTTTGCCGGTGACGCGCCGCAGGCCACCGGGCAAAGGGCTGCGCTCTTTGCTTGTTCCAGGTCTGCTGGCAGCGGCCAGCGTCGGCATCGGCGGCCCGGCCGGTGCGGCCCGGCCCTTGCCGGCCGACACCGCTCAGAGCGCGGCCAAGGCGGCCTCGTCGCTTTCGGTGCAGGAGCCGCTCTCCGGCAGGCTGGCGTCGGGACAGAAGCTGAGCCTGCAGCTGGAGGCTCCGGCCGGCGCAGTGGTTCGCGGCAATCTGCAGGCGCTGGGCGTGGTGCTGGATGTGCAGGCACCTGACGGACGCCATCTGCGGCGGCTGAGTCAGGGCGCAGGCGTCGATCACGCATTTACCTGGCAAAGCCGGGGCAAGGCGAAGGAGCGTCTGGTGCTGCGCGCAGAGAATGCTCAGCCTTATGCGTCGTCAGCAAGCGGCATGTCGGTGGCGCAGGGCGGGCACAGCGATGCACCGACCTATGCTGCGCCCAGTCCTGGCGCCTACGAGCTGACGATCACCCAGGTGCTGGCGCCGTTGGCGGCCGGCCATGCGCCTGCGCCAGAGATCGAACGCGAGCCGCTGCGCAGCCCCAGGCTCAAGGCCTTGCAGGAGCGGCTGGCGCAGGGCGGCGACAGCCGCAGCTTCTGGCAGGAAATGGAACGCCAGGGCACGCCGCTGATCGAGCCCTGGGATGCCGAGCATCAGCTTGTGAGCTTTGTCTGGCGCGGCGCCGGGCAGTCCGTGCGGCTGTTCGGCAGTCCCTCGGGCAATCATGAGCCGCTGCAGCGCCTCGGAGGCAGCGATGTCTGGTGGGCCAGTTTCGTCATGCCCAGGGATGCACGGCTCAGCTATGGCTTTGCGCCCGATGTGCCTCAGGTTTCGGCCGATGCCATGATTCAGCGCCGATCCATTCTGTCCACCTTGCAGCGCGACCCCCTCAATCGCCAGAGCTGGGGGCGGTCTGCGGATCTGCAGGCGGTGCAGGATCGCTACGACGGGCGCTCCGTGCTGACACTGGCCAAGGCGCCGCCCCAGCCCTGGAGCCAGTCCCGTGTCAGCGTGGCAACTGGCCAGTTGCAGCGTCACTGGCTGGGCAGCCAGGCACTGGGCAATGGACGCGATATCTGGATCTACAAGCCGCAGGGCTGGCAGCAGGCCGATGCGGCTGGGCGTTCCCTGCTGGTGCTGTTCGACGCCCAGGCCTATCTGCGCCAGGTTCCCACGCCCGCCATCATCGACAACCTGATGGCCGACGGCCTGCTGCCTGCAACAGCCGTCGTGCTGGTGGCCAATGGCGCAGGCGACGCGCGCAGCCGCGAACTGCCGCCTAACCCGGTGTTTGCCGACTTCATGGGCAAGCAGCTCATGCCCTGGCTCAAGGCTCAGGGCATCGCGGCCGGACCTGAGCGCACGGTGATCGCAGGATCGAGCTATGGCGGCCTGGCTTCAAGCTATGTGGCGCTGCGCTATCCGCAGTGGTTTGGCAATGTGCTCAGTCTTTCGGGCTCCTATTGGTGGGCTCCCAAGGGCGAGTCGCCCAATTGGCTGGCTCGCCAGTATGAGCAAGCACCGCAACTGCCCATTCGCTTTTACTTTGATGCCGGCCTATACGAAGGGGCTCGCGGTGGTCAGGCAGGCATACGCGAAACCAGCCAGGAGCTGGGTGATGTGCTGCGTGCCAAGGGCAACAAGGTCGTGCAGCGTGTGCACAGCACCGGTCATGACTATGTGCACTGGCAGGGTTCGCTGGCCTGCGGGCTGCTGGCGCTGACGGGGCGCGAGCCATCGACCGAGGGGCTCAAGGAGCAGGTTGAACAGGCTTGCGGGCTCTGAGTCTGGGAAGCACAAAAAAAGGGGCTGAAAGCCCCTTTTTACTGGGCCCGCAGCACTTGCTGGTGAAGCGCTGGAGGCTTTCACGCAAGCTTCTACTTGAGCTTGTTGCCGCATTCGCCGCAGAACAGGTCATTGGCGGCTACAGGAGCGCTGCAGGCGGGGCAGCTCGGCGCAGCCTGAGCCAGGCGGGCTTTTTCAGCGGCTTGTGCTTCGGCGCGTACCCGGGCCGCTTCACGCTCGGCAGCCTGCTGTTCGGCCTGTGCCTTCAGACGCTGGGCCTCGGCTTGCTGACGTGCTTCTTCAGCAGCCTGTGCAGCGGCGCGCTCCTCAGCTGCCTTTTGCTGTGCTGCGCGCTCTGCGGCCTGGGCTTCGGCCCGCTGGCGTGCGGCCAGTTCCTGAGCTTCGGCAGCCTCGGCCTCGGCACGCTGGCGTGCGGCCTCGGCTTCGCTACGCTGACGGGCTGCAGCCTCTTCAGCGCTTTGACGAGCTTTTTCCGCCGCATCGGCGGCAGCACGCTCGCGCGCCTGCTGCTCTGCAAATGCCTGTTCGGTGGATGCTGCTGTGGCGGCAGTCAGGCCTGCGGCAGCCGCTGCTGCGCCAGCCGTTGCTGCGCCAGTCATTACCGCGCCAGCGTTGGCATTGCTGTCGTTGCCGGGCGGGGTGTCGGTGGCGGCGGGCTTGGCTGTGGCTTCCTGCAGGCGCTCGCTGGCAGCCTGCTTGGCACGCTCGGCAGCGGCCATGGTGCGTTCTGCGGCAGCCATGGTCTGGGCCTTGGCTTCCTCGGCCTTTTTGCGTACATCGCCAATCAGGCTGTCCAGTGCACCCTCGGCCTCGGCAGGGTCCACGCTTTCACGGGCCTGCAGATAGATCAGATTCATGCCCATGATGGCCACCTGGGCCAGCAGTGCGCCCACCACGCAATAGAGAACGCCCAGGCCGGCGATGAGGCCGGTGCTGCCGCCACCCATCATGCCCATGGGATTGAAGCCCCCGCCGTAACCACGGCCGTAGCCGCCGCCCATGAACATGCCGGCCATGGCGCCGGTATCCCCGGTAATGCTCATGGCCATACCGGTCAGGGAGACGGTGGCAGGCACCAGTCCCGCAAACAGCATGAAGCAGACCAGGCCCAGAATGACGTAGAGCACGACTTCCATCAGCACCACTTCGACCAGGCGCTTGCGCGCGATGCTCAGCACATTGGCCAGCGCAGCCTTGACGGACAGGCCGCTCCAAAGCGCTGGGCCCATCAGCGGGCCGACGACCCAGATCATGGCGATCAGCAAGGCTGCGGCGACCAACACCAGAATCGGGTGGACCACAAAGGCAAGAATGCCGCCGAGCACGGGAATCTTGCAGATGAAGTAAATGACGGCAGCCAGCAGGTAGTAGGCCAGCGTGGCAACAAATATCGCCAGACCGACCAGCAGGAATTTGGGAAGGCACAGCAGACCGGCCGATGCCGCCGCCGAGAAGGAGCGTACGGGCTCGTTTCTGGCCTTGTCCATGAGCATGATGCCGACGCCTGAAGAGCCGGCCAGCAGCGCGACGACGGCCGCCAGCATGAAGATCAGGTACATGAAAAAGCCGGCCTTGACCAGCATCCAGGCCGCGCCTGCTATCAGTGCGCCGGTCAGCAGCAGTGTCAGAAAGCACAGCAGCAGCGGTCGCCACTGAGTCAGTCCTTCGGCGGCTCTGGCGAGTGTGCCAAAACGTATTTCTCCCAGGGGTTGCTCTCTCATTTTTCGTCCTGTCTGGTGGTTGAGGCTGGCTGGTGTGGCGCGATGAGCCGCTGGCTGGCCGGGGGTCAAAGCTTGCCGCGGATTTCGCCGGCTTCTATGGTGTAGCGCTCCACGCCGGCGGGCAGGCCAGTATCGATCTTCTTGATGACAGTCACGGGTTTGCCGCCTTTGGACTGGGTGGTGCCAGTGGCGGTATTCACACGCCCGGCCCTGACATCCTCGTCGGACTGATCAACCACGATGCTGGATGAGCCCCGGTTGTCGGCCAGTTCATTGGCCAGTTCCTTGAGCACATTCATGGCCTGCGTATATTCCTTGCGACCCTTGGCAGCCAGCGGCATCTCCACGGTCAGTGCTGAGAAACTGCGCATCTGGTGTGTCTGTCCCGACTGCCCGTCGGCAATGCTGACGGTCCTGGTCTGTAACGGCCCGGCCACGGCGCGTTGTTTGGCCGGCAGCTTCTGCATGGCTTGCACGGCCTGGGCCTGCATGCTCTGCGCATGCTGCGTCTCCTGATCCAGAGCGGCCTGCAAGCGGGCAAAGCGCTCGTTCTGTCCGCCCGAAACAGCGGTTGCGGGCGCGCCGCCGCCAGGGCCGCAGCTAGGGTCTGCGGAATTGGTGACGCGCGAGAGCATGCAGCTCAGCGATGTGGAGGCATCTTGCAAACTGGCGCAGCCGCCGAGCAGGGTTGCGGCGCAGGCGAGCACAGTGAGTTTGAGTTTTTTCATGGCTTTCAATCCAGCAGGTCATCCAGTGATGGCGCGGTGTTCTTCTTGACTGGAGGTGTTCTTGCAGGGGCCGGCATGGGCGGTTTGCCCGACGCTGGAGCTGAGGACAGCTCCGGGCTGGCCGCTGGAGCGGGGGGGGCGCTGACAGTGTCTGGGGTCGTCACCACGGGGGCGACTGTGGTGGCGGGCGCGTTGTCTACGGCGCCGGCAATCGTGGCATTTTCGGCAGGCGCCGTTTGTGCTGTGGTACTGCCGCCCAGCGGGCCGACCAGGGCGTCGGCCTTGGCCTTGTCTTCGGGCGAAATCCCATCCTTGCCGGCTTGGGACGAACTGGATGCGCTATTGCCCGAGCTGGTCAGGCCCTTCATATTGCTTGCCATCATCACACCGCCTGCGATGGCTGCGACCAGCAGTGCCAGCGCCACCCATTTGATCCAGGCATTGCTGCCGCGCACCGGTTCCTGGGGAAAGGCCGGCGTGCGGTCATTGCGCTGCGCAAAGCTTGCGGCAGGCTCCGACTGTGGCGGCCTTGGCGCGGGTGTATCCATGGGCTCGATCAGGGGAGGGGCCAGGCTTGCGCTGTCAATGGTCTGCGAGGCATCTGAAGGCATGGGCGGCGCAGCTGCCACTGCGGCATGGTTATCGCCGGGGCGCTCGAACACCAGGCCGCATCGTGTGCAGAAGCGGGCCTCGGGCTTGCAGACAGCCTGGCATTGGCTGCAGGTTTTTTCAACAGCAGTGATTGCCGCTTCCGGTGCTTGTCTGGCGCCGCAGTTCTTGCAGAACTTGGCATTCGGAGAGAGCGGATTGCCGCATTGGGAACAATTCATGGTCTGCAATCGAGAAAAGAGTCCGCTGGAATGGCCGCTCGGCGGCATTGCTGCCTGGGCAATGCGTGGAATATGGGCCGGTTTTTGCGCATTGGCATGAACCGGTACGGACCCTGAAAAATGATTTGTATCTTAGCGGCGCATTTGCCGCAGCCTGTCGGATCGCTTTACGGGAATGTAAGCACGTTCGGTTTTGACAGCTTTTTGTCAGGCATGGCAATCCATGAATGGGGTTTGGATTAATGGAGCTGCGCGGAGTTTCAAGGGATTTATGGCGTAAGTGACTGATTTGAAAAGAAGGCAATAAATCAGGTGCTTTATGGAAGCCGGGATTGCCGGGAAAAGCTCGGATCTCGAAATCTGTTTGATTTTTGCAAATGCTTCAAATGGTTGAGAGTGTTTTGCGCTGTAAAGATTTCAACGAAATACAAGCCTTGCTGAACCCCAGGAGTCAGCAAGGCCGGTAATCACTGCTGCGCAATCAGCGTCAGCAGCTCGATTCGTGGCGCCACGCCAAGGCGTATGGCAAAACCGGCCCACAGGCCTGCTCCGCTGCTGACCAGCAGCTTCATATTGCCGACGTCATATTCGCCGCGCACAAAACCGTTGTTGACGGGAGCCACCAGCCAGCGGTCCATGCCCAGGATCAGTCCGCCGTGGGTATGGCCCGATATCTGCAGATTCACGCCCTTGTCCGCGTTATCGCGCGCGAATTTGGGCTGGTGCGCCAGCAGGATATGAAACGCTGCGCCGGCCTTGCGGGCCTGGGCGGCAACCGCATCCACATCGGGGGGGACGCCTTCGGCGACCTCGGGGTCGGCGTTGTTGGGCGAGGTCCGGCCGAACACCGGGTCGCCGATGCCGGACAGGGCCAGCTTGCTGCCCTTGATGTTCAGCAGCTGCATGCGGTTTTCCAGCAGATTCAGGCCCAGGCGGCGGAACTCGCCCATCCAGGCGTTGTAGCCGCTGTAGTACTCGTGGTTGCCCGGCGCCGCCCAGACGCCGTAGCGCGCGCTCAAGGCGGCCAGCGGCGCCACATGGGCGCGGCTGGTGGCGACATCGCCGTCCACCATGTCGCCGGGCAGCACGATCAGGTCGGGCGTGGTGGCCAGGGTGCGCTGCACGATGGTCTGCACATAGCTTGCATCATTGACCGGGCTGGCGTGGATATCGGCCAGCACGGCAATGCGCAGGCCCTGCAGGGCGGTGGGCAGGTTTCTGACCGCGATCTGTTGCTCATGCACCCTGGGCGGCTGAAGGGCGTTGAAGATGCCGATGGCGCTCAGGCAGCCGGTCGCCACCACGGCGGCTGCGGTAAGTGCGGGAAGGTGTAGCAGCTGCGCCAGGCTGGTTCGCCCCATGAGTCGGGCAATCAGCCACAGCAGATCGCGCAGCAGCACGAACAGCGCCAGCATCAGCAGCATGGCCAGAATCCAGCCGCCGGGAACCTGCAGGCGCGCCACCACGGCGTAGGGCAGGGCATTCGTCTGCACGGCCTTGAGCAGCAAGGCCGGCGCAATGCCCAGCAAGGCCGTGATCAGCGCGGCCAGCAGGCGGGCCAGACGAGAAGTACCGTTGAGGCTGGAGACAGGCCACCAGAGCCAGAGAGCCAGAAGAGGAATGACGAAAGCAGCAGTCGAAACCATGGGCAGGAGGGAAACCGAAAATTGCCGCGAGCATAGCAAGCGTTGGCGTCCCCGCGATGAACGCTGCTGCTGCCGTCATCTCCGGCGCAACGCAGTGCGTTGAAAATGGCGCGGCACGGCTGCTTTTGCCATTGCTGCGCAAGACTGGTCAAGGACGGGGATAATCCCAGCCCTTATGTCTTTGAAGATCAACTTCCCCGAGTCGCTCCCCGTATCCAGCCGTCGCCAGGAAATCATGGAGGCCATGGATCGCCATCAGGTCATCATCGTCTGTGGCGAGACCGGCTCGGGCAAGACCACGCAGCTGCCCAAGATCGCACTGGCGCTGGGCCGGGGCAGGCTCAATGCCGCGCCCGATGCCAACGGCCAGGTGCGCGGCCATCTGATCGGCCACACCCAGCCGCGCCGCATTGCCGCCAGCTCGGTGGCCAAGCGCATTGCCGAGGAGCTGAACACCCCGCTGGGCGAAGTGGTGGGCTACAAGGTGCGCTTTCAGGACACGCTGCAGAAGAACGCCTCCGTCAAGCTGATGACCGACGGCATCTTGCTGGCCGAGACCCAGACCGATCCGCTACTCAAGGCCTACGACACGCTGATCATCGACGAGGCGCATGAGCGCAGTCTGAACATCGACTTTCTGCTCGGCTATCTCAAGCAGATCCTGCCCAAGCGCCCCGATCTCAAGGTGGTGGTGACCTCGGCAACCATCGACGCCGACCGCTTTGCCAAGCACTTCGAATCGAAGAACGGTCCTGCGCCCGTGATCATGGTTTCGGGCCGCACCTATCCGGTGGAGATGCGCTATCGCCCGTTCGAGGGTGAAAAGGACAAGGATCTGAACGACGCCATTGCCGATGGCGTCGATGAACTCTGGGCCGGCGGCAAGGGCGGCGATATCCTGATCTTCCTGCCCGGCGAGCGCGAGATTCGCGAAGCCGCCGACCATCTGCGCAAGCATTTGCAGCACTCGCCCACGCTGCGCAGCGCCGAGGTGCTGCCGCTGTTCTCGCGCCTGTCGCAGGCCGAGCAGGACCGTATCTTTGACGGCCATACGGGCAGGCGCATCGTGCTGGCCACCAATGTGGCCGAAACCTCGCTCACGGTGCCGGGCATTCGCTATGTGATCGACGCCGGTACGGCGCGCGTGAAGCGCTACTCCTTCCGCAGCAAGGTGGAGCAGTTGCTGGTCGAGCCGATCTCGCAGGCCGCTGCCAACCAGCGCGCGGGCCGTTGCGGTCGTGTGGCCAACGGCATCTGCATTCGCCTGTATGACGAAGAGAGCTTTGTCAGCCGCGACCGCTTCACCGACCCCGAAATCCTGCGCTCCTCGCTGGCCGGCGTGATCCTGCGCATGAAGTCGCTGGGTCTGGGCGATGTGGTGCATTTCCCCTTCCTCGAAGCGCCTTCGGGTCGCGCCATTGCCGACGGCTATCAGTTGCTGGCCGAGCTGGGCGCGGTGGACGATCACGGCCATCTGCTGCCCATGGGCAAGGAGCTGTCGCGCTTGCCGCTGGACCCGCGCGTGGGCCGCATGATTCTGGAGGCGCGCGAGCGCCGCGCTTTGGCCGAGGTGCTGATCATCGCCTCGGCTCTGAGCGTGCAGGATGTGCGCGACCGCCCCATGGAAGCGCAGCAGCAGGCCGACCAGGCACATGCCAAGTTCGACGACGAGAAAAGCGAGTTCAGCGGCTATCTGCGGCTGTGGAAATGGCTGTCGGATGCGCGCGGCGGCAAGGTCGTGGCCAAGAGCCGCAAGGAGATGGCGGCCCAGCACGCGCCTGCGGCCAGGCCCAATGCGCGCAACCAGGCCTTCCTGCCTGTCAGCCAGCGTGCCAGCGGCGCGCAGGTCGAAGGCACGGTTGAGGAGCGGCTGGCGCTGTTCAACCCTGCCGATCAGGCCCAACATGCCGACGAGGCCACGCACAAGATCAGCAACCGCCAGTGGGAGCAGCTGCTGCGCCAGAACTTCATCAATATCCGCCGCGTGCGTGAGTGGCGCGACATCCACTCTCAGCTGCTGACCGTGGTCAAGGAGCAGAAATGGCTGCTCAACAACGAGGCTGCCGGCTATGAGGCCGTGCACCTGTCCATGCTGTCGGGGCTGCTCGGCAATATTGGCTACAAGGCAGAGGAAAGCGAGAGCTATCTGGGCGCGCACGGCATCAAGTTCCACCCGCATCCCGGCGCTCACCTGAGCAAGAAGCCCGGCCGCTGGATCGTGGCGGCCGAGCAGGTCGAGACCTCGCGCCTCTACGGCCGCGGCATTGCGGCCATAGAGCCGCAGTGGCTGGAGGAGGTGGGCGGCCATCTGCTCAAGAAGCAGCTGCTGGACCCGCACTGGAGCAAGAAGCAGGCCGATGTGGTGGCGCTCGAGCGTGCCACGCTCTACGGTCTGGTGGTCTACAACGGCCGCCGCGTGAGCTACGGCCGCGTCGATCCGCACGAGGCGCGCAATCTCTTCATCCGCCAGGCGCTGGTGGAGGGCGAGTGGGAAACGAAGTGGCATTTCCTGCCCGCCAACCTCAAGCTCATGCGCAAGGTCGAGGAGCTGGAGCACAAGAGCCGTCGCCAGGACGTGCTGGTCGACGACGAGCTGATCTTTGCCTTCTACGACCAGCATCTGCCCAAGGATGTGTACAGCGGCGCGAGCTTCGACAAGTGGTTCCGCGCCGAGAGCAGGAACCAGCCCGAGCTGCTGCGCCTGTCCAAGGACGAGCTGATGCGGCACGAGGCCGCAGGCATCACCACGGACAAATTCCCCAAGACCGTGAAGCTGGGCGGTGCCGATTGCAGCGCCAGCTATCTGCACAGCCCCGGCGACGCGCGCGACGGCATCACGGTCACCGTGCCGCTGTTCGTGCTCAACCAGGTGTCGGAGGAGCGCGCCGAGTGGCTGGTGCCGGGTATGCTCAAGGACAAGATCCAGGCGCTATTGAAGAGTCTGCCCCAGCGCCCGCGCAGCCGTTTCGTGCCGCTGCCCGAGAGCGCGGCACGGCTGGCCGAGCTGTTCACCGAGAACGAGCGCTGGGCCCAGGGTGGGCTGATCGACGCCTTGCTCAAGCAGGTGCGCGACGAGACTTCGCTGGATGTGAAGCGCGCCGACTTCAAGCTGGACATGCTGAGCCCGCATCTGTTCATGAACTTCCGCATCACGGACGAGCATGGTCGCCAGCTGGGTCAGGGCCGCAATCTGGGCGCGCTCAAGGCCGAGTGGGGCGCCAAGGCACGCGGTGCATTCCAGGCGCTTGCTTCATTAAAGGTAGCTGCTGGCGCAAGTGATACAAGAATTTCCGAGTCAAAAGCATCTGAAAATGATAAGGGTAAGGCGCAAGCAGCTCCTAAAAATGATAAGTCTGCGGCGGGCAAGCCGGCCCAGTCGCATGATGCACGCTACAAGGACTGGAGCTTTGGCGAGCTGCCCGAGCTCATGGAGATCAAGAAGGGCGGCACCACGCTGATCGGTTTTCCGGCTCTGATCGACCATGGCGACGCGGTCGGCATCGAGGTCTTCGACGAACCCGAAGCCGCTGCAGCAAAGCACCGCGTGGGCCTGCGCCGGCTGTTCGCGCTGCAGATTCGCGATGCGCTCAAGTATCTGGAAAAGAACATTCCCGATCTGCAGAAGATGGCCGTGGCCTATATGCCGCTGGGCACGCAGGAAGAGCTGCGCGGCCAGATCATCGATGTGGCCATAGACCGCGCCTTCCTGCAGGAGCCGCTGCCGAGCAACGAGGCCGACTTCAAGCAGCGCGTGCAGGACGGCCGTGGCCGACTGACGCTGATTGCCAACGAGGTGGCTCGCATGTCGGCCACCATTCTCGCCGAATACGCAGCCGCCGCGCGCAAGATCAAGGACACCAAGAACGCGCCGGAGGCCACCAAGGACGCGAGCGAGCAGCTGCAAAAGCTGATGCCCAAGAACTTCATCGCCGTGGCCCCCTGGGCGCAGCTCGGTCATTACGCGCGCTACCTCAAGGCCATTAGCTCGCGTCTGGACAAGTACCGGGCCGACCCGGCGCGCGATGCCGCCAAGCTCAAGGAGCTGCTGCCGCTGGAGCAGCGCTACTGGCGGCTGGTGGCCGAGCGCAAGGGGCAGGTCGATGCCCGCATGCAGGAGTACCGCTGGATGCTGGAGGAACTGCGCGTGAGCTTTTTTGCCCAGGAGCTGCGCACGCCGTATCCGGTTAGTGCCAAGCGGCTGGACAAGGTCTGGGCGCAGCTGCAGCAGTGATGACGGCCTGACGCGCGCGGCCCTGCCTGACTAGGCGGGCCGGCTTTCGCCCTGCAGCAGCGGATTGCGCGAAAACAGCTCCACGACCCAGTCCACAAAGGCGCGCACCTTGGCGCTGAGGTGGGAGTTGGGCGGATAGACCACGTAGATCGGCAGCAGGGGGTGCTTCCAGTCCTCCAGCACGCGTTGCAGCTGGCCGTTTTCCAGGTACTTGTGAATCTGGAAGCGGCTGAGCTGTCCTATGCCCTGACCGGCAAGGATGGCGCTGATATAGGCATTGCCTTCGTTGACGCCCAGGTGGGCGGGACTGGCGATCTCTATCACTTCGCCGCCCTTGTGGAACTCCAGCGGATAGCGCCGCGCCGAGACAGGGGAGAAATAAATCACATTGCGATGGCCGGACTCCAGATCGCGCGGGTGCCGGGGCACGCCGTGGCGCTGCAGATATTCGGGTGCGGCAACGGTGATGAATTCCAGATTGCCGATGCGGCGCGCCACCAGGGACTGGTCGGCCAGCTCGCCGCCGCGGATTACGCAGTCCACGTTGTCGCTGATCAGGTCCACGGTGCGGTCGCTCACGCCCAGATCGATCTGTATCTCGGGATAGCGAGACTGGAACTCACTCAGATGGGGAATGATGAGCAGACGCGCCACCGTCGTTCCCACATCCACGCGCAGACGCCCGCGCGGCGTGGTGCGGGCCTGGCTGACGCTGGCCTCGAGGTCGTCGAAGTCGGCGAGCAGGCGCACAGCGCGGTCGTAATAGGCCGCACCATCGGCGGTCACGGTGACGCGACGCGTGGTACGGTTGAGCAGCTTCACGCGCAGGCGCTCTTCCAACGCCTGAACGTTCTTGGTCACACTGGCTTTTGGCATTTGCAGCGAATCGGCTGCACGCGTGAAAGTGCCGGCTTCCACGACCCGCGCGAAAATACGCATGGCCTGTATCTGATCCATGGGATCTCCTTGTCCTCGTGAAAACCCGGACTCGCCGAGGATGCGGGATTCTCACACACAGCTCACACCGTCATTGTTCGAGAATTGGAAACAGTGTGGCCGCGTTTGCGGGGTTTATGCCGTCAATTGCTGTTGCTACATTTCTGTTCCATCACCCGGTCCTGTCCGGAAAATCCATGTCAAACACCAAAGCCACCGCATCGCAGCCGATTCCTCATACCGACACCACGATCTCCGTGGCCGACGGTGTACAGGCCGATGTGCGCATATACGGCGGCAAGCGGCGCGGCGAAGTAGTCCCGCTGGTGCTGCATTTCCATGGCGGCGCCTTTGTGGCCGGCGATCTGGACAACGGTTGCACCGTCGGCAGCTCGCTGGCGGCGGCCGGGGCCTGTGTGGTGTCGCTGGCTTATCCGCTGGCACCCGAGCATCCGTTTCCGCGTCCGCTGGAGCTGGGCTACGAGGTGCTGCTGTGGGCCTACAAGCAACGCAGCAAGCTGGCCGGAAAGGGCGCTCCGCTCTATCTGGCCGGTGAAGAGGCTGGAGCCAATCTGGCGGCCGGGGTCTGCATGATGGCGCGCGATCAGCAGCAGCCGCCGCTGGCCGGGCAGATTCTGATCTCTCCCATGCTGGACCCTTGCTCGGCCACGCCTTCGCAGCGTGCCGCTCAGGGCGAGTCCGTCGAATGCAAATGGGCTTCGGGCTGGTGCCAGTACCTGGGCGAGCCGCATGATGCGGAGCACCCCTATGCGGTGCCGGCGCGAGCCCGCCGTCTCGCGGGACTGCCGCCGACGCTGATTCTGGTCGGCGAGGCCGATCCCATGCGGGATGAGGCACTGAACTATGGCGCGCGCCTGGAAGCTGCCGGCCTGAGCGTGCATCGCCATGTGTTTGCCGAAGCCGGGCAATGGCCGCAGGCGCTGCTGGAGCAGCCGCCCGAGTCCTGCCCTTGCGCCGCGCAGCTGCAGGAGCAGCTACGCCAGTTTTTCGAAACCACTCGATGTCGGCTCTGAGCTGATTTTGCCCTGCTGAGACCGCTGACCTGATCCGGCCCCGTGGGCCGGAAGCAGCACGGCTGCGCCTTTTTCTTCTCTTTCTCATTCGATTCCTGGCCTGAGCGCTGGAAGGGATGAGTCTTGCCTGCCGCCGAAAGAGCCGCTACCGCTTTCAACCCTTGAATAAAGACATTGCCATGAACGAGCACTCCAAACTCTCCAACCGCCGCCGGTGGGCCGCCGTCGGCGTCGCTGCTGCCGTGATCGCCACGACTGCCGCCATGCTGGGCCTCTCATCGCATGCCGAAGCGCCCGCTGCGCAAGCCGCCGCGCCGGCTGTGCCGGTTTCGGCAGCCCAGGTCCTGCAGCAGGACGTAACGCTGTGGAATGAATTCTCCGGCCGCCTTGAAGCCGTGCAGCGCGTGGATGTGCAGCCGCGCGTCTCGGGAGCGGTGCAGGCCGTGCATTTCAAGGAAGGCGCGCTGGTCAAGGCCGGTGATCTGCTGTTCACCGTGGACCCGGCGCCCTATGTGGCAGAAGTCGATCGCGCCGAAGCCCAGGTCGTTGCCGCCAAGGCGCGCATGGCCTATACCCAAAGTGAGTCTGAGCGCGCCACGCGTCTGTGGGACGAGCGGGCGATCGCGCAAAAGGAATACGACGAGCGCGTGAATGCCCGGCGCGAAGCCGATGCGAATCTGCGCGCCGCCCAGGCTGCGCTGCAGACCGCCAAGCTGAACCTGGGCTACACCCAGGTCAAGGCTCCGGTGAGCGGGCGCGTGGGTCGCATCGAGGTCACGGTGGGCAATCTTGTGAGCTCGGGGGCCGGAGCGCCGGTGCTGACCACCCTGGTGTCGGTGGACCCGATGTATGCCAGTTTCGACGCCGACGAGCAGATTGTGGCCCAGGCGCTGCAGGGCCTGCAGAGCGCAAGCCAGGGGCGCAGCACGCGTGCGCTGATTGAAACCATTCCCGTGCAGATGGGCGTAGGCACCAGCGGCGGCACGCCTTATGCGGGTCATCTGCAGCTCATAGACAACCAGGTCGATGCCAAGAGCGGCACGGTGCGTGTGCGGGCTGTGTTCGGCAATGTGGACGGCACGCTCATGGCCGGCCAGTTCGCGCGCATTCGCATGGGTCAGCCCCAGACCACCCAGGCCGTGCTCATCAACGAGCGCGCCGTGGGCACGGACCAGAGCAAGAAATTCGTGCTCGTGATTGGTGCTGACAACAAGGCCGAGTACCGGGAGGTGCAACTGGGCGCGCCGGTGGACGGCCTGCGTGTGGTTACTTCGGGCCTCAAGGCCGGCGAGCGCATCGTCGTCAACGGACTGCAGCGTGTGCGCCCAGGCGTGGTGGTCGCGCCTCAGGACGTGCCCATGAACGCCAAGGCAGAGCTGGCTGATGGCCGCAGCGCCGCCAAGCAACCTACGGTCTGAGAACCCTTAATCCTCCGACACCATGAACCTTTCCCGATTTTTCATCGACCGCCCGATCTTCGCGGGCGTGCTGTCGGTGCTTATCTTTCTCGCAGGGCTGATCGCCATGCGGACGCTGCCGATCTCGGAATACCCCGAGGTCGCTCCCCCTTCGGTGGTGGTGCGCGCCCAGTACCCGGGCGCCAATCCCAAGGTGATTGCCGAAACCGTGGCCACGCCGCTGGAGGAATCCATCAACGGCGTGGAAGGCATGCTCTATATGGGCAGCCAGGCCACGACCGACGGCGTGATGACGCTGACCGTGACCTTCGCGCTGGGCACCGATCCCGACAAGGCCCAGCAGCTGGTGCAAAACCGCGTCTCCCAGGCCGAGCCGCGCCTGCCCGAGGAAGTGCGCCGCCTGGGCATCACCACGGTCAAGAGCGCCCCCGACCTGACCATGGTCGTGCACATGGTCTCGCCCAACGGCCGCTATGACATCGACTATCTGCGCAACTATGCCGTGCTCAACGTCAAGGACCGCCTGGCGCGCATCAAGGGTGTAGGCCAGGTGCAGATCTTCGGCGGCGGCGACTATTCCATGCGCGCCTGGCTGGACCCGCAGAAGGTGGCGCAGCGCGGTCTCTCGGCCGCCGACGTGGTGGCCGCCATCCGCGGCCAGAACGTGCAGGCTGCGGCCGGTGTGGTCGGCGCCTCGCCCGGTCTGCCTGGCGTTGACATGCAGCTGTCCATCAATGCGCAAGGCCGCTTGCAGACCGAGGAGGAGTTCGGCGACATCATCGTCAAGACCGGTGCTGACGGCGCGGTGACGCGCTTGCGCGACGTGGCCAGGCTGGAGCTGGGCGCGGCCGATTATTCGCTGCGCTCCCTGCTCAACAACGACCCCGCCGTGGGCATGGGCGTGTTCCAGGCCCCGGGCTCGAACGCCCTGGAGATCTCGGCCAATGTGCGCTCCACCATGGCCGAGCTGCAAAAGCACATGCCCGAGGGCGTGGAGTTCCGCATCGCCTACGACCCCACGCAGTTCGTGCGGGCTTCCATCAAGTCCGTGATCCAGACCCTGCTTGAAGCCGTGGCTCTGGTCGTTGTGGTGGTGATCCTGTTCCTGCAGACCTGGCGCGCATCCATCATTCCGCTGCTGGCCGTGCCGGTGTCGGTGGTGGGTACCTTTGCCGTGCTGCACCTGCTGGGCTTTTCCATCAATGCGCTGAGCCTATTCGGCCTGGTGCTGGCCATCGGCATCGTGGTGGACGACGCCATCGTGGTGGTGGAGAACGTGGAGCGCAACATCGAGGCCGGGCTGTCGCCGCGCCAGGCCACCTACCGCGCCATGCAGGAGGTGAGCGGGCCCATCATCGCCATCGCCCTGGTGCTGGTGGCAGTGTTCGTGCCGCTGGCCTTCATCAGCGGCCTGACGGGCCAGTTCTATCGCCAGTTCGCGGTGACCATCGCCATCTCGACGGTGATCTCGGCCATCAACTCGCTGACCCTGTCGCCCGCGCTGTCCGCGCTGCTGCTGCGCGGCCACGATGCGCCCAGGGACGCGCTGACACGCGGCATGGAGCGCGTGCTGGGCGGGTTCTTTCGCCGCTTCAATGCCTTGTTCCGTCGCGGCTCGGATGCCTATAGCGGCGGCGTGCAGCGCGTCATCGGCCGCAAGGCGCTGATGCTGGTGATCTACGCCGTGCTGGTGGGCGCGACCTGGGGTCTGTTCAAGCTGGTGCCCGGCGGCTTTGTGCCGGCCCAGGACAAGCAGTATCTGGTCGGTTTTGCCCAGTTGCCCGATGGCGCCACGCTGGACCGCACGGAAGACGTGATCCGCCGCATGGGCGAGATCGTCAAGAACAATCCCAATGTGGAGGATGCCATCGCGTTCCCCGGACTGTCCATCAACGGCTTCACCAACAGCTCCAACTCGGGCATCGTCTTTGTCACGCTCAAGCCCTTTGCCGAGCGCAAGCATGCCGACCAGAGCGGCGGTGCCGTGGCGGGCCAGCTCAACCAGGCCTTTGGCAGCATCCAGGAAGCCTTTATCGCCATGTTCCCGCCGCCCCCCGTGGCAGGCCTCGGAACGACCGGCGGCTTCAAGCTGCAGATCGAGGACCGTGCCTCGCTGGGCTACGACGCCATGGACGCGGCCGTGAAGGCCTTCATGGCCAAGGCCTACCAGACGCCCGAGCTGGCCGGCCTGTTCACAAGCTGGCAGGTCAACGTGCCCCAGCTCTATGCCGCCATCGACCGAACCAAGGCGCGCCAGCTCGGCGTGCCCGTGACGGATATCTTCGAGACACTGCAGATCTACCTGGGCAGCCTGTACGCCAACGACTTCAACCAGTTCGGCCGCACCTATAGCGTGCGCGTCCAGGCCGATGCCGCCTACCGGGCGCGTGCCGAAGACGTGGGCCTGCTCAAGGTGCGCTCCACCACAGGCGAGATGGTGCCGCTGTCGGCGCTGATGAAGCTCGAACCCAGCTTCGGGCCAGAACGCGCCATGCGCTACAACGGCTTTCTGGCCGCCGACGTGAATGGCGGGCCCGCGCCCGGCTTCTCCTCGGGCCAGGCACAGGCCGCCGTCGAGCGCATTGCTGCCGAAACCCTGCCGCCCGGCATAGGCTTCGAGTGGACCGAGCTGACCTACCAGGAAATCCTGGCCGGCAATTCCGCCGTGCTGGTCTTCCCCATCGCCATCCTGCTGGTCTTCCTGGTGCTGGCGGCGCAGTACGAAAGCCTGACCCTGCCGATTGCCATCATCCTCATCGTGCCCATGGGCCTGCTGGCCGCCATGACGGGCGTGTGGCTGAGCGGCGGCGACAACAATGTGTTCACGCAGATCGGGCTCATCGTGCTGGTGGGGCTGTCGGCCAAGAACGCCATCCTGATCGTGGAGTTCGCCCGCGAGCTGGAATTTGCCGGCCGCACGCCCGTGCAGGCCGCCATCGAAGCCAGCCGCCTGCGCCTGCGCCCCATCCTCATGACCTCGCTGGCCTTTGTCATGGGCGTGCTGCCCCTGGTGCTGTCCACGGGCGCGGGAGCCGAGATGCGCAGCGCCATGGGCGTGGCGGTGTTCGCCGGCATGATCGGTGTGACGGCCTTTGGCCTGTTCCTCACGCCGGTGTTCTATGTGGTGCTGCGTCGTCTGGCTGGCAACCGGCCCCTGCAGCAGCACGGCAGCCATGTGGCGCCGATCAGCGAGCCGGGTCACGGCGCCTCGGCCCTGCCCATGCCTGCTGCGCCGCGCGGCCATGACGAATAAGCCCAATCAACCATGGATTCCGATATGAAAACGATGCAAGGCATTCGATCCCTGATGCCGTCCCTGAGCGTGCTGACGGCAGCTTTGGTGCTGGCAGGCTGCGCCAGCGCACCGCCCACGGTGGCCGAGCATGCCGGCGTTGCCGTGCCAGCAAGCTTCAGCGCCCAGGCCGCAGCCGCGGGCTGGACGCAGGCTGCCCCGGCCGAGGCTCAGCCGCGCGGTGCCTGGTGGCTGGTATTTGCCGACGCCGAACTCAGCGCTCTGGTGGAGCGCGCGGGTGAAGCCAATGCCGATGTGCAGACCGCTGCGGCACGCCTAGCTGAAGCCCGCGCTTTGCTGCGCTCGGCCGATGCCCAGCGGCAGCCGCAGATCGGGGCCTCGGGCGGCGCTGTGCGCCAGGCCGGGCTGAGCACCGCGAGCGGCATGCAACCCGCAACCCTGGTCACGGCCGGCTTGAACTTCTCTTACGAAGCGGATCTGTTCGGCAGGCTGTCGCGGGCCAGCGAAGCGGCACGCGAGGATGCCAATGCACGCGAAGCACTGCTGCAGAGCACGCGCCTGATGGTGCAGGCTGATGTAGCGCAGACTTATCTGCAGCTGCGTTCGCTGCAGACCGAACGCCAGCTGGTCGAGCAGAGTCTGGTGGCCTATCGCGAGACCTTGACACTGATCGAGAAGCGCTTCCGGGCCGGCGATGCGGCAGAGCTGGATGTGGCGCGCATGCAGACCGAGGTTTCGGCCACCGAGGCCGAGACGCTGGCGCTGGAGCGCCAGCAGGCGGCCCTCACGCATGCGCTGGCCGTGCTGGTCGGCGATGTCGCCACTGGCTTCACGCTGGCTGCACAGCCTGTGCTGGCAACGCTGCCTGTGATTCCGGCAGGCGTGCCTGCGACGGTGCTGGCGCGCCGCCCCGATGTGTCGGCGGCCCAGGCTTCGGTGCTGGCTGCCCAGGCGCGCGTGGGCGTGGCGCAGGCTGCATGGTTTCCGGCCATCACGCTCACGGGCAATGGCGGCTATGCCTCGCCGGAGCTGGGCGATCTGTTCAAGTGGTCGGCACGCTCCTGGGGCATAGGCGCCTTGCTGTCCCTGCCCATCTTCGACGGCGGCCAGCGCGCAGCGCAGGAAGAGGGCGCCCGTGCGCGTCTGGAGGCAGCCGTGGCCGCCCAGCGCGGCCAGGTGCTCGCGGCCTTTCGGGATGTGGAGGATCAGCTCAGTGCCTTGCGTCTTCTCTCGGGTCAGGCCCATGTGCTGGGGCAGGCCGTGCAGTCTTCCGAGCGCGCCACCCATCTCTCGGACGTGCGCTACCGCAACGGTCTGGTGAGCCAGCTGGAGCTGCTCGATGCACGCCGCAACGAGTTGCGCAACCGGCGCCAGGCCCTGCAGGTGCGCACCGCGCAGTACACGGCCACAGTGGCGCTGATTCGTGCGCTGGGCGGAGGCTGGGATAGCGGTGAGCCGCCTGCGGCTCGCGGATGAGGAGGGGCCTGTTCCGGGCAGGCCTGAGCTGGGCCCAGATGCAGCATCATCGCAGGCTCTGTGCCGGCCCGCGTCTACCGCTGTCGGCAGCTGCCTCTCTGCGTTGAGTGATGAAGCTCGGCACAAAGGTCTTCGGCCGCTAAGAGGCGGGCTCTAGCCTATCCCCACGTGGTGACCGGATTGCAAAGCGCAGTCCTCAGTGCGCGTACCGCGCTATCTACCGTGGTGAGTACCGGCAGGTTCGACGCTTGCTCGCAAACCGCCCTGGCTCTTGCCATGCTGAACTGCGCCAGAGCGATACGGGTACATCCTTCGTCTCTCAATCGAGCGGCTTGGGCTGCAATGAGCGCGTCGTGGCGGGCCAGGTCTCCCGCATTCATGGCCTGCAACGCGCCTTCGGCCAGAGCCAGAACGAGGTCGGCATCCGGACCGAACTCGGGCGGCATCGACTTCAGCGTGGGAGCAAAAGTCGCGATGAGTCCAATTTTTCCGGGCTGTCGCAGTGCTTCGGCCACCATGGCCTCATTGGGCCGAAGCACCGGGAGGTCGGCATGCCGCGCAGCGACCGCATCGATGCAGGGTCCGAATGCCGAACAGGTGAAGAGAATAGCCTGGGCACCCGTGCCCACTGCGTAGTCGGCCAGGACCTCGAAGCGCCTGTGCATGGCTGTGTCGAGTCCGTGGCTGCTTCGTGCGAGGTCTGCCGACAGGCTGTCGTCCAGCAGGTTCATGCGAACGGCTTGCGGCCAGTCTCGGTCGAATGCGGCGTTGATGGGCTCGACCGAATGGCTAAGGGCGTGAATGAGAGCAATCCGAGTCATATGTTGGTGCCTGGAAGTTCGAGGATGTCAGATGCCCTTTGAAGAAGGGTTCTCGAAGCCTTCTCTGGTTTCTGCATTGAGTGGGTAGTTGATGTTGGTCCCCTTCGGTGGAATCGGCGACATGAACCACTTTTTGTAGAGTGTCTCCATTTCGCCTGATTTCATCATTCCGACCACCACGCGGTCTACCAGCGCCTTGAACTGCGGGTCGTCCTTGCGCAGCATCAGAGACTGATTTTCTGTGCGCAGGTTTTCACCCGTGATGATGAATTCCTTCGGGTTCTGGGTGTTCGCGATAAGACCTGCCAACAAGATGTCGTCGAGCACGAAGGCGGCTGCGCGGCCCGAATTCAGCAGCAGAAAGGAGTCGAGATGGTCTTTCCCGGACAATTGTGTGACCTCCAGCACCTTGCCACGGTTGGTTTCACGCAGGAGTCGGAACGAAGTCGTGCCTGCGGTGGTGACAACCGACTTGCCTTGCAAGTCAGCAATGCTCTTGATGCCTGAGCTGGCCTTGACTGCCATGCGCACGTTGTATCGGAAGATGTCCGGAGAAAATGCCACGTCCTTCTGGCGTTCTACCAAATTGGTCGTGGAGCCGCACTCAAGGTCGACCGTCCCGTTCGTCACAAGAGGGATGCGGTTCTGCGACGTCACCACCTGGTACTTGATATCGATTTTGGGCTGTTTCAGCTCGGCCTTGATGGCGTCCACAATTTTCATGCAGATGTCGAGGCTGTAGCCGATGGGGGTGGCGGTATCGGAGATGTATGAGAATCCGAAGGAGGCCTCGCGGTGACCCAGGGTGATAGTCCCGCTCTCCTTGATCTTTTTCAAAGTAGGCGACTCCTGTGCGAGGGCATCCAGTGCGGGGACAAGAGCAGTGGCCATCATGGCAGCAGCCGCGACGTTTCGGATAGACAAGCGCATGGTATTCCTGAATGAGAGAGTGGGGTTGAGAACGGGGAGTGGGAGTCTTCAGGCCGCGATGGCGGCTTGCCGGGTGATGGCGTCCACGGACTCTGCCAACAGACTGGCAATGGTCTTGAGCTCATCGCGGCTGGCGATATAGGGCGGTGCAAGCAGCACATGGTCTCCGTTGACTCCATCGACAGTGCCTCCGAACGGATAGCACAGCAGGCCCCGCGCCATGGCGTCCTTCTTGAGATTTGCATTGACCTTGAGCGCCGGGTTGAAGGGGCGTTTCTCGGCTTTGTCTGCAACCAGCTCAATGCCCCAGAAGAAGCCACGACCGCGCACGTCCCCCACGTGAGGGTGGTCGGCGAAGGTTTCGCGCAGCAGCGCACCGAAGAAGGCGCCGTCCTCCTGCACCTTGGCCAGAAGTCCGTCCCGGTGGATGACCCGCTGGACGGCAAGCGCCGCAGCACAGGCGACGGGGTGTCCTAGATAGGTGTGCCCGTGCTGGAAGAAGCCGCTGCCGAAAGACATGGCGTCAACAATGTGCTTTTTTGCAAGCACCGCGCCTATGGCCTGATAGCCGCCTCCCAGTCCCTTCGCGACGGTCATCAGGTCCGGGCTGATGCCTTCCTGCTCGCAGGCATGCAGAGTCCCGGTCCGTCCCATGCCGCACATTACTTCATCGAGGATGAGAAGCACGCCATGGCGGTCGCAGACTTCGCGCACGGCCTTGAAGTAGCCAGGTACCGGAGTCAACACGCCTGCCGTTGCTCCGCCCACGGTCTCTGCCACAAAGGCGATGACTCGCCCCGGACCTTGGGCGAGGATGGCCGTATCCAACTCTTGCGCCAGCCGTTGTCCATATTGCTCGGGAGTTTCTTCGGCGCGTTGTTCGCGATACGGGTAGCAAGGCGCCACATGCGTGGCAGGTACCAGAATGGGAGCGAAAGGGGCGCGGCGCCATTCGTTTCCGCCGACGGCCAGAGCACCCAGGGTATTGCCGTGGTAGCTCTGTCGCCGGGCAATGAAATGTGTGCGCTCAGGCTCTCCGATTTCCACAAAGTACTGGCGTGCCATCTTCAATGCGGATTCCACAGCCTCGGAGCCACCGCTGACCAGATACACATGGCTCATGCCTTCAGGCGCTGTGCGGATGAGCTCGTCTGCGAGTTCCTCGGCCGGCCGAGAGCTGAAGAAACTGGTATGCGCATAAGGGAGCTGGTCGATCTGGGCGTGCATCGCCGCAATCACGTCTGGATGTCCGTGGCCCAGTGATGAAACGGCTGCGCCCCCGGATGCGTCCAGGTAGCTATGGCCGCTGGCATCCTGAATTCGCATGCCGTGAGCCGATACGGCAACGGGTGGGGCGGTTCGCAGATGGCGGTGAAAGACGTGCGTCATGTGGAAGATTCCGAAAGCTGATACGGGTGCTTGGAGGCGTTGCTGTGTTTTGGAACTAATGTTCTATTAAAAGTATTTAATGGAACAAATGTTTCGTCAAGAGGTATTTTGCTGAGTTGTATGCTTTGGGAACATTTGTTCCATAAGCTTTCCAGCCAAGCATCTGGCGAGGAAAGCTTTCGATTGAGTCTTCAACCATGACTGTCAAAGACGAGCTGCGAGGCCGCTTCAACTCACTGAGTCCAGCTCTGCAGCGGATTGCGAAATACGTGCTGGACCATCCCAACGAAGTGGTCACCAGTTCGATGCGCACCGTGGGTATCAGTGCGGATGCACGTCCGGCGACGCTGGTGCGATTTGCTCAGCAGCTAGGATTTGCCGGCTGGCCGGAACTCAAGCAGGCGATTGCGCAGGAGATGGGCTTGGGTCGGGAAGCCTATGGCGACAGGGCCCGCTCTTTGCTGGAGCGCGCCAGTGAGCAAGGTCTGGCGGGCGAGATATTTCAGGTTCACAAGGCGAACCTTGAGGCCACGGAGCGTCATAGCAGGAGCGGGCTCAACGATGCGGCCGTCTTGTTGGAAGCGGCGCCCAATGTTCATGTAGCGGGGTTTCGTGCCTGCTTTCCCATCGCGTTTTCTTTCGTCTATGTGTATCGGCTTTTCAGAAATTCCGTGCATCTCATAGACGGCCAGGGCGGCTCTCTGGAGATGCAGACTCGATCCATGACCGAGGAGGATGCACTCCTGGTCATCAGCTTCGCGCCCTATTCCCGGGAGGTGCTGCAGGTGGTGGAAGCAGGCAAGCGTGCTGGCTGCAAAGTAATTGCCATTACCGATAGCGATGCCTCGCCGCTGTCGCTTTTGGCGGATGTGACGTTGCTTTTTTCGACACAGAGTCCTTCATTTTTTCCATCGATTACCTCGGGGATGGCATTGACAGAGTCGCTGCTGGAACTACTGGTCAGTCGCGCGGGCAAGCCGGTCATCGACCGCATTGAGAGGGCAGAGGCCCACCTGTTCGAGTCAGGCGCCTATGTGGATGCCGGGGGCCGTAGCCGAGGCAGCTAGTACCGCCGAGGGCGCGGGGCACCTAGCTCGTAACAGAGTGACGCGGCAGGGCACCCCATCTCCAATGACGCAGCAGCTCAGGAGGGCATGTATTGGAAAAGCCGGAGACGGCAGCGAGCCGTTGGTGCGGGCAATCGACGCAGCCCGCACGTGGTCGCTATGGTTTCGGTTGATTTGATGGGCGTCAAGGCAAGACTTGAGGCTCTGGAAACGCAGGTGCCAGTGGTGCTAGATTCATTGACGGTCCATGTGGATCGTCAATGGGTGCTTCATGAACATCACTTTTCACGGTGCGGCGCAGTCGGTTACGGGCTCCTGCTTTCTGGTCGAGGCGCATGGGTGTCGCTTTCTGATCGACTGCGGCATGGCCCAGGGCGGCCGCGAGGCTGACGAGCACAACCAGCAAGCCTTTGCCTTTGATGCCGAGGGCCTGGACTTCGTCGTTCTGACCCACGCGCACATCGATCACAGTGGCCTGCTGCCCAAGCTCGTGGCTCAGGGCTTCAAGGGCCCTATCTATGTCACTCTGGCCACCAAGGACCTGCTCGAAGTCCTGCTCAAGGACAGTGCCCATATCCAGATGATGGATGCCGAGCGGGCGGCGCGGCGTCAGCGCGAAGGCAAGCGGCGCGAGCGAGAGCCGGCGGTTCCTCTGTACTCGCTGGCCCATGTGGCGAGCACGCTGGAGCAGGTCCAGGCCATGCCTTATCGCCACAGCTTCGAACCTCATCCTGCGGTGACAGTATGTTTTCAGGATGCCGGGCATATTCTGGGCTCGGCCATTGTGGAGCTGTGGCTGGCAGATGGTCATGGCGGCTCGCGCAAGCTGGTGGCCAGCGGCGATCTGGGCCAGCCGGGGCGGGTGATCCTGCGCGACCCCACGCCGATCATGGATGCCGATCTGCTGCTCATCGAGTCCACCTATGGCGACCGGCAGCACAGGAGCACGGGCGATACCCTGGAGGAGCTGGTCGATGTGGTCACGCGCACGGTTCCCCATGGCAATGTGGTCATCCCGGCATTTGCCGTGGGGCGCACGCAGGAGCTGCTCTATCACTTTCTGCAGCTGATCCAGCAGCAGCGTCTGCCGCCGGTAGAGATATTTGTGGATTCACCCATGGCGGTGGCGGCCACGGACATCACGCTGCGGCACTTCGGCGTGTTCGACGAGGAGGCCAGGCAGTTGCTGGGCAGCGTCAAAAGACTCAAGGAGTCGCCGCACATTCATTTCATCAGCGATGTGGAGGACTCCATCAAGCTCAACCGCATCAGGAGCGGCGCGGTCATCATCTCGGCCAGCGGCATGTGCGATGCGGGGCGGGTGCTGCATCATCTGAAGAACAATCTCTCCAGGCCCGAGTGTGCCGTGGTGATCTGCGGCTTTCAGGCCGAAGGTTCGCTGGGGCGCAGACTGGTCGACGGTGCCAGGCTGGTGCGCCTGCTCGGCGATGAAGTCGAGGTCCGTGCCGGCATCCATACCCTGGGCGGCTTTTCGGCCCATGCCGACCAGCAGGCCCTGCTGGACTGGGCGGCCGCGTTCACCCGCCCGCCGCAGCAGACCTTTGTGGTGCATGGGGAGCCGCAGGCATCCCGGGCCTTGGCCGCGCTGCTGCACGAGCGCCTGCATTTCTCGGTGCAGGTTCCGCAGCCCGGCCAGGTCTTCGAGTTCTAGCGCGTGCCGGGAGTCTCCGATATGCGTAATCCTCCTTGCGCGCGCCCTGTTGCATGATGTTCTGGCGGCGAAGGCTGATGCCGGTCGAGACCGGATTCGTGCAGCGGCTTTTCGGCACTGCGCTGGATGAGCTGCTGCCCGGCATGCGTCTGCATGTGCGGCGTCTGGGCGATACCAGGCGGGCGCTGTCCCTGGGGGGCGGGCGCATCTATCTGCCGCGCAGCTTTTTTGAGCAGGCTGACCCGCATCGGCCGCTGCGGCTTGCCCACCCTGTGGTGGCAGGCGTCTTTGCCCATGAGCTGCTGCATCAGTGGCAGCGTCTGCAAGGCCGAGCGGTGACGTGGGAGGCGTTCGGCCTGCATCTGCGCGCGGCATGCCTGCGGCGCGACCCCTATCACTATCGGGTCTGTGCAGATCCGCAGCAGATGCTGCAGTGCTTTCTGGACGCAAGCGTGGAGCAGCAGGGGCAGATCTGGCAGGACCATGTTCAGGCCCTCGTGCAGGGCCAGCCTCTGGCCTGCATGTGCCTGATTGCCGAGCATGTGTTCCAGGCTCAAGCTGGCCAATCCAGGTTGGGCCGGGTCAGCAAAGGCTAGGCAGCCGGGTTGAGTGCGGCTATCAGATCGTGCTCGTCCACATCGCGCGCCGCGCCGAACCCTGCGACATGCCTGCCGCTTTGCGGCGTGATGCAGACAAAACGAAAGTCGCCCAGAGCCGTCATGGGCTCGGCTTCGGGAAAGCGCTCCAGATAGCTGGCCCGGGCGCCTTGCCACAGGCCGCTGTCGCGTGGCGGAGTGGATGCCACGCCCTGGATGCTGATGCGCTCCAGCGCATGCACGGCTTCGCCAGCGGACTCTGGCCTGCTCATCAGCAGGCTGACGGCGGGATGCCGCTCCATGGCCTGTGTGTGGCTGGCCAGCGCGCTGACATGCAGTACCAGACAGCTGAATTCGCCATTCCAGGCCCATGGCACCAGAGACAGGCCCGGGGCCGGAAGATATCCGGGCGCTGAAGAGCCGGCCTGCGGCTGTACGGCCAGGGCGGCGGTGCGCTGGCTGGCGAGTAGCTGGCGCAGCGACTGCTGCAGGCGTGATTCATGAGGCATTTGCGCATGGTAAGCCATAGCGCAGAGCCGGAGCAGGGCGAGCCGCGCCAGGCCGCACCAGTCGTCACCTGCGTGACCGACTGTTGGGGGCATCCCGGATGCCGGGCCGAGGTTGCAGGCCTAGTCTTGCGGATTGATTAGTCCACCCGGACTATGTATACGCTTTTCTGATTGCCTGACTCATGCCCGCTCACCACAAGTTTTGGCCTAATCGGCTACCATATTCCATCACCGTTCCAGCAACTAGCGTCTGGGAAAACCTTGCTATCAATGCCAGGCGCTACCCGGACAAGGCCGCGCTGGTGTTTCTGGGGCGCACCACGACCTATAAGCAGCTGTGCGAGGGCACGGAGCGCATGGCTGCCTATCTGCATGGCCTGGGCGTGAAAAAAGGCGACCGCGTCATCGTGCTGATGCAAAACAGCTCCCAGTTGGTGCTGGCGCATTACGCCATCTTTCGCGCCAATGCGGTGGTGGTGCCGGTCAATCCCATGAATACGGCAGAGGAGCTCAAGCACTACATCACGGATTCGGGCGCCAAGGTGGCCATCACCACGGCCGATCTGGCGCCGGAGCTGGCCAAGGCCAGCAATGCACTGGAACCCTCCGAGGCGCTGCAGCACTTGCTGGTGACACGGTTCACCGACGGCTTTGATGCCGATGTGCAGGGGCCGGATGCGCCGCCCGAAGCCTGGCGCAACTGGCTGCTGGGCGAGCGCGAGCCTGCCAGCTTGAACCACGGCCAGGTCCATGCATGGACGCAGGCGCTGGCCTGCAGCGAGCTGCCGCCGCCGCATACTGCGGGTCGTGACGACCTGGCATTGCTGCCCTATACCAGCGGCACCACGGGCCAGCCCAAGGGCTGCATGCACCTGCACCGCAGCATCAACCACAATGCCGTTTCCGGCGCGATGTGGGGCACGGGCAGCAGCGAGAACGTGGTGCTCGCCGTCGTGCCCATGTTTCACATCACGGGCATGGTGTCCGTGCTGCACAGTGCCATCTACATGGGGGCGACACTGATCATCATGCCGCGCTGGGAGCGTGAACTGGCAGGGCGCCTGATCTCGCACTATCAGGTCACGAGCTGGACCAATATCCCGACCATGGTGATCGATCTGCTGGCCAGTCCCAACTTTGCGTCCTTCGATCTCTCCAGCCTCAAATACATCGGCGGCGGCGGCGCCGCCATGCCCCAGGCCGTGGCCCAGCGACTGCTCGAGCAGTACGGGCTGCGTTTTTGCGAGGGCTATGGCCTGACCGAAACCGCCGCACCTTCGCACAGTAATCCGCCCGACCATCCCAAGCAGCAATGCCTGGGCATTCCCTTCATGAGTACCGATGCGCGCGTGATCAGCCCCGACACGCTGGAAGAGGTGGCCCAAGGAGAGCAGGGCGAGATCGTGGTCAACGGTCCCGAGGTGTTCGAAGGCTACTGGCAGCGCCCCGAGGCGACCGAGCAGAGCTTTATGGAGCTTGATGGCAAGCGCTTTTTCCGCACCGGCGACCTGGGGCGCGTGGATGAGGATGGCTACTTTTTCATCACCGACCGGCTCAAGCGCATGATCAATGCCAGCGGCTTCAAGGTGTGGCCGGCCGAGGTGGAGTCGCTGATGTTCCGCCATCCCGCGATTCAGGAGGCCTGCGTGATCTCCGCCAAGGATGCCTATCGCGGCGAGACCGTCAAGGCTGTGGTCGTGCTGCGTGCCGGCCATGAGGCGACGACGGCAGAGCAGATCATCCAGTGGTGCCATGACAATATGGCAGTCTACAAGGCCCCACGTCGGGTGCAATTCGTGACGGCTTTGCCCAAGAGCGGCAGCGGCAAGGTGATGTGGCGAATGCTGCAGGAGCAGGAAGCCGCGGTCTGAAATGCAAAGAGGGGGAGTGGCGGAAAGCAGCTGGAGTCGAACCAACCCGGGAGCGGCTGACGCCCCCCACCGGGTTTGAAGCCCGGCCGCGCCACCGGGCACGATTGCCTTCCTTCGAGTCAAGAGTGGAGGTTGCCACTCTTGTAGAAGATAAGACGGTGATTGTAGCCAGCAATCCGGCACCTGATGACAAACAGAACGTCAAGGCCGCATATCCGGCTCTATTCTGATTTGATAGCTTGTTGCGTAAGCGGGATAAGGAATCTGGACTGATTTCCGCTGATTTTCATTGCAGGCTCAGCGTGGCGTGCTATTCCAATGAACATCAGGGCGCAGCAGATGGGCGTCGCGCACGCGGCGCGTGTAGCCGGTTCGGTCGAAGAATTCGAGAATCTGGATGGCGCGCTTGCGGCCCAGACCCGTGGCGTCGCGGAATGCGCTGGCTTCCACTTCACCCCTGGCGTGCTGGCTGGCGATGTCGGCAACCAGGGCGGCGAGTTCGTCCATGCGCGACGGTGCATAGAACAAATCCTTGACGACCTGGAACAGCTGGCCCTGGCGCGAAAGCTTTTTGAGCAGCTGGCGCACCAGCTCTTCGCCAGCTGCATGGTCGCGCGCCAGATCGCGCACCCAGGGCGGGTCATAGCGGCCTGCAGCAATGGCGGGCAGCAGTTTTTCGGCCAGCGTCTGCTCGGCGCTGCTCAGCTGCACGCTGTGCTGCGGCAAATGCAGCCAGGCGCCGGTGCTGGCTAGCAACTGGCTGTTGAGCAGGGCATCGACCAGGCCCTGATAGAGCGCGTCGTAGCTGCCTTGCTGCAGGCCGGGCAAGGCCATGCGCCTCAGTCTGGCCGCGTTGACGCCGGGCTCGTCGGGCGATTTTTCATGAAAGCGCGCCAGGCTGTCGATGACCTGGGTCTGCAACTGCTGCCAGCGCTGCAGGCCAAGCACCAGGGCATCGCCGCCGGCGATGGGCAACTGGATGGTGTCGGCAAGGCTGGCCTCGGGGAAGGCATGGCCGCTCAGACGCACCAGCTGCGAACGCGCAATGCCGTGCGGGGCCTGTGCGATCAGCGGTCTGAAGTCGTTGCGGGCGATTAGCTGCTCCATGGCGTCGAGGTAGGCCATGCGCTCTGCGCTGCGGCGCTTGCGGCTCGGGGCATAGGGGTCGAGCACCATGCCGCCGGCGATGGTGCGGCTGGCCTGGGCGTTGCGCAGAATCAGGCGGTCGCCGGGCAGGGCAAAGACCGGCGCATCGAGCACCAACTGCACGCGGGCCTCGGTGCTGGGCTCTATGGCCTCGTCCTGCAGCAGCGCCACATGGCCCGTGGTGCGCTTGGTGCCCAGGTGCACATGGACTGGCGTCCACTGGGCCAGCAAGGGCGCTTCGCCGAGCAGGTGCAGATGAATGTCGAGGCGGTCCGTGGCCTGCAGCAGGCGTGGGTCCATGATCCAGTCGCCGCGTTCGATCTCGTCCTTGCCTATGCCCGCCAGATTGAGTGCGCAGCGCTGGCCGGCGACGCCGCTGTCGCTGCTCTGGTTCTGTGCATGAATGCTGCGCACGCGCACGGCCTGACCGCTGGTCGAATGCGCCAGCGTGTCGCCCACTCGCACCTGGCCATTGAAGACCGTGCCCGTGACCACCGTGCCCTGGCCCGGCAGCGTGAAGACGCGGTCCACGGCGAGCCGGAACAGTCCGTCTCGGGGACGCGCCTGCATCATCTGGGCCTGCACCTGCAGATGTTCGCGCAAGGCCTTTACGCCGGCATTGCCGGGTTCTGCGGCATTGGTCTCGAAGATGGGGCTGTCGGCCAGTGCAGTGACGCCGAGAATGGCGTTGATTTCGCGATGCACGTCGGCAATGCGCTGCGGCAGCACGCGATCGACCTTGGTCAGCGCCACGCTGCCACGCCTGACACCCAGCAGCTGCAGAATTTCCAGATGCTCCAGGGTCTGGGGCATGACGCCGTCGTCGGCAGCCACGACCAGCAGGGCGTGGTCAATGCCCACGGCTCCGGCGGCCATGGTGTGGACGAATTTCTCGTGGCCCGGCACGTCGATGATGCCCAGCACATCGCCGTTGGGCAACGGGCTGTAGGCATAACCGAGCTCTATGGAGATGCCGCGGGCTTTCTCTTCCTTGAGACGGTCGGTTTCCACGCCCGTGAGCGCACGCACCAGCGTGGTTTTGCCGTGGTCGATATGGCCTGCGGTTCCGATGATCATGGTGTGCTTGTAGTTTTGTTGGCTGCTGGCGCTTGTGTATCAAGCGATGCAAGGTGTTTTTGTATAAATTCCAGGGGCCGGGGCCATGGGACTGCCTCAGGCCAGCTGCGGCAGCTGCGCGGCAAACAGGGCCTGCGCCGGGTGTTCGAGACAGCGCAGATCCAGCCACAACGCATCGTCATGCAGCCGCCCGATCACGGGCCGGGGCAGGGCGCGAAAGCGCGCTTCGAGCCGGGTCAGCTGGCGACCCGCATGCTTGCCGCTGGCCGGATAAATCCTGAGGCCGAAGCTGGGCAGATTTTCCACGGGCAGGGCGCCGCTGCCGATCTGGCTGTTCATGGCCGCGATCTCCACCACATAGTCCTGGCCCAGTGCCTGCTGCAGCAGAGGCTGCAGCTGCTCGGCCTGGATCTGCATGTCGGCGGCCTGGCGCGTGAACAGGCGCAGCGTGGTCAACTCCTGGGCGAGCTTTTCAGGGTTCAGATACAGGCGCAGCGTGGGCTCCAGTGCCGCCAGGGTGATCTTGCCCACACGCAGCGCGCGTTTGAGCGGGTTCTTCTTGATCTGGGTGATCAGCTCCTTTTTGCCGACGATGATGCCGGCCTGCGGGCCGCCCAGGAGCTTGTCGCCACTGAAGGTGACGATGTCGGCACCGGACTCGACCGTCTCGCGCACCGTGACTTCATAGGGCAGGCCCCAGTCGCGCATGTCGATCAGCGTGCCGCTGCCCAGGTCCACAATCATCGGCAGATTGCTGTCGTGCGCAATGCGGGCGACATCGGCGTCGCTCACCGCCTTGGTAAAGCCGGTGATGGCGTAGTTGCTGCAGTGCACCTTCATGAGCGCGGCCGTGTTCTCGTCTATGGCCTCTGCATAGTCTTTCTCATGCGTGCGGTTGGTGGTGCCGACCTCGACGAGCCTGGCGCCGGCGCGGGTCATGACATCGGGAATGCGGAAGGCGCCGCCGATTTCCACCAGCTCGCCGCGCGAGACCACGACTTCCCTGCCCGTGGCCATGGTGGACAGCACCAGCAGCACGGCTGCGGCGTTGTTGTTGACAACGGTGGCGGCTTCAGCGCCGGTCAGCTCGCAGATCAGCGACTCGACCAGATCGTCGCGATCGCCGCGACCGCCATCTTCAAGGTCATATTCCAGGTTGGCCGGGGAGTTCATGGCCTGTACCACGGCATCGATCGCGGCCTGCGGCAGCAATGCGCGGCCCAGGTTGGTGTGCAGCACCGTGCCGGTGAGATTGAAGACGGCTTGCAGGCGTGGCGCAAACCGGGCCTGAAGCTGGCGCTGCGCAGCTTGCACGATGCTGGCGATGTCGGCCTGCACGCTCTGGCCAGGCTGATCGGCAAAACCCAGGAGCTGCTGGCGCAACCCCGTCAGCACATCGCGGACTGCCTTGGTGCAGGCATCGAGGCCGTAGGACTCGCGCAGCACCTGCATCTCGATCGCGAGCAAGACCTTGTCCACGGCGGGAAGCTGAGATGGGTGCGAAATTTCAGGGGCGGTCGCTGCGGTATTGCTCATGGCCAAGGTGTGTCGGGTCGTCAAAAAATGAAAAAGGCGGCAGGAGTTCCTGCCGCCTTCATTATGGTGGCGGTTGGAGCCGGCAGGTTTACGCCGCAGGGTCCACCAGTTCGTGATCGGCCTCGCCTTGCTGCTCTTCGGCCACGGCCACAAACAACAGAGGATTGGCGCTGGCGCGCTGGAACTGGGTCTCGCTCATCAGCAGATCCAGCATCAGGCTGGCCAGATCGTCGACGAGAGGTTCGACCATGGGGTTCTTTTCCTGATTCACGATCTTGCGGTAGCTGCCGCATTCGTCGCATGTCTCGGCCAGAACTTCTTCGCCCGAACCGTCAATGCCCTGGTAGTGGATGCCCTTGGTCGATTCGCAGTGCGTGCACTTGACGCGAACCATATGCCATTCGCAGGCACAGGTGCCGCAATGAGCGTAACGGTGACCGGCCACTTTGCCGCCAATGCGGATGACGCTGGCCACAGGCTCGCTGGCGCAGACGGGGCAGATGCTAGCGGGGTCGGTGTAGGGAACGTCGCGGCCACTGAGACTGGCCGAGCGCTTGGCAAAGGTCACTTGCAGCGCAGCCATGATGAAGGGTGCCATGCCCACGTGGCGGGCGGCGACTTCCTTTTGCAACAGCTTTTTGGCAATGTCTGCACGGGTCTCGGGAGTCAGTGCACGCAGCTCCTTGAGCAGGGGCTGCAGCGGTGCAGGCAGGCCTTCGCTACCCTGCAGCGTGTCGAGCATATTGTCCAGTACGGCTTGCCAGGCGGGATCGATGGTGTCCACTGCGGGCAGCAGGGGCATGGAGTGCTCCTGAGCACGCGCCATGAGTTCGGCATCGGGCGCAGATATCTCGATGGTGGCGGCAGCCTTGTGCTGCGCATCCATGATCTGGGCCACAAACAGCAGATAGTCTGCAATGGGATTGCCGTTGGCCAGCTGGCGCAGGCGTGCAGCGCGTTCGGCGAACAGACTGCTTACCTGGGGCAGCAAGATGCGGGGAAAGCTGGTGTGATCCAGTGCTTCGATTTCACCGGGTTGAAGAATGCGTTGCATTGACAGGGTTTCCAAATGAATCAGCCGCCGAGCGCCGATAAACGCTTGGCGGCTGGGTTGTTAGGGGAGAGGACTAAAAACCTTAGTCGTTGTCACCCGTCATCTTGCGGTACCAGCCGCGGTGGTGTTGCTTGGCCCAGGCTCGCGTTACTGTGCCATAAAGCATGGCGCGAATGGTGCCACGAGTCCAGATGGCGGCATACACGTGCATGATGATCAGGCCGATCATCCACACGGCAGCGATGGCGTGAACCACCGAGGCCGCTCGCACCACGTTGACCGGCAATGTCCACCAGGCGCGCCACATCAGAAAGCCGGTGATCACGATCAGCAGCATGCCGATTACCAGGCCCCAGAACAACAGCTTCTGACCACCGTTGTATTTGCCCTGTTCGGGCATGTCGTGGTCGTCGCCATCGATCATCTTGTTGACGTTCTTGAGCCATTCGATGTCGCGCGGCTCAACGATGTTGAGCTTGGCAAAACGGCAGGCCATGATGACGAAGAATGCGCCCATGACAACCCCGATGTAGGGGTGCAGGATGCGGGTCCAGGGACCGCCACCGAACAGATTGGTCAACCAGAAGAAGGCCGGGTGAAAGAACGCCAGACCAGACAGGGCCAGCAAGATGAAGCAAATGCCTACCACCCAGTGGTTGGCGCGCTCCGATGCGTTGTAGCGCACGAGGTCGCGAGGATTGCGTTTCATTTGCCGTTCTCCTTGTTCAGCGCTTCGGCGTCCTTGCGTTCCATTTCATCCTCAAGGTCCTTGGACACGTCGTTGGGTCCCTTGGTGATGTAGTGGAACAGGCTGCCGATTGCGGCTGCACCCAGTGCGGCCATGGCCAGAGGCTTGGCTACACCCTTCCACAGCGACACCATGGGGCTGATGGACGGATCGTCCGGCAGGCCCTTGTACAGCGAAGGTTTGTCCGCGTGATGCAGAACGTACATCACGTGCGTGCCGCCCACGCCTTGCGGGTCGTAGAGGCCTGCTTTTTCGTAGCCGCGTTCCTTGAGGTCCACGACACGGCGGGACGCTTGCTCCTGCATGGCTTCCTTGGTGCCAAACTGGATAGCGCCCGTGGGGCAGGTCTTGACGCAGGCGGGCTCCTGGCCAACAGCCACGCGATCCGAACACAAGGTGCACTTGTACGCCTTGTTGTCCTTCTTGGAGATGCGCGGAATGTTGAAGGGGCAGCCCGTGACGCAGTAGCCGCAGCCCACGCACTGGTCTTGCTGGAAGTCCACGATGCCGTTGGCATATTGGACGATGGCGCCAGGCGAGGGACAGGCCTTCAGGCAGCCCGGGTCTTCGCAGTGCATGCAGCCGTCCTTGCGGATCAGCCACTCCAGGTTGCCTGTGGCTTCGTTTTCGTACTCGGCAAAGCGCATCACGGTCCAAGACTCCGACGTCAGATCCGTCGGGTTGTCGTAGACGCCTGCGGCAACCGTGCCGATTTCGTCGCGAAGGTCGTTCCACTCCATGCAGGCGGTCTGGCAAGCCTTGCAGCCAATGCATTTGGAGACGTCGATCAGCTTGGCGACTTCCCCCGCGTGCGCACCGCGTGCGCTGGGTGCGGGGGTCGTCGTGGCCGAGCGGCGTTTGATATCGAGAGACATGGTTGAGGACATCAGCGTGGCTCCTTAGATCTTTTCCACCTTCACGAGGAAGGTCTTGGATTCAGGGGTCAAGCTGTTACCGTCACCCACGGAGGCTGTCAGGTTGTTCGCCAGATAGCCCTTGCGTCCCGTCGTGGAGAAGCCCCAGTGAATAGGCACACCCACATGATGGATGGTCTTGCCATCGATCTTCATGGGCTTGATGCGCTTGGTCACCACGGCAACCGCCTTCACGAAACCGCGCTTGGACGAAACCTTGACCTTCTGGCCGGTCTCTATGCCCAGTTCCTTGCCCAGTGCCTCGCCGATTTCCACGAACTGCTCGGGCTGAACGATGTTGTTCAGCTGAACATGCTTGGTCCAGTAATGGAAGTGCTCGGTCAGGCGGTAGGTCGTGCCTACATGCGGGTAGTCCTTGGGGTCGCCCTGCGTGTCCTTGGCAGTTGCCAGGATGCGCATCACGGGGCTGATGACGGCCTGCTTGTTGTTGGGGTACATGGGGTTGTAGCCCAGCGGGTTGTCAAACGCCTCGTAGTGCGTGGGGAACGGACCTTCTGCCATGCCCTTGCGGGCAAACAGACGGGCCACCCCTTCGGGGTTCATGATGAAGGGATTGATCACCTCGGGATCCAGGCCCACGGCCACGTCCGGCACGTCCGCTCCACCCCACTGCTTGCCGTTCCACTTGATCAGCACGCGTTCGGGGTTGAAGGGCTTGCCCTGGCGGTCGCAAGACGCGCGGTTGTAAAGCACGCGGCGATTCGCAGGCCAGGCCCAGGCCCAGTTCAGCGTGTTGCCTATGCCTGTGGGATCGCTGTTGTCACGACGAGCCATCTGGTTGCCGGAAGAGGTCCAGCTGCCAGCCCAGATCCAGCAGCCACCCAGGGTGGTGCCGTCATCGCGCATTTCGCCAAAGCCCGCCAACTGCTCGCCGGCCTTGCGGATGAGCTTGGTGGGGTCCTTGGGATCGAACAGATCCACCAGCGCACGACCGTTGTATTCCTTGGCCACTTCCTCGGAAGAGGGGTGATCGGCTTCGGCATAAGGCCAGTACAGATTGGTGATGGGCTCGGAGAACTTGCCGCCGTCCTTCTGATAGAGAGCCTTCAGGCGCAGGTGCAGACCGGACATGATGGCAATGTCGGTCTTGGCCTCTCCTGGGGGCTCGGCAGCTTTCCAGTGCCACTGCAGCACGCGCGAGGAACTGACCACGGCACCGTCTTCTTCAGCGAAGCAAGTGGTTGGCAGGCGGAACACCTCGGTTTGAATCGAAGCCGAGTCCACGTCGTTGAATTCGCCGTGGTTCTTCCAGAATTCCGAAGTTTCCGTAACCAGCGGATCCATGATGACCAGGAACTTCAGCTTCTTGAGACCGTCGCGCACGCTGTTGCTGTTGGCCAGAGCCGCCAAGGGGTTGAAGCCTTGAGCGATATAGCCGTTGACCTTGCCCTGCGTCATCATCTCGAAGATCTGCAGCATGTCGTACTGCTTGTCCAACTTGGGCAGATAGTCGAACGCCCAGTTGTTTTCAGCAGTTGCGGCCGGGCCCCACCATGCCTTCATCAGGCTGACATGGAACTTGGGCGTGTTCGACCAGTAATTCATCTGACCGGGACGCAGCAGCTTTGGCGTGCGAGTGGCGATGTACTGGTTGTAGTCCTGTTCGGCTTCGTTCGGCAGCGTCAGGTACCCGGGAAGCGAAGCAGACAGGATGCCCAGGTCCGTCAGGCCCTGGATGTTGGAGTGGCCGCGCAGCGCGTTCATGCCGCCGCCAGCGACACCGATATTGCCCAGCAGCAGCTGGATCATGGCACCGGTACGCAGGATCTGCGCACCCGTGGTGTGCTGGGTCCAGCCCAGTGCGTACAGGATGGTGGCAACACGGCCGGCTTCGGCGGTCGAAGCAAGCTTCTCGCACACGTGCAGGAATTTTTCCTTGGGTGTGCCGCAGATGGATTCCACCTTCTCGGGGGTATAGCCGGCGTAGTGCTTCTTGAGCCACTGATAGACGCAGCGAGGGTGTTCCAGAGTGGGGTCCACCTTCACGAAGCCGTCTTCGCCCAGTTCGTAGTCCCACGACGCCTTGTCATAGGTACGCTTTTCAGGGTTGTAGCCGGAGAAAATACCTTCGTCGAACGCAAAGTCCTCGCGCACGATGAATGAGAAGTCCGTGTAGTTCTTCACATACTCGTGGTGGATCCTGTCGTTGGTCAGCAGGTAATTGATCACGCCGCCGAGGAAGACGATGTCCGAGCCGGAGCGGATCGGCGCATAGAAGTCAGCCACGGATGCCGAGCGGTTGAAGCGCGGATCGACCACCATGAAGTGAGCCTTGTTGTGCTCCTTCGCTTCGGTCACCCACTTGAAGCCGCAGGGGTGTGCTTCGGCGGCATTGCCGCCCATGATCAAAATAACGTCCGCGTTCTTGATGTCGACCCAATGGTTCGTCATCGCTCCACGGCCAAACGTCGGGGCAAGACCTGCCACCGTCGGGCCGTGTCAGACACGTGCTTGGTTATCGAGTGCAAGAAGGCCCCAGGAGCGGGCCACTTTGTGTGTGATGTAGCCGGCTTCGTTGCTGGAGGCCGAAGCGGCCAGCATGCCGGTGGTCAGCCAGCGGTTGACCTTCTGGCCTTTTTCGTTGGTTTCAACGAAATTGGCGTCGCGGTCTTCCTTGAGCAGCTTGGCGATGCGGTTCAGTGCCTCGTCCCAGGACATGCGCTTCCACTCGGACGAGCCGGGGGCGCGGTATTCGGGGTACTTGAGGCGGCTGGGGCTGTGGACAAAGTCCAGCAGCGATGCACCCTTGGGGCACAGCGTGCCGCGATTGACCGGATGATCCGGGTCGCCTTCCACGTGCATCACGGACAGACGGGAGTTTTTCCCGCCGTCGCCCAGGGAGTACATGAGGATGCCGCAGCCTACGGAGCAGTAGGTGCAGGTTTGACGGGTTACGGTGGTGGCTGACAGTTTGTACTGTCGCACCTCAGCAAGGGCGGCTGTGGGTGAGAAGCCCATCAGCGCCAAGCTTGAACCCGCCAGAGTCGAACCAGTCACTTTCATGAACTGGCGTCTGGAGAATTGGTCCATTGTGGGGTACCTTTTCGTATGAACGCTTATGTGAAAGCAAATTTTACGACCCCCCCCATTTTTGATAGCAGTTACAAACCCTTAATTCTTGACTAACGTTGAGCGACTTTGAGTTTTATGTTTCGTTTTTGTTTTTCTTAATGACGGCGATAGTTTTCAACCTGCACCTCTAAACCTATCAACTTTCTGCTCGAAAAGCCATCGGTCAGCAGGCCGGGCTGAACAGGAAATCCCTAATCTGTGTCGCTTTTGCGTGTTTCGGCAGGAGGGGGAGCGACGGTGGGAGCAGGGCCTTCTACAGGTTGTTGCGGATCGGTTGTTGTGCGCTTTTGCGCGATTTCCCGGTTCAGCAGCTTTTCCTCCTGCTCCTGCATGGTGGCAAACAACTCCCAGGCCGCCATGAACAGGGCGGCAATGGCGGGACCGAGCACAAAGCCCGAAAGACCGAACAAGGCCATGCCCCCCAGGGTGGAGATCAGAACCACATAGTCGGGCATCTTGGTGTCCTTGCCGACCAGCAGGGGGCGCAACACGTTGTCCACCAGGCCGATGACCAGCACACCATAAGCGGCAAGGATCAGCCCCTTGGTGACGGCGCCCGTGGCCAGAAAGTAGATAGCCACCGGCCCCCAGACAAGGCCTGCCCCCACTGCTGGCAGCAGCGACAGAAAGGCCATGACCACGGCCCAGAGTACTGCGCCCTGAATGCCCAGAATCCAGAAAATCAGCCCACCCAGCGCGCCCTGGGCGGCTGCAACGGCCAGATTGCCCTTGACTGTGGCCCGGATGACGGTAATGAACTTGATGGCCAGTTCGCGCTTGTGTTCGGGTGCGAGCGGCGTGGCTGCCCAGATGCGTGCGACCAACTCCTTGCCGTCACGCAGCAGAAAAAAGATCAGGTAGAGCATGACGCCAAAGCCCACCACAAAGCCCAGGGTGTTCTGACCCAGCCCCACAGCCTTGGTGGCGGCGAGCTTGCTGGCCTGCAGGGCGATGTTGGAGAGCTTGGTCTGGATTTCCTCCAGAGTGCCCAGGTGCAGTTTTTCCATCCATGGCGTCAGCCAGGATGGCAGTGCATTGAAGACTTGCTCCACGTAGCTGCCGGCGGACAGGTTGCCGCTGCTGATTCGATCGTAGATGGCGGCAGTCTCCTTGATGAGCGAGAGGCCTATCAGAGACAGCGGCAAAATGACCATTACCAGACTAATTAGCAAGGTTGCCAACGCGGCCAGCGTGGGCTTGTTGGGCATGCGCATCAGCAGCTTGCGGTGCAGGGGGGCGAAGACGATGGCAAACACCACGCCCCAGAAGATGGCTACGGCATATTCCTCTAGAACCAAGCCGAATCCTGCGGTTACTGCTATTAAAAGAAGAATGAATGCACGTTTGTGAAGCGGCAAAAGCGGCATGCGAGTCCTTGTTTATGGAGTTCCCGCAATGTAAGCGACTCCCAGGGGTGTAAACATCTTGTCTTTTATAAGACCAAGACTTTGAACAGTGGCACAATGGCTGCCGCAACTCAAGGCCCTTCCCCAGCCACAGTCGCATCCGCCAATCGGTACAGCCGTGTCGCGGGAGGTTCTACAAACCAGCTAATGCTTTCCGAAGGAAAGCGGAGGTCAGCGAGATATGAGCGATCAGTCAACGATCTATCAAGCCTATCAAGGCAACACCTATCTGTTCGGCGGCAATGCGCCTTATGTCGAAGAGATGTACGAGAACTACCTGGCCAACCCCGGCAGCGTTCCCGATTCCTGGCGTGAATACTTCGATGCCCTGCAGCATGTGCCTGCAGTCGACGGCACCGACAACAAGGACGTTCCCCACCTGCCCGTGATCAATGCTTTCGCAGAGCGCGCAAAGCAGGGCGGTACCAAGGTGGTGGTGGCTTCCGGCGCTGACTCCGAGCTGGGTCGCAAACGCACGGCCGTGCAGCAGCTGATTGCAGCCTACCGCAACGTGGGTCAACGCTGGGCCGATCTGGATCCTCTGAAGCGCACCGAGCGCCCCGAAATTCCCGAGCTGGAGCCTTCCTTCTACGGCTTCACCGACGCCGACCAGGAAGTGGTGTTCAACACCAGCAACACTTTCTTCGGCAAGGAAAGCATGACTCTGCGCGAGCTGATGAATGCTCTGCGCGAAACCTACTGCGGCACCCTGGGCGCCGAGTACATGTATGCCACCAATCAAAATCAGAAGCGCTGGTGGCAGCAACGCCTGGAATCGATCCGCTCCAAGCCCGTCTTCAATGCGGACGAGAAAAAGCGCATCCTGGACCGCCTGACCGCTGCTGAAGGTCTGGAGCGTTATCTGCATACCAAGTATGTGGGCCAGAAGCGCTTCTCGCTGGAAGGTGGCGAGTCCTTCATCGCCGCCATGGACGAGCTGATCAACTCCGCCAGCGCCAAGGGCGTGCAGGAAGTCGTGATCGGCATGGCTCACCGCGGCCGTCTGAACGTGCTGGTCAATACCCTGGGCAAGGCGCCCAAGGATCTGTTTGCCGAGTTCGACCACACCGCTCCTGAAGATCTGCCTGCCGGTGACGTGAAGTACCACCAGGGCTTCAGCTCTGACGTGTCTGCCAAGGGCGGCCCCGTTCACCTGTCGCTGGCCTTCAATCCCTCGCACCTGGAAATCGTCAACCCCGTGGTGGAAGGTTCGGTGCGCTCGCGCATGGACCGTCGCGACGACCCCATGGGCAAGCAAGTGCTGCCCGTGCTGGTGCACGGTGACGCAGCCTTCGCCGGCCAGGGCGTGAACCAGGAAACCCTGGCACTGTCCGAAACCCGTGGCTACACCACCGGCGGTACGGTTCACATCATCATCAACAACCAGATCGGTTTCACGACCTCTGACCCTCGCGACCTGCGTTCCACGCTGTATTGCACCGACATCGTCAAGATGATCGAGTCGCCCGTGCTGCACGTGAATGGCGATGATCCCGAAGCCGTGTGCCTGGCCATGCAGCTGGCCCTGGAATTCCGTATGGAGTTCTCCAAGGACGTGGTGGTCGACATCATCTGCTTCCGCAAGCTGGGTCACAACGAGCAGGACACACCTGCACTGACACAGCCTCTGATGTACAAGAAGATCGCTGCCCACCCCGGCACGCGCAAGCTGTACGCAGACAAGCTGGCGACGCAGGGCCTGGGCGACACGCTGGGCGACGATATGGTCAAGGCCTATCGTGCCGCCATGGACGAAGGCCGTCACACCCAGGACGTGGTGCTGACCAACTTCAAGAGCAAGTACGCAGTGGACTGGAGCCCCTTCGTGGGCAAGACCTGGACCGACGCCGGCGACACTGCCATCCCTCTGACCGAGTGGAAGCGCCTGGCCGAGAAGATCACGACCCTGCCTGCCAGCGTGAATCCTCATGCTCTGGTCAAGAAGGTGTACGACGACCGCGCAGCCATGGGCCGCGGCGATGTGAACGTGGACTGGGGCATGGGTGAAACCATGGCCTTCGGCTCCCTGGTCGCTTCCGGCTATCCAGTGCGTCTGTCGGGTGAAGACTCGGGTCGCGGCACCTTCACGCACCGTCACGCCGTGGTTCATGACCAGAAGCGTGAAAAGTGGGACGAGGGCACATATATTCCTTTGCAGAACGCTGCCGAGAATCAGGCTCCGTTTGTCGTGATCGACTCCATCCTGTCCGAAGAGGCCGTGCTGGGCTTTGAATACGGCTATGCATCGAACGATCCCAACACCCTGGTGGTGTGGGAAGCCCAGTTCGGCGACTTCGCCAACGGCGCCCAGGTGGTGATCGACCAGTTCATCGCATCGGGTGAAGTGAAGTGGGGTCGTGTCAACGGCCTGACACTGATGCTGCCTCACGGCTATGAAGGCCAGGGCCCCGAGCACAGCTCGGCGCGTCTGGAGCGCTTCATGCAGCTGGCTGCCGACACCAATATGCAGATCGTGCAGCCCACAACGGCCAGCCAGATCTTCCACGTGCTGCGTCGCCAGATGGTTCGTGGCCTGCGCAAGCCGCTGGTCATCATGACTCCCAAGTCGCTGCTGCGTAACAAGGACGCCACGTCGCCCCTGTCCGAATTCACCTCTGGTGGTTTCCAGACCGTGATCCCCGAGCAGGACGAAACCATCGTCAAGAACGCTGCCAAGGTCAAGCGCATCATCGCCTGCTCGGGCAAGGTGTACTACGATCTGGTCAAGAAGCGTGCCGAGAAGGAATCCAAGGACGTCGCCATCATCCGCGTCGAGCAGCTGTATCCCTTCCCCCACAAGGCGTTCGCCGCCGAAGTGAAGAAGTACGCCAACGCTACTGACATCGTGTGGTGCCAGGATGAGCCTCAGAACCAGGGTGCCTGGTTCTTCATCCAGCACAACATCCACGAGAACATGCGTGAAGGCCAGAAGCTGGGCTACTCCGGTCGCGCTGCGTCCGCTTCGCCCGCCGTTGGCTACGCACATCTGCACCAAGAGCAACAAAAGGCACTGGTGGAAGGCGCATTCGCCAAGCTCAAGGGCTTTGTCCTGACCAAGTAATACAGGCGACACCCCCTGTCCGAGGACAGGGGGCACAAGAAACATCTTTGGAAAGAATTCAAAATGGCAATCGTTGAAGTTAAAGTCCCCCAGCTGTCCGAATCCATCACTGAAGCCACCATGCTGACCTGGAAGAAAAAGGTCGGCGAGGCCGTGGCCGTCGATGAAATCCTCATCGAAATCGAAACCGACAAGGTCGTGCTGGAAGTGCCCGCTCCTTCGGCTGGCGTGATCACCGAAATCCTGCAAGGCGACGGCGCAACCGTGGCTGCCGAGCAAGTGATCGCCAAGATCGACTCCGAAGCCGTCGCAGGCGCCGCTGCTCCTGCTGCCGCCCCCGCTGCTGCTGCTGCGACTCCTGCTGCTGCCCCCGTGGCCGCCGCTCCTGCCAGCGCCGACAAGAGCGGCGTGGCCATGCCTGCTGCTGCCAAGATCCTGGCCGACAACAACCTGTCCGCTGCCAACGTGGCCGGCACAGGCAAGGACGGCCGCGTGACCAAGGGTGACGCTCTGGGTGCCATCAAGGCTGGCGCAGCCATCCCCACCGGCGCTCCCAAGGCGGCTCTGCCTCAGGTGGCAGCTCCCGTGACCAAGGAAAACCTGGGCGACCGTCCCGAGCAGCGCGTGCCCATGACACGTCTGCGCGCCCGTATTGCCGAGCGTCTGCTGCAATCCCAGGCCACCAACGCCATCCTGACCACGTTCAACGAAGTGAACATGGCTCCCGTGATGGAACTGCGCAAGAAGTTCCAGGACCAGTTCACCAAGGAACATGGCGTGAAGCTGGGCTTCATGTCCTTTTTCGTCAAGGCTGCAGTGCATGCCCTGAAGAAGTTCCCCGCAGTCAATGCCTCCATCGACGGCAACGACATCGTCTACCACGGCTACTTCGACATCGGTATCGCTGTGAGCTCGCCTCGCGGCCTGGTGGTGCCCATCCTGCGCAATGCAGACCAGATGAGCTTTGCCGACATCGAAAAGAAGATTGTCGAATTCGGTCAGAAGGCCAAGGAAGGCAAGCTGGGCATTGAAGAAATGACCGGCGGCACCTTCTCCATCTCCAATGGCGGCACCTTCGGCTCGATGATGTCCACCCCCATCATCAACCCCCCTCAGTCCGCCATTCTGGGCGTGCACGCCACCAAGGATCGCGCCGTGGTCGAGAACGGTCAGATCGTGATCCGTCCCATGAACTACCTGGCCATGTCCTATGACCACCGCATCATCGACGGCCGCGAAGCCGTGCTGAGCCTGGTGGCCATGAAGGACGCGCTGGAAGATCCTTCTCGCCTCCTGTTTGATCTGTAATTCAGCAGATCGAGCTTCTACAAAGCCCACCACCAAAAGCGGTGGGCTTTTTTCGAGTTAAACAGAGAAAAGATTCAAATCATGAGCAAGCAATTTGACGTCGTCGTGATCGGCGCAGGCCCCGGCGGCTACATCGCTGCCATCCGCGCTGCACAACTGGGTTTCAACGTCGCCTGTATCGACGAGTGGAAGAACGCCGCTGGCGGCGCTGCCCCCGGCGGCACCTGCACCAACGTGGGCTGCATTCCCTCCAAGGCGCTGCTGCAGTCTTCCGAGCATTTCGAGCATGCCAAGCTGCACTTTGCCGACCATGGCATCTCCACCGGCAAGGTCGAGATGGACGTGGCCAAAATGATCGCCCGCAAGGAGGCGATCGTGAAGCAGAACAACGACGGCATCCTGTACCTGTTCAAGAAGAACAAGGTCACTTTCCTCCACGGCCGCGGCTCCTTCGTCAAGGCTGTCGAAGGCGGCTATGAAATCAAGGTTGCCGGCAAGGAAGAGGAAGTCATCACCGGCAAGCAGATCGTGGTGGCCACTGGCTCCAACGCCCGTGCCCTGCCCGGCGTGGCTTTCGACGAAGAGAACATCCTGTCCAACGACGGCGCTCTGAGCCTGGGCAAGGCTCCCAAGAAGCTGGGCCTGATCGGTGCCGGTGTGATCGGTCTGGAAATGGGCTCGGTCTGGCGCCGTCTGGGTACGGAAGTGACCGTGCTCGAAGGCATGGACAAGTTCCTGCCCGTGGTGGATGAGCAGATCGCCAAGGAAGCCAAGAAGGCTTTCGACAAGCAAGGTCTGAAGATCGAGCTGGGCGTGAAGATCGGTGAAGTCAAGTCCGGCAAGAAGGGCGTGACCGTTGCCTACACCAACGCCAAGGGCGAAGCCCAGACCCTGGAAGTGGACAAGCTGATCGTGTCGATCGGCCGTACCGCCAACACCATCGGCCTGAACGCAGAAGCCGTGGGCCTGGCTCTGGACGAGCGCGGCGCCATCGTGGTGGACGATCTGTGCAAGACCAATCTGCCTGGCGTGTGGGCTGTGGGCGACGTGGTGCGTGGTCCCATGCTGGCGCACAAGGCCGAGGAAGAAGCCGTGGCCGTGGCCGAGCGCATTGCCGGCCAGCACGGCCATGTGAACTTCGCCACTCTGCCTTCGGTGATCTACACCAGCCCCGAAGTGGCATGGGTGGGTCGTACCGAGCAGCAGCTCAAGGCTGAAGGCGTCAAGTACAAGGCTGGCTCCTTCCCCTTCCTGGCCAACGGCCGCGCGCGTGCACTGGGCGACACGACCGGCATGGTCAAGTTCCTGGCCGACGCCGAGACTGACGAAATCCTGGGCGTGCACATGGTAGGTCCCATGGTGTCCGAGCTGATTTCCGAAGCCGTGGTGGCCATGGAGTTCAAGGCATCGAGCGAAGACATCGCCCGTATCTGCCACGCTCACCCCTCGCTGTCCGAATCCACCAAGGAAGCGGCTCTGGCTGTGGACAAGCGTACCCTGAACTTCTAAGTTTTTTCAGTCTTGCGCGCAGGTTTTGACATGGCTGTGAAGTGCCCGCGCGCAGGCTGAGTTTCTTTTAGAATTCAGAACAAAATGGCTGCTAACGCTTAGTGCATAAGCGGTAGCAGCTATTGTTTTTTGAGCATCTGGAGACAAGACGGTGAATGTAAGACAAGCCTACGAGGCGGAACTGGCCGCCAAGGGTTTCAAAAGCGATCCCGCGCAGTTGCGTGCAGTCGATGCGTTGCAGCGCTGTGCCGACGAGTGGGCCGTGTACAAGGGCAAGCGCTCCAATGCTCTCAAGAAACTGATCAATCACCCCGATCTGCCCAAGGGCGTCTATATGTACGGCGGGGTGGGGCGCGGCAAGAGCTTTCTGATGGAATGCTTCTTCAATGCCGTGCCCCTCAAGCGCAAGGTGCGACTGCACTTTCACGAATTCATGCGCGAGGTGCACCGCGAGATGCATCTCATGCAAGGCACGCAGAATCCGCTCGATGCCCTTGGCGCCAAGATCGCCAAGAAGTACAAGCTGATCTGTTTTGACGAGTTTCATGTCGCCGACATCACCGATGCCATGATTCTCTACAAGCTACTCGAGTCGCTGTTTGCCAACGGCGTGGGCTTTGTGACGACCTCCAACTTCGAGCCTGACGGTCTCTATCCTGGTGGTTTGCACCGCGACCGGATCCTGCCTGCGATTGCCCTGCTCAAGGAGCGCATGGAAGTGGTGAATGTGGATAACGGTACTGACTATCGTCGCCGCACTCTCGAAGATGCCAAGCTCTATCATTGCCCGTTGGGCCCGGACGCCGATGCTGCGATGCAGGAGACCTTCGATCGCCTGGCCGAAGCCCATGACGAAGAGCCGGTGATGCAGATCGAAACCCGCAAGATTGCAGCCAAGCGCCGTGCTGGCGGCGTCGTGTGGTTTGACTTCCGCGAACTCTGCGGTGGCCCGCGCTCGCAAAATGACTATCTGGAAATTGCCACGCAGTTTCACACCATCTTGCTGTCCGATGTGCCCGAGCTGCATGTGAACATGGCTTCGGCCGCACGGCGCTTTACGCTGCTGGTGGACGTGCTCTACGATCGCCATGTCAAGCTCATTCTGTCGGCTGCCGTGCCGCCCGAGAAGATCTATACCGAAGGTCCTCTGTCCCACGAGTTCCCGCGCACCGTTTCGCGCCTGAATGAGATGCGCTCCAAGGAATATCTGGCGCTTGAGCGCCGCGTGGTGGACACCAGCTTGACCTGATCGCCTGCGGGCAACTGCCTGCGGCCTTAAGATGCCAGCCTGTACTTCGAGTTCTGAGTTGATGACGATGCCCACTATCCTTGCCCAGCCGATCCGCCACCGCATTGCAGGCTTTGCACTGGCGCCCCTGGCCGCCATCTGGCTGGCTTGTGTGCCGGCAATGGCCCAGGTAAAGGTGGATTCGGCGCAGCAGATCGACAAGCAGGCGCAGAAGGAAGTTGCCGACAAGGCGCGCCAGCAATTGCACCAGCAGCGCGAAGCCGAGCGCGACGAGATTCTCGGCAAGCGCGCCGTTATCGAGCAGCAGCGGGTGGCTGATGAAAAGCTCTGCTACCAGAAATTTGCCGTGGAGGGCTGTCTGGCCGATGCCCGCAGGGCGGCACGTGAAAAAGATGCGCCGCTGCGTGCGCGCGAGCTGGAAATCAACGACGCGGAGCGCAAGGAAAAGGCGGCGGCCAAGCTGCAGGCCATTGAAGAGAAAAAAGCCGAAAACGCTGCCGTTCCCATGAAGTCTCAGCAACGCGAGAAGAATGGCAAGAGTCAGCCCCAGCCCACCGGCCCGGGTGCCAAACCTGCGGTTGACGAGCAGGCGGCGCAGGCACAGCGCCAGACCGAGGCTCAGCAGCGTGCCAGCAAACAGGCCGACTATGTGCGCCGCCACGAGCAAAACCGTGCACAAGCCGATCAGGGGCGAGCCGAGCGTGAAGCCAAGGCCCGGGCAGATCATGAGGCCAAGCTAAAGGCTGCAGCCGAACACAAAGCCAGGGCTTTGCAGCAGGCCAAGGAGCGCGGTCAGACGGCGGCGCCGCTGCCAGCACCTGCTCCCTGATACATTGAGGATCGACAGTGCTCTACAGCAGGGTGCTGCCGGGAGAATGGCTGCAAGCGCCTGTTCCCAAGGCGCTCAAGCAGTCTTGGCTGGACTGAATAGCTCTTCAAGCGTTTGCCGCTGCGGCTGAGGTGTCCAGCTTGAGTATTGCCAGCGAGAGGTTGTCACCACCCCCGGCCGCGCGCCGCCTGGCTTTTTCAATCAGAAATTGCGAGGCTTCGCGTGGCGAGAGTCCGTCGAGCACAGTGCCCAGCTCCTGTGCGGTGAAGTAATGCCACAGGCCGTCCGAGCAGGCCATCAAGCTGTCGCCCGGCAGCAGTTTCTCAATCATGTGGTGGCTCATGGGCGGCGGCGGCGCGGCACCCAGGCAGCCCAGCAAGATATTGGACTGTGGGTGGTGCTGAGCCTCGGTTTCGGTGAGCTCGCCGCGGTCGACCAGTGCCTGTACATAGGAGTGATCAAGCGAACGGTGCACGAGGGAAGAGCCGCGAAAATGGTAGAGCCGTGAATCGCCGGAGTGCATGAAGTGGCAGCGACTGTCGGGCAGGACCACAAAGACCGCGATGGTGCTGTGGGGCTCCTGTTCCGCTGCTATGGCGGTAAGGCGAATGACGGTGTGGGCATCCTGCACAATGGTGCGCAGCATGCGTGTGCAGTCTTCCTTGGCGGGCTCAAAGCGCTCGAAAACCTGGCGGGCCGTCAGCATGACCTGATCGGATGCCTTTCTCCCGCCGCTGCGCCCGCCCATGCCATCGGCTACCACGCCGAGAATGCAGCCCTTGGCATAGGGATGCGCCATGAGCAGAACCTGGTCCTGCTGGTATTCTCGGTCACCGCGATGAATGCCGGTGGCCGCCTGAATGCGGTAGCTGGATGACATGAGTGTGTGCGAATGCGCTCGCGGAGCGAGATTTAACGTTGCGTTACATTTTATCGGGCGGAGGCTGGGCCTCGGCGAATATTTGCGATCTTATGTGAGCTTGCGCTGACTTGGCTTGTTGGAAGGTGAAACGGTTTGACTCATTTGCAGGAAGCGGTCGCGCAGGTGTTTGCACAGCAAGGTGCGCTCTCGCTGGCTGAGCCCGCATTCACGCCGCGCCCAGGCCAGACCCGCATGGCGCTGGCGGTGGCTCAGGCCATAGAGGAGGGCGGGGTGCTGGTGGTGGAGGCCGGCACGGGTGTTGGCAAGACCTACGCTTATCTGGTGCCTGCCTTGCTCAGCGGTCAGCGCGTGCTGGTGTCCACGGCCACCAAGGCGCTGCAGGACCAGTTGTTTGCCCGTGATCTTCCGCGCCTGGTTCATGGTCTGGGCCTGCCTCTGCGCATGGCCAGGCTCAAGGGGCGTTCTTCCTATCTATGTACGGAGCGACTGGAGCGTGTGCGCCAGGGTCGCACGGCTCCCCAGGATCCGCAGGTGCTGCGCGCCGTGGCCGATGTGGAGCGATGGGCCAGGGTCACGCGTACCGGTGATCTTGCCGAGCTGACGGCGCTGGATGAGCGCTCCCCTGTGATGCCCTTGGTGAGCTCCACCAAAGACAATTGCTTGGGGTCTGACTGCCCGCACTGGCAGGGCTGCCATGTCAATCAGGCGCGTCAGCAGGCGTTGGAGGCCGACGTGGTGGTGGTCAATCATCACCTGCTGTTTGCCGACCTCGATGTGCGCGACAGCGGCATGGCTCATCTTTTGCCCAACACCGGCGTGGTGGTGATCGATGAAGCCCATCGGCTCAACGACATCGGCGTGCAGTTTGCCGGAGAGGCTCTGTCCAGTCAGCAGTTGGTGGGGTATGCACGCGATGCCCTCAGGCTGACGCAGGAACATGCACGCGGCATGGCCGACTGGCTGGTGCTCTGTGCCACGCTGGAGCAGGCCATGCGTGAGTTGCGCCTGCAGGCCGGCAAGCCTCCGGTCGGAGGACGGCTTGCGTGGCAAGCGGTGACCCCGCAGGGACTGGATGCGGTGAAATGGCGTGCGGCACTGGTGCGGCTGGGGCAGAGCCTGCGTGCCTTGTTGATTCCACTCTCAAGCCTGGAGGGGGCAGGGGCAGAGCTGCAGCGTCTGTATGAGCGCGGAGCAGAGTTGCTCGCGCGACTGGCACGCTTTGCTGCTCCTGCAGATGATGAATGCGTGCGCTGGCTGGAGGTCGGGGCGCAGTATCTGCGCATGCTGGAGTCTCCGCTGTCGATTGCCCGCATCATGCAGCAGCGGCTGCTTCAGCGCTCGCTGGAGGATGCCGGCACTGACAAGGGCGAGGAGCCCGATTCTTCAAGGAAGAAGGCCTGGATCTTCACCTCGGCCACGTTGGGCAATGACGCCCAGCTGAGCTGGTTTGTCGAGTCCTGCGGCCTGCGCGGAGCACAGGTGCTGCAGGTGGAAAGCCCGTTTGACTACCATCGGCAAGCCGGTGTCTATGTGCCCCAGCCCTTTGCTGCGGCCGGCAGCGCACAGCACAGCCAGCAGGTCGCCCAACTGGTGCTGGATGCAGCGCAGCGCATAGGCGGCCGCACCCTGGTGCTGACTACCACCCTCAAGGCCCTGCACGCGATCAGCGCATCGCTGCGCACCAGCCTGGGCCTGTTTGCTGATCTCGATGTGCTGGTACAGGGCGAGGCGCCCAAGCTGGCCTTGATTCAGCGCTTTATGGCCGCCGGAGCAGTCGCCGGACGAGGAGCTGTTCTGGTGGCTTCCGCCACTTTCTGGGAGGGGGTGGACCTGCCCGGCGACATGCTGCAGCTGGTGGTGATCGACAAGCTTCCGTTTCCGCCACCTGACGACCCGCTGGTCGAAGCCCGTTCGCGACTGCTGGAAAGCGTGGGGCGAGGAGCGTTTCATGATTACATGCTGCCCGAGGCGGCACTGGCCCTCAAGCAAGGGGCCGGGCGTCTGATCCGCAGTGAAGCCGATCGTGGCGTGCTGGTCATCTGCGACAGCCGCTTGATGACTATGGGCTATGGAGCGGAGTTGATGTCGGCGCTACCTCCCATGCGCGTGCTGGGCAGTCAGCCGGAGTTCGAGGCGGCGCTGGAGCAGTTGTCGGCGCAACATGCCGGGCGTGACGGTGAGCAGGCGCCGGCGCAGGATTAAGAGGTGTAGAAATGAAAAAGGATGCGCTTGACGCATCCTTTTGTCCCTTGGGCGGCAAACGCTGCTTACCAGAGCTTCCACCAGGATTCTTTTTTCTTCTCTACGCTTTGCTCGGTGTTGGCGCCATAGCTGCTCTCCAGCACGCGCTGGGCGTCGTCACGCAGCTGAGTCATGCCCAGGGCGTCATAGGATTTGACGAGGATCACCATGGCTTCGCGCACCGCAGGCACGTTCTGGTAGTCCTTGATGGCAGCCTGCGCACGGGCAATGGCCGCCACATAGGCGCCTCGGCTGTAGTAGTACTTGGCGACATGGACTTCGTACTGGGCCAGCGAGTTCACGATGTACTGCATGCGCTGGCGGGCATCATCGGAGTACTTGGAATCTGGAAAGCGGGTCACCAGTTCGCGGAAGGACTCGAAGGAGTCCTTGGCGGCTTTCTGGTCGCGTTCGGATAGATCCTGGCGGGTCAGCCAGCCGAACATGCCCAGGTTGTCATTGAAGTTGACCAGGCCCTTGAGGTAGAGGGCATAGTCCATGGCAGGGCTGGCAGGATGCAGCTTGGTGAAGCGGTCCAGCGTGGCCAGAGCCTGCACTTTTTCGCCGGCCTTGTACTGGGCATAGGCTTTTTCCAGCTGAGCCTGCTGGGCCAGTGGCGTGCCGGCGGCACGGCCTTCGAGCTTTTCAAACAGCGGCACGGCCTTGTCATAGGCGCCGGAGGAAGATTCATCGCGCGCTTCGGTATAGATGCGCTCGGGTGTCCACTTGGCCGTCGGGTCGTCCTTGGTGCTGGAGCATCCCGCCAGCGTGGCGGCGATTAACACGGCAGGGACTAGAGTCAGTGAAATACGCGGCATGGTGGACAGTTTTCTGACAATCATTAGCGGTAATAGGAGGCAGGCCCGTCGCATCTGGCGGCAAGGCGCAAAACCTACACCATACACCACCAGGCCCGGACCTTCCTGAAAAAGGATCGACGCATTGTAATGGGCCGCCGGATCGCGCTCGCGAGTTGCTGGCGTCTTTACGCTACGGCTACAGCGAATCTAGAGGCATTGAGTCCGCAGGGACGAAGCGCTCTTCCTACAATAGCGGCCATGTTTGTCCATCTGCGCCTGCACACCGAATTCTCCGTCGTCGACGGAACCACCCGCGTCAATGCCATGATCAAGGCCGCTGCCGAAGACGGGCAGGTGGCGATGGCCATTACCGACTTCAACAATCTGTTTGGCGGTATCAAGTTCTATCGCGAAGGCCGTGGCAAGGGCGTCAAGCCTCTGCTGGGCGCCGAGATCATGCTCGAAGGGCTGGGCGATGCGCCGCCTTCGCGGATCATCGTTCTTGTGCAGAGCAAGCAGGGCTACCACAATATTGCCGAGCTGCTGGCACGTGGCTGGACGCGCAATGTAGTGCGTGATCAGGCGCAGCACAAGTGGGAATGGCTGCAGGAGCTGGGCGAGGGACTGATCGTGCTGTCCGGTGCGCAAGCCGGCCCCGTGGGCATTGCCCTGACGCGTGGTGATGAAAAAGGGGCGGCCGAGATTGCCCAGCGCCTGGCCACCATGTTCCCGCACCGCTTCTATATCGAGCTGCAGCGCGCGGGCCGTGCCGATGACGAGTCGCATGTGCTGGCGGCCGTGAAGCTGGCCAGCCGCTTGAATCTGCCTGTGGTGGCGACACACCCGATCCAGTATGCCAAGCCCGACGATTACGAGGCCCACGAGGCCCGCGTCTGCATTGCCGAAGGCGAGATCCTGGGCAATGCCAAGCGGGTGCGCAAGTTCACCCGCGACCAGTATTTCAAGACCGCTGCCGAGATGGAGCAGCTGTTTGCCGACATTCCGAGCGCGATCGAAAACACGGTGGAAATTGCCCGCCGCTGCAGCCTGACGCTGGAGCTGGGCAACCCGCAGTTGCCCAATTTCCCCGTGCCGTCCGGCATGAGCATGGACGAGTTCTTCCGCCACGAGTCCTACCAGGGGCTGGAGGAGCGCCTGGTCCACCTCTATCCCGATGCGGCCAAGCGCGACGCCCAGCGCTCGCGCTATGTGGAGCGGCTGGAGTTCGAGCTGGGAACCATCATGAAGATGGGCTTTCCGGGCTACTTCCTCATCGTGTCGGATTTTATCAAGTGGGCCAAGGCCAATGGCTGCCCAGTGGGGCCGGGCCGTGGCTCGGGTGCCGGCTCGCTGGTGGCCTATGTGCTCAAGGTGACTGACCTGGATCCGCTGGAATACAACCTGCTGTTCGAGCGTTTCCTCAACCCCGAGCGCGTGTCCATGCCCGACTTCGACGTGGACTTCTGCCAGCAGAACCGCGACCGCGTGATCGACTATGTCAAGGACCGCTACGGCCGCGATGCCGTCAGCCAGATCGCCACCTTCGGCACCATGGCCGCACGTGCGGCCATCCGCGACGTGGGCCGCGTGCTGGACATGAGCTACACCTTCTGCGACGGCATCTCCAAGCTGATCCCGAACAAGCCCGGCCTGCATGTCACGCTCAAGTACCCGCCCAATCCGCCCAAGGAAGGCGACAAATACACCTATGCCATCAAGGAGGAGCCGATTCTGGCCGAGCGCATCGAGCGCGAGGAAGACGTCAAGACCCTGATCGAGATGGCGCAGAGCCTGGAGGGCATGACGCGCAACATCGGCATGCACGCCGGCGGCGTGGTGATTGCTCCGGGCAGGCTGGCCGATTTCTGTCCGCTGTACCAGCAGCCCGGCAGTACCTCGGCCGTGGCCATGTACGACAAGGATGACGTGGAGGCCGTGGGCCTGGTGAAGTTCGACTTCTTGGGCCTGGCCACGCTGACGATCCTGGAGATTGCGCGCGAATTCATCATGAAGCGGCACAAGGGCCAGGAGAACTTCCAGTTCGAGAACATTCCGCTGGACGATTACCCGACCTACAAGCTGTTCTCCGACGGCAAGACCGAAGCCGTCTTCCAGTTTGAATCGCGCGGCATGCAGCAGATGCTCAAGGAGGCCAAGCCCTCGCGTCTGGAAGACCTGATTGCGCTGAACGCTCTCTACCGCCCCGGTCCCATGGACCTGATTCCCACCTTCATTGCCCGCAAGCACGGGCAGGAAGTCGTGGAGTACCCGCATCCGCTGGTCGAGTCGGTGCTCGCCGAAACCTACGGCATCATGGTCTACCAGGAGCAGGTGATGCAGACCGCCCAGGTGCTGGGCGGCTACTCGCTAGGCGGTGCCGACTTGCTGCGCCGGGCCATGGGCAAGAAAAAAGTCGAGGAGATGGTCAAGCACCGGGGCATCTTCCGCGAGGGTGCAGCCAAGAACGGACTGAGCGAGGAAAAGGCCGACGAGGTCTTCGACCTGATGGAGAAGTTCGCGGGCTACGGCTTCAACAAGTCGCACGCGGCAGCCTACTCCCTGCTGGCCTATCACACGGGCTGGCTCAAGGTGCACTACACGGCCGAGTTCTACTGCGGCAATATGACCGTGGAAATGGACAACACCGACAAGCTCAAGGTGTTGTACGAGGACGCGCTCAAGATGGGCATCACTTTCGAGATGCCCGATGTGAACCGCGGTGTGTACCGCTTCGAGCCGGTGACCGACAAGGTCATACGCTACGGCCTCGGAGCCATCAAGGGAACGGGGCAGGCGGCCATCGAAGCCATTGTGGCTGCGCGCAACGGCGAGGGCACAGGCCCCAACGGCCACGAGAAAGGCCCGTTCAAGAGCCTGTTCGACTTCTGCCTGCGCGTGGATCGCAGCCGCATCAACAAGCGCACCGTGGAAGCCTTGATCAAGGGCGGCGCCTTTGACACGATAGACATGAACCGCGCCTCGCTGATGGCGACGCTGGACACGGCATTCGGCTTTGCTGCGACCTCGATTGCCAATGCCGATCAGGGCGGTCTGTTCGACATGATGGGCGATGATGCGCTGGGCTCGAGCACGGCGGAGCCGCCCATGGCCGATGTGCTGCCCTGGGGCGTCAAGGAAAAGCTGACGCTGGAGAAGACGGCCATCGGTTTCTACCTGACGGGCCATCTGTTCGACGAGGTCGAGGCCGAAGTGCGCCGCTTTGTGCGCACTCCTATCGGTGAGATGCGCGACAGCCGCGAGCCGCAGACCATGGCCGGCATCATCGGCGGGCTGCGCACCATCAACGGCCAGCGCGGCAGGCTCAGCATCTTCACGCTGGACGACAAATCGGCGGTGATCGAGGCCTCGGTCGACGAAAAAACCATGGCAGCCTGCGCCGATGTGCTCAAGGAAGACGAGTTTGTCGTGGTTTCGGGTCGTCTCCAGCCCGACCGCTTCAGCGGCGGCCTGCGCATGAAGGTACAGCAGATGTGGAGCCTGGCCGATGCACGCTGCCGTTTTGCGCGCTATCTGCAGGTCAGCGTCGGAGAGAAGATGCCCGATGTGCCGGCGCTGCTGCGCCAGTTCCCGGCCAAGGTCGAGGAAACCGAGAGCGGCAATATCAACCATGGCGTCAAGGTACGTCTGGACTTGATATGCCGCGACGAGCGCGGCTCGGCCAGTTGCGAGCTGGCGCTGGGAGAGAGCAGCCGCTTCTATCCCTCGGATGCCGCACTGGCTGCCTGGTATGGCTCGGCCGCAGCAGGCCAGGTCAAAGTGGTTTATGAATAGACATCATGGCTGGCCTTGAGGGCCGATTGCACTCGAATGTCGGATAAGCGCCTGATTTTTTGATAGCGCAGAGCGCTTGCTGGTTAAGGGATTTCCATGGATTTCCCTTGGTTTTGCCAAATTTGCTTCCGGTCGCCTTGAAATCCCTAACAATGCTATGCATATGCCAGCGCAAAAACATTGCAACGGCTCGCTAGAATGGATTTCATGGCTACCCAACTCCCATCAATTCCCCCGGTCTCGCCAGCGATCAGAACGCCTGACGATGGAGATTCCTTGGTGCTCGAGCGGCGCCGCCAGCGGCTGCAGCCGCCACGCATGTATCAGGTGGTGATGCTCAACGACGACTTCACACCCATGGAGTTCGTGATTGCCGTGCTGCAGGAGCTGTTCGGCAAGGACCGAGAATCGGCCACGCAGATCATGCTCAAAATTCATTTGGACGGCCGCGGTGTCTGCGGCGTCTACAGCCAGGATGTGGCGGCGACCAAGGTCGAGCAGGTACTGCAGGCGGCCCAGAAAGCGGGCCATCCCTTGCAGGCCACATTCGAGCCTGTTGAATAAGCGCAGTCCGCCCTCAGATTAGTTAGCAGAGAGTCAACCAAGCAAGCCGAAAGGAGTCGCACATGATCGCTCAAGAACTGGAAGTCAGCTTGCACATGGCGTTTGTCGAGGCCCGTCAGCAGCGCCACGAGTTCATCACCGTGGAGCATCTGCTGCTCGCCCTGCTGGACAACCCCAGTGCAGCTGAAGTGCTGCGCGCATGCGCGGCCAATATCGACGACCTGCGTTCATCGCTGTCCAACTTCATCAAGGACAACACACCTCAGGTGGACGGCACCGAAGAGGTGGATACGCAGCCCACGCTGGGATTCCAGCGTGTGATTCAGCGCGCCATCATGCATGTGCAGTCCACAGGCAATGGCAAGAAGGAGGTGACGGGCGCCAATGTGCTCGTGGCCATCTTCGGCGAAAAGGACTCCCATGCCGTGTACTACCTGCACCAGCAGGGCGTCACACGCCTGGACGTGGTCAACTACATTGCTCATGGCATCAAGAAGGGCGAGCCGCCCGAGCCTGCCAAGGCCGAGTCTCCCTCGGAGAGCGAAGAAGGCGCGGCTGGCGAGCGCAATGAAAAGGCCTCGCCGCTGGAGCAGTTCACGCTGAACCTGAACCAGGCCGCCAAGGAAGGCAAGATCGATCCGCTGATCGGGCGCGAGTACGAGGTGGAGCGCACCATCCAGATCCTCTGCCGCCGTCGCAAGAACAACCCGCTGCTGGTGGGCGAGGCCGGTGTGGGCAAGACCGCGATTGCCGAGGGTCTGGCCTGGCGCATCACCGAGGGCACGGTGCCCGAGGTGCTCAGGGAAGGCGTGGTCTATTCGCTGGACATGGGCGCGCTGCTGGCCGGCACCAAGTACCGCGGCGATTTCGAGCAGCGCCTCAAGGGCGTGCTCAAGTCGCTCAAGGACAAGCCGCATGCCATCCTGTTCATCGACGAGATCCACACGCTGATCGGCGCCGGTGCGGCCTCGGGCGGCACGCTGGACGCGTCCAATCTGCTCAAGCCTGCGCTGTCCAGCGGTCAGCTGCGCTGCATCGGTGCGACCACGTTCACGGAATACCGTGGCATCTTCGAGAAAGACGCGGCCCTGTCGCGCCGTTTCCAGAAGGTGGATGTGGTCGAGCCTACCGTGGCCGAGACCGTGGACATCCTCAAGGGCCTGAAGTCGCGCTTCGAGGAACACCACAGCATCACCTATGCGCAGGAAGCCCTGCAGGCTGCTGCCGAGCTGTCGGCCAAGTACATCAACGACCGTCACCTGCCAGACAAGGCGATTGACGTGATCGATGAGGCCGGTGCCGCCCAGCGCATCGCGCCCGAAGCCCAGCGCAAGCAGACCATCGGCAAGGCCGAGATCGAGGCCATCGTGGCCAAGATCGCCCGCATTCCGCCGGCCAATGTCAGCAACGACGACCGCAGCAAGCTGCAGACGCTGGAGCGTGACTTGAAGAGCGTGGTCTTCGGTCAGGACAAGGCACTGGAAGTGCTGTCGTCTGCCGTGAAGATGGCGCGCTCGGGTCTGGGCAAGCCGGACAAGCCGATCGGCTCCTTCCTGTTCTCCGGTCCCACGGGCGTCGGCAAGACGGAAGCTGCCAAACAGCTGGCCTATATCCTGGGCGTGGACCTGATCCGCTTCGACATGTCCGAGTACATGGAGCGTCATGCGGTCAGCCGCCTGATCGGCGCTCCTCCCGGCTATGTGGGTTTTGACCAGGGAGGTCTGCTGACTGAGGCCGTGACCAAGAAGCCGCATTCGGTGCTGCTGCTCGATGAAATCGAAAAAGCGCATCCGGACATCTTCAACGTGCTGCTGCAGGTCATGGATCACGGCACGCTGACCGACAACAACGGACGCAAGGCCGACTTCCGCAACGTGATCATCATCATGACCACGAATGCGGGTGCCGAGACCATGAACAAGGCCACCATCGGTTTCACGAACCCGCGTGAAGCCGGTGATGAAATGGGCGATATCAAGCGCCTGTTCACGCCCGAGTTCCGCAACCGTCTGGATGCCATCGTCAGCTTCAAGCCGCTGGACGAGCAGATCATCTTGCGCGTGGTCGACAAGTTCCTGCTGCAACTCGAGCAGCAATTGGCCGAGAAGAAGGTGGAGGTCACCTTCAGCGACAACCTGCGCAAGCATCTGGCCAAGAAGGGCTTCGATCCGCTCATGGGTGCACGCCCCATGCAGCGCCTGATCCAGGACACCATCCGCCGCTCGCTGGCCGATGAGCTGCTGTTCGGTCGTCTGACCAATGGCGGGCGCCTGGAAGTGGAGTGGGACGAAGCGGGCAACGAAGGCAAGGGTGATGTCAAGCTCACCATTACCGAGCTGCCCAAGGACGCACCCAAGGCCGAGCCCGAGCAGGCCGTGGCCGAATAAGGCCTTCGTCAGCGCCCGTATGGGGTGCTGGAACCAGAGACCGGCAGTGGCGACACTGCCGGTTTTTTGTTGTCCGCCTGGCCTGTGTTTGCTCTCTTTATGAGGGCTTCTATCGCTTGTTTAGCATGTAATTCAGGTGTTTTTATGCCTGAATACTGCTGGTCGCGGGCGAAGTCAGCTATGAATGATGATTCGCCCATCAGGTTCTATGGACTGGTCCTGGCGGATGCAGCAGCTGCCAATGCGGTCGTTTCGGTGCTTGTAGCCTGAATGGGCGCAGGCTTTGGCAGGATGTTTTGTCCTGCGGACCACGATAGGGCCGCACGTCAATGCCCAGGCAGGGCTGCCTGATCAATCGCGCAGGTACAGAAGCAGCATGAAGATCGGAGTGCCGATCAGAACGCCGATGATGGAGAACAGGGGGCCGTAGACGAGCAGGCTTATCTCCAGGGCGTGCATGCATTCCGCTATGCCTTCATTCAGGCAGCTGACCCCGTCGGGAGGCAGGAAGATGCTGTGAAACGGCAGAAAAAGCGCCGCCACGGCGAGACTGGCAAGCAGTGCCAGAAAGGCGGAGAAAACAAGTCGGCTCAGGGTTTTCATATCGTGCATCTCCGCGGCAACTATAGATGGCTCAGCCGTGAATGCGGGGCTTCGCGGCCGACTCGGACCGGACCCGGTGCGCTGCCCTGTCGTGACGGCCGGCCGAGGTGCTGAGCCGGACTGCCGCAAGAAAACGGCTTTGGAGCATGCCTAGGTCCTGCCTGCTGTACCGCGTGCGGCCTGGCTGATGAAGTTGAGCGCAGCGACGATGATGCCCTTGGTCAGAGGCAGCAAGGCAAAGAACAAAAAGAAGAGGTGGTTGGCCTGCCACAGCGGCATGGTGCGCAGATGTGCGAGCCAGCTTTGAACATGGCCGCCGGCCACGGCGGTCGCGATGGCGGCGGCGAGCAGGGCCAGCAGCGTGACGGCCAGGGCCTTAGTACGCTTGGATGCGCGCTCGAAGGCGAGTGTGACAGGGCGGATGAGGCAGCAGCCAAAGACCAGGGCGCAGAGAAAAGGCGCCAGGTCCACGGCTTCGCCCCGTAGCAGCCAGGGCAGGGCCGTCGCATAGGACAGAACCAGCAGAGCGAGGCCGGTGGCTCCTATGAGTCGGGGTTGCCGCTGTTGCTGCTGCTTCATGGACGTCTGCCGGTGCGCTGGAACGAGGTCGCGAAACCAATGAAAAAAGGAGCTGCTATCGCTTGCTGCATGACGATTTCAGATACTTTCATATTTGAAAGGCAATGCTGAAGAGCGGAGTCAGCTATCAACATTGCTGCTTGCGCCAGACACCAGTTACTTGACCTGGCGCTTTTCCAGCTTGCGCGCCAGCGTGCGCCGGTGCATGCCCAGGCGGCGTGCGGCCTCGGAGATATTGAAGCCGGACTCGGCCAGGGTCTCGTGAATATGCTCCCATTCCAGCGTCTTGATGGAGGTGGTCTGGCTGCTGACCTCCACGTCGGTGCGGCCTTCGACCCGCCCGAAGGCGGCTTCGATATCGTCGGTATTCGAGGGCTTGGCCAGGTAGTGGCAGGCTCCGAGCTTGACGGCTTCCACCGCCGTGGCAATGCTTGCGTAGCCGGTGAGCACGACAATCAGCGCATCGGGGTTGTGCAGATGCAGCATCTGCACGCAGTTCAGGCCCGAGGCATTGCCGGCCAGCTTCAGGTCCATGACCGCATATTGCGGCCGGTGCTGGGTCAGCAGCAGCTGCACTTCCTCGCCGCTGGTGGCATGCAGCACGCGGTAGCCCCGGCGCTCGAAAGAGCGCTTGAGGGTGCGTGCAAATGCCGCGTCATCTTCAACCAGCAGCAGTAAACGGTCTTCTTCCATGCAAACCACAATGTCTTAAATCGCGAGAGCGGACTGGGGCAGGCTGACCTCCACCAGAGCACCTCCGCCTTGCTGAGCCGGCAGATTGCCGGCATGAACGCGGCCGCCCAGGGCGCGGGCCACGTTGGTCACCAGAAACAGGCCCAGGCCGCGACCGGGGCGCTCCTGCTTGGTGGAGACATGGCACTGGCCCAGCTGCTGCAGCACGGCGGCATCGAAGCCCGGACCATGGTCGCGCACCTGGATGCGTATCTGGTCGTGATCGCTGCTCAGGGTCAGCTCCACCCAGTCGGGCGAGGCTTCGAGGGCATTGTCCAGCAAATTGCAAATCATTTGCTGCAATGCAGTATCCGAGAGCATGGCGAAGTCCTTCACGCCCTGCTGGTGCAGCGCAAAGTGCTGCAGGCTGTTATGGGTCTGCCAGTGGCTGACCACGCCTTGCACAAAGCTCGCGAAGGTGGTGCTTTCCGTGCCTTCGGCCCGGGTCTCGCCGGCCGACAGCAGCACGCCCGAGACGATGGACTTGCAGCGCAGCAGCTGGCGCTGCATTTCCTGCAGGTCCTCGCGCAGATCCTCGTCCTGCATGAGGGCCGGCATATGCTGCCAGTCGCCCAGGATCACGGACATGGTGGCCATGGGCGTGCCCAGTTCGTGGGCCGCGCCGGTGGCCAGCAGGCCCAGGCGCACGATGTGCTCTTCCTCGCTGGCGCGCTGGCGCATATTGGAGATGCGCTTGTCGCGGCGGCGCGTGTTCTCGACGATGCGCGTCAGAAAGACGATGGTCAGGATGCTGGTCAGCGCAAAGCTGATGAGCACGCCCACCACATAGAGGCTGGGCAGGCCTTCCTGACTCACGAACTGCACATGCAGGGGCTGGTGAAACAGGGTCAGGCCCAGGACTCCGACAAAAGAGGCCGCGACCACGCACCAGGTGTAATGAGCGGGCAGCAGCACAGCGCTCAGAATGCCCTGCAGCAGATACAGATAGATAAAGGGGTTGCTGGCACCGCCGCTCAGGTACAGCTGAATGGTCAGGGCCAGCACATCGGCCAGCAGCGCATAGAAGACGCTGCGCGAGGTCACGGGGCGGTGCAGGCCCTGGCTCCAGTAGATATAGGCCAGGTTGGTGGCCACCAGGGCCACCAGCACCAGCGCCATGGGCAGCAAGGGCAGTGCAATCTGAAAGCCGTAGTGCACCAGCGAGATGGTGACGACCTGGCCGATCACGGCAATCCAGCGCAGCTGAATCAGCAGCTGCATGTTCTGCCGCTCGGTCAGGCGCTGTACGCGAAACAGGGAATCGGAAATTTGGCTCACCGCGCAATTGTCACCGAGCAGGCCTGCCACGGACGCCTCTGGGGCTATGCGTTCCTGATGTAGGAACAGTTTGAATGGGCCGAAAAAAAGCGCTCCGGGGAGCGCTTTTCAGGGGGAGGCATCAGCTTTTGGCAACCGCCTTGTCGTGCCGGCGTACCAGCCAGGCCGCTCCGATCACCATGATGGCCAGCCCATACCAGGTAAGCGCATAGACCAGATGGCTGTTCGGGAAGCGGATGACCGTCATGCCGGGGCGCAGGACTTCGGTGCCGGCCTCTGCCTGGACATAGGCCGGGTTGCTGGCGGGCACACCCTGGTCTATGAAGTAGGGGGCCGGCCTGCTCAGGCCCTGGACCTGGGCAATGGCGGCGACATCGCGTGAGTACCACTGGCCGTTGGCCGGGTCGTTCTGGCGCAGAAAGCCGCCGCCGGGCTCGCTCATGCGCATCAGGCCGATGACGGTGACGGTCTCGGCGGACGGGCCGGCTTCGGCAATCTGCTTGAGCCATTGGCCGCGCAGCTTCTCGGGCGTGAAGCCGCGGTTGACCAGAACCTGTGTGCCATCGCCCAGCTGCAGCGGCGTCATGAGCCAGAAGCCCGCGCCGGCCTCGGTCAAGGCTTTGGCCAGCACGCTTTGCTTGTCCTGCCATTGGCCTTGCGCCTTGACAGGCAGGTACTCGTGGCTGGCGGCATTGATCTGCGGCCACTGGCCGGGCTCGGGCAAGGCCACGGGGGCGCTGTGCACGCGCTGCTCCACGCGCTCGATGAGATCGAGCTTCCAGGCGCGGCGCTGCACCTGCCAGGTGCCCAGAGCCATGAAGCCTAAAAACAAGGCGATGCCCACAAACGCGAGCATCGCCTTGGCGAAGGGAGAGCGCTGCCGCGCAGCGCTCTGGTTCTTCATGAGGTCAGTCAAGGTGTGACAGCTGCGGGAGCCGTGTGACCTGCGTGATCTGCATGGCCTGCAGCCTGGTGCATTTCATGACCGGGCATCATGTTGGTGTTCATGTGGAACATGACCCAAAGCGTGCCGGAGATCGCAATCGCCAGGAAGATCACCGTGAAGATGGTGGACAGCATGGTCCAGCCGCCCTGGATCTTGCCGTTCATGTGCAGGAAGTACACCATGTGCACGATCACCTGGATCACCGCGAACAGGCCCAGCACGGCCACGGCCGTGGTGCGGTCGGTGATGATGTTGTTCATGACCAGGTAGAAGGGGATGGCGGTCAGGATGACGGCCAGGATGAAGCCCTTCACATAGTCGCCCATGGTGACGTGCAGGTCGTCGTGATCGTGGTGATCGTCATGACCGGCGTGGATATCGTGTGCGCTCATTTACAGCACCCCCATCAGATACACAAAGGTGAACACACCGATCCAGACCACGTCCAAGAAGTGCCAGAACATGGACAGGCAGTTGATACGGCGCACGTTCTCGTTGATCAGGCCGTGCTTCTTGATCTGGATCATCAGGGTGATCAGCCAGACCAGACCGAAGGTCACGTGGATACCGTGGGTGCCCACCAGCGTGAAGAAGGACGACAGGAAGGCGCTGCTCTGAGGCGTCGCACCTTGATGGATCAGGTGGTGGAACTCATAGAGTTCCACGGCCAGGAAGGCTGCGCCCAGCAGGCCGGTGACGGCCAGCCACAGCAGAGTGCCGTTCACGTTCTTCTTCTGCTTTTGAAGCATGGCAAAGCCGAAGGTGATGGACGACATCAGCAGGAAAGCCGTGTTGACGGCCACCAGCGACAGATCGAACAGATCCTTGCCCGAGGGGCCGCCTGCATAGCTGCGGCCCAGCACGCCATAGGTGGCGAACAGTGCGGCAAAGATCAGGCAGTCGCTCATCAGGTAGAGCCAGAAGCCCAGCGAGGTGCCGTTTTCCGGATGAGGCTCGTGCGCGAGGTGGTACTCGCGAGTAGCCAGGGCGGCTGCGCCGCCAGCGTTGATATGTGTATTAGACATGGGCTGCTGCAAGCTGCTTGGTACGTGCTTCTTCCGATGTGGCCACTTCGGCCGCAGGGATGTAGTAGTCACGCTTGTAGTTGAAGGTATGAATGATCGAAGCCAGGATGGTCGCGGCGAACGAAGCGATCACCAGAGGCCACATATGCCAGATCAGAGCAAAGCCCAGAACGGTGGACAGGCCGGCAATCACCACGCCGGCGCCGGTATTGGCGGGCATGTGGATGGGCTCGAAGCCGTTCAGCGGACGCTGATAGCCATGCTTCTTCATGTCGGTCCAGGCGTCGATGTCGTGCACCACGGGGGTGAAGGCGAAGTTGTACTGGGGAGGGGGCGAAGAAGTGGCCCATTCCAGGGTACGGCCTTCCCATGGGTCGCCGGTTACGTCACGCAGTTCGTCGCGCTTCCAGATGGACACGGCCAGCTGGATGAAGAAGCAGCCGATGCCGGCAGCGATCAGGGCGGCACCGCAGGCAGCGATGATGAACCAGATCTGCAGCGAGGGATCGTCAAAGTGGTTGGCGCGGCGAGTCACGCCCATCAGACCCAGGATGTACAGGGGAGTGAAGGCAACCCAGAAGCCGACCAGCCAGAACCAGAACGAAGCCTTGCCCCAGAACTCGTTGAGTCGGAAGCCGAAAGCCTTGGGGAACCAGTAGTTGATGCCGGCAAACACGGCAAACACCACGCCGCCGATGATCACGTTGTGGAAGTGGGCGATCAGGAACAGCGAGTTGTGCAGCACGAAGTCTGCGGGAGGCACGGCCAGCAGCACGCCGGTCATGCCGCCGATGGCGAAGGTGACCATGAAGCCCACCGTCCACAGCATGGGCACCGAGAAGCGGATGCGGCCGCGGTACATGGTGAACAGCCAGTTGAAGATCTTCGCGCCCGTGGGGATGGAGATGATCATCGTGGTGATACCGAAGAAGGTATTCACGCTGGCACCCGAGCCCATGGTGAAGAAGTGGTGCAGCCACACCAGGTAGGACAGGATGGTGATACACACGGTGGCGTAGACCATCGAGGTGTAGCCGAACAGGCGCTTGCGGCTGAACGTTGCCACGATTTCGGAGAACACGCCGAAGCAGGGCAGGATCAGGATGTAGACCTCGGGGTGGCCCCAGATCCAGATCAGGTTCACGTACAGCATGGGGTTGCCGCCCAGTTCGTTCGTGAAGAAGTTGGTGCCGACGTAGCGGTCCAGCGACATCAGCACCAGGGCTGCGGTCAGCACGGGGAAGGAGGCCACGATCAGGGCGTTGGTGCACAGGGCAGTCCAGGTGAAGACGGGCATCTTCATCAGGTTCATGCCGGGAGCGCGCATCTTGATGATGGTCACGATCAGGTTGATACCTGACAAGGTCGTGCCCACACCGGCGACCTGCAGGCCCCAGATGTAGTAATCAAGACCCGTGCTGCCGCTCTGGTGCCCCAGGTTGGACAGGGCCAGCCAGCCGGAGGTGGAGAACTCGCCCAGGAACAGGGAGATCATGACCAGCACGGCGCCGCCGGTAGTCATCCAGAAGCTGAAGTTGTTCAGGAACGGGAAGGACACGTCACGTGCGCCGATCTGCAGAGGAACCAGGTAGTTCATCAGGCCGGTCACGAAGGGCATCGCCACGAAGAAGATCATGATCACGCCGTGGGCCGTGAAGATCTGGTCGTAGTGGTGAGGAGGCAGGTAGCCCATGTTGTCGCCGAAGGCCATGGACTGCTGCAGACGCATCATCACGGCATCGGCAAAGCCGCGCAGGAACATTACCAGACCGAGGATCATGTACATGATGCCGATCTTCTTGTGGTCGATGGAGGTGATCCAGTCGTTCCACAGCGGAGCCCAGAGGCGGAACTTGGTGATGCCGCCGACCACGACGAGGCCGCCAAGCACCACGGCAATAAAGGTCATGAGCACGATGGGCTCATGCGTCATGGGAATCTGGTCCCATGTGATACGGCCCAACAGCCAGTGGGAGGCCGGGGTTGTTGTTTCAGACATGTTGAGTCTCTTTTGTCGTATTGGAGCGGCTGAGCGCTGAGCGCATCCGCACCGTGAACTACTTATTGCTGTGCGACAGCTCCGGAGGCGGCGACTTCGTCGAGCAGGGCGACAACGCGGTCAGCGTCTTTGGAAGTGCAGACATCCAGGGGCAGGGCCACGCTGGAGGTCTTGCTGTGGTGTGCAGGTGGCTTGCCGCCGGCGGCGTCGATGGCCATTATCTCGTTCATGCACATCTTGCCGTCTTCCACGCAGCGGTTGAGGACCTTGTGGTACAGGCCTTCGTCCACGCTGGCGAAGCGTTCAACGGGGTTGCGCTCGCTGGGCTTGGCCAGATCGATATAGGCGTCGCGTGTCAGAACCTTGCCTTCGGTCTTGGCCTTGGCAATCCACTGATCGAACTGCTCGTTTTCCAGACCGTGGAACTTGAAGGTCATGCCCGCAAAACCAGCGCCGCTGTAATGAGAGGACTTGCCGCCATAGACACCGGGCTTGTTGATCACGGCGTTCAGCTCGGTCTGCATGCCGGGCATGGTGTAGATCATGCCGGCCAGATCAGGAACGTAGAACGCGTTCATGGTGTGGGTGGAGGTCAGCTTGAAGTGAATGGGGCGATCCACCGGGGCAGCCACTTCGTTGACGGTGGCAATGCCTTGTTCGGGGTAGAAGAACAGCCATTTCCAGTCCAGCGACACGACCTGGATCTCCAGAGGCTTGACGTTGGGGTCCAGAGCCTTGGTGGCGGAGATGCGGTCCAGGGGACGATAGGGGTCGAGCTTGTGGGTGCTGATCCAGGTAATGGCGCCCAAAGCGATGATGATGAGCAGGGGAACCGTCCAGATCACCAGCTCCAGCGCAGTGGAGTGGTGCCATTCGGGGTCGTACTTGGCTTCGGTGTTGGACTGGCGGTATTTCCAGGCAAACAGCAGCGTCAAAAAGATGACGGGGACGATGATGAGCAACATCAGCAAAGTGGCCGTAATGACCAGATCGCCTTGCTGCTTGGCGACATCGCCAGCTGGGTTGAGGACGACGGCCTTGCTGCAACCGGCGAGGGTTGCGGTCAAAGCGGCCGCTGAGAGCCACGCGGGCCCACGGATTTCCTTGATTTTTAACATGCTTTGGGCGTGACAAAGTCGCGCTTAGGTGTAAACGCGGATTACTGGATCTCGGCAAATGTAATACCAAACAGGGGCTTGTCCATTGGACATTTTGTCCAAGGTCAACAGCTCGGGATTGGAAATGCGCTATGCGACAAGGGTTTAGCGGCTTTGGCGTGTGGACAAACTTTGAGCTGACAGGGCTTGAAATTGTCAAATCAGCCCTCAAAAACGGGGCCTGCACAGGGCTGGGCTGACAGTGCTCAGGGCAAAAACTCTATTGCAGCTGCACATGCTTGGGCGTAGAACGGAAAGCGTCCCCGGGACTGAAAAGTAAGACAAGGAGTTGTACCTTTATGACAAGCATGAACCCGTCCGTTGGTCTTACTCAGCAAGACTATGAGAACTCGGAAACCCTGGCCTACGCGGATACCGACGAGGATGTGACCCCCGGCGAGATTGCCGTGGGGGTGATCATCGGGCGCTCATCCGAGTACTTCGACTTCTTCGTGTTCGGCATTGCCTGCGTGTTGGTGTTTCCGTCACTGCTGTTTCCCGATCTGTCCAAGCTCGATGGCACGCTGGCGGCATTTACCATTTTCTCGCTGGCCTTTGTGGCCCGTCCTGTCGGCACGGCGCTATCCATGGCCGTGCAGCGCCGCTGGGGGCGAGCCACCAAGCTCACTCTGGCCTTGTTGCTGCTGGGCGTCTGCACCGTGGGCATGACCTTCCTGCCCAGCTATGAAGTCGCTGGCATGAAAGCGGTCTGGGCGCTGGTGATCCTGCGCGTCGGGCAGGGCCTGGCTCTTGGCGGTACCTGGGACGGTCTGCCTTCGCTGCTGGCCATGTCGGCACCCAAGGACAAGCGCGGCTGGTATTCGATGATCGGGCAGTTGGGGGCTCCGCTGGGCTTCATCATTGCCGCAGCGCTGTTCGCTTATCTGTATTCGAGCCTGAGTGCCGACGATTTTCTCAGCTGGGGCTGGCGCTTCCCGTTCTGCGTTGCCTTTGCGATTAACGTGGTGGCCTTGTTTGCTCGTCTGCGCCTGGTTGTGGGCCAGTCCTATACACAGGCGCTGCAGGAGCGCGAACTGGAGCCTGTCAGCGTCACACGTTTGATGGCCAGCGAAGGCCGCAATGTGATGATCGGCGCATTCGCGGCGCTGGCCAGCTTTGCACTGTTCCATCTGGTCACCGTGTTCCCGCTGTCCTGGATCTCGATGTACTCGAATCAGTCGGTGACCGATGTATTGGTGGTGCAGATCATCGGCGCACTTCTGGCGGGGATGGCCATCATGCTCTCTGGCTGGCTGGCCGACCGTGTGGGCCGCCGCAATACGCTGGGCACCATGGCTTGTCTGATCGGCATCTTCAGTTTCCTGGCGCCCTGGCTGCTGGGCAGCGGTACGGTGGGCAACAATGTCTTCATCATTGTGGGCTTCATCCTTCTGGGATTGTCCTACGGGCAGGCATCGGGTACCGTGACCTCCAACTTCTCGCCTCACTTCCGCTACACCGGTGCGGCCTTGTCCACCGATATGGCATGGTTGATCGGTGCGGCGTTCGCTCCGTTGGTGGCCTTGGGTGTCTCGGCAAAGTTCGGCCTGGTGGCTCTGGGTATCTATCTGCTGTCGGGCGCCTTGTGCACGCTGGCGGCCCTGGGCATCAACCGTGCCATCGAGGCGCGCGAACAATAAGAAGTCAGTGAACTTCCCTGAAAAACGCCCGGTGCTTGCATCGGGCGTTTTTCTTGATACCAGAGGACATGAAAAAGCCGCCTGCAAGAGGCGGCTTTTTATCGATTGGAAGACGGATCAGTCCAGAGCCAGACCGGCCTTCTTGATGACATCACCGAAACGCTTGCTCTCGGAGGCCATGAAGGCCTTGAACTCGGCAGGCGTGGGATTGAAGGATTCGTAGCCGAAGGCTGCGAACTTGTCCTTGACGTCCTGGCCTGTCAGGGCCTGGCGCACATCGGTGCGGATCTTTTCGATCACGGCGGGGGGTGTACCGGGGCGCACGGCCAGGGCGTTCCAGCCGATGGCAGTGAAGTCCTTGGGGCCGCCCGATTCGGACACTGTGGGCACGTTCTCGAAGCCGGCAATACGGCTGGGAGCTGCCACGGCCAGGAAGCGCAGCTTGCCGCCACGCACCAGCGGGCCTGCCGTGCCCAGGGAGCCCAGGGCAAAAGTCAGCTCGCCATTGGCAACGCCCTGGTACAGCTGGCTGGTTTCCTTGTAGATCACATGCTCCATCTTGGTGCCGGTCTGGTTTTCCAGCAGGGCCGAGCCCAGGTGAACAGGGTTGCCCACGGACCAGGAGCCGTAGTTCAGCTTGCCGGGGTGCGCCTTGGCGTCGGCAATCAGGTCGCCGATGGTCTTGTAAGGGCTGTTGACGGGCACGCAGACAAAGAAGAAGTTGCGGAACAAGGGCATCAGGATTTCGAAGTCCTTGTTCAAGTCATAGGGCAGCTTCTTGAACAGGTGGGGGTAGGCGGCGATATGGACGTTGTCCAGCTGGATCATGTCCGTACCGTCGGTGGCGCCGCGCTTGAATTCATTGATGGCGATGAAGCCGTTGCCGCCGGGACGATTTTCCACCACCACGGGCTGACCCCAGGCGCGGCCCAGCTTGTCGGCCACCAGGCGCGACAGGCCATCGGGGCCACCGCCTACGGGGAAGGGGTTGATGATGCGTGAGGACTTGGTGGGCCACTTGTCGCTCTGGGCGAAAGAGGGGGCTGCCACGGCTGCGGCAATGGCGCCGAGTGCGAATGCAGCTTGGCGACGGCTCATATTGAGCTGATGGGTCATTTTGTCTCCCTGGAAGGATGTCGATGATGAATTGCGTGTGGACCACGCATTGTTGATATCGTCGGCTGTTATTTTTAGATATTCAGGCCCAGTTGATTACATTGTGTCACTTGGGGCATAAACACCTAGGTCTAGCTGAGGCTAGCAGCTATAGCAAAATAGCATAGCTTGTTTTGAAAGGTGTGAGCATGAATCTGCAGCAGATAGAGACCTTTGTTCGGGTGGCCGAAGTGGGGAGCTTCAGCAAGGCTGCGGTATTGCTGGACACCGCCCAGCCGGCGCTCAGCCGTCAGGTGCGGGCCCTTGAAACCGAGTTGCGCGAGACCTTGCTGATCCGCACCGGGCGCGGCGTGACGCTGACCGATGCGGGGCGCCGCCTGCTCGAGCATGGCCATGCCATCATGCAGCGCGTGGCCATGGCCAAGGAAGACCTGGGCAGTCAGCGCGACGAGCCCGTGGGGCGTATCACGGTCGGCTTGCCGCCGAGCCTGGCGCGGCGCCTGACTTTGCCCCTTATCGACGGCTTCAGCCGCGAAATGCCCAAGGCCAGGCTGGCGGTGGTCGAAGGTTTTTCGATGAATATCTCGGAGTGGCTGACCTCGGGGCGCATGGATCTGGGCCTGGTTTACACGCCGGAGCCGCACCCGCAGATCGAGGTCTCGCCCGTGCTCGAAGAGCGCCTGTGCCTGATCGGCCCGGCCAGCACGCTGGCAGGGCGCACCAGCATTCCGTTCGAGCATCTGGCCGAGTTTCCGTTGATCATGCCCCAGCACGGGCAGATTTTCCGCAAGCTGATGGAGGCCCAGGCCACGCTGTCCCAGGTCAAGCTCAATGTGGTCTGGGAGGTTTCCAGCGTGCCCGCCATTCTGGATCTGGTGCGCGGCGGCTATGGCTATGCGGCGCTGACCGATAGCGCCATGCACAGTCATGCCACGGATGCATCGCTGGTGGAGGTGCCCATCAAGTCGCCGCATATCGTCAGCACCTTGTGCCTGGTGCAGCCTGCCAAAAAGAAGTCCACGCCGCTGATGCGCCGCACGGCCGAGCTGCTGCGCCGCCTCAGCATGCAGGTGTGCTCGGTGGAAAGCGGACATATCTGAACGACTGGCCTGCTCCGGGGCACTGCCGCTGCTGGTTCATGCTCCTTTTAGGGGAGCTGGTTGCGCTTGTTGAATAAGGATTTCAAACTTGTTTGTACATGAAATCAATGAATGGTAAGCGCAATAAGCTTTGATATTGATAGCGTCAAAGCTGAGGGCGCAAGGTTCTGGCGGCTTCCTGCAGCAGCGGCAGTATTTCCTGCTGCATGGTTTGCGGGCTCATGCGTTTGGCCGATGTCACCACATTCAGCGCTGCCACGGTGCGCCCGCGCATATTGCGCAACGGCACGGCCACGGCCTGAATGGCCAGTTCATGCTCCTCAAGCGCCATGCAGTAGTCGAGACGGCGCACCTCGTCGAGCAAGGCCTTCAGCGCCGCACCATCGGACACCGTGTGTGCCGTCAGCTTGGGCAGGTCATAGCTGGCCAGCCAGTCGTCGAGCTCCGAGCTTGAGAGCGAGGCCAGCAGCACCCGGCCGGTGGACGTGGCGTGCGCCGGCAGGCGCGTGCCCAGATGCAGTCCGTGGGCCATCAGGCGCTCGCCCTTCTCATGAACGGCGCTGCGCGCGACGATGACGACTTCGCGGCCCTCGCGCACCACGCAGGAGTAGGACAGTCCGGTCTGCGCGGCCAGCCTGTGCAGCACGGGTTGCACGATGCGCGGCAGCCGGGCCGAGGCCAGATAGCTGCCCGACAGGCGCAGCACCTTGGGAGCCAGCCAGAAATAGCTGCCATCGGTTTCCAGATAGCCGAGATAGGCCAGGGTGAGCAGATGGCGCCTGGCGGCAGCGCGCGTGATGCCGGCGCGCTCGGCGGCCATGGTGGCATTCAGGCGCTGGCGCTCGGTGTCGAAGCTTTCCAGTACGGCCAGGCCCTTGGCTAGGCCGGCAATGAAGTCTGCCGGGGCGATGGAGGGGGAGCCATGGTCATTCATGGAGGCTTCCGCAGTTCTTGTTTTGCGCGATCATCATTCTCATTGTGCGATTATCGCGCAAACAACGATTCTCTCCTTTGTCTTGACGCAGCACAAAACTTAGTCTTGCTGCACAGCGCAACCGGCGTCGTCACGCTCGCCGGTTGAGAGGTTTTTGAGCCATAACAAGGAGTCATATTCATGCGTACACAAGTCGCCATCATCGGTGCCGGTCCCTCGGGTCTGCTGCTGGGGCAACTGCTCTACAAGGCAGGAATCGACAACATCATCATCGAGCAGCGCAGCGCCGACTATGTGCTGGGCCGCATCCGCGCCGGCGTGCTGGAGCAGGTGACGGTGGATCTGCTCAAGCAGGCGGGTGCCGACAAGCGCATGAACGAGGAAGGCCTGCCCCACGACGGTATCGAGCTGCTGTTCAAGGGCAAGCGCCACCGCATCGACCTGAATGGTCTGACCGGCGGCAAGCGCGTGATGGTCTACGGCCAGACCGAAGTGACCCGTGACCTGATGGAGGTGCGGGCTCAGGAAGGCCTGACCACGGTCTACGAGGCCAGCAATGTGCAGCCTGTGGACTTCGAGAGCGACAAGCCCAAGGTGCGCTACGAAAAAGACGGCCAGGTGCATGAGATCGAGTGCGACTTCATCGCCGGTTGCGACGGCTTTCACGGCATCTGCCGCGCCAGCGCTCCTCAGGACAAGATCAAGACCTTCGAGAAGGTCTATCCCTTCGGCTGGCTGGGCCTGCTCTCGGATACGCCGCCCGTGTCGCACGAGCTGATCTACGCCAACACCGAGCGCGGCTTTGCCCTGTGCAGCCAGCGCAGCGCCATGCGCAGCCGCTACTACCTGCAGGTGCCGCTGACCGACAAGGTCGAGGATTGGAGCGACGAGGCGTTCTGGGAAGAGCTCAAGAAGCGCCTGGACCCCGAAGCCCGCGCCAATCTGGTGACCGGGCCATCGCTGGAAAAAAGCATTGCGCCGCTGCGCAGCTTTGTGACCGAGCCCATGCGATTCGGCCGCATGTTCCTGGCAGGCGACGCCGCGCACATCGTGCCCCCCACCGGCGCCAAGGGCCTGAACCTGGCGGCTTCCGACGTGGGCTATCTGTCGCAAGCCTTTGTCGAGTACTACAAGGAGCAGTCCGAAGCCGGTATCGACCGCTACTCCGAGCAGTGCCTGCGCCGTGTCTGGAAGGCCGAGCGCTTCTCCTGGTGGATGACTTCCATGCTGCACAACTTCCCCGGCGAGGGCGAGTTCAACACCAAGGTACAGGAAGCCGAGCTGGACTACATCGTCCACTCCGAAGCCGGCTCGACCTCGCTGGCCGAGAACTATGTGGGTCTGCCTCTGGTTTAAGCCCGAGACCGCCTTGCCTTCGTCACCGTGGTGATGAAGGCCCGGTGCCCGATCACGGCACCTCGCGTTCTGCCTGCATTGCTGTGTGCGATGCAGGCATTTTTTCATCCATGCAATTTGGTTGATGCTGCCTTGCGTAAATTTTGATGCCGGGGCACAAGCCAGCCGGGCCTGCGAGGAGTAAGCTTGCCGACCTTATGGCGCACATCATGTTTTCCCCTCCCTATATTGCCGCTGCCGAGGCAGCCCAGTCCTTGCGCACGCGCGGCTATGCCGTGCTGCAGCCCGAGGACTTCGCCCAGTGGATGGGCCTGAGTGTGGCCGATCTGCACGCCATGGATGCGGACTGGCAGGGTCTGCCGCCCGATGCCTTCCTCAAGGATGGAGGCCGCTATCGCCGCCGCCGCCATTCCTGCTTTGTCAGCGAAGGCGATCAGGTGCAGCAAGTGCCCCACCGCGCGCACTGGCAGCCGGTGGAATACAACGCGCTGCATGGCGGCATGCAGCGCATGTTCGAGCCCATGCTGGAGAGCACGACGACGAGCGCGGCATGGCTGGAGATGATCAATGCTCTGGGGCAGCTGGCCGATCAGGTGTTCTGCACCGACGAGCTGCATGAGCGCTGGTTTGTCGAGGCGCACCAGTTCCGCATCGACACCACGGACGGCATCGGCCGTCCCACGCCCGAAGGCGCTCACCGCGACGGCGTCGATCTGGTCGCCGTGCTGCTGGTGGGACGCAAGGGCGTCAAAGGGGGCGAGACCCGCGTGTTCGAAGCGACCGGCCCCAATGGCCAGCGCTTCACGTTGACCGAGCCCTGGTCGGTGATGCTGCTCGACGATGCGCGCATGATTCATGAGACCACGCCGATCCAACCTGCCGAGCCCGGTGGTGTGCGCGACACGCTGGTGCTGACCTATCGCCGCGGCAACTTCCAGGGGGCCGAGCTCCAGGGGCAGCAGGGCCAGGCCGCTTGAGCTTGATTGGGCCGGACGGCTTTGTTCTGAAAATTTGAGCAAAACTGTAACGTGCTCAATGCATCAAAGTGACGCCCTCGACACTGCATGATGCAGGCTTGTTGCGGCGAAGCTTTCTGAATGAGAGTGAGATAAAGAAAGAGTGGGCGGCGCGATAAAGTGAGTTTTTCCGGGTTGAGGTCGGTCTATCCGGGTTCAAAGTTATAAAAACTCTTTTGCACTGCAAAACTCAGTCACTGACCGAACGCACCTCTTAAAAATCGGTCAACCACATCCATGATTGAGGTCTCGGCCTCGGGTTGCAGTATAGGAGCCTCGGGCGGCCCGCTGAAAGGTAGATACGGTCGAGCTGGGATCTTGATGGTGAACTCGCCGACCTCATGCCAACTCTCCCGCGCCCGCTTGTGGCTATCTCGGGCAAAGACTGCCAAGTTGGGATTTCCGGCCTGGCGCAGCAGATTGCCCTTGGCATCCGTGCGCAGCCGCACCTTGGTCGAATAGGCCGCCCGCTTGATCTCGCCACCAAACTGCTGGATGGCCGCATAGTCTGAGGCCGCGCCGCCAGCTGCAATCAAGGCAAAGTCGGCGCCAAAATCGGACGTGACGCTGGCGGCCAAAATGCCGCTGTCCTGCAGCATCATCAGCGTGGAGCTGCCCTTATTACGGCGCGTGCGCTCCTGAATAGTGGACTTGGCCAGCGGGGCCCAATGGGGCCGTCCTTGGGCCTCAAAGTTGCCCTCCGTCACACTCTCCAGGCTCTGCGCGATACCCCGGTAAAGGTCAGTCGGGCTGTCCAGGACCGCAGCAGCTCGATCCAGCCGGCGAACGGCATCGCCGATATCAATGACGATGTCGATTAGGCCGCTCATAGCGCTGCAGCGATATCGGCGTCGGCCATGGCCTGCTCCAAGGTGAGCCTCTCCACGCTGACCACTGCCAGGTTTTCGCCAGAAGCCTGGGCCCGAACAACCGAAACCGTCTCACCCTGGCGCAACACGTAGATCAACTGGCCGGCGCTGCGCACCAGAATGCCTTGCTCGATCACCAGCTGCGCACCCGCATAGTCAACAGAGGTAGATCCTGCAGCCCGCACCACGGCGCTGGCCAATGTGCCAATACGTGAGGCAGCCCCAATGGACTCAGCATCTGCAGGTGGAACAGACACAAGCGGCCAGGCACCCGTGGGGGCCTGCAACCATTGACCAAACTGTGGCTGGCCCGCCATATCACGCACTGCAGCCTGGCTGATGGCAGGCGCTGCCTGTTCCAGCTTCCCGGCCATGACGCGGTCCAGGTTGGCCTGAGATGCCACGCCTGGGTTGTAGTCCCAGCCCGGATCTGGCCGAAACGTGCGTGGCTGGCCACGTTCGTCGATGTAACGAACAACTTGCACGTCCATCGTGTCGCCGTCCTTATTGACCGGCACTCGGATCGTGCTGATTGCCTCGCTGCCATCTTCAAGCGGCACGCCCAGCGCCTGGAACTCGGCTTCTGTCATCGCCTGGACGCGGCACCGGCATCCCCAGCCGTTGGGCGGCCAGATCACCTGCCATATCGGATCGTCCCAGCGCCACACCTTGCCATGTAGTGCGCGATGGGCCGGCCGCGTGCGGCCGTCCAGGATGGCCACATAGCGCCAGTACGGCCGGTTTTCCACATCGGCCAGATATCGCTTGTAGCGGCCGGCCATATAGGCGGTCTGCACGTTGGTCTGGAAGATGGTGCGCAGCCGCCGGTTGCTGCCGAGTTGGACCGTGGTCAGCTCGCCGGTCTCACCGTCCAGTACCTCCTGGCGCCCCCACCAGCCCAGATCCTGCAGCCTTGGGCGCAGAGCCTTTTTGAAGGCCTCGAAGGACTGGCCTTCGCTAACGGACTTCTCGATCTCAGAGTGAATCGCAGACAGGACATCCAGCGTCGTGGCCTTGGCCACCGTGAATTTCGCGGCATGCGCCTCGCGCGTCATATCCGTCCAGGACCAGGTCACCTGCAGCCCCTTGGCGCGGAAGTACTCCGTTGCCTCGGCCGGCTGAAGTTTCAGATTGGCAGCAATGGTCGCCATGGCGTCCCCTATGCCTCGACGGCTCGGCCGTAGGCCTGGCCGCCAAAGATCGCCGAGGCGACCAGAGATTGCAGCTTCGCGCTGTCCATCTTCGGAAAGGCCTTCTGCACCACGGCCAGGGCATCCTCAAAGTTATCCGTCGCCTCAATGGCTTCAAACAACGGCTCCAGCAGGCCGCGCATGGCATCCTGCAGCTCGGCATCGCCAATGGATGCCAGCGCCTGGTCGATGGCATCCTGGCCTTGAACGCCGCTTGCTTCGGCAAAGGTGGGGCTTGCAGGACCGGCATTGGGCGTAGCCGGATCTGCGGCTGGCGCGCCTTGCTTCTTGGTCCAGCCGTCGCCATAGCGCTCCTGGATGTAAGCCTCCGATGCCTCAAAGCCCAGGTCCGCCACGTTCTTGTCGGTTTCCGACTGCGCCTTGGTATCTTCATCGGCCTTGATCTGGCGATATACCTTGCAGGGCTCCAGGCCGTTGAAGTAGCAGATGTGGTCGAGCAGCTGCTCCTTCAGCGTTTCTGTCAGCAGATCGCTGTCGCCCTTGGTCAGGCCCAGGCGCACCGACTCACGCTCCTTTGCTGCAGCGGCCACTGCACCACCGGCCTTGCCGCGTGGGGACTCGCCGGTCCAGACAGCCGCAATCCAGTCGTCCATGTATTCGGCCAGCTCACGTTCTGAGCTGATGCTGCCACTGGATGCCATCTTTGACTCAAGCAGTGTGATGTCCATCCCTTGGGGCGTCATCAACACGCCATCGCTGCTCAAAGCTCGCAAGGCAGAGAACAGCGTGCCTTTATCAGCGGGCCCTGCATTGTTCGGGTATTTGCCCCATGGCACAGGAGAGCCCGAACGCGCCAAGCGCTTGTTCCAGGCCACGATACCGGCTCGTTTGAAAAACACCGGCCAGTAAGTCTGCAGACCCAACCCCATGCCGTAAGGGTTGTCGTCTTGCGGATTGACCCGATGCACGATGAATTTGCGCTCTGGGAGAGCACGGCCGCGCAGCATGTCTTCCCGCGTCAGCATCCGCAGCTCTGGGGGGCGCTCGGCTGTGTCCTGAATGTAGGTAAAGCGCCGTTGAGCCCGCTGCGCAAAGCGCTTGGGCACCCACATGCCATCCGACACGGTCCACATGATCTCGCAGACCTCCATGCCGGTGAGCAACGCATCCATCAGCTGCTTGCAAAGATTGTCAAAGCCGCAGCCATCCAGAATGTCGTGCATCGTGCGGGCATCATCATCGGCCTTGGTGGACGATGTAATGGGCGTCACGGTCCAGTCATAGCCAACCAGAGCCAACTGGCGCTTTTGCAGGGAAGAGAACACCTTGCCGTCACGCTTCAGGTCGCGGTAAATCTCGATACTGCCCTGGCCACGTTCCAGCAGCAGCGGGTCATTGGTGCGCAGAACACCAAGGTAACTAGACTCAAAAGGGTCCACCAGACGGTTGGCGATCTCAGTTTCCAGCTCCTGCCGTGTCACATAGTTGTTCACGTCAGGTGTTGGGCGGGATCCCCTGCGACCGATACGTTTAACCATACATAAATCCGTTCATTTCTTGAGTGCCCGCCAGCGGACCACTGCTGGTGTATTCAAAAGGCGCTGCAGGTGAATTGCCCGCCTGCAAGGCCAGCGCCAAAGCCCAGAATCGGTCGGCGTGGCCGTCGGGCGTGCTTTCCGCCACGAATCGAATGTTTCCTGCTGAGGTGGTGACCTTCTGCACCTTGCGCAGATCGGCCCGGATCTTTGGGTCTTCTGGTATGCGGATCTTTCGATCCTCCATCGCGCCCTTGAGCGGATAGGCCAGTGCTTCTTTGACCTGGCCGGTGAAGCTCACGCCCTCAATGCGGTGCTCGCCAAACTTGTCCTGAGCATCGTCAGTCCATCCGATACCTAGACCAGTGGAGTCGATACAGACACGGTCGCAGATAGCGAACCATGGCCACAGGATCTTCTCCTGGTCGCTCTTGCGCATCTTCTCCATGGTCTCGACATGGCGCGTGTAGAACACATCGCCCAGCTGCTCGACCACCCACAGCACGGTCAAGTCCTTTTTGCGCCCGATATCGACGCCGCAGAACAAACGGCCCTGGAATGGTCCCTGCAGACCGCGCTTCCAGTCCGTGCCGCCCAGGTACTCGCAGGCCGTGATCAGGCCGTATTCCAGGAACTTGCTGTCATCGTCGGCCGGAATGCACATGTATTCCTGGTCAAACGATTCAGCGTCGGCCGCGCCGTTCTTCACGAAATCGAAGTAATCGGCTTCGTCCATGGCCTGCTGCTCGGCGTCTGCAGGTAGAGACTGCTGCAGCTTGAACAAAAAGCCTTGCTCCAGCGCATCCTGCAGGGTGACCCGATGCAGGCTGATACGCTTGGGGTTGCCGCCATGGCGGGCTTCGCGCACCAGAGAGTTAAAAAAGCTGTGCGAGCCCCGATGAGTGCTGATCAGCTCCATATTGCCGCCCCAAGTGATACCGGGATAGGCAATGGCCCACAGCTTGCGCTGATCAGCATGCAACGCGAACTCGTCCAGGATACGGCTGCCGCGCTTGCCGGCCTGGGCATCTGGGTTGCTGGACATGCTGTGAATACGGCGCCCACTGGCGAACTGCAGCACATAGGCGCTGAGCTTCTTCTCAGCATCCAGCACCACCTCGCCCAGGTCCCTGGCGGCCATATTCATGATGCCGGCCCACAGCTTGCAATCCTCAATGAACAGGCGTGCCTGGATGTCGTCACGGCTGCTGACCCATTCATCGTGCCGAGCACCTGCAGCTGCAGCCCGTTCATCGGCCGCATAGGCCGTGGACCAACTGATGCCAATCTGGCGAGACTTCTCCATCAGCTTCAAGCGGGATTCATCCTTGATCCAACGCGACTGAAAGGGTAGAAAGATGGCGTCCCGATCATTGGGGATGCATTTGGCGCGGCCCTTGAGAATCATTTCTTGATCTCCCCAGTCACCAGCATCGAAAACATCGGCTCAAAATTTGGAATCACCACCGATGCCACCCAGCAGAAAAGCCCGAATAGCGCTTCAACTGCCCAGGAGTACCACTCAGGGACCCAATTGCGCTCCACCACCACAGGTGCATCAGAGTCAACATCAGCCAGGTACACCGGCACCAGGCCAAGAAACCAGCCGTAATGGGTGTACTTGGTGCCCAGCTCAGCAGAGGGAACAGGTTTGAGCAGGCTCATCACCGAATCCCCAATGCTTCGCGGATGGCCAGGCGTGTCTCGGGTGTCACGCCACCCTTGTTGCCCAGGGCATCCAGTTGGGCCTTCTGCTCCTCCAGCAGCTCACGGCGGGCCTCTTCCTTGATGGCCGCACGCGCTTCCATGCTGAAGCGCTTCTGCGACACACTGGCTTTGCCGATCTCGGCCGCATTCTTGAAGAGCTTGTTGACATCCACTTCCTCCGGGTTGATGTCCAGCTCCATCAGCAAGTTGAAAATCTTCTCCTGGGTCATGCGAATGACGGCCGCACCGAGCTTGTCTTCCTCATCGGGTGTGGCATCCACCAAGGCTCGGGCCTGCTCGCCGGCCAGCTTCAACTGGGCCAGTTTTTTCTCGAAGGGCGAACCATAGCGCTGCAGGGACGAGCGAGACACATCGGCGCCGCGGGCCTTCAGGTCCGCAGCCAGTTGCTCGTAGTCGCTGAAGCCACGGGCCATCAGCTCGTTATCCAGCCACTCCTTGAGTTCAGCCGGAAGAGAGTGCACTTTGCTACGGGGTGGCATAGGTCAGCCCTGCGTGATCGTGGGGCGAGCAATGCCTGGCTGCGCGTCGATGGTGTATTCCACGTAGTCGATGCCGCAGCGGTTCAGTTCCACAAACCAGCGGTCGATGGGGTCGCGTTGGATCTTGCACAGCTCGCGCTCTTCCAGATAGTCCAGCTCGCGGCGCACCTCTTGGTGCGTGGCATCGGGATACACCGACTGGATGATGGGCAGCAATGCCTCGGTATAGATACCCACGGGACGCGACACATTGATGGCCGACAGCAGGTGCCAGCGAATGGCTTCACGGCGAGCCTTCAGAATGGCTGGCTGATAGTTCATTGGTTTTTCCCTCCGGGGAGATTGCGCACTGCGGCCTCAATGCGCAGCGCAAAGTTATCGATACGGGTATTGATCGTGGCGATCACTTGGACAAAGTCATCCCGGCGCACATAGTCCCTGGCCACCTCGGCCTGGAACCGCAACTGCGAGAGCTCAAGAGAGCGGATCTGTTCAGACTCCTTGCTGACAGCTCTGGTCAGGTCAATCAGTGACTTTTGCAACTGGTCAAACTTCTCGTCCGAGCGCTTCTGCGCCTGCACCGCAATGGCTTTCAAGATCGCCCACATGGCCATGCAAAACAGGCTCATGACCGTCAGCACATTGGTCAGCGTCATCTCAAAAACCATCAGTGCCTCCTGCCTGGCCTTGCTTGGTGACCGAGCGCACATAGTCCTGCAGGCCGGTCACTTGACCTGAGAGCCGGTCAGCAACGCCTCCCAGCGCTGTGTATCGGCTGCTGCACTCTCCGAGTGCTGTGCGGGCGGCGGTAGCTCCATCAATGTCGCTGGCGGAGCAGGATTGCGGGCCGGTGCCGGACAGCTTTGCAGCGGCTGCGTTGGCGTTGAGCTGGGCGATAGTGGTGAGCAGGCTGCGATTGCGAGCAGCGGCAGTGTCCAAAGCAGTGCGCGCAGCCTGCTCACGTTGGGCTTGTTCATGGGAGATCCTTTCGGTTTCCTTTTGTTTGGCCGTCTCGGTCTCGCGCTGCGCGAGTTCGGCCTTTGCGCGTTGCTGGGACTCCGTGACCTTGCGTTTTTCTTCGACCTGGTCCCAGGCCTGCTGCACGCGTGCGGCACCCTGAGCGTCGCCTTGGGCGACTAGATGGCCATTCCAGGCACGCAGGCCAAGCACTGCGGCAAGCGTTGCAATCACAATGAGCACGGCTTTCATGACGTGCCCCCGATCTGCCGCACGCAGCCTAAATAGACCAGGTTGCGCCAGTACGGCAGCTTGCTGCGACCTGGTGCGTAGAACTCATAACGGAGGCCAGCGCGCACCCAGATGCAATGCCAGCGGCCAGTGCGCGTGCGCACGAAGGAAATGCGTGTTTGAGCTGGGTGCAGTACCCGTGCCACCAGAGCAGCAACGATGCAGTTGCAGGGGAATTTCATGGCATGGGCTCCCCAAGGCACATCGCGCGCAGAGCCTTGCGGTCCGTCCAAACGCCCCGGCAAGTGCGGTTGTCTGGATGGCTGCAGCGGTCCTGGGGTTTGTTGACCGGCCCAGCGCGGTCATAGAGCAAGATGGCCTCACAGGCACCTGAGTAGTCGCCGGCCTGCAGACGGCGGGCAATCGTGCTGGGCCCATTGCGTTCGTTGTTCCAGCACACAGCGGCCGCCCCTGTGTTGTAGGCCAGGCCCACAAAGGCATCAAACTCGCGCTGATGCATGGGCACGGCCAGGCAGCGTTTCACGGCCAGTTCGTATTCCGAGGCATCGGCACGCAAGCGCACCAGGGCACGCACCGGCGCCATGGTGTCGCCCATCTTCACACCCTGGGTCGTGCCAAAGCCCACCGTGGGCACCTTGGTGCCATGCACGGGGTCTGGGTAGGCTTTTTCGACATAGCCCTCGCGCTGGGCTATGTAGGTCAACCCGGTGGCAGACAGCACCAGGGCAACGATTCCAATTCGAGCGCTATCAATCGCCATAAGCCCCCCTTGCGCTGGGAGGGCTCTTGCTGGCCGTGGTTGGGTAAGTCATGCACGGCAGGATGCCGCGCAGGTCGACTTTGAGTTGAGTAAAGCGCTTTACTTATTGGGGATAGGCGTCAAATCTTCAGTGCTTCTTCGCCTGAGAAGATTCGCCTCTTGGATTACTGCTGCTTCTACCAGGTCGAAGGCTTTGCGCCATTCAGGAACCAACTTTCCAGCGTCGTGCTTCTTGTCATCGTGAATTGCTGTATCTACCGTTGCGCAAGCCACGCAGTAATCGTGCGCAATCGCTCGCAAGTTTGGGATCATCACCAGCGCGATGGCATATGCCCGCGTCGCAGCAGTCGATATTGCCCCCTCAGAAAACTTGTCCAACTTAGGCTTGGAATTTATGCCGTCAAGTAGGCGATCTTGAGTTTCAACAATCGCTCGCCAGAAATCCTGGAGGTTTTTCTCGGCCTCCTTCTGCAATCTGATGGTCTCGTTTCGCTGCCATTGCAGTGCCTCCTGTTGGATTGCCCGCTCAGCCTGCTTTGCGGTGTTTCGCATCACCAATAGCTGCGTCATAAGAGAAGCAACGATTACGCCACTGGCACTGATAAGCGCAACCCATACAACGTCACTCATGCAGTTGGTCTCCCTGATTAATCTGCAATTACTTAAAGCAGTAGGCGTTCCAGTAAACCTTCTCAAAAGTCGTAGGTTTGCTTTCTGTGGGGTCATCCAGTTCCATGATGGAGATGTCGAGTAGGTCACCACCCTGCAGACCTCTGACCACAAAGCGAACGCCGCCTGTATAAGCTCCAAAGCTGTTTTTCCCGTCGATAGTTCCGCATGCAACCACCTCGGAAATGCCGAGTTCATTAGCCGGTTTGCGAACGATGAATGTCTTTCCAAATTTTGCTGAATCAGGGTCCTTTAGCTTTCGCGCAATGTTCTTTTCAGCGGTCCATTTGAAGTTCTCATCGGCGGACCCACAACCGGCCAATGCAGTAGCAATGGCTACGCCGACAGAGGTTTTGATTAGTGCTCTTCTCACGCTTGCCTCCCTTTATTCGATTGAAATTCACTAGCATCGTGCTCTGTGAGCGCTTGAATACGACAGTTACAGAAAAGTCGTTCGCATGGCAATTCACGCTTGCGCCAAAAATCGGAGTCATACCTATGCAATGCCGTTGAAGCGGCCAGGCACTCTGGATAAACGCGACCATCGGCAACCACTACGAGCCTCCACCATGGGGCGTAATCCGCATCAATCAGATATCTTGCCTGGCGCTCAGCCATGTAGCTGGCTGATAGGACACGATGCAGTAGCAGTTCCCAAGGCTGTTCGGCACAGACAACGCCAGGCGGGTCATCATCGTCAGAACTGTCTGGATCTGCAAAGTCCCAGTATTGGATGTATGCCTGATATCGAGGCCAAGGTGGGCGGTGCTGTTTGAAAAAATCCTGGTATTCGCGCTGAACAATCCTCTTGCTCAGATCACCAGCCATATGACGTTCTGTAGAAGGCCAAAGCTTCAGATATGCATCCAGATGGTCTGGAAAATCGGTACCCCCAATCCTGAGAAATGCTTGATGCCGCAAGTCATCTTGAGTATTCATGGCCCTTATCTATCCACCTCATGGCGCAGGCCTTCTGGAGCTCGCCGCCATGTTTCGTGCGATCTTGGCGGCATACAAGCGTACTTCCTGCAGTTGATCAGGTCTGAGTTCACGCACCATGCGGGTATGGAACTTTCGCTCCATGAATCTGAATACTGATTCGCCTTTGCTCTGAGGCAAGTTGCGAATCATTCGGAAAACCTCCTGCCACCCATCTGCAGGTAGTTTCTCATTTGTCCGAATTGGCGCTGGCGCAGGAGCCTTTGCAGGCTCTGGAGCCATCATAAAAATGTTGTAGACCGCTTGAGTGTGGCTGTGATGCAGATCACCTTCCACACGACCAGCCTGGAGACTACCGTTGCCGTTCTCCTGCATCTTCTGTTGCGGCAGCAGCTTGAGCAGCCACTGCATCATCTCCTTCAACTTCACCGCGCCTCCATCTCAATTGGGCCTATTTCGTTTTTTTGCGGAGCGAAGGCTTTGGCGGTACAGCCGAGTAGCTGCCGCCTATAGAGCCGATCTGCACATTTCCATCGCCTAAGTTGGACATGTTCATCGAAGCACCCATACCACCTGCCTGCCCGGACAGCAATGCTGCCATCGCAGCCTTACGCACTGCAGGTTGAGCCTCACGGTAGTAATCCAGCAGCAGTCGCTCATCGTCCTTAAGTGACGGTGCAGGGGGGACTCCCCCGGCGTAATTGCCTGTCACAACGTAGAGCGCATCCATACCAAGCTTTGCAAGTACCTCCAACTGGACAGCCGTGGGAGATGAAGCTCCCTTCTCCCAATTAATCACAGTGGTCTTACCTACCGAGGTGAGCACGGCGATTTGAGGCTGTGTGAGACCTAGGCGCTCACGCTCGGCTTTAAAGCGCTCATGCAAGCTCATAAAAATATTCGCACCATAAGTCATTGCATGGTTCAAATATTTGAACCATAATTCGTTCCAACAAGTTCAACGCAACCGGCATCTGCGCCAACAGATGCCAACAAACTAGGAGCCCGACATGGCACTCAAAACCAGAGCCCAGATCCGTGAAGAATTCGCCAGCCGTGGCTGGTCTATCACTGGCTGGGCCCGTCAACGTGGCTATAGCCCCGTTTTGGTCAGCGACATCATCAATGACGATGAGCGCAACCCCAAGCGCAAATGCCTGCGTGGTGAAAGCCACAACATCGCCGTTGAGCTGAAGCTCAAGGACGGTATGGTTTCCCGCCCCGCCAATGTGACCGCGTTCAACCTGAGCGCCGCAGCTTGAGGCCAGCCATGCCTACTCCGGCCATCAATGTAACAAATTTGACGGGCTCTCAAACCGTCCAAATTGACACACATGGTTTTCCCGTGAATGTGCCACTCATTGGTACGCCTGACGGTTATCACGCGCTGCGTCTAGTTGCTCTGCCATCTGCAGCAGCACCTTGCGTGATGCCTGCAACTGAACGCCCAGCGCCAAGTGCTCAGGTCTTGCCTCACGCCAGGCCTGCGTTAGTCGAGGGCCAAGCATGAAGCCATCCATCTCTAGCTGTGCCGTCAGCCTGAGCACGGCCTGCGCCACGCCATCAATGCGTCCTGCCAATTCATCCAAGCCTGCTGATTCCATGTTGCACCTCCCGTGCCCTGTGATCGATGGCTCAACTTTGCCAGCGCATCGGTGTTTTTCACTGTTTCCAGAGGGCTATTTGTTTGGATGCCCCTGCCGACCCACTTCTTCCAAAACATCGCGGCCTCTGGAAATGCCGCAGACAGGAGCTCTGTGATGCGCCGCAACTGGAAAAAAGAGCGCTTTAACAGCCTGACCGATGCTCTTCGCGGCTGCACTGAATACGCCATGGACAAGGAAGCCAACCTGTCCCAGAGTCGTATCGCAGACCGCATGGGCATCTCGCTGGACAGCCACTACAAGTACCTTTCCACGGGCCGCTTGCCAGCCATCCTCATACCTACGCTGGAGATGGCTTGCGGCAACAACTTTGTCAGCACTTGGCTGGCTACCAACGCGGGCAAGCTGGTCATTGACCGCCCCAAGGGCCGCAAGGCAGCGGCCACTGACCTGGTTGAGTTCCACACCGGCTTTGCCGAGGCGCTTCGGCTGCTGGGCGAATTTCACCAGGGCAAGGCCACAGCCCAAGACACGCTGGCCGCACTACAGCGCCATTTAGAGGCTGCCGCCTGGCACCACACCAACGTGGTCCAGCACGCGACCCCTGAGCTGGACTTTGAAGCATGAGCAACAGCAGCAAAGCCCTGGCGGGCTCCATCCGCAAAGCAAATGCCTTGTATCGCCTGTTGGCCGGTCATGAACTGCTGGGCCTGAGCCCTGGCGAGATTGCCAAAGGCATCGACGTATCACCCAGCTGGGTCTCCCTCAATCTGCCCGCATTGGCCGAGGACGGCTTTGTGGAGCTGGTGCAAGGCACCAACCGCTGGCGCCTGGGTGTGCAGTTTGTGCGCATCGCAATCACCGTCAGCACCAATCTCAACCAGGCCAAGCGCCAGCTGGATGACCTGACCCAACGCTACGCCGTCCCTCTCAACTGATTTCAACGCAACCCCGAAAGGAAAACAACAACATGGCCCGTAACACCACCCCCGCACCCGAAAGCAAGGAAGTGCCCGCCAACGAAGTGGTGATCGCCGAGGAGTTCAATGCCGCCAATCAGTTGGCCGTCATGACCATTGAAGCCAATGAACAAGCGATGACCATCGCCAAGCAAGTTGGTTATTCAGGCGCCGTCACCGTGGGTGCCTTGGAAGATGAAATCCGCTTCTACCAGCGTCGCACAGTAGAAGCCGTGCTGGAGACAGGCAAGCGATTGCTCGTTCTCAAGGAGCTGACGCCCCATGGTGAGTTCACCCAGCGCGTTGAAATGTTGGGCTTCAGTGATCGCACCGCTCGCCGCTTTATGCAAGCAGCGTTGAAAACAGCTAAATCGGCCAATTTGGCCGCTTTGGGCAACCAAGTGAAATCGGCCAGTGCCTTCCTGGAGCTGGTCACCCACGACGATGATGTGCTGGAAAACCTGGCTGAAATGGACGATATCGACCGTCTGAGCGCCAGTGAACTGCGCACTCGCCTGCGTGAAGCCAAAGCAGAAAAAGACGCCAGCGACAAGCTGCTTGAGAACAAGAACAAGCAGATCGACAAGCTGGAGCGTGAGAAGCAGCGTATCGCGCAGATGGCACCTGATGAAGCTCTGGCTGATCTCAAGACCGCCGCAACCCGTATTGCCAACGATGCGGTGGGTGCCATTCAGGGTGGCGTCCGTCAAGCCCTGATCAAGCTGCGTGAATTGCCCCAGGGCACCTCTCAGACGGCCTTTGCCGCTGGCCTGCTAGGCGAGCTGCAAGCCGAAATCAATGCACTGCGCGAAGAGTTTGGCTTGCCAGACATTGCCAGCGCAGCCGAACGCGAACTGGCAGCAGACACCCAAGCCTGGGCTGGCGGCGGCGAAGCAGTCGAGGCTTGAGGACGGGTCATGAGCCTCAGTGCAACGCTCACCCAGCGCCTTGTGCAGGTGGCTGCTCAGGCAGCAGCCGCACCCGCAGGCGGTAAGCAGGCCGTCTACAGGGCGGCTTGCCAAGAGCTGAGCATCAGCCTGCCCACGCTTTACCGTCACCTGGACAAGATCACCGTGAAACCCGAACGTAAACAGCGCAGCGATGCAGGGGCTGTCAGTCTGCCCCGTGAAGAAGCTGTCGTCATCAGTGCCTTGCTCATGGTCAGCCACCGCAAGAGCAACAAGCGCCTGATGTCCATTGGCCAAGCCCTGGACATCTTGCGCGCCAACGGGGAAGTGCGTGCCGAGCGCACCGACCAGTCAACAGGCGAAGTCCTGCCTTTGTCTGAAAGTGCTGTGGCCCGCGCTCTGCGTAGCTTTGGCTTGCACCCCGACCAGCTCAACCGCGCCACTCCCGCAGTTGAGTTGCGTAGCCTGCACCCCAACCATGTCTGGCAGGTCGATGCATCACTGTGAGTGCTGTACTACCTCAAGGACAGCAGCGGCAAGGAGAGTGGCCTGCAGGTCATGGAGCATGACAAGTTCTATAAGAACAAGCCTGCCAATCTGTCCCGCATCGCGGCTGACCGAGTGTGGTCCTATGAACTCTCGGACCACAACAGCGCGTCCATCTACCTTGAATATGTGATGGGCGCTGAAAGCGCGGCCAACCTCACCAATGTGTTCATCAATGCAATTCAGCAGCGCACTGGTGAGCCGTTCTATGGGGTGCCACGTATTCTGATGATGGACATGGGCAGTGCCAATACCTCTGGCCTGTTCAGCAACCTGGCGCGCCGCCTGCAGATTCAGCTGATTGCACACGCGGCAGGCAATGCCCGCGCCACCGGCCAGATTGAAAAAACCCGCGATCAGATTGAGCGCAGCTTTGAAGCAGGCCTGCGCCTGGCGCCGGTTTCCAGCCTGGACGAGCTTAACCGCCAGGCACGCCGCTGGGCCAAGTGGTTCAACGCTAACAAGATCCACTCCCGCCACGGCCGTACACGCTACGACCAGTGGATGACCATCACCACCGAGCAGCTGCGCCTGGCCCCCAGCGTGGAGCTGTGCCGCGAGTTGCTGACCCATGAGCCAGAAGCCCGCAAGGTCAGCGACACGCTCAGCGTCGCCTTCAAGGGCCGCGAGTTCGACGTGCGCAATGTGCCCAATGTGATGGTCGGTGAAAAGCTCATGCTGGCTATCAACCCCTGGGTGGCTGACGCTGCCATGGTGGTGGATACCGATTCCGAGGGCAATGAGCTGTTGATCTCTGTGCCAGTGGTCGTGCGTGATGACGCCGGCTTCCGCGAGGACGGCAATGTGATTGGCGAAGACTGGGCCCGCCCTGCGGATACCCAGCTGGATACCAATCGCAAGGAGGTCGCCATGGCGGCTTACGACGCCAGCACCCTGGAGGAGCTGGAAGCCAAGCGCAAGGCCAAGGCTCTGCCATTCAGCGGCCGCATCGACCCCTACAAGCCTATCGAGCAGGCTCCAGAGCGCACCTTCATCCCCAAGCGCGGCACCGAACTGGTGACCAATGTCACCACAAGCACCAGCGCTTCGGCCCGTCTGCTCAATGCCTTTGAAGTTGCCAAGGCGCTCCAAGGCATGGGCATGTCCATGGATCGTGAAAAAGCCGCCCAGCTGCGCGCCTGGTACCCCGATGGCGTGCCCGAGGACGAGCTGCAGGCTGTTCATGACCGCTTGACCATGCGCGGCCAGCTGCGTGTGGTGGCAGGAGGTGCCTGATGCCCCAGACCGCAACTTGCGAAATTTCGCAAATTCGCCATCTCCGGGCCAATGCCAGGCCCACAAACAAGTTGGCCCCGGTGTGCTCTCAACACACCGAGGCCGCCCCAGAAACTGATTTCAACGCAACCCCTGAGGAGGAACCAATGCTACTGCAAAACGAATCCCTGAGCACCAACGCTCGAAAGCACTTCAATCTGCCCCGCAATCCGTTCCTGGACGATGTGCAGACCCCTGACGATGTCTATCAGACGCCCAGCGTGCGCTATGCCCGCGTGGCCCTGACCGATTGCGCCCGCCACCATGGCTTCATGGCACTGGTCGCAGAGTCCGGCGCTGGCAAGTCCACGCTGGCCGAAGACCTGGAAGAGCGGGTGCGCAAGGACTCCACCGAGATTGTGGTGATCCGTCCCTATGTCCTGGCCATGGAAGAAAACGATGTCAAGGGCAAGACGCTCAAGAGCGCATCCATTGCCGAGGCCATCATCTTCGCCCTGGACCCGCACGCCAAGCCCAAGATCAGCAGCCAAGCACGCTTTCGCCAGGCGCACGAGCTGCTGCGCGCCAGCGCCCAGTCCGGTCACCGCCATCTGCTGCTGATCGAGGAGGCCCACAACCTGCCCGTGGCCACGCTCAAGCACCTCAAGCGCTGGATCGAGCTCAAGGACGGCATGCGCCGCCTGCTGGGCATTGCTCTGATCGGCCAGCCCGAGCTGCGCCGCCGCCTGAGCGCCCAGAACCCCGAGGTGCGCGAAGTCGCCCAGCGCTGCGAAATCGTGGAGTTGGACCCGCTGAACACCGAACTGGAGGGCTACCTCAAGCACAAGTTCGCCCGCTTTGACCTCAAGTATGAGGACGTGTTTGCGGCCGATGCTGCAGATGCCATCCGCTCTCGCCTGATTTACCTGCCGCGCGGCGGCAAGGACGCCGACATCACCAGCATCTGCTACCCGCTGGTGGTCAACAACCTGGTCTGCCGTGCCATGAATGCTGCGGCCGAGGCTGGCTGGGACACGGTCAACGCCGAAGTCATCAAGGGGTGCTGAGCATGTATCGCTACCAGATCACCATGGCCCTTGAGGGCCGCGCCCTCGGCCTGGCCTATGGCAACTATCCCAGCGACTGGCAGGCCATTGACGCCGCTCTCTCTATGTTCCACGACGCGCGCTGCGTCACCGTGCGAAGGATTGCCCAATGAAGCGTGAACATCATTTCACCCCTGGCGTGATCGAGTACCCCGAGCCGCCCCGTTTTGTGGAAAAACTCTCCCGCGTCCTGCTGGTCATTGCCTTTCTGGTGACGCTGGGCGTGGTCGGAGGCCAGATTTACACGCACCTGATGTGGGAGGTGTTGGGTCTATGAGTGCGGATCTGTCCTGCCCCACCTGCGGCAGCGAGTTTGACCTGGTCACGGCCTTTGCGCACGAATGCGACCAGCAGGCTCTGGCCCGCCTGGTTGCCGTGAGCTTTCCCATTGGCACTCGCGTGCTGCAGTACGTGGCGTTGCATCAGCCCGCCAAGCAGCGCCTGACGGCCGCCAAGAAAATCAAATTGCTGCTGCAACTGCTGCCCGATCTGGAACGTGAAGCCATCCACCACAAAGGGCGCGACTGGGTTGTCCCACTCAAGCTCTGGGCCGACGCCATCGAGCAACTGCTGGCTAGACGCGATAACGACCGCATCGATCTGCCTCTCAAAGGCCATGGTTATCTGTATGCGGTGCTGGCCGGCATGGCCAGCGACCACGAGGCCGCCACCGAAAGCAAGCGCGAAGAGGATTTGCGGAATGCAGGCCGCCAGCACTCCAGTGCCACCCCCACCAGCGTTGGCGATCTGCTGCAAAACCCCGCCCCCCGGCCGCAGCTGGCGCCTGCCCAGCCTGCAGGTATGTCCCCCACCGTGCGAGCCATGCGCGCCGCGCTTGAGAAGAAACAAGGAGTTTGAGATGCTGAAAACCTCTCGCTTGAGCGAATCCAGCAAGCGATTCATTGCGCAGATGCGCAAGCACGGCCCCCAGACCCTGGAGCAACTGCGCCCCTTGATCGGTGACTCTGACGGCGAGATCCGCAAGAGGCTGCGCAACCTCTGCACATCCGGCTGGCTGGAAAAGATCGAAGGAGCCGAGCCTCGCTGGGGCATCCGCAGTGCAGCTTCTGGGCTGTTTGAGACGGCCAAGGCGCCCCGCAAGGCCAAGAAATCTGCCCCACCGATGGGCGAGTTTCCTCTGCCGCGCCAGATCGACGTGATGAACACGACTTACAAGCCTGAGCCTTTCACGCCGCCTCGTGCGGGCTCACAAGCCTATCAATCCATTGCCAGCCGTGGCCAGCGCTGCTGATCGACACCAACCCAAGAGAGCACTATGACGACTGAAAACACCATTCCCCCTGGCTACTGGAAGAACGCCCGTGGCGACCTCGTGCCCGAATCCCGCGTGACCGATATCGACAAGCTGCGCGACCAGGTCGTGCGTGATCTGTGCGTAATGGCCAAGGAACGCAGTGTCGGCCTGCGTGACTTCAAGCTCAACAGCATGCAGAACGTGGCCACGCTGGTCACCATCAGCATGGAGCAGTACGGCGTCAAGAGCGGCGGCGACAAGGGCAATGTGACATTGACCACATATGACGGCGGCTTCAAGATCGTGCGCCAAATGGCCGACCACCTGGTCTTCGGCGAGCAGCTCCAGGCCGCCAAGGAGTTGATCGACCAGTGTGTGATCCGCTGGGCCAAGGATGCTGACGACAACATCAAGGCTCTGGTCACCCATGCCTTCCAGACCGACAAGGAAGGCAAGATCAATACGGGCCGTGTGCTGGGCCTGCGTCAGCTCAAGATCACTGACGAAGACTGGCTAAAGGCCATGCAGGCCATCACTGACAGCATCAAGGTGGCCAGTACCAAGCCCTATATCCGCTTCTATGAGCGCAACGCCCAGGGCGGCTATGACCCGATCAACCTGGACCTGGCGGCGGTATGAGCGAATCAATGAAGCGCAAGGTGCGCGTCACCATTACCAAGGAAATCGAGATCGAGCTGACTCCAGCTGTGTTTGGTGGACTCAGCCAGGAACAGTACCTGGAAGAGTTTCGCAAGAGTCTCTGGCAGATCGAAGGCATAGACGACGTATTCACCTACGCCGCAGAAATGGCGGCTCACCACGGTGGGGGCTATCAGCATGACGGCCTGGGCCTGCTGAGCGAGCACTTCAGCACCCACCCACGCGTTCCGGATGTGAAGTTCAACGTGTTGGAAGACGACACTGAATCGGAGTTCATCGAATGATCAAGAACGCCATTACCTACCGCATTGCTAAAACATGGGTGCCTGACCTGCAGACCCTGGAGGCTGCTCTGCAAAAGACCCCGTTTGCCGAGTGTGGCGCAACCCAGGAGCGCTCGGTCGGCTGGGTGCCACCTCGGGGCGAGCAGCATGGTCTGCTGGCCGAATCCGTCGCTGGCCAGTGGATGCTGCGCTTCATGACTGAAGCCAAGCCGATCCCGGCCAGCGTGCTCAATCGCAAGGTCAACGAGAAGGCCGAGCACATCGAAAAGACTGAGGGCCGCAAGCCCGGCAAGAAGGAAAAGCGCGACCTCAAGGACGAGGCCAAGCTGGATCTGCTGCCAGCGGCTTTCGCCAAACAGAGCAGCATGTGGGTCTGGATCGACCCACAGGCCCGCTTGCTGTTGCTCGATACCAGCGCCCAAGGTCGTGCAGACGAGATCGTGTCGCTGCTGGTCGAAGGCCTGCCAGGCTTTGCGCTGGCCCTTGTCGATACACAGACCAGCCCGCAAGCCGCCATGGCCCATTGGCTGGTCACGCAGGAGCCTCCGGCTGGTTTCTCGATTGATCGCCAGTGCGAGCTGGTAGCTGCTGACGAGTCCAAGGCCGTGGTGCGCTATGCACGCCACCCCCTGGATATCGACGAGGTGCGCAAGCACATCGAGCACGGCAAGCTGCCGACCAAGTTGGCTATGACCTGGGATGACCGCGTGAGCTTTGTGCTGACCGACAACTTGCAGCTGCACGGCATCACGATGCTGGACGCGGTCATGGATGGGCAGTCTCAGGACGATGCCGGCTTTGACACCGATGTGAGCATTACCACGGGCGAGCTGTCGCGCATGCTCCCGGATCTGATCGAAGCCCTGGGCGGCGAGGGCCGAATCGGCCTGGGTAATCTGCCAGCGTCGTTACAGGCCACAGTGACCGGGCCGAGCAGTGTTGCCACCGATGCATCCGACAGCTCGGCACCTTGGGAGGCTGCATAGTGTCCTTCAATGCGTCAATGAACGATTTGGACAGGGCTGCAAGCGCAGCTTGTGGTGCGGTCAGTACCAGCGCTAGTCCCAAGGGTTCCGAGCGCTCCTACGGCCCGGATTCCATGCCTGCCGATTTGCTTGAGTTTGTGCGCGGGCAATCCGTTCGCCAAGCTGCTGATGCACTGCGCCTTTCGTTGGGCACCGTCCACCGCTTGGTGCAGGGCTATTGGCCCCAAGACCCCCGCAAGATCATCGAAGCATGGACGGCACACAAGGGGCGCTCGGGTCGCATTGCATCGTCCTGGTTCCTGCGCCGTGTACGGGCGGGCGGCATGGTCAGCCACGCCGGTCAGCAATGGACGGCGCCAGGGATGGCCACCCGTTGCGGCGAGCTTCTGGCGGTAGCCAGGGGTGATGATGGCAGTTTGCTGGCTCAGACGCTGGAGCTGCCTGCCAAGCGTTTGCAGCTTTCGAAAGTGGTGGGAGGTGCCATTTGACCGCCACTTACACCGCTGCCATTCACACGATCAAGTCAAAGTTGAAGCTCAGCGATGAGGACTACCGTGCACTGCTGATGAACCTCACGGGCAAAAGCAGCAGCAAGGAAATGACCCAAGTTGAGCAACGCAAGGTGCGCGACCATCTGCAGAGCCTGGCCGAACGGATGGGCGTGGCCCAGCCCACGCGCCGCCGTCCGCTCAGCCAGACAGAGTTCGACCAGGTCAAAAAGCAAACCAGCCCCAAAGAGCGAAAGCTCTGGGCCTTGTGGCACCAGTTGGGCCGCGATGGCCTGGTGCAGAACACCAGCGCCCAGGCTCTCAATGCCTGGGTGCAGCGCCAGGTGGGAGTCACCGCCTTGCGCTTTTGTACCTCGGCACAGCTGGACACCCTGATTGAAGCTGCCAAGTCCTGGCAGGAAAGGAGCTGAAATGGCACGCAAATTTCTGAGTGCAGCCGAAGCCGATGTCCTTACCGCGATCCTTCCGCCCGGAATGACCCGTGAAATGAAAGATGTTGCCTACTGCCTGTTCGAAGCGCTGGCCCTGATGGACGGTCGCGCCGGCCAGGCCAAGCCAGACCAGGCTTGGGCGCAGAAGCTGCAGGCCGTTGCCAATATGTCGGTGGTGCAGCTGCAGCACTTGGCCCACGAAAAAGGTGGCCGTACCATCTACCTGTCGCGCGGCCTAGCAATGCAGCTCAGCGCCCGCGACCGCGAGATGTGCGCAAAGTTTCGGGGCAACTACGACGAGTTGGCTGACGAGTACGATCTCACTCCGATGCGCGTGCGCCAGATCGTGGATACCTACCAGCGAGAAACGTTTCTGAGCCGTCAGCAGCAGCTGCCCGGCCTGGACTGATCCAGAGGGCGGCGCGCAACGCGCCAGCCCATCGCCCGGTGCAATGCCTGGCGAAATTTAGTAAAGCGCTTTACTTATAGCGAAAGCCCCGTCCGCAAGACCATGCGGGACATGGGCAACAAAACCACCCCCTCCCAATTCCCCGACGGCCTGGAGATCTTTCAAGCCGGATCTCGCACGGCCACCAACGGACAGATCTATGTGATCACCGAGTCCGATGTTGCGGCCACGGCCGCTGCCTACGACCCCGCCGTCCACGAGGCCCCTCTGGTCATTGGCCATCCTGAAGACGACCACCCCGCATGGGGCTGGGTCACCAAGCTGTCGGCCGAAGGCGGAACGCTCAAGTCCAGCCATCAGCAAATCGACCCCTCGTTCGCTGAGTACTACGGCGCCGGTCGCGTCAAGAAGCGCAGCGCCGCCTTCTACCACCCCGAAGACCCGGCCAATCCGAAGCCCGGCGTCTATTACCTGCGCCATGTCGGCTTCCTGGGTGCCCAGCCGCCAGCCGTCAAAGGCCTGCGCGATCCCAAGTTTGCCGAGGGCGGAAACGACACCGCATTCGGACTCATCTTTTTTTCCGAGCAACCCACCCCCAACCAGGAGCACCCATCCATGACCGAAGCCGAACGAATCGAAGCTGAGCGCAAAGCCAAGGAAGAAGCCGAGCGCAAGGCTGCCGAGGAAGCGCAGAAGACCGCCACGGCTGTCGCTGAACGCGACCAGGCGCGCGCCCAACTGGCTCAGTTCGCTGAGCAGCAAAAGCGTGACCGACACACCGCCAACGTTTCGTTTGCGGAAACCCAGGTCAAGGCCGGCCGCCTGATGCCCAAGGACAAAGACATGGCTGTCGCCACGTTGGACCGCCTGGCCGAGGTCGAGCCGGTGGAGTTTTCCGAAGGCGATACCAAACGCAAGGTCAGCCCCTCTGCCTGGCTGCAGGAGCTGATCGCTGGCAGCAAGCCCTCGGTCGATTTCAGCGAGCACGGCGGTGGCCAAGTGCCCGAAGGCGAGCAAGGCAGCGCCAAGGGCAAGAGCGACGCCGAGATCGACAAGGCCGCCAAGGCCTACGCCAACAAGCACAACGTGAGCTACGCCGAGGCGGTGAGCAAGGTTGTGTCGTTCGAGGGCTGATTCCCCCCAACTTCCCAGAAGGAAACCACAACATGATGACGCTCGACGAAATCCGTCTCAAAGCCAATCCGGTGCTCACCAACCTGCTGCTCGGCCGTGGCCAAGGCACTATGGTGGCTGATCGCCTGTTCCCGCGACTGCCGCAGTCGCTGAGCACGGTGACCATTGCCAAGATGGGCGATGCAGCCCGTCGCCGCTACAACCTGCGCCGCGCACCTGGTACTGCCACCAAGCAGATCACTATCAACTTCGAGGGCAAGCTCTACACCGTCAAGCAACACGCGGTGGAAGTGCCTATCCCACGCGAGCTGATCCGCGAATCCGACGAGGCCAAGAAGCTCAATCTCGCGCCCAACATCGGCATCTCCACCGTGGCCATGACCACGGCGCGCGATGTCCTGAATCTGGACTACGAGATCGAAGCGGCCGAGTTCGCCACCGACCCCAGCAGCTTTGCACCCGGTCATTCCAAGGCCCTGGCCGGTGCTGAGAAGTGGTCTGCGCCCACAGGCACGCCTGTGACAGACATCCTGGCGGCCTCCAACGTGATCCGCAAGAAAGTCGGCCGCCGCCCGAACAAGCTGATGCTCTCGGCTGATGCAGAAACCGCTCTGATCTCCAATGCCGAGGTCAAGAGTTACCTGCCATCCACGCAGATGGGCCCAGCGACTCTGGAGCAGCTCAAGACGATCCTGAAGGTCAAGGAGATCGTCGTGGGCGATGCCTCCTATACGGACGAAGACGACGAAGGTCATGACGTATGGGGCAATGCGGCCGTGCTGGCATACGCGCCCGACATCCCGGCCTCCGGCGAATTCAGCCTGGCAGAGCCTGCTTTCGGCTTTACCAACGTCATCGAAGGCCATCCCTTCAGCGAAACGCCCGTATACCGCGAAACGCAAAAGAGCTGGATCTATGGCGGCACCTTCGAGCGCGCGCCCAACATCGCTTACCCCGATGCAGGCTTCCTGTTCCTGAACCCGAACTAAGGAGCAGCCACCATGACTTTGATCGCAAAGATCCTCATCGTGGCCAGTGCCGTGGGTGCTGATGGCAAAGCGGAGCGCAAGGAGTTCAAGCCCGGCGAAGAAGTGACGGGCCTGAGCGACCACGACGAGCGCGAGCTGCTGAAGATGAAGGCGCTGACCGACACGGATCGTGAAGAAGCCAACGGCCAGTACGACGCCATGCGTGCTGAGCACGCGCAACGGGAATTCGAGCGCGAGCGCCAGGCTGTCCTGCAAAAGCGTGGATCCACCGAGATGCCTGCTGGGCCCCTCACCAGCACTGACGGCACAGGCCAGACAGGAACCTTGGCCAACGGCGCCGGCGGCGATGGTTCTGCTGGCGACGGCCAAGGTGCCTTGGGAGGCCAGGACAGCGCCATCGCTGGCGACGGTCAGGGAACCCAGGGCAGCAGCGCTGGCGAGTCCGCAGCACCTGCGCCCGACGCATCTGCAGCTTCCGCTCCCACACCGGCCCCCGCACCTGCTCCTGTTGAGCGGTCCAAGGGCACAGGCAAGGGCGCCCCGAAGCGCAACTGACAACCACCCCGAGAGAGAAGCTGCCCCCGGTCCAGGTCATGAGTACCTGGCCGGGTTGGGCCAGTAGGAAACCCTTTTACATCGACCTGGAGCAAAACCATGGCATCTCAGAACAACCCCGGCCGCCAGTTTGACAAGCAGCACGCGGTCACCATCGTGGCCACGGCCGTCATCGAGAAGTACCGCTTTGTCGGCTACAACGGCCAGCACGCCACCAGCGCAGGCGGCGTACATGATTCCCAGGGAACCAGCGAGTACGGTGCTCCTGAGGGCGAGGCCTTCTCGGCCATCACCAGCTATTCCGGCCTGGTGGAGGTCGCGGCGGGCCAGACCATCGCTTTCGGCGACCCGGTCAAGCCAGCAGCTGATGGCAGCGGCAAGGCTGCTCTGGGCGACTCCGATGACAACTGCGGCCGCGCCCTGGGCGCTGGTACCGAAGGCCATATCATCGAGGTCCAGATCCAGCGCCACGTTCACCCCGCAACGCCTTGATCTGACGGCAGGCCAATCGCATGAGCTACGCCACCGTCGCCGACATGGTTGCCCGTTTTGGTCAGCTGGAGCTGGTCCAGCTCACTGACACGGACAACATTCCGCCCAGCACCGTCGATGAAGCCCGCGTCGGGCTGAAGCTGGAAGACGCCTCGTCTTTCATCGACGGCTATGTGGGACAGGTCTACCGCCTGCCGCTGCAAGGCTGCCGCAAGCCCCTGATCCCTGGTCAGCCGGTGGAATACGCCATGCCGCCCGTCCTGGTGCGCATGGCTTGCGATGTGGCTCGCTACTACCTGCACGACGACCTGGCGCCTGAAAACGAGGTGTACCGCCGCTACAAGGCCGTCATCGCCGAGCTGGATGCCATCGCCATGGGCAAGTCCATGCTGTCCTGCCCCTGGGGCGGATCGCCTGGCGTGCTGGTGGCGGCCGACGCCCAGCAAGGCACTGACGTGCACTTCGATTTCAGCCCACGCGCTGTGACAGACGACACCCTGCGGGGGTTCGGCTGATGCAAACGACCTGGAATTTTCTTGAGGCCCAGACCGGGATCGTCGACCGCATCAAGGTGGCGACGCAGCCGTCAGACGGCAGCGGCTGGGCCCGCCTGGTAGGCACCCGCAAGGAGCTGTCAGCCGTGGCCGAGGAAATGCAGGTCACGCCCGCTGTCTATGTCGTCTACGACGGCTTTGCCGTTCTGGCTGGCTCGGACGAGTACTCGCTGCAACTGAGCCACCGCTGGCTGGTCGTCCTGGCCATCGGCAATGCAGCCAGCCAGCGCGAGGCCGCCGCCCTTGACCAGGAAGCTGGCCCGCACCTGGGAGAACTCATCAAGGCCTTGCATGGCTACAAGCCTCCCCAATGCAACAGCCCGTTGGTGATGTCCACACCGCCGAGGCCTTTCTACAGCCCGGCCAAGTTTGCCTATTACCCGCTGCTGTTCACCGTCAGCAGCGTCCATTGCTAGTTTTATAGGAGAGAAAAATGGCTGAACGCAAATTCTGCTGCTTCAAGGGCCGGGGTGAAATCAGCCTGGTCGATTACCTGGCCCGCCTGGCACGCACTGCAGGCTTCATTCCTGTGGGCAATGCCCCCAGCTTTGTACTCAACGCGACCGAGACCACGGAAAACATCAAGGACTTCACCACGCCTGGCGGAGGTACCGCCTGTGCCTTCCGCGAGATCGACGCCGTTACTGTCGCGCTGCAGCTGCGCTGCCACTCGCCGCGCAACTGGTCTATCGCAACTGGCGGTAGCGGTGAAGGCGCCGAGGTGGCAACTGCTGCCGTCGCCAGCGAGGAGCATGTGCTGTGGCCTGGCACGGTGGAACCGCTTGACCACCTGGCAGACGACACGGTGGCCATAGTGGTCAAGAGCGCAGACGGTCAAACGACCTATGACGTTGGCACCGACTACGAGATCACGCCGGCAGGCTCTATCAAGCTGGTCGAAGGCACCACCATCCCCGCGCCGACAGTGGCGCAGGGCAAGGGCCAGCCCAACATTACGGTCAGCTACACACGACGCGAGCAGCGCCTGATTCAGCTGTACTCGCAGCCTCCAAAGCCTGTGGCGCTGCACTTCGACGGCTACAACGTGGCCGAAAGCCCGGTCCAGCCCATCCATTTCGACCTCTTCAAGGTGGTATTTGGCCCGGCCGCGTCCGTGAACGTCATCAGCGACAACCTGGCCCAGCTTGAGCTGACCGGCACCGTCGAGCGCGATGCAACGCGCCCGATGGGCACCCTGTCCAACCCTTTCAGCCAGTACGGCACGCTGAAGATCTGACGGGCGCACGCGATGTATCTGGGTCAGTACGAGCAGGAGCACAACCCGCATTACCTGGGCCGAGGCATGTTGTATGCCGGCCCGGCCATGCGGGACTGGGCCACGGGCATGCCGCCAGGCCGCCGCCTGGGCAATGCCTCCGGCCTGGTCGTGAATCCCGACGTACGCCGGCTACGCACAAGCCCCTGGGACAGCCGCAGCAATGCCGTGCTCGATGGTGTTGCAGTGTCTGTCCAGCTCTATGGCCATGGTGCGGCCAATCTGGCCATGGCCCTCAACGCGCATCGCCTGGCTACGGCCAGCGCGCCTATCACCACCACGGTCGACGTCTCTGGCCTGCTGCTGCCTGCTGGCGCCATGTTGTGGACGCCTCACCAGGTGGATTGCCGGCAGACCGTCCTGGCCGTGCCGTCCTGGTCTGCATGGACTGAAGGTGTGCAGTGGCGCAGGGCCGACTGGGGGATTGAGCTGCTGCAGGGCATTGCTGCGCCCCAGGGCGCGACTGTGCGCATCACCAGCACAGCCGAAAACAGCGCAGAGCAGCTCGATGCCGGCAGCGGTGGCGACATGGAGATCGGGTTGGCATACGCGGGCATCAACTTGGCCGACCGCAAGGCCGTGCGCCTGCAGTGCTACCGCTGCCGCCCGCTGCTCGATGGCGGCCTGACGTTGCTGGAGCAATCGGCCAGCAGCATCCGGCTGACCCTGCAATTGCGCCCCGTACCCCGTCAAGACCGCCCGGCCGCCTGGTTTGACCTGGCACGCGCGGCATACATAACAAACTGAGAAGAGATAACGGCATGTCCAAGACACAGCTGGCCCGTGGAATTTGGGCGAACTTCGCAAATACCGAGAACCCTTTTGGTGTCCCGAACGGGATGGAAGCGAATCTGCGCCTCATCGACGATCACCTGGCGCTGTATACCCTGGCAGGCCCTGTGCCGCCCACGACCGCTCTACCGACCGATGCTCGGCAAGGTGCAGGTCAGATCTTCAGCAACGGCACGTATGCAGTGCTCAATGTCGGAGTTTGGCAAGCCTACCCAGCCCGTATTGGCCTGCGTGCTATTGAGCTGGGCAGCAAGACCGAATACGTCAACATCGGCACCGGCTGGCAAGTGATCACCCAGAAGTCCGAAAAAAGTTACCTGACGTTGGCTGTCATGCTTGCCGACACGGCTCAGCCTGTGGGCACTCAAGGTGTTGTCACCAATGATCCTGGCCATACTCCAGCGGCCCCTATCAATGGGGTCTACACATGGACTGGGTCTGCCTGGGTGCGTAATGCATTCCAGCCAGCCAATCAGGAGGATGTGGCCGAAATGGGCATGGCCGTGGACCAGCTTACCGTCGACATGAGTAGCGTGACAGAGTCGGCTGCGGAAAGCGCCGGACGTATCGCTCGGGTTGACGGCATTCTGGGCGAAGCAGACCCAAGCAAACAGGTCGTCTATGCCGTCGCAGACGCCGAAGGAAATGCGGTTATCACTGCAGACGTTCTTGGACATGTAGAGATACCAGACCTCGGTACCAATAATCTGAGCTTGAGCGGCAACTATGACCTGGGCGCTGTATCGGCCAATGACTTTGCCTTTGCGATTACAGACGCCTTCGGGCATGTGTCCATTGGCGTGCTGCAGGACGGCACTCCATATCTGGGCGGCGCACCTGTGGCGGGCCAGGAGTGGAGAGAGATCACCATTGGCTCCGATGACACCATCGTTCATATCGGTGACAGCTACACCGCAGCGCACTATGTATTGCGTGACAAGGCTTACATCAGCCAGCTGTCCGCGCTGTCTCCGTACCGGCACATGAATTTTGGCGTGAGTGGTGACGATGCGCTGGACATGCAGTACCGCATCGTCAACCGTTCACCCTTTGACGGCATTGCATTCGATGCCATGAAGGCCCGCTATGCGTTCATCACCTCGCTGACCAATGATGGCCAGTTTCGCAGTGCTGACCTGACTTACTACGCCGAGAATATCCGCCGTCTGATCGAGACAGCCCGAGCAACGGGAGCCGAGCCAGTGGTAACAACTGAGTTCCCAGCCACAAGCGCAGAAAACGCTTTGCTGCGCCGGATCGCCGACGAATATGGCTGCTCGTTCATTGACTGCACGGTACTTGATGCCGAGGTCGGCGGGCTCAAGCTCGGCCCGTTTCACCAGGGGCATCCTGGTACACGCACAGGCGGGGTCTTTTGGCTGCCCATGCTGGATTTCATTGACCGCATGCCCAAGCCAGATCGAGGAATCAAGATCTTTCGGCGTCGATCCACATTTGCAGTGGGCTCTATCGCAGACTTGCTCTACAAAGACCGCGTTGATCGGAACGCCCGCTGGAAGGAGATTTCCGTAGCGCATTACCTCTTGGATGATCCCGGCAAGTTTGAAGAGCTGAGCCAGCTGGGAACCTTTGGCTATCAATGGCAGGCTGACGAATATCAGCGCATTGCTGCCGGTGTAGCGGTGCCATTCGCGGATTACGCGCTGCTGGAGATTACCTTGCCAGGCACGGCAGTGACCCTGGATGCGGTAGAACTGTCGCTGGTGGCCACCGGGATGCCCACGATCCATGTACGCAATTTTCTGGATGTGCCAGCCAGCATGCCAGGCCGCCGTCAAGGGTCGTCCCCAACGAATGCAACCTATCTTTCAAAGTGGGACAAGCCGCGCGGCGCCTGGCGCTCCCTTGGCGTCTACGCAAAACCCGTCCTTCTCGCGCAAGATGACCTCAAATACTCCATGCAGGGTGACAAGCTCATAGTGCTGGTCTCTGGTGCAACAAATCTGAGCGGTCTGAAGGTTCGTTACAAGGGCCGTGCGGTCAAGAGCGACCTGCGACTGCGCAGCAAGCCAGCCGTCATTGGCACAGATCTTCTCGCTCAGCCTCTGTGCGGCACGGTGGAGCAACTGGCGGCGTGGGTTCAAACTGGTGCACCTTCTCTGGTTGTACCAATAGATCGCTCGAATGCACCACGCAAGCCTGGAACAGACACGCCTGCAGACGGTGTTTGTGTAATCTCCAGTTCCAACACCATCGGCCAGGCGATTGCATTGCCAGCCGATGGAGGCCGCGTGCGCAAGTATCTATTGACGGTCTGGGCGCGGTACTTCCCCAAGGCCTTCCTGAATCCATCTCTTTATCCAGGGTTGGACCCGGCTCAAATCATTGACCGAATGGCTGTTCCGGGTGGCGCACCAATCACGCCTGATACCTCGGATCTACGTACTCTCAAAGCCGAAATCTGGTCCGGTGGACCATATCCGGGGCCAGGCGGTGCCGAGTTCTTTGACTTCGCGCCGCTTCAGTGGCGACCCGTGGAATTCGTGTTTGAGGCCGTTCCGTATCGGACCGGCGCAAATATTTCCTTCCGTCTTTCCTGCCCGGATGGCGAGATTCAAGTGGGTAAGGCTTCTTTTTGTGAGGTGATTTAAATGACTGTCGTGGTTCGAGTGAAAGACGCAAACTGGTCTGGCAAGGGCTTTCGCAATCTCAACCCGTTCGTGGCGGCACCGGATATGGAGTTCGGTTTTGACTTCATGGTGCGGGACAACATGCTTTTGGATTTTGCGAGCAAGCACATCGTCACGCCGAAACGGGTGGACATCAAAGCCGGCGTGCTCAATGAAACGGACCCTGCAATCATGGTCCCCGTTGATAGCGGATTGGGTATCCGTTTGGAGCTGGGCTACCTGCAGTGCAATTTGCCGTTGCTGCCCATTCCGCTTGACGGCAGTAAAAAATTTACGTTCTTGCTAGTCGGCCGCCACAGTGGCGTAGATTTCCCGCCCGACAAGGTGGTGACCGCAGCACCCACTCGAATGATTCAGCTGGACTGGGGTTCAGTGGTATCAACCAGAGGCCTGAGCATTGACCGCAACGTGAGCAGCGGCAATGCCGAGTTGCGAGTCGCAAAAGGCTCTCATCAGATGGCAGTTCCACCATCTAGCAAGCTGTCGGCAAATGTGGTGTTTGTGACGTTCAACGGCGCCACATGGGCGCTGCGCAACATGACGACGGGTGTGGCCATCACCATGACAAACGCAGAAATGGGTCTGAGTGGCACCGAAATCCCGATCCAGGCCTCTGCGTTTGAATGGACCAACGGGATGCTGTCCATCGGCGGTAATGCCAACCAGCAAAGCACAATCTACGCGGCATATCCTGTGCTCTATCAGAGCGCTATGTGGAATCGAGTGCTGACTGCAGACGAAATGCTGGATCAATACCAACGGTCTAAAACCTCCCGTCCAAACATTGTCGTTTGAGGGCGTCACATCACATGTCCATATTTCATACGCCCACCGTCCGCGAGATCGCTGGCCACTCCTTCCAGGTCAGCCAGGTTCCTTTCGAGGTCTTCAACGAGGCATTCGAGTTCGGCGACTGGCTGATCAGCATGCAGGGTGGCAAGTTCGACATGGCCAGCCTCAAGGCGCTGCACGGTGATTCGACTTTGCGCCTGGCCCTGGAGAAGCTGCTCGCGGCCTGCCTGGCGCCTGTGCAGGATGGCCAGGCCAAGCCCATGTCGGTGGCTGACGTGCGCTCGATGCCGATAGCCATGGTGCTCGAAGCGGTCTATGTGCTGCTGGAGGAAAACCTCAGTTTTTTTACCGAGCGCCTGCAGGCGATCAAGGAGATCCAGGCGAAGCTGATGTCGATTGGTTCGCCGTTGCTCAGCAGCTCATCGCAGCAGGCCACGACCGCCAGCAACTCAGGCGCTACAGCATCGACGAGCTGAAAGGCTATCTGCAGGCCATCGGCGACCAGGCCGAACGCCACGCACAACACCAGGCGGCCCACACGGCCGTCGCACTCGCAGGGGGCTCAATCTGAGCCCCTTTTTTCATGGGCAAACTGTAAAGCGTTTTACTTAGTACCGAGGGCTGTGGCACGAGACCATGCAGCCCATGGGAAACAACCTCGAAATCGGACTGCGGGTCCAGGCCGCACTGGATGAAGCGCGCAAGGAAGTCCGTGCGCTCACTGGCGACCTGCAAGAGCTGAGTGCTGCAGGCAAAAAAGCTTCGTCAGAAATGTCGACCGTGCCGGCGCCCGCGTCTGGCTCGGCTCCGGCGACTCCCAGCTCCGACCAGGCCGCCACGGCCAGGCAGGCGACAACGGCGACGCAAGAGCAAGCCACTGCAACGGCCGCGCTTTCAGCCGCCCAAAAGGAACAGGCTGAAGCATCTGACCGTGCAACCAAGTCTGAGCAGGAACTGACCAAGCAGCGCGAATCCCAGGGGCAGCAAAGCAGGAAGAACGAGGAGCAGCAGCAACGCCAGGCCAAAGGCTCCGACGAAGCCGCCAAGGCCACCGACCGTGAAAAGCTGGCCGTTGACCGCCTGATTGCCAGCCTGGACCCCGCCGCCACTGAGGCCTTCCGCCTGGCACAAGCTCAGAACGAACTGAATACGGCCCTGGCCCGTGGTCTCATCACCCAGGACCAGCACACGCGCCTCATGGGCCTGGCGCAGCAGCGATTTGCCGGCCTTGGCGTATCTGCAGGGCAAACCGCAGCTGCAATGCGCATGTTGCCCGCCCAGATCACTGACATCACGACCAGCATCGCCAGCGGCATGCCCATCTGGCTTGTGGCCATTCAACAGGGCGGCCAGATTAAAGACTCTTTTGGAGGCGTCGGGCCCGCTTTCAACGCCATCACCTCTGCAATCACGCCAGCGAGGGCTGCCGTCGGTGGCCTGGCGCTGGGTGTGGGCGCGTTGGCTCTGCTGTTCCTTGAGGCCGAGAAAAAGGCCTATGCCTTCAATGTCGCTGTGCAGACCACCGGGAATGCGGCCGGCGCGACGCAGGGCCGCATCGAAGCCCTGGCCGAGGCGGCCAACAAAGTCAGCGGCATCAGCAAGAGCGCCGCCGAGTCCGCGGCCGTGGCCATGGTGCAGTCCGGCCGCCTCGGCATCGACGTCATCGGCAATCTGACCAAGGCCATCAACGGTTATGCAGCCGCCACCGGGCAGTCCACTGATGCGGCGGCCAGCTCCTTGGCCAAGCTGTTTGCGGAGCCTGCCAAGGCGGCAAAGCAGCTGGATGATCAGTTCAACTTCCTTTCGGCAACGCAGCGCCGGCATATTGCCGACCTGGTCGAGCAAGGCAGGGTTGAGGAAGCCCAGCTCGAGCTGAGCCGACAGGCCGCTGACCACTTCGGCCGCGTTGTGCCAGAAAACCTCGGCGTGCTGATGCGGTCCTTGAATACAGCGGCAGAGGTCGCCCGCAGATTCTGGGATGCAATTCTCAATATCGACAAGAAGCAGACCCTTCAGGACCAGATCAACGATCAGGAGAAGCTTGTCACGCAGATGGCAGCCGATCTGACCCGGCGCGGCACCAATCTGGCAGGTAATCAGCAGATGCCTCAACGCCTGATTGATGAGACGGCAAAGCTGAGCCAGCTCTACAAAGATCGAGATGCCGAGGAGAAGAAGGCAGACGATGAAGCTGCAGCAAATCGCAAAGACCGCCGTAAAAAAGCCGTCCAGGAGGAATATGCGGCGGCCATGAAGGCCACTGAAACCGAAGAAAAGCGCCTGGCCGAAAACAAGAAGAAATGGCAAGGATGGCGCGATGCTGGCGATATCACTCAGGCCGAGCTGGACGAGCTGGTCAAGCAGGCCGACGAGAAAGCCAAGAAAAATCCGCGCACTCCCAAGGGCAACACCCCAGAGCAAGAGGCCATCCAGCAGATCCGCTCAAATCTGCGCGCTCTGCAAGCATCAATCAAGAGCAGCGATGCCTTCCTGGTCAACCAGTTGGAAGAAGGCCGTGTCAGCATCGACGAGGCCTACAAGAAGCGCCTGGCTGGCATCAATGAGGATATCGACGCTCAGCGCGAGGCCTTGGAGCGGGAGCTGAATGCCAAGGGTACGACCAGGACCCGAGCGGTCGAGCTGCGCGCCTCACTCAAGGTGCTGGACCAGTCTAAGGAAGACGCGACGCGTGAGCTGGGCAAATGGCGGCGCGCTGAAGAGCTGAAGCTGGCCAACATCGTCGTGCGCCTGCGCGTGGATACGGCCGCACTGACAGGCCAGTTTGACAGGGAAGCCATTCGCAAGCAGCTGGAGCAGCAGTATGCGGAGGACTTGCGCGCCGCTGGACGCCAAGAAGACCCTGCAAAGGCAGAGAAGTCCCGTCAACAGATCCAGCTTCTGATCGATGCGGGAGCAGCCCAAGCCGAGTTCAACAACAAGCTGGCCGAGGCGCAGCGCCTTCAGAGCCAGCTCGGTGTCATCGAGCAGGCCGTGCAGACGCAGGCCGCCCAGGGAACGATCAGCCAGATCGAGGCCGAGGCCCGCATCAGGCAGGCCCGCGCGGCCCAGGTGCCTGTGCTGCAATCCATCGTCCAGGAGTTGGAGCGGGTTCGCAATAGCCTGCCACTTGAAGCACAGGTCGCCATCGACAACATGAGCACCAGCATCGGTCAGCTCAAGAATGAGGTGGCAAGTGCCACGCCTGTGATCGTCAACCTCGGCACACGCTTGCGCAACACCGTCATCGATGGCGTGGCAGATGCGACGGGCCAGGCTGTGACGAACTTCAAGAGTCTCAGCGAGGTCGCCAGTGCGACCCTGCGCCAGATTGCCGGTGACATCCTGCGCAGCGACATCAAGCGGTTGTTAACCAACCTGTTTACGCCTGAAGTGAGTGGCGGCGGTACTGTCATCGGCGGTATTTTTGGGAGCATCGGCAAGGTTTTCGGTTTCGCCGAGGGCGGATCTCCCTCTACGGGCGGGGGGCGCATCGTGGGCCCAGGCACTGGCACCAGCGACAGCATTGCCGCTCTGGTCGACGGCACGCGCCCCATTGCTGTGAGCAATAACGAGTTCATCCAGCCAGAAAAGGCGGTCAATCACTACGGTCTGCCGTTCATGGAGGCAGTGCGCACCCTGCGGCTGCCAAAGCCTCGCTTCGCCTTGGGCGGCCTGGTATCGGCTAGCCAGCGCGTGAGCTTTGCCACGGGCGGCTCTGTGTCGTCTGCCGGTGGCGCCTTGCCTGGCCAGAATCAGCCGGTGGAGGTCCGCTTCAACAACCAGGGCACTCCCAAACAGCAGGTCGGCCAGCCGATTACCAAACAGGAATTGGGCCGCCTGGTCGTCGAAATCATGATCGCAGATGCAAGCAATGGCGGGAAAGCCTCAAGCGCAATCAACGCGGCAGGGAGGCGCAACTGATGGCATACACCCGTTTCCCCGATTACGCCCAGCTCGTCTTCGAGACGGATTACACCCTGCGCCCCGTGGGTGGTGTTGAGCGCACAGAGATGGAGGACGGCTTTATCGAGCAGGCTCCTGTGCAGTCTCTGGCCCGCTATGAGCTGCCGCTGACCTACCGCCTAGATAGCCTGGCGCGCAAGCAGCAGTTCGAGATCTGGCGCAAGACCGACCTGGCCCAGGGCGCCCGGTTCTTCGCCTGGCCAGATGTCGAAGACCCCAGCGGCGCCACGCTGCGCCGGGCCCGGATCGTGGGTGGCTCGGTTGATTACAAGGCGATCACCGACCGCCTGGATGAGTTCATGGTCTCTTTCACCCTGGAGTACTGGGCATGAGCACGCGCAAGTCTTCCCGATATCGCCGCGCAGCCCAGCAACTGGCCCCGGCCGAGCGCCCCCTGGTGCTGCTGGAGCTGGCCCATGCGCTGCTGCCCGAGCCCATGCGATTCGTCAATGACAACCAGGACGTGGTCTCTCGCACTCATCTATACGTGGCCACGACTTTCGAGTTCACCTGGCCAGACGACCAGGAGGGCCGCACGCCGGCAGCGGCACTGAGCATCGGCAACGTGTCTGGCGGTGTGGGCGTCTTCTTCGAGCGCACCCACGGTGGCCGTGGTGCCGTCATCACGGCTCTGCAGATCATGCGTAGCTCCCCCGATTTCATCGAAGACGAGCTGACGCTGGATCTACGAAACGTCGAAGTCACCACCAAGGCCGTGACCGGACAGCTCGGCTATGACGACATCCTTAACAAAGCGGCCGTGGCATACACCTATCGGCCGGAAACCGCTCCGGGGCTTTTCTGATGCACTGGTCTGACTCTTATATAGACATCCCGCACGAGGTGCTGGACTGCGCCCAACTCGTCGAACGTGCCCTGCATGAGCAGTTCGGCCGCACCGACATCCACTTCCCAAGGCGTCAGGCAGACGACCTGGCTCACCGGTCGACCTTGATCACTGGCCACCAGGCTGACTTCGCCGCGCGGATCGAGGAGCCAGTCGATGGGTGCGGCGTGCTAATGATGGCGCGAGGCCGTCAGGCTCACATTGGGCTGTATTGCCTGATTCAGGGCGTGCCCTATGTGCTGCACAGCGATGCACTTTTCGGGTCGAGCATGCGCCAACCCCTGGCTCGGCTGCCCCGCTGCTACCGTGTGGAGGGCTTCTATCAATGGCTCTGATGCCCACGCTCTCCGTCATCTGGTGCCCAAACCCCCTTCGACCAGCCAGTGACCGCAAGGTGTTACCGGTGGCCCTGGCCGGTAGCGAAACGCTGCATGACATAGTCGAGCGTCTGGGCTTGGCCGACACGCCCCTGGCCATCATGTCGAATGGGCGGCCAGTGGCGGCCGAGGATTGGGCTGCCACACCCGTGAGTGTGTCTGATCTGATCGTCATTCACCAAGTAGCCAAGGGCATCGTCGAGGGCAGCACGGTCGCAGCCAAGCTGGTCATGTATGGCGAGATCGGATGGACTGCCGCCTTCGCCCTGGGCACTGTGGCCGCATTTGCTGCCAATGCCGTGATCGCCTTTGCGATTTCCGCCTTGGCCGGCAGCTTGTCCGCCCGAAGCGCCACCTCTGCCAAGGGCGATGACGCACCCACGGCATACAGCATTGAGGGCGGCTCCAACTCGGCCCGCAACTATGAACCGCTGCAACTGGTACTGGGTGAACACCGTGTATTCCCAGACTACGCTGGCCGTCCCTTTGGCGAATTCGTCCCGGACCCCAGCACGGCCACCGAGGTGATCAACAACACCCCGGTCTATGAAACGCGTACCCATCCGCCATTCGGCTTCGAGGGCACAGCAGTCATTGCCCCATGGGTGCTCATTCGTACAGATGTTTGGGAAAGCGGAACGATTGAGTACTACGGAGACCAGGCCAGCCGCACCTATACCAGCAGCAGCGGCGGAACGGTCACCCAGCCGCATACCTTTGTAGTTAGCCACCAAGGGTTGTTCGACTCGGTGACTACCTATGAGGACTACCTGGTGCAGATCACCCCACCAGAAAGTGGTGGAGGAGACTGATATGGCCTGGAATCCTTTGGGCACGCCGCTGCCCGTCCTGGTGCGCTACGGCTACACCATCATTTACAACACCGAGCGCGTGACCAGTGTGTTCAACCTCGGATTCGGCGACCTGACAGCCACCGACGAGCGCATTGGAGCCAACGCAGTCAGCCAGTTCAATTCCATCGAGCTGCACAGCAGCCAGGTGCCGCCTGGCCAGGCAGATCGCACAGTCCTGCGTGGCTATACCAGCGCCGGCTGGCCCTCCGATGTTTACCCTGGCAATGTGCAGACTGTCGATGGCGGTGCTCTGGAGCAGAACTCCAATGTCGAAAACGGCGGCTGGATTGAGCGCCAGGGCTCTCAGGCAGGAAGGTTTGTCCAGATTGACATTTCCGGGCGGCTGCTGCGCCAGGCGGGCGGCGGCTTCGAGAACCTGACCTGTCAGGTTGCGGCCGAGTACCAGTTGCCTGGATCTAGCGTCTGGCAGCCTATGCCTTTCTCTCCGATGACGCTCAGCAACGGCAGCACCAGGCCCCTGCGTCAAACGTTTTCGGCCATGCTGCCTCAGGCGGCGGCCAAGTTCCGCGTGCGACGCACCACACCAGATTTCACCGATGCCAGCAACGTGGCTGAGATCGAATGGACGCGCCTCAAGATATTCCGCGACAACGACGCGCTTTACCCGGCCCAATTACGCCGGGGGATGATGATTAAGGCGACCGGCCAGCTCAACGGCCGAATCGACCGTTATTCCACGCTGGTTCGCCATAAATGCTGGGTCTGGAATTCATCGGCTCCCTGGGATGGCTCCATGCCGGCAGTCGGCGCGGGTGCTTGGCAGTGGACGTACAGCACGAATCCAGCCTGGCTGTTCCTGTATTTCTCGCGCGGTGGCTTCCTCAACCCCACGGCCGCGCCGGCTCACCTGGGCCAAGCCGGATGGCTGGATGAACCATCAGCCAGCAATGGCGAGCGGCTCTTCGGTGCAGGCCTGCCCAATGCCCGGATAGACTACGGCACGTTGGTGGCCTGGGGACAGTACTGCGCGGCAGCCCAACTGACCTGCCGCATGCTGCTCAGCGGCGCACGCAGCGCTGGCACCGTACTCGATGACATCGCCGCAGCAGGCCGGGCCCGGAAAACCTGGGCGCCTGGCAAGCTGTCGGTCTGGTGGGAGCGAGATGGCCAGCCCTGGGTTGCGGCCTTCGGCGCGAGCAACATCATCGCGGGCACGTTCAAAATCGCCTATATCACCGACGACACGGTCGACGAGTTTGGGCTCTCATACAGTCAGTCAGACAACGACTTTGAGGCAGACACGGTCTATGCCAAGGTGCCAGGCGTCACGCTGCCCGTCAATCAGCAGGTCAGCCAGGCCACATACAGCATGCCCAAGGCCCAGGCCCAGCGCCTGGTCAACCTGCTGGCCGCCTCAAAGTACTACCACCGCCGCACGATCACCTGGGAGAGTTCCATCATGGGGCTGACCGTGGCCACGGGTGACATCATCCAGCTCGCCCACGACCTGACCCGCTGGGCCTTCAGCGGTCGACTTATTGGCCTGGGCCTGACTGGCGCCCGAGTGGCTTGGGTGGACCTGTCCGCCGAGGTGGAGCTGCAAGACGGCAACGACTTCTATCTGATGGTCACGCCGCCAGGCGGTGACCCTTTCAGTGTGCGCTGTGCAAAGCCTGTCGGCCGCACACGCCGGCTGACCCTGGTGGGCAACTGGCCCGCCTCGGCGGCGCCAGGCTGGCTGGATGCAGCCACCCCCAATGCGCAGGCCAGCGCTGATTTAGAAGATACCGTCCCAGAGGATTGGACGTTCCTCGGCGGCCCGCAGCAGACGCCCGGCAAGCGCGTGCGCATCATCAGCATGGAGCCAAGCAGCTCCAGGCGCGTGCGCATGACGGTCCGAGACGAATATGAGCAGTACTACCCGCTGGAGTGGGGCATGGGTGTGGTACCCGAGATGGCCAGCGGCGAACGACGTGTGGCCAGGGCCTTCAACCTGTCGGCCGCACCACTGCCGGATGGCGGAACCCGCCTGGCCTGGGAGCTGGAAGCTGCCCATGGCGCCGATGTCCGCGTCTCAGTGAACGATGGGCCCAGCCAGCAGGTTCCCGTCGCTGGCCACATCACCGTCCTCGGCCGCGAGCTGCTGCTGCCTCCTTATCCGACGGGAACGCGGCTGGCAGTGTCACTCCTGCCTGTAACTGCAGGTGCACCTATTTCCATTGAGGGTGACACTTTGGAAGTGCAGCTGTGATCTCTGCTCCAAACATGTCTTGAGTCTGGATTTCGTACAGCGCAATTCCTTTTAGCTCTGCAAAAGTACACTGCAGAGCGCTTATCTCATCGCTGCGGCGTCAAATATCGCGCCGCGCTTCAGCTTTCGCCCCTTCAAGTCTTTCCTGCATCCAACAAGCCAGAACAGCTGGCCGACACCACGCCCTGCAGGGCGTGGTTTTTTATATGAATCGCTTTTACGCCCTTAGTATTTCAGTGCTGACCGCTCTTGTCACAGTAGCGGCCTGCAAGCCTTCGCAAGACCGTCCGGCACAGGCGGCCTACACCAAGGAGCCCACGATCTACTTTCGCAATGGCCTTGAGATTACCCTCGGCGATGCCTCGGTGCCGGTTCACGGGGTGGAGGAATGCCCTTATGGTCTGGCCGCGCCGGCCGGTGCCGTGGTCGAGCTCAATGATGCCAAGTGCATCAGGCTGTCGGACGATACCGAGCAGATCGTCGTGATGCTGGACCTGCCGGGCGGCATCGTCCAGGAGGAATGGACCGTGCGCCGCGATGCACCGAGCAAGCCTCATGAGCCGGCTTTCAAGAACGTCTCCCTGCTGCGTCCCGACGGCACGCGCATCACTATCACCGACAAGTCCGACACTCTGCTGGACAAGTGCTACGAGTACCAGGCGGCCCATGTCTGCATCTGAGGCAGATGGCTTGGAGTGAACTTTAGGGTTGATTCATGTCAACACGCTGAGGCATGATGAAGGCAGACTGCATGCTATTCCAAGAGCGGCATTTGCCCTGGGTCCCTGGTCCGGGTTCCGTGTCGCCTGCAACCTAGAAGGAGAAACATATGTCCATGTTCAATCACATCCTGGTTCCGGTCGACGGCTCCAAGCCCTCCATGCTGGCCGCACGCAAGGCCGCTGAACTCTCCAAGGTTTTCGGCAGCGCCGTGACGGCGGTGTATGTGGTCGATCCCTATCCTTTCACCGGCGTGGGCGCCGACTTTGCCTATGGCCAGTCCCAGTATCTGAGCGCGGCCACCGCCGAAGCCAACACCGCCCTGGATGCGGTCAAGGCCATCATGGATGAGGCGGGTGTGCCCGTGAAGACCCTGGTGGGTGAGGGTCATGCAGTGCATGAAGGCATCGTTCGCACCATGGAGAGCGTGGGCGCAGACCTTGTCGTCATGGGCTCGCAGGGGCGACGCGGCCTTGAGAAGCTGATGCTGGGCAGCGTCACGCAACGTGTGCTGGGCGCAGTCAAAATCCCGGTTCTTGTGGTGCGCGAGTGAGCGTAAGGCGGCTGCCCACGAAGCAACGGCTCCTCAGGGAGCCGTTTTTCTGATGAGCCAGAGTGCTCAGCGATTGAGCAGCCGGGCCAGCCAGCCTTTTTTCTTGCGCTGCAATTCCAGCTCCTGAAGCACCTCGGCCTTGAGCTGTTCCTTCTGTGCAGCTTGTCCGCTCTCTTTGGACATCATGCGCAGATAGACCTTGGCCGAGTCCACATAGCCATGGTCTTCGTTGCGGATGTGGTTGAACAGCCAGCGCGAAAGCATGCCGTGTAGTTCGGCGGCCACATCCTCACCCGCATCGAAGCGGGTCTGCATCTCGATCACGCGGCGCGTGAACAGCTCGTGCACTTTTTTGTGCGGGCCGGCGAACATATAGCCGGCGCTCTCGATCAGGCTTTCCTCGAAGACGAAGTGCGAGACGGTGTAGTCGATCATCTCGCCGATGACATCGCCCAGCCCTTCGCGATCTGGCGAGCTGCGCAACTCATAAAGCCGGTTGATGTAATCGACGATGCGGCGGTGCTGCCGGTCGATCTCCGCAATCCCGGTGTCCAGTTCGGGGACCCAGACCAGCAATGCCATGATGTTCTCCAGAAATTCAGGGGTTTCCGCAGAAGTATTCACGAGCCTGTCATATGCCGCATTGATGCAGATCAGGCCTATCCGCGCCAGGCAGGGCGGCGCGAATCCTGCGCGCCGCGTCGGGATGTCACTCGATCTTGGCGCCCGAGGATTCGACGACCTGCTTGGACTGCTTGAAGTCGGCCTGGAACATCTTGTCGAAGTTGGTCACGCTCATGGACTGAGGCTCGGCGCCCTGGGTCAGAATGGCCTCGCGCACCTCGGGCATGGCCAGCAGCTTGTTCACTTCGACATTGACCTTGGTCACGATGGCTGCGGGTGTGCCCTTGGGCATGAACAGGCCGTACCAGGTGCTCACATCAAAGCCCTTGAGACCGGACTCGGCCAGTGTCGGGGTGTCTGGCAGCGAGGACGAGCGCTTTGCCGAGGTCACGGCGATGGCGCGCAGCTTGCCGGCCTTGATCTGGGCTATGGCCGAGGGTACGGAGGACACCAGCAGATCCACATTGCCGGCCAGTGCATCCATCATCGCGGGGTTGGAGCCTTTGTAGGGCACGTGGGTCAGATGAATGTCCGAGGCCTTTTCCAGCATCACGCCGGCCAGATGGATGCTGGTGCCGTTGCCGGGCGAGCCGTAGGTGATCTTGGACGGGTTCTTCTTGGCTGCAGCCACCACGTCGGCCAGCGTCTTGTACGGCGAGTTGGCGGCGGTGGCGATCACGATGGGGGTGTATGCCACATGAGCCACGGGGGTCAGATCCTTGCTGGGGTTCCAGGGCAGGTTCTTGTAGAGGTAGGGGCCAAGGACCACGTTGTCCTTCTGGCCCATCACCATGTCATAGCCCGTGGGCGCCGCCTTGACCGCTTCGGTGATGCCGATGGTGCCGCCTGCACCAGCACGGTTGTCGGGCACCACGGTCCATTTGCTGACTTCGGTGAGCTTGCTGGCAATCACGCGCGAGAGGATGTCGGTGCCGCCGCCAGGTGGGAACGGCACGATCATGCGCACGGGCTTGTTGGGGTAGTCGGCTGCGGGGTCTTGTGCAGCGGCTGAAAAGCTCAGGCCCGAGCTTGCGATCACGGCTGTGCTGATGAGAATTTGGCGAATCATGAAAAAGAAGCTCCAGAGACGAACGGGGGAGCGCTGGCCCGCAAACAAGGGCGGCGCAGTCGCGGCTGGTGCCTGAGCCTTGAGCTCGGCAGCCAGAGTCACGGAAGGTGGGCTTTTCGATGATCGGGGACGGTGGTTCCGCCATCAATGGGTATTTGTCTTTACCGGGGAGCGCGAGCCATGCCGTACGGACATGATCGCCATCCGCACGCGCTGCACGACAGGGTTGCTGCCGTTGCTAGCACGGAGGCAGCGTACCGATCGGGTGTCGCTGTCTATGTGGCCCACGGGTGCGGATTGTGGTTCTGCGCACAGCCACGGAGGCTGCTGCAGACCAGTGGAAACATTCTGCCACGCATGAAAGACTTGCCAGGGCTTGGTTCGAGAATAGGCTGCGCCTGTTTCCAGATTTTTTGCTTGGTCCGGCAGTTCACGGCAACAAGAGCTGCAGGCGCCTTTAGTCATTGGTTTGGATAAGGCGGCTGCAGCCATGTTTTGGAGTCCAGCCGTTCTGAGTGCTATCTCAAGCCTGGCGTACGTCGGCAACCACCTGGTCGCCGAAGTCCGGTCGTGCCAGCCAGGCCAGCACGCGGGCTGCGGCGTCGTCGGCCGAGGTCAGCTGCCCGTTGCTGTGCAGACCAGCAAAACGCCCCACGTCAGGGAAGTCGGTTGAAGCTGCGCTGCGCAGTTGTACCTGCATATCGGTGTCGATGACGCCTGGCGCCAGAGACACAATGCGTGCGCCGTTGGGCTTGGCAGCCTCTTCCAGCGCCACGCAACTGCTGAACTGGTCCATGCCGGCCTTGGCCGTGCAATAGCTGGCTTGCGAGGCCATTGCGCGGCGGCCCAGGCCCGAGGAGATATTGAGCACCTTGCGGGGAATCCTCCAGCTCTCGGTTGCACCGAGAAAGGCTCCGGTCAGGGCCATGGGGGCCTCAAGACCCACGCGCAGGGCATTGATCATGTCGGCTGAAGGCACCTGAGACAGCGGCGCAATCTGCGGGATGACGCCCGCATTGTTGATCAGGGTGATGCTGGCCCATTCACGCGGATCTATCGTGCCTAGCCAGGTCGCCAGGCGCTGCGCAGCAGCAGCGCTTTGTGCCAGGTCCTGCTCCCATTGCAATAGCTGTGCAGGCTTGCTGGCGCTGGAGGCTAGGGTGGCGCTGGTCTTGCGGGCAATGCTCAGCAACTGATGGCCTTGCTGCAGCAGTTGCTGTCCCATGGACAGGCCCATGCCGCGAGAGCCACCGGTCAGAATCGTTAAGTGCTTTGTCATGCGAAGCATCTTACGGTTGATTGAAGACCGAAAAGAGCAAGCCCCGCAAGACTTGCGTCCGGCGGGGCCTGGCGATGACCTCAGATGAGGTCAGCGAGCTGTCAATGACCCAGATAGGCCTTGCGCACCTCGTCATTGCTCAGCAGGTTGACACCGCTGTCCTCCAGCACCACCTTGCCGGTTTCCAGCACATAGCCTCGGTCGGCAATCTGCAGGGCGCGGTTGGCATTCTGCTCGACCAGGAACACCGTCACACCCGCTGTGCGGATGGTCTGAATGATCTCGAAGATCTGCGCAATGATGAGCGGCGCCAGGCCCAGTGTGGGTTCGTCCAGCAGCAGCAGGCGCGGCTTGCTCATCAGTGCGCGGCCTATGGCCAGCATCTGCTGCTCGCCACCCGACATGGTGCCCGAGCGTTGCGCTGCGCGTTCCTTCAAACGAGGAAAGAGCTTGAACACATGCTCGACGCCGTCGGCGATCTCGGCCTTGCTCAGGAAAAAGCCGCCCATCTGCAGGTTCTCGGTCACCGTCAGGTCCTTGAAGACACGACGGCCTTCGGGCGAGATGGCAATGCCGCGGCGCATGATGTGATGGGTGGACATCTGGGTGATGTCCTCGCCCTCGAACAGAATGCGTCCGCCGCTGGCACGGGGGTTGCCGCAGACCGTCATCAGAAGCGATGTCTTGCCAGCACCATTGCTGCCGATGAGGGTGACGATCTCGCCCTGATCGACATGCAGGCTGACATGATTGACCGCGCAGATCGCGCCGTAATGGGTGGAGACCTGCTCCAGTTGCAACATATGCTGGCTCATCAGGCCTCTCCCAGATAGGCCTTGATGACCCGTTCATCATTGCGAATCGCCTCGGGCAGGCCCATGGCGATGGGCTTGCCGTATTCCATGACCAGAATGCGCTCGGACACTCCCATGACCAGACCCATATCGTGCTCGATCAGCAGCACGGCCACGCCGTACTGTTTGCGCAGATCGTCGATCAGATGCTGCAGGTCTTTCTTCTCCTGCGGGTTCAGGCCGGCGGCGGGTTCGTCCAGCATCAGCACGCGAGGCTTGGTGATCATGCAGCGCGCAATCTCCAGCCGGCGCTGGTGACCGTAGGCCAGATTGCCGGCCTCGCGGTTGGCGAACTGGCGCAGGCCCATCACGTCCAGCCATTGGAGCGCGTTGTCGATCTTTTCCTGTTCGGCACGGCGATAGCCTGGCGTGTTGAACAGGCCGCCGAGCAGCGTGGCGCGCGACTGGCGGTGCTGTGCGACCAGCAGGTTTTCCAGCGCCGTCATGCTCTTGAACAGGCGCACGTTCTGGAATGTGCGCACCACACCGTGGTTGGCGACCTGGTGGCTGCTGTGGCCTGCAATGCTCTGGCCGTCCAGAACGACCGAGCCGCCCGAGGGCTGGTAGAAACCGCTGATGCAGTTGAATACCGTGGTCTTGCCCGCGCCGTTGGGGCCGATGATGGCAAACACTTCCTGAGGGCGTACGTTAAAGCCCACGTTGTCCACGGCCAGCAGGCCGCCGAAGCGCATGCACAGGTCTTTGACTTCCAGCAAATACTCGCTCATGCGTTTGCCCTGCCTGTGGTTGTAGTTATTGAAATAATAGCGTTCAGGTGCAGCTTCATGACTTCACCTCCACTTGGTGTCGCTTCATGGGCAGCAGGCCCTGAGGGCGCCAGACCATCATCAAAATCATGACCAGACCGAAGATCAGCATGCGGTATTCGGAGAATTCGCGTGCCAGCTCGGGCAGCACGGTCAGGATGATGGCGGCCACGATCACGCCCAGCTGAGAGCCCATGCCGCCCAGCACCACAATGGCCAGAATCAGGGCCGACTCGATGAAGGTGAAGGACTCGGGATTGACGATGCCCTGGCGAGCGGCGAAGAAGGCGCCGCCAAAACCCGCGAACATGGCGCCCAGCGTGAAGGCCGAGAGCTTGATCTTCATGGGGTTGAGGCCCAGCGAACGGCAGGCGATTTCATCCTCGCGCAGCGCTTCCCAGGCGCGGCCTATGGGCATGCGGATCAGGCGGTTGCTGATGAACAGCGTCACCATGGCCAGCAGCAAGGCCATCAGGTAGACGAAGATCACCATGTGCATGGAGTTGAACTCCATGCCGAAGAACTGATGAAATGTCGTACCGTCCTCGGTCAGGGGCGAGCGGGTCATGGGCAGGCCCAGCACCGTAGGCTTGGGAATGCTGGAGATGCCGTCGGGACCGCCCGTGAAGCTGGTCAGATTGGTCAGCAGCAGGCGGATGATCTCACCGAAACCCAGCGTCACGATGGCCAGATAGTCACCGCGCAGGCGCAGCACGGGAAAGCCCAGCACGAAGCCGAACAGAGCCGAGGCTGCGCCGGCCAGCGGCAGCGCTTCCCAGAACGTCCAGCCAGCCCAGTGGAACAGCAGCGCATAGGTGTAGGCACCCACGGCATAGAAGCCCACAAAGCCCAGGTCCAGCAGGCCGGCAAAGCCGACCACAACGTTCAGACCCAGGCCCAGCATGACGTAAATCATGGCCAGAGTCGCGATGTCGACGGCATTGCGGCCCGCGAAGAATGGCCAGGAGGCGGCCATCATCAGCACCACGAAGATGACGACGTTGCGCGTGCCCGACTTCATCTGCGGGACAGCCGGCAGATTGACCTTGGGCAGCTTGCCAGCGAGCAGGGGCTTGAGCATCTGCACGACGAAGATGGCAAGGCAGGCCCAGCCGGTCATGCTCCAGTCGGGGGTGATGATGGTGCGCACGCCGGCGCGCTCCAGGTGCAGGCTGAAGATGGGGGTGACGACGATGGCCGTCATCACGGTGGCGATCAGCGCATCGCGCAAAGCGGCGGAAAAGCTGTACTTCATCAGACTTTCTCCACTTCAGGTTTGCCCAGCAGGCCCGAGGGGCGGAACATCAATATGGTCACCAGCAGGCCGAAAGCCACGATGTCCTTGTATTCCGACGAGATGTAGGCGGCGGCAAAGGTCTCGGCTACGCCCAGAATCACACCGCCCAGCATGGCGCCGGGGATGGAGCCTATGCCGCCCAGCACGGCGGCCGTGAAGGCCTTGATGCCGGCGAGGAAGCCGATGAAGGGATTGAGCTTGCCCACGGCCAGCGCAATCAGCACGCCGCCCACGGCGGCCAGCACGGCGCCCAGCACAAAGGTGAAGGAGATGACCTTGTTGGTATCTATGCCCAGCAGATTGGCCATATGCATATCCTGAGCGCAGGCGCGCGAGGCACGGCCCATGCGCGAATGCTTGATGTACATGGTCAGTGCAATCATCAGCACCACGGTTACCGCGATGATGAGCACGCGGGTATAGGGGATGAAGACCTCGAAATTGCCCATGTGGAAATTGATGGCGCCCGGCAACAGCGAAGGCACGGCCATATCGCGCGCGCCCTGGCCCAGAGCCACCCAGTTCTGGAGGAATATGGACATGCCGATGGCCGAGATCAGCGCAACCAGACGCGGGCTCTGGCGCACGGGCTTGTAGGCCACCTGTTCGACAACCAGGCCGTAGACGCCGGTTACGAATACCGCCACCACCAGCATCAGGCCGATGATGGCCCATATGGGCAGACCGCTTTGCGTGCCAATCGCCGAAAGCGTCACGAGGCCTATATAGGCCCCGATCATGTAGATGTCACCGTGTGCGAAATTGATCATGCCGATGATGCCGTAGACCATGGTGTAGCCAATGGCGATCAGGGCGTAAATGGCTCCGAGTGAGAGCCCGTTGAATAGCTGTTGTATCAGCTGGGGGAGAAAGTCTGACATGTAACGCCACCCTTGAAACAGGAAAAGGCCCGAGGGCCAGATAACAAACATCCGGAGGCATGGCCCCTGCCATTGCCTCCGGAGAGAGTGGTGGAATTACTTGGCGAGCGATTTGCTGCCGTCCTTGTGCCACTGGAAGACCTGGAAATCGAAGGAGTTCAGGTCACCCTGCTTGTTCCAGGACACAGGGCCTAGCACGGTGTCCACGCCCGTGGTCTTGTGCATCCAGTCGGCCACCTTGGCGGGGCTGTCGCCAGCGGCCTTGATGGCGGCCAGCAGAGACTGGGTGGCGGCAAACGAGGTCAGCTGGAAGGCGCCCGAAGCATTGCGCTTCTTGTCCTGGAAGGCCTTGACCACGGCGGCGTTCTTGGGATTGGCGGCAAAGTCGGCGGGCAGGGTTACCAGCATGCCTTCGACGGCAGGGCCGGCAATGGCGTTGACTTCGGGGTTGCCCACGCCTTCAGGACCCATCATCTTGACCTTCAGACCTTGCTCGGCAGCCTGACGCAGCAGCAGACCCATTTCGGGGTGGTAGCCGCCGTAATAGACAAAGTCCACGCCTGCACCCTTGAGCTTGGTGATGACGGCGGAGTAGTCGCTGTCGCCTGCGTTGATGCCCTCAAACAGTGCCACGTCGATCTTGGCCTTCTTCAGGTCGTCACGCACGGAAGAGGCAATGCCCTGGCCGTAGGACTGCTTGTCGTGCAGCACGGCAACCTTTTTGGGCTTGAGCTTCTCGGCAATGAACTTGGCGGCTGCCGGGCCCTGCTGGTCGTCACGGCCAATGGTGCGGAAGATGAAGTGGTAGTTCTTGCCGTCGGTCAGAGCGGGCGAGGTGGCAGAAGGAGTGACGACCACCACGCCTTCGTTGTTGTAGATGGGCGCTGCGGCAATCGAGGCACCCGAGCAGACGGGGCCGACTACGTAGCCGATCTTGCTGTTGACCACGCGGTTGGCAGCGACGGGGCCTTGCTTGGGTTCGCAGGCATCGTCCACGGGTACCAACTCGATCTTCTTGCCATTGACACCGCCAGCGGCATTGGCCATTTCAACGGCGGTGGTGGCACCTTCCTTGACCATGTCGCCGTATTGGGTCAGCGCACCGGTGGTGGGGATGACCAGGGCGATCTTGATTTGGGCATGCGCGGTGGAGACCAGGGCGGCACCAGCCAGGCCCAGGGCGGCAACAACGGTTTGCATGCGGAACGGAATGCTCATGAGGACTTCCTTAATCTCGAGAGATGTTCGAAAAGCGCGATTGCTGCCATAGCAGTTCGCGCAAAGAAGCTCAGATTAATCGAGTGGTCAACGAAGGCAACAGGGTATGCAGGGGCTGGTGCAGGCTTTCGGTTTTTGCTATGTCGTGCATAGCAGCTAGTACGCAAGGGCTATGGCGCAGCCTGCATTTGTGATGTATATGCGCAGTCCATGCCTGAACTGTGCGGCAAGTGTCTGCATCAGCGGTCTTTTTGCGCAGATTTCTGTCCTGCCTCAGAGCTGTACCGAAGGGTTTTCTGTTGCGGCGTGGCAACTTTGAGAGCTTGACGGTTGCTGCCGATTTGAGGGGGATTAAAAAAGTGGATCGCTTTTTAGCTGCAGCAGTCCGCCGGTGACCGGATGCACCAGCTCCAGTGCTGCCGCATGCAGCAACAGGCGTGGGCTGGCGCAGGCCACGGCTTCGCTGGCATATAGCGCATCGCCCAGCATGGGGTGGCCTATGGCCGCCATATGCAGGCGCAATTGATGGGTGCGGCCCGTCAGCGGGCTCAGCAAAACCCGGGTGCGGGGTATTCCTGGTTGGTCGGTGTGCTCGATCACCTGCCACAGCGTCTGGCTGCTTTTGCCGGTTTCGTGGTTGATGACACGCAGCGGCCGACGCTCCCAGTCGGCCGCAATCGGCAGGTCTATCAGTTGCCAGCCCCTGTCATCCGCTGCTTCGCTGTGCGCCTGCAACTCGCCGGCCACTACGGCGATATAGCGCTTGTCGACCTTGCGTTCGGCAAAGGCCTGGCTGAGCTGGCGTTGGACGGCCGGATTGCGAGCCATGACAACCAGGCCCGATGTGGCCTGATCGAGCCGGTGCACGACCAGTGCATCGCCGAAATGCCGGAGGGCACGCAGGCTCAGGCAGTCTTGCTTGTCGGGGCCGCGACCGGGCACGCACAGCAGGCCCGAGGGCTTGTCGAGTACCAGCAGGTGCTCGTCTTCATACACACAGTTCAACGCACTCATTCAAACAGCTATCGATTGTTTCAGGGGTTGAGCAGTTCATGCACCGTGGCGCAGAACTCCTGCACATCGTTGGGCTTGTGGATCAAGGCTCTGGCTCCGGCTGCGATCGCAGCTTGCTCGATTTCGGCCGTCACATAGCCGGAGGCCAGTGCAACCGGCAGTTGAGGGTTGATCTGCAGAGCCTGTCTGAGCAAGTCCAGTCCGCTGAAACCGGGCATGTTGTAGTCGGTGACTATGAGGTCAAAACGCTGCGGCTCCTGATGCAGGGCGGCCATGGCCTCATGGGGATCGGTAAAGCCCGAGACTTCATAGCCGCGACGGCGCAGCAGGCGCTGAAACAGAAAGACCAGGGCCTGATCGTCGTCCACATACATGACATGGCTGGCGCGCGTGGCCAGGACAGGTTCGGGCAGCGGGGCTTCGGGCTTGTCCATGCGCATGGGCGGCAGCGCAGAGTGGCTGGAAGTCGGGTCGCTGAGAGGAAAGTACAGCGTGAAGCAACTGCCCTGGCCCAGTTCGCTGTGCACATCGACAGCGCCGCCATGGGTGCGCATCACGCCATGTACGACCGAGAGGCCCAGGCCTGTGCCCTGGCCGACCGGTTTGGTGGTGAAAAAAGGCTCGAAGATGCGTCGCTGAGTCGCGACGTCCATGCCTGGACCAGAGTCCTGCACCATAAAGACCAGGTATTCGGCCACGGCCAGACCCAGGCGTTCGCATTGGTAGCTGTCGGGAGCAATGCGCATGGCCCGCATCTGGATGATGCCGCGCTGACTGCCAATGGCCTGCATGGCGTTGTTGCAGAGATTGAACAGCGCCTGTTCCACCTGAGTGGGGTCGGCCAGCAGCGGCGGCAGATCGTTGGACTCCTGCACCTGCAGCTCTATGGAGGGAGGCAGGGTCACGCGCAGCAGGCGAGCCGTGTCGGACATGACTTCCTGCACCTGAACCGGACGGCGTTCGGGCAGGTCATTGCGGCTGAAGGTCAGAATCTGGCGCACCAGATCGCGGGCGCGGCGACCGGCTTTTTCGATCTCGCGCAGGCTTTCCATGGCAGCCGGGTTGCCGCAGCTATCGGCCTTGGCCAGCTCCACATTACCCAGGATTGCGCCCACGATGTTGTTGAAGTCGTGGGCAATCCCGCCGGCCATGGTGCCTACGGCCTGCATCTTGTGGGATTCGCGCAGCTGGGTTTCCAGCGCATTGCGCTGGGCTTCGGCGCGATTGCGGCTGGTCAGGTCGCGCGCAAAGATGGTGGTGGTGTCGCCGCTGCTGTGGTGTTCGAAGGAGACGCTGATTTCCATGGGAATCTCGCGCCCCGACAGGGTCAGCCCCGTCATCTCGCCCAGCACGGCCTGTGTGGTCAGCGAGGAAAAAGCCAGTGCCCGAGCGGCATCGGGTAAAAAGCGCTCCAGCGGGCTGCCCAGGGCATCCTGAGGCGAGCACAGAAACAGGGCTGCCGCTGTGGGGTTGAAGACAGTGATGCGCTGATGCTGATCGACGCAGATGATGGCGTCCAGCGCAGAGTTGATGACCGATTCCAGCCGTCTCTCGCTGGCATAAAGCTGCTGGTTGCGCTCTTGCAGCGCCTTGCGCTCGGCAAGCAGCGGGCCCTGGTTGACAACGGCACACAAATACTGCCAGGTGGCCGGACCGTTTTGCTGGGGCACGACCACGCCGGCCACATGCAGGTCGCCGCAGAGCTCGAATTCTTCGGTGATCTGGAACAGAACCTCGTGCACCTCGGCGCGTCCCATCGCCTTGGCCTGCTCGAAGGCCGTAGTCACGCGCTCTGCGTCGTTGACATGCACAAAGGGCTTGAAGTTGATCAGCAGCCGGTCTTTTTCGGTGGGCTGAAATGCGCGGTGAGCCATGGCATTGGCCTGGACCACCATATCGTATTCATCAACCACCAGCAGCGGCAGCGGAATGCTTGCAAACAGCGTTTCAAACCGCTCCGATGCGCTCTCGGCCACGGCCTGGCTGTAATTGAGTACCTCGTTTTGCAGCTCCAGCTCGTGCTGGTAGTTGCGCAACTCCGCCACCAGGGCCTGCAGCGGGTCTTCATCCTCCGGCACCAATGGCTGGGTGTTGGCGCTCAGGCCCAGCGGCGCAGCACCGGGGGCCAGCAGGGCATGCAGAGGCAGGCCGCCATCAATGACAGGCAGCAAGGGAGGGGGAGTGGGTTCAGAGGAGCTCATGAGACAGGCAGAAGACCTCGGCAGTGTAAGCCGGTCCCTGCACCTGCCCTTGAAAAAGGCGGGCAGTCAACCGGTATTCAGGCAACTCGATGCTCGGTTTGACGGCAGCAACGCCGATTGCATTGATGTCGTGAATGCATTCACTGCGGGCGAACAGCAACGGGCGGGCTGGTGTTCGACATTGATTGAGCATAAAAAAGCCAGTGCGGCGGAGCGCACTGGCTTGGGGGAGACCCTGGCTATCAGTCTTCGTAAGCGTCCATGGGGACGCAGCTGCAAAACAGATTGCGGTCACCATAGACGTTGTCCACGCGGCCCACGGGGCTCCAATACTTGGCGCGGCGCAGGGCAGGCACGGGATAGGCGGCGGTTTCGCGGCTGTAGCTATGTTGCCAGTCTGCGGCCAGCAAGGCCTCTGCCGTATGGGGCGCGTTCTTGAGCGGGTTGTCGTCCCTGGGCAGTCTGCCGGCCTCCACTTCGGCAATCTCGGCACGGATGGCGATCATGGCTTCGATGAAGCGGTCCAGCTCAGACAGGCTTTCACTCTCGGTCGGCTCCACCATCAGCGTGTTGGGCACGGGAAAGGACAGCGTCGGTGCGTGGAAGCCGTAGTCGATCAGGCGCTTGGCCACGTCCTCGGCCATCACGCCGCAGCTGTCCTTGAAGTGGCGCAGATCCACGATGCACTCATGGGCCACGTGACCATACTCGCCCGCATACAGCGTGGGGAAGTGCTCCTTGAGCCGCGCGCTGATGTAGTTGGCGTTGAGGATGGCGGTCTCGGTCGCCAGCTTCAGGCCCGGCTCGCCCATCATGCGGATATACATCCAGCTGATCGGAAGAACGGCTGCATTGCCCAAAGGCGCTGCGCTGACAGCGCCCACCCGGCGGACGTCGCCTGCGGTGGCATGCCCTGGCAGAAAGGGCACCAGATCCTCGACCACGCACACGGGGCCGACGCCGGGGCCGCCGCCGCCGTGAGGAATGCAGAAGGTCTTGTGCAAGTTCAGATGGCTGACATCGCCGCCGAACTCGCCGGGAGCGGCAAGACCTACCAGGGCGTTCATATTGGCGCCGTCCACATAGACGCGGCCGCCATGGCTGTGCACCAGCTGGCACAGTTCCTTGACCTGGGTCTCGAACACGCCGTGCGTGCTGGGGTAGGTGATCATGATGCAGGCCAGATTGGCGCTGTGCTTCTCGCAGGCCAGCTTCAGATCCGCCATGTCCACGTTGCCGTTGTCGTCGCACTTGGTGACCACGACCTGCAGGCCCACCATTTGCGCGCTGGCCGGGTTGGTGCCGTGGGCGCTGCTGGGAATCAGGCAGATATTGCGGTGTGCCTCGCCGCGTGATTCATGGAAGGCCTTGATAGCCAGCAGACCTGCGTATTCGCCCTGGCTGCCTGCATTGGGCTGCAGGCTGATGCCCGCGTAGCCCGTGGCCTGGCACAGCCAGTCGCGCAACTGCCGGTCCAGCTCGGCATAGCCTTGCAGCTGGTTGGCGGGCGCAAACGGGTGGATGTCGGCGAACTCTGGCCAGGTGATGGGAATCATCTCGCTGGTGGCATTGAGCTTCATGGTGCAACTGCCCAGCGGGATCATGCTGCGGTCCAGCGCCAGGTCCTTGTCGCTGAGGCTGCGTATATAGCGCAGCATGGCGGTTTCGGAGTGGTGGGTGTTGAAGACCGGGTGGGTCAGATAGGCCGTGCTGCGCTGCAGGGATTCGGGGATCAGCGAGGTCGGGCCTTCGTCCATGGCTTCGATGGTGGGCAGGGCCTGGCCCCCCTGGGCAAAGATGCTCCAGAGCAGCTCGACATCGGCCCGGGTCGTGGTTTCGTCCAGGCTGATGCAGAGATATTCATCCCAGGCTTTGCGCAGGTTGACGCCTCGGGAGACGGCGCGAGCCGCCAGGGCGTCGGTGGCCTCCCGGGTGTGCAGGCTCACGGTGTCGAAGGCTGTGTCGTGGTGATGGGCGTTGAAGCCCAACTGGGCCAGGCCACGGCTCAGAATCGCTGTGAAGCGTGCCACACGCTGGGCAATGCGCCTCAACCCCTGGGGGCCGTGGTAGACGGCATACATGCTGGCAATCACGGCCGGCAGGACCTGGGCCGTACAGATATTGGACGTCGCCTTTTCGCGGCGGATATGCTGTTCACGTGTCTGCAGCGCGAGGCGGTAGGCGGGCTTGCCATGCGCATCGACGCTGACACCCACCAGACGGCCGGGCAGGCTGCGCTTGTATTCGTCGCGGCAGGCCATGAAGGCCGCGTGTGGACCGCCTGCGCCCATGGGCATGCCGAAGCGCTGGCTGTTGCCCACGACAATATCGGCATCCCATTCGCCGGGCGGTGTCAGCAGGGTCAGAGCCAGCAGGTCGGTGGCCACGATGGCGGCGGCCTGCTTGGCGTGAATGGCTTGCACATCGGCCTTCCAGTCCACGATCCAGCCGCTGGACGCGGGGTACTGGATGACGGCAGCAAACAGATCTCCTGCCAGCGCAGCCTCCCACTCTTGCTGGCTGTTGGCGATCACCACTTCGATGCCAATTGGCCGGGCACGGGTCTCGATGACTTCAATCGTTTGCGGGTGCAGATCGCCGGCCAGCACGATGCGATGGCTTCTGGATTTGACGGAGCGCCTGGCCAGCGTCATGGCCTCGGCGGCTGCCGTGGCCTCGTCCAGCATGGATGCATTGGCAATCGGCATGCCGGTCAGGTCGGTCACCATGGTCTGGAAGTTAACCAGCGCCTCCATGCGGCCTTGTGAGATTTCTGCCTGGTAGGGGGTATAGGCCGTATACCAGGCTGGATTCTCGAGGATGTTGCGCAGGATGACGCCCGGCGTGTGCGTACCGTAGTAGCCCTGGCCGATAAAGCTCTTCAGAACCTGATTCTTGCTGGCGATGGCCTTGAGTTCGGCCAGCGCAGCGGCTTCGGTAATCGGCGCCGGAAGATCCATGGGCCTGGCGCGTGCGATGGAGTCGGGCATCACATCGCGAATCAAGGCATCCAGCGAGGGCTTGCCGATGGCGGCCAGCATTTTTTGCTGCTCATCGGCGTCCGGGCCTATATGACGGGGGATGAATTCGTGGCTGTTTTCCAGCGCTTGCAGGGAAGCGACGGGGGCGGGAGGCGACATCAGCATGGGAGGGACCTATTCTCAAATACTGTGACTGACGGTTTGCATGCCAGGCATGCGTGAATGCCGTATGCCTGAAGGCATGCGGCCGGTGCTTCAAGCAGCGCTGGCTTGTTCCAGCGCGGTGTTCATCAGAGCCAGGCGTTCGCTTTCCTGGTCGGCATATTCCCAATCGGGATATTCGCCGCGTGCCACGGTGTTCAGCCATTGCTGGCAGGCCAGGGCGAGCAGGGCCTGCTTGTGCAGATCGGCATCGATGCTGCCTGTGATCTTGAGCTGACCAAAGGCGGTGGCCACGTGTGCGCGGCAGACCGAGCGCAGATAGATCTGGTTCATGTCATCGCTGGCCAGCCACTGGGCCTTGGCCGCATCGTCATGAGCCAGCATGCCCTGGGGCACGGGCAGATCCCAGTCGCTCAGTTGCTGCTGTAAAAAGCGCAGGGCCTTGGCGTTGCCGCCTGTTTGCTCCTGGTACCACTCTTGAAGAGCGGCCAGTGTGTCGCTGCCATCATCGCTGCCGAAGGGGCTGAAGTCGTCACCGCCGTCGTAATAGAAGTCCTGGGCTGCGATGCGCGCAAAGGTCGGGTGGCTGGTCTCGCGGGCGAGACCGACGTCCGGATCGTCGAAATACAGAATGGTGCTCATGGCTGCATGCAAAAACGGCCTTCGCAATGCGAGGGCCGTTGATACGCTTAGTTGTCCTTGGCGAAGTCGTTGTAGGCGGTCTCTTCCATCAGAGCTTCGAGTTCGCCCACATTGCTCATCTTGACCTTGAAGAACCAGCCTGCGGCCAGGGGGTCGCTGTTGGCGAGCGACGGGTCATCGCGCAGGGCTTCGTTGACTTCGACGATCTCGCCGGTCACGGGCATGTAGACATCGGCAGCGGCCTTGACGGACTCGACCACGCCAGCCACATCGCCGGCCTTGAAGGTGGAGCCCACGGCAGGCAGGTCCACAAACACCACATCGCCCAGTGCATCCTGTGCGTGTACGGTGATGCCGACGATGGCGGCATTGCTGTCAGCGGCGTTGATCCATTCGTGTTCTTTGGAATACTTGATGCTCATGGAAAGCTCCAGATGGGGGATTCAGGGGAATCGGGTGTTGTTTGAGAAAGGTCCAGCTCGCACTTTAGCGGTGTTCTGGCCGCTGTTTGGCAAACTGGCCCGTCTCATGCGCGGCGGCAGACCTAGCCGCGGTAGTAGCGGGTGGGAACGAAGGGCGTGGCGACTACCTTCATGGGCACGGGCTTGCCGCGCACCATGGCGAAGATTTCCGTATCGATGGCGGCGTAGTCGGGCTCGACATAGGCCAGCGCCACAGGCTGGTTGAGCGTGGGACTGAGCAGGCCGCTGGTGATGTGGCCGATATGCTGTCCGTCCATGTTTTCCAGCACGGCAGGCTCGCGTACGGGAATGCGTTCCAGCGCGATCAGGCCCACGCGCTTGCGGCGCAGCGACTGAGGGTTCTGCAATTGCTCCAGCACGATGGCCGCACCGGGAAAACCGCCCTCGCGCTCGCCGCCGGTGCGGCGAACCTTCTGCATGGCCCAGTTCAGCGCGGCTTCGACCGGCGTGGTGCTGGTGTCTATGTCGTTGCCGTACAGGCAAAGTCCGGCTTCTAGGCGCAGCGAGTTGCGTGCGCCCAGACCGATGGGGGCCACCTCGGGCTGTGCCAGCAGCGCTTCGGCAAAGGCTTCGGCAGCTTCGCCGGGCAGGGAGATTTCAAAGCCGTCCTCGCCCGTATAGCCGCTGCGCGTGATGTAGAGCGCATGGCCTTGCCAGTCGAAGTAATTGCCGGTCATGAAGAGCAGTTGCGTCACACCGGGAATCAGACGCGAGAGGGCAGTGACGGCTTGCGGGCCTTGCAGGGCCAGCAGGGCGCGCTCGGGCAGTGGGACGACCTCGCAGCGGCTGGCGATGCGGCTCTGGATATGAGCGATATCGGCCTCTTTGCAGGCACCGTTGACGATGAGGAACAGATCATCGCCGCGGTTGACGAACATCAGGTCGTCGAGAATTCCGCCTTGTTCATCGAGCAGCAGGCCGTAGCGCTGCTTGTGCAGGCCCAGGTCCATGACATCGACGGGCATCAGCGATTCGAGCGCGGCGGCGGCATCGGGGCCGCGCAACAGCAACTGGCCCATGTGCGAGACATCGAACAGGCCGGCAGCCTTGCGCGTGTGCAGATGCTCGGCCATCAGGCCTTGAGGGTATTGCACGGGCATGGCGTAGCCGGCAAACGGCACCATGCGGGCACCCAGTTTCTGGTGCAGTGCAAACAGCGGTGTGGAACGCAGATCGGAAGAGGTGTCAGCAGCAGTCACAGGCAAGCGCTCCGGTGGTCAAACCAAAATGAGTGGCCATGCATGGCTGGGCCATGCGTGGCGGGCTTGCCCTGCTGTCCGCTTTACCTGAGAGATTCACTGCACGCATTGCATCGGGCAGTTTGCTCCTTCGGTGGATGCCGGCGCACATACGAAATGACGGCCTGCATCTCTCTCCAGCAAGGGACGCTGCAGGTTTGCACACCTTGCAGCGCTTGTCAGTCCTTTTGCCTGAGCGTTTTGACACCGGGTTGGGGGTCTGCGCCTTCGGCGGTGCGAGGCAGCTTCAAGCTGCAGGCACTCTCTCCTGACCTTGGCGATTCTAGCGGTGGGCAAGGGGCTTGCACCACCGAATCGGATGGATTCTGGGGTTTTCGAGCACAGATCGCTGGAATTGAGCTTGCGGTCTCACTGCGGTTCTGTGTTCATGGCGGGCGTTCGAGGAGCATCGATCTCCTGGCGCGGAAACACCAGTTGGTAGGGCTGCTCGAAGCAGGACGTCACGGACTGGCCCTGGCGCATGCCGGGCTTGAACTTCCAGCGTTCGAGCGAGCGCATGATGGACTTCACGATGCGGGGATCGGTATCGGCGGGCTGGTAGGCTACACGGCCGAGTTCGCCCTGGGCCGTGACTTCCAGGCGGAAGACCACCGTGGTCTCCAGCCCGTTCGGAAACCAGTGGGCGCTGATGAAAGGCGTGGTGTGGCGGCGTGGCTGCGGTTGCCGATCGAGCTGGGCGGGGGGTGTGCAGTCTGCCTTGATCCAGGCAGGCCATTCCATGCTCTGTGGCCGCCTGTGCTGCGTGTCCAATGGCGGAGCCGGCGTCGGCTCCGGCTGCCCGGAAACTGTGATCGAGATGCCGGCATTCGGTGGTTGCTTGGGCTGGCTGCCATCGGAGAGGTGGGAGCAGGCTCCGAGCAGCAAGGCGGTCAGAGACGCGGCGCAGGCGGCGGCAAGGTGTGAGGTGCGCGAAATGTCCATGAGGACATTGTCGGCCATGCGGGTTGCACCTTCAGGGTTGCGCGGGGCGCAGATCCAGTCCCTTGCTGTCGGCCTCGGCGCAGGCGCGCCACCAGGGCGATCCGGCATGGGGGGCATCCAGGTCCAGGCGCTCACCCATCATGGGCGTGGCGATCTCTATGCCGTGCTGCCTGCCCAGGCTCAGGATCTGCTCGAAGGGGTCCCACCAGGCATGCATGGCGAGGTTGAAAGTGCCGTTGTGTATGGGCAGCAGCCATTGGCCGCCGAGATCCCTGTGTGCCTGCACGGTCTGCGCCGGATGCATATGGACATAGGGCCAGTGGGCGTCGTAGGCGCCGGTCTCCATCAACGTGACATCGAAGGGGCCGAAGCGCCTGCCGATTTCGGCAAAACCGTCGAAGTAGCCGCCATCGCCGCTGAAGAAGACGCGCAGCGGCCTGTCGGCCTGGCGATCTTCTATGGTCCAGGACGCCCAGAGCGTGCGGTTGCCGTCGCGCAGGCTGCGTCCCGAGAAATGCTGGGCCGGCGTGGCCGTGAAGCGCAGGCCGTCGACCTCGCTGCCCTGCCACCAGTCGTGCTGCACGATCTTGTCGGCCGGCACGCCCCAGGCCACCAGTCTGTCTCCCACTCCCAAGGGGCAGAGAAAAACTCCCACCTTGGGCGCGAGCACGCGAATGGTGGCGCGGTCCAGGTGATCGTAGTGGTCATGCGAGAGCAGCACGCCGCGCAAGGCAGGCAACTCGTCCAGGGCAATCGGCGGGGCATGAAAGCGCTTGGGGCCGGCAAACGATAGCGGCGAGGCGCGCTCGGAAAACACGGGGTCCGTCAACCACCAGCCGCCGCGCAGCTTCATCAGCAAGGTCGAATGGCCCAGGCGATACAGGCTGCGTTCGGGCGCGAGGTTCAGCTCGGTCGTGCTCAGCGGCAAAACGGGCAGCGCCTTGCCCGGCTGGGAATCGGCCGGCTTGTTGAAGAAGAACTTCCATAGCGTCCCGGCATCTGGCTTGGGGCTGTTGAGCGGGCGCGGATGCGTGTTGCGAAAACGCCCGCCCGAATACTGGGGCGAGTCCTCGTAGTCGGTGATGGAGGTGGAGAGACTTGGTTTGCGAAACAAGATCAGGCGCCTTATTGAGACATTGGCCGCAGTTTGGGACGGTTTGCAGCGCTGCAAGAGCCGGCTTGCAAGAGGCCGTAACACAGGCACGGCCATTCAGCTGCTTTCTCGGGGCGGATGCGACACTCGCTGTCTGAGGAGCAAATGCACATGAATCCCATGGTTCACAATTTGGAGAGCATGCTGGCGGCCGGCAAGGATGGTGCGCTGCTGCGCTATACCCTGGGCAAGGCCTATGCCGACGACGAGCAGATGGCCGTGGCGCGCGAGCATCTGCGCAAGGCCACGGCACTGGATGCCGAATACTCCGTCGCCTGGAAGCAACTGGGCAAGGTGGAGCTGGCGCTGGGCGATGCGCAGGCGGCGCGAGCCGCCTGGCAGCAAGGGCTGAGCTGCGCCCAGGCCAAGGGCGATGCCCAGGTCGTCAAGGAGCTGCAGGTTTTTTTGCGGCGCCTGGACAAGCAGGCTGCCGGCGCCTAGAAACTATCAAAAAATAGCTGGCAGCGATTGTGGGTCAATCGCTTCCAGCCAATTCTGTCTGAAGTTCGTCAGTGTGCGCCAGCGGCCGCGTCGGAGGCTCCTGCGGCAGAAGCCGGGCGCTTGGTGAACCAGATCAGCACGATCAGGCTCAGGAACAGAAAGGACGATGCCAGAAAGATGTCGTCGGCGGCCCGCGTGAAGGCCTGCTGATCGATCAGCCGGTTGATCTGGGCATAGGCCTGCTCGGCACTCATGCCCGCTGCCTGCAGATTTCTGACCGTGCTGGCAAACGTGCCCTGGCCTTGCACCAGCAACTCGGTCAGATGGGCATGGTGCATGGAAGCCCGGCTTTCCCAGAGCGTGGTGGCAATCGAGGTGCCCATGGCGCCGGCCGTGATCCGCACGAAGTTGGACAGGCCTGCGGCGGCCGGAATGCGGTCCGGCGTCAGTCCGCTCAGCGTGATGGTGGTCAGCGGAATGAAGAAGAAGGCCATGGCGCCGCCCTGGATCAGCGTGGGAATCAGGATATGGGCGAAGTCGGTCTCCACGGTGAACTTCGAGCGCATCCACAGCACCATGGCAAACACGATGAAGGCAATCGTGGCCATCTTGCGCGGATCCCAGACACCGACCTTGCGGCCCACCATGGGCGTGAGCAGGATGGCCAGCAGGCCCACCGGCGCCAGGGCCAGGCCGGCCGAGGTGGAGGTGTAGCCCATCCATTGCTGCAGCCACAGCGGCAGCAGCACCACATTGCCGAAGAACAGGCCGTAGGCGATGGACAGCGCGATCGAGCCGGCCGCGAAGTTGCGCCTCTTGAACAGGCGCAGATCGACGACGGGATGGGCGTCGGTCAGCTCCCAGACCACGAACACGGCAAAGGCCACGACGGCGATCACCGCAAAGGCGATGATTTCATTGGAGGCAAACCAGTCCAGCTCCTTGCCCTTGTCCAGCATCAGCTGCAGCGCCGCCACCCAGAGCACAAGCAGGGACAGGCCCACGGTGTCGATAGGCAGCTTGCGCGTGGGCGTTTCGCGGTTGCGGTAGATGCTCCAGGTCATGAGGGCCGAGAGCAGGCCCACGGGCACATTGATGTAGAAGATCCAGGGCCAGGAAATATTGTCCGTGATCCAGCCGCCCAGCAGCGGCCCCACCACGGGTGCGACCAGCGTGGTCACGCCCCATAGCGATAGCGCCACACCGGCCTTGGCGGGCGGATAGCTGGACAGCAGCAGGGTCTGCGACAGCGGAATCATGGGGCCGGCCACGGCGCCTTGCAGCACGCGGAACAGCACCAGCATCTCCAGCGAGGAGGCAAAGCCGCAGAGCCAGGAGGTCAGCACGAACAGCAGCACGCTCATGGTGAACAGGCGCACGGCACCGAAGCGCTGGGTGAGCCAGCCCGTCAGCGGCACGGAGATGGCATTGGCCACGCCGAAGCTGGTGATGACCCAGGTGCCCTGGCTGGGGCTGACGCCCACATCGCCCGAGATGGCTGGAATGGCCACGTTGGCGATGGAGGAGTCCAGCACGTTCATGAAGGTGGCCAGCGAGAGCGCCAGCGTGCCCAGGGCGAGCTGCGCGCCCTTGAGCGGGGCGATGGCTGGCGGCATGGGGCGGGCCGCCGGAGCCGGTGGCGAGGCACCCGCTCCGGGATTGGCAGAAGTCGAGGAAGTCATGGCTGATTCCGCGTCTTATTGCGCAGGCTGGGCTGCGGGCAGATCGGCCAGCTGGGTCAGTGCCGGCAGCTTGTCGCCCGCGATGATGTGCTGGATGCGCTGCTCGGCCTGGGCCAGGCTGCCGTCATAGACCGTGGTCTGGGCCACGGGCTCGCTGCGCGGCGTGCTGGCAAGGGCCTGGCCGTCCTTGTCGCGGATATCGACCTTCGCGTCCATGGACAGGCCCACACGCAGCGGGTGCTGCTTGAGCGCTTCGGGCTCCAGGCTGATGCGCACGGGAACGCGCTGCACCACCTTGATCCAGTTGCCGGTCGCGTTCTGCGCGGGCAGCAGTGCAAACGCCGCACCCGTGCCCGCACCCAGGCCCACGACCTTGCCTTCGTACGTGGTCTTGTCGCCGTAGACGTCGGCGGTCAGCTCCACCTTCTGGCCCATGCGCAGATCGGCCAGCTGGCTTTCCTTGAAGTTGGCATCCACCCAGAGCTTGTGCAGATCGACCACGGTCAGCAGCGGCGAGCCGGCGGCCACGCGCTGGCCCAGTTGCACGCCGCGCTTGGCCACAAAACCGTCCACGGGCGCGATCAGCCGCGTGCGCTGCAGGGCCAGATAGGCCTCGCGCACCTTGGCTGCGGCCGCCATGACGGCGGGGAAGTCCTCGGCCGTCGTGCCCTTGGTCTGGGCTTCGGCGGCCGTCAGCTGGGCCTTGGCAGCACGCACGGCGGCTTCTGCGGCCGCCACGGCGTTGCCGGCGGCCGTGGCCAGGGCCTTGGCATGGTCAAACTCTTCCTTGCCCACGGCACCGGTGGCCGTGAGCGGGCGGCGGCGCGCCACATCGTCGTTGGCCTTGGCGGCATCGGCCTTGAGGCGCAGCAGATCGGCTTCGCGCTGGGCCACCTGGGCGGCCAGCGGGGCGTTGTTGGCATACAGGGTGCGGGTCTGGCGCGCAGTCTGGGCCAGCTGCGACTCGGCCTGGGCCAGTTGCACCAGATAGTCGGCAGGGTCCAGCTGCACCAGTAACTGGCCGGCCCGGACATAGTCGGTATCGTCGGCACCGATGCTGATCACGGTGCCGCCGACCTGGGGCGTGATCTGCACCACGTTGCCGGCCACATAGGCGTTGTCCGTGGTCTGGTAGTTGCGGGCCACCATCCAGTGCCAGCCGCCCCAGGCGATGGCGGCCACGGCGACAGCGGCCGCCACGATGGTCAGGCCCTTGCGGCGGCCCGCAGGGTTGGCGCTGGGCGTAGCTGCCGCAGGAGCTTGGGGAGCGTTCTGAGTAGGCTTGGTGTCGGTCATGATGTTGGCGCTTTGTTATCTGTGAAGCGGTTTTGCGCTATTGAAAAAGAGGAGCTGCTAGCGCTTATCAATAAAAGAATTGAGAGTGTTTTTGCCTTGAATTCAATGGCAGTAAAGCGGTAGCAGCTATTGATTTTGTTGAGTTCGATGTCTATTGCAGTGCAACAGCCGGGGTGTCGTCGCTCCAGCCGCCGCCCAGGGCTGCGGCCAGGGCCACGCGGGTGTCGAGCTCGCGCGCCTGCAGGTCCACGGCCAGACGGCGCTGGTTGATGAGCTGGGTTTCGGTGTTGAGCACGGTGATCTGGCTGCCCAGGCCGGCCTGATAGCGCTGCACGGCAAAGTCATAGGCCCGCTCGGCCTTGGACAGCGACTCGGTTTGCAGCTGCTGCTGGCGCTGCAGCGATTGCACGGAGGCAATGGCGTCGCCCGCCTGTTTGACGGCATCGAGCACGGCTCCGTTGTACTGGGCAATGGCGGTGTCGAGATCGGCCTGTTTGCCGCGCAGCTGGGCGCGCAGGCGCTTGCCGTCGAAGATAGGCAGGCGCAGCGCAGGCGTGATGCCCATCTGGCGCGAGCTGCCCTGCAGCAGATTGTCCAGGCCCAGCGCGTTGAGGCCCACAAAGGCGGTCAGATTCACATCAGGGTAGAAGTCGGCCCTGGCCGATTCAATGCCTTGCGTGGCCGCTTCCACGCGCCAGCGCGCGGCCACCACATCGGGGCGACGGCCCAGCAGATCCGCGCCCAGAGCCTGCGGCACGGGCTGGATGCGCAGCACCGACAGTCTGGGCGAGAGCGCATTTTGCGCATCGGGCGCCTGGGCGCAGAGCACGGCAATCGTGCGGCGCGCCAGCGTGATCTGCTCGCCGAGCATCTCGATCTGGGTCTGGGCATCGGGCATGCCGGCCTGGGCCTGGGTCAGTTCCACCTGGCTGTCCAGGCCCGCTCGGGTGCGCTGCTCGCTCAGGCTCAGCAAGGACTGGCGCTGGCTCAGCGTGCGCTCTGCGACTTCCTTCTGGGCAATCAGCCGGGCCAGGGCGATATAGCTGCGCGCCACCTGTGCGGCCAGCTGGTTGGCGGCAGCAGCGCTGTCGGCCCTGGCGGCGCGCGCCTGGCCCAGCGCGGCCTGCAGGTCCGCGCCATGCTTGCCGAAGAAGTCGGGCGACCAGGACAGGCCGGCCTGCAGATTGCCGCTGTTGTAGATATTGCCCGCGATGGGGGCGGGAATCATGCCGTTGGCCGTGTAGCGCTGGCGTGTGGCGTCGGCACTCAGCGTTCCGCGCACATCGCTGGCCGTGCTGCTGGCCGTGGCCAGGGCTGCGGCTTTTTCAAAGCGGGCGTTGCTGGCGGCCAGGCTGGGGCTGCCGGCCAGGGCCTGACCGATGAGCTGATCGAGCTGGGCATCGCCCAGACCTGTCCACCATTGGGAGGAGGCGAGTGCCGTGGCATCTGCAGTGCTGAGGCTGGCGGAGTCGTTCAGGCCGACATCGGCCGAGCCCAGTCGTGCCAGCGGCTGGTGCGCCGGCCCTTGCGAGGCACAGCCAGCCAGCGCGAGCACGGCGGCCAGTGCTGCGGTTGCCAGCAGCGGGCGACCAGGGGCTTGCTCTGCGGCGGGTTTGCGTGAAGGTCTAGAGGTCATGGAAAAGTGCCAGTGGTTTTTATTGAAATAGGGCGGTAAAAAAGTAGGCAGCAGGCCAGCCTAGTGCCTGGGATCGCGGCCTGCCTCGTTCGTTTGGATGGGGGGCTTGCCTGGCTCCTGGGTCAGGGCCTCGCGAAGCGCATCGCCGTTGACCAGCATGCGCTGCAGCATGGACAGCATCAGCGTGCATTCGCTGTGGCTGAAGCCGCGCAAATGGCCGTTGAGCACCTTGGTCAGAACCTTGGGCACCTGGGTGGCGACGCTGCGTCCCTCCTCGGTGAGCACCAGGTGCACCACGCGTCGGTCGGTGGTGGAGCGCTCGCGGCGCAGCAGCCCCTTGGCCTCGATGCGGTCCAGCGCGCGCGTCACCGAAGCCGGGTCCATGCCCAGGTCCTTGGCCAGCGTGCTGCTATTGGTGTCGGCGCAGATCAGCAGCTTGTACAGCGGCAGCCATTGCACATAGGTCAGTCCTTGCTCGGCCAGCTGGGCGTCGGCCAGCTGCAGGATGGAGCTGAGCACGCGCCGCATGAGAAAGCCAATGCTTTTGTCCGGCGCGTAGACCCCTGCCTGGTAGAAGAAGCTGGATTCGTCCTGCGGGTCGATGATGGGGTCGGTCTGGTTTTGCAATGGCGCCACCAATATTTGCTTGGTCAATGATTGAGTCGGCAATTATTGTGCAGCTGCAAAAAAATGTCAGCAAGGTTTTGAATGGAGCCGGACCTGCCTGCGCAGTCTCTGTTTTTGTTGCTATGAAAACAAAAGCAGTTTGAGCATTGTTGGTATGCGCTAGAGCCTTGCCGGACTCATAAAAAAAGCCCGGCCATGAAGACCGGGCTTGCTGAAGGCTGCTTCAGGCTCAGAGCGGCACGCGCAGCACGACCACGATCACCAGACCCAGGGCCAGATTGAGGGAAACCCATTTGCGGATGCTCTCCAGCGCCTTGCCGCCTGCGGGCCAGTCCTTGAGCTGCACGGCCGCATCCAGGCGCTTGAACAGCGCAAAGCGGATATGACCGAACACGGCCATCATCACCAGGCCCAGAATGCTCATCACGATCCAGTTGACCGGCATATTGAACTGGCCGCCAGCCTGGGCGGCCATGGCGTGAATGCTGCCAATCATGCCGATGCCGGTGGCCAGCACGACGACCACCAGCACGAGGACCCAGGCAAAAAAGCGCTGCAGCACGCCATGCATCAGCGTCACGCGCTCGGGTGGTTGCAGGCCCTGGACGGCAGGACGCAGAAAGAAATGTGCGAAGAACATGCCGCCCACCCAGATGATGATGGCCAGAAGGTGCAGAAGTTTGAACAGAATGAAAAGCATGGTTTGTGGGGCTTGATTGGGGGAGACATCGCAAGCCTAACGGAGATCGTCCTACGGGTGGAACACACAGGCCGAAATAGCAGGACTTTCGCTTTGCCCAGGTCTGATTAGACTTGGCTGTAATCCACAACAGCCAGCAATGGCACAGGAGTCCTTATGTCAGAACAAGCTACCGTCGTCGCCTTCAAGCAGTCTTCCGGACGGGTCGCCTTGCGCACCGGCACCGGCCGCTTTGTGCTGGCCGAGCAGACCGATTCCAGCGCGCTGCGTGAAGGACAGAGTCTGAACGGCAATATGAGCGAGTTCGGCCCGGAGGTCTGGAGCGATGACAGCGGGCAAAATCATTACGAAGTCTTTGTGCTGGGCTGGGATCTGTCGCAGGAAGCGGTCGAGCTGGAGATGTGATGTGTTGATCCTGAAAAAACAGCTGCCAGCGCTTGATTGACAGGCGCTGGCAGCTTTTTCTTTTTGGATTTTCCTGGAGCCGGGGCTTTCACCCCGGCGCGCCCTGTTACTTCTTCAGGTCGAAGCGGTCCAGTTCCATGACCTTGACCCAGGCAGCGACGAAGTCCCGGTAGAACTTCTGCTCGTTGCCCTTTTCGGCATAGACCTCGGCCACGGCACGCAGAACGGCGTTGGAGCCGAAGACCAGGTCCACACGGGTGCCGGTCCACTTCTTGGCGCCGCTCTTGCGGTCCACGCCTTCGTAGTTGCCATCCTCCAGAGGCTGCCACTGTGTGCCCATGTCCAGCAGGTTGACGAAGAAGTCGTTCGTCAGCTTGCCCGGAGTCTGGGTCAGCACGCCGTGGTTGCCGGCGGTGTTGATGTTGATGGCGCGCAGGCCGCCGATCAGAACGGTCATCTCGGGGGCCGTGAGCGTCAGCAGCTGGGCCTTGTCGATCAGCAGGGCTTCGGCAGGTGCCGGGAAACGTCCTTGCAGATGGTTGCGGAAGCCGTCGGCCTTGGGCTCCAGCGGCGCGAAGGATTCGGCATCGGTCTGCTCGTCGCTGGCGTCGCCGCGGCCGGGAGTGAAGGGCACGTTGATCTTCACGCCAGCGTCTGCCGCTGCTTTTTCAACGCCCGCGCTGCCGGCCAGCACGATCAGATCGGCCAGCGAGATGCGCTTGTCGCCGTCGGCAGCCTTGTTGAATTCGCGCTGGATTTCCTCGAGCTTGCCCAGTACCTTGGCCAGTTGCGCAGGGTTGTTGGCGGCCCAGTCCTTTTGCGGAGCCAGTCGGATGCGGGCACCGTTGGCACCGCCGCGCTTGTCCGAACCGCGGAAGGTGGAGGCCGAGGCCCAGGCCGTGGCCACCAGCTCCTGCACCGACAGGCCCGATGCCAGCAGCCTGGCCTTGAGGGCGGCCACATCGGCGTCGTTGACCAGTTCATGCTTGGCGGCGGGGATGGGGTCTTGCCAGATCAGCTCTTCCCGGGGGACTTCTGGGCCCAGATAGCGTGCACGCGGGCCCATGTCGCGGTGGGTCAGCTTGAACCAGGCGCGGGCAAAGGCTTCAGCAAAAGCCTGCGGGTTTTCGAGGAAGCGGCGCGAGATCTTCTCGTAGGCCGGGTCCATGCGCAGCGACAGGTCGGTGGTCAGCATGGTGGGCTTCTTGTTGGGGCCGCCATGCGCGTCGGGGATGACATCGCCAGCGTCCTTGGCAACCCACTGAATGGCACCCGCAGGGCTTTTTTCCTGCACCCATTCGTACTTGAACAGGTTCTCGAAGAAGAAGTTGCTCCACTGTGCAGGAGTCTGGGTCCAGGTCACTTCCAGGCCCGAGGTGATGGCATCGCCGGCCTTGCCGGACTTGTAGCTGCTGGCCCAGCCCAGGCCCTGGGCTTCCAGGCCGGCGGCTTCGGGCTCGGCGCCCACATGGCTGGCGGGGCCCGCACCATGGGTCTTGCCGAAGGTGTGGCCGCCGGCGATCAGCGCCACGGTTTCCTCGTCATCCATGGCCATGCGGGCAAAGGTGTCGCGGATGTCATGCGCGGCCGAGAGGGGGTCGCCATTGCCGTCCGGGCCTTCGGGGTTGACATAGATCAGACCCATCTGCACGGCGGCCAGCGGGTTCTCGAGGTCGCGCTCGCCGCTGTAGCGGCTGTGCGGGTTCTGGGTGGGGGCCAGCCATTCCTTCTCTGCACCCCAGTACACGTCCTGATCGGGTTCCCAGGTGTCCACGCGACCGCCACCGAAGCCGAAGGTGCGAAAGCCCATGGTTTCCAGTGCGACGTTGCCGCACAGCATCATCAGGTCGCCCCAGGAAATCTGGTTGCCGTACTTTTGCTTGATCGGCCACAGCAGGCGGCGCGACTTGTCGATGTTGACGTTGTCAGGCCAGCTGTTGAGCGGCGCAAAGCGCTGCTGGGCGCGACCCGCGCCGCCGCGACCGTCCTGAATGCGATAGGTGCCGGCTGCGTGCCAGGCCATGCGGATGAACTGGGGGCCGTAGTGGCCGAAGTCTGCAGGCCACCAGTCCTGCGAGTCGGTCATCAGGGCACGCAGGTCGCGTTTGACGGCTTCATAGTCCAGCTTCTGGAAAGCCTGGGCGTAGTTGAAGTCTTCGCCCAAGGGGTTGCTTTTGGCGGAGTGCTGGCTCAGCAAATCCACGCGCAGCTGATTGGGCCACCAGTCCTTGTTGCTGGTGGCGTTGCCTGCGGCGGCGGTTTCGCTGTTCTGTCCTTGGTGGAAGGGGCACTTGGATTCAGTAGTCATGGGGCTCTCCGTTTCAACGATCCGACAGGTCGGTAGGTCCAGGAAACAGATATCAATCAATGATTGATATCAATCAATTCAACTCAATAGCTATTTGCGATTGGTTGAGATGAATTATCGGTGCGCGGCTGGCTTGAAGGGCGTGTTGTGCTATTGAAATTACTAAGCAGCGCCATAGGAAGAAATATGGGTCGAGTCTTGAGCCGACGCAAAGTCGGGTTCAGATACTTCGCAAAGTGACTGAGACTGTGACTTTTTGAGCGTATGCGAGCCTGCCTGTTTACACAAGCATGAGCCATCAAATTAGGTCGTTGACCTACCTGGCCTCAGCTGTGGCAGCGGCTCAGCCGGCTACCAGCTTGTGCACCAGATCGGCTGCGGTGGAGGCGCCGTATTTGCGCATCAGCCGGGCGCGGTAGATTTCCACGGTGCGATGACTGATGGCCAGTGCCTTGCCGATTTCCTTGCTGGTCATGCCTTCGAGAAGGCGCGCAGCGACTTCGCGTTCGCGGCCTGTGAGCTCGGCCTTGACGGGGCGATGGGCCGAGAGGTCCTCGAAGCTCCAGATGCCCGAGGCATGGGGATCGTTTCGGTCCAGCGTGCGGCCGCTGACATGACACCAGAACACCTCGCCATTGGCGCGCTTCATGATGCGGTTGTCGGAATAGATGCCTGTGGTGTTGAGAATCGGGGCAATGCGCGCGCCCAGGCGCTCGTATTCGTCAACGCTGGGATAAAGCACCTGAAAGGTCTGTCCTATGAGTACTTCGCGCGATGCATGGAACATTTCACACAATTGCCGATTACAGTCAATCATGATGCGGTTGCGCGAGATGACGAGACCTACAGGGGCGGCGTCGAACGCCAGCCGGTAATCCACAACCATGGTACTGCTCTTTACGAAAAACTACTTACTCAAGTACGTAGTATCGTAGCGCATCCAATTTCAAGGAGACATGTGTGAAAAAGCTCTACCCATCCGCAGAAGCGGCGCTGCAGGGCGTGGTGTCCGACGGGCAATTGCTGGCCGTTGGCGGCTTCGGCCTGTGCGGCATTCCCGAGGCCCTGATCGATGCGGTTTGCGCCAGCGGCGTCAAGAACCTCACGGTGGCATCCAACAACGCCGGCGTGGACGGCTTTGGTCTGGGCAAGCTGCTGGACACCCGCCAGGTCAAGAAGATGATCTCCAGCTATGTGGGCGAGAACAAGGAGTTCGAGCGCCAGTACCTGGCCGGTGAGCTGGAGCTGGAGTTCACGCCTCAGGGCACGCTGGCCGAGAAGATGCGCGCCGGCGGCGCCGGTATTCCCGCCTTCTTCACCAAGACCGGTGTGGGCACGCTGGTGGCCGAGGGCAAGGAATTGCGCGAATTCGATGGCGAGACCTATGTGATGGAGCACGCGATCGTGGCCGATGTGTCCCTGGTCAAGGCCTGGCGCGCGGACAAGAGCGGCAATCTGCAGTTCCGCCTGACGGCGCGCAACTTCAACCCTGCGGCAGCCACCTGCGGCAAGGTCTGCGTGGTGGAGGTCGAGGAGTTGGTGGAAGTGGGCGAGATCGCTCCCGACGACATCCATCTGCCCGGCATCTATGTGCACCGCATCGTGCACAACGCCAATCCCGAAAAGCGCATCGAAAAGCGCACCGTGCGCGAAGCCTGAAACATGGCGGATACGTCCTATTCGCCCGAGGCTGCCGCCCAGGCCGACGTACCGGTCTTTCGTGCGCTGGCTGCGCAGGAGCTGGAGCAACTGGAGCGCGAACGCTTGCTGTTGTGCCAGGTCGCGGCCCGTGAACTGGGGCTGAGCGACTGGAGCATGGACCGCTCGGGCCTGGGTCAGTTGCAGCCGCTGCTCGATCGAGGCCTGGTGTCGGCCGACAACCTGTTGCTGGCCCGAGGATTGGGCGTGGTGCTGGGGGACGCGCTGAGCTGCGAAATGGACGATATGGACTGGCATATGGTGAGCGACAACTGGGGAACCGACCCCGTTGTGCGCTACCGCGAAACCAGCATCCAGGTGGGGGCTCGCGACATGGTCCTCAAACGGCTCGAAGACGGCCAGAGCGTCGATCTGCTGCACTTGCTCGATGGTGTGATTTCGCACCTGCAGCCCATGATCGACTCCGGCGACTACCAATAACGTCAATCAAGATTTATTCAGGAGGCTCTTATGCCCTGGACCCAAGACCAGATGGCCGCGCGCGCGGCCCAAGAACTCGAAGACGGCTTCTACGTCAACCTCGGTATCGGCATTCCCACGCTGGTGGCCAACCACACGGGCGACAAGGAAGTGTGGCTGCAGTCCGAGAACGGCATGCTGGGCATCGGCCCCTTCCCGACCGAAGACCAGGTCGACGCCGATCTGATCAACGCCGGCAAGCAGACCGTGACCACGCTTCCCGGTTCGGCCATTTTCGGCTCTGATCAGTCATTTGCCATGATTCGCGGCGGCAAGATCAATCTGTCCATTCTGGGCGCCATGCAGGTGTCCGAAAAAGGCGATCTGGCCAACTGGATGATTCCCGGCAAGATGGTCAAGGGCATGGGCGGAGCCATGGACCTGGTGGCGGGCGTCAAGCGCGTCATCGTGCTCATGGAACATGTGGCCAAGAAAAAGGACGGCACGACCGACCTGAAGATTCTGCCCAGCTGCACCCTGCCGCTGACGGGTCTGGGCGTGGTGGATCGCATCATCACCGATCTGGGTGTGATGGACGTGACACCCGAGGGCCTGAAGCTGGTGGAGCTGGCCGAGGGCGTGAGCTTTGACGAGATCCAGTCCAAGACCGGTGTGACGCTGCTGAAATAAGCGGCGCTGCGCTCCCGGGCAAGAACCGCTGCGGCGGTTCTTTTTTATGCTTTTTCTGCGGAATCAGCAGAATTAATAGCTACCGGAGTTGATAGAACAAGCGATGTAAGCTGTTTTTGCTTTAATTGTGGCCCACAAATTATTGCAATCTGCAACAATCGAGTTTGATTGAGCAGACAGAAAAAGAGCGCTTTGATGAGTGAGAACGCTGGTGCGCAGGGGCACGAGACCGATGTACATTTTTTGCGCGCAGTCACCGATATGGCCGAGCATACGGAGGTCATGACAGGCGATGCAATCTATACCGACAAGGGCATGAAATTGGTGGACAAAGGCACACGTGTTGACAGTCGTCTCTATGACCGTCTGGTCATGCACAAGCTGCGTGACCCCATCGATGCCAACCTGATCACGGGCGACCTGGTCGACGTGGCATCCCTGGTCGCTCTGGCGCGCCAGCAATGCGAGCAGGTCGATCTGCTGCATCGCATGGTGGCGTCCATCGGTGATGTCGAGCGTCTGCTGGCACCGCTCAAGAGCTTGCTGCTGCCTCAGGCCATTGCCTTCAAGCTCACCGTCATGCGCGAGCAGCGCTCCGACCTCTACCAGCACAGCCTGCAGATGACGCTGGTGGCGATCTTTCTGGCACTCAAGAACGGCTGGACCGAGCGCGAATGCGTGCCGTTGGCCACGGCCGCGCTGCTGCACGATGTAGGCATGCTCTATATGGACCCGGTCTGGACCGACCCGGACCACCGCTTGAGCGGCGAGGAACGCAAGCATTTGGTCGCGCATTCCGTCACGGCCATGCTGGTGGTGCGCAGCACCGAACTGTATTCGCGCGCCGTGGAAATCGCCGTGCTTGAGCACCATGAACGCATGGATGGCTCCGGCTATCCGCGCGGCATCAAGGGCAACGCCATTTCGCCCATGGGGCAGGTGCTGCTGCTGGCCGAGGTGGTCTCGGCCTTCTTCGAGAAATTCACGGATATGCCTGGCCAGCGCCTGTCGCTCATGCTGCGCATGAACCACAAGAGCTATCCGGCCGATCTGGTGCACCTGATTTTGCCGCTGCTCTACGACGAAATCAGTCCCGGCAAGCCGCTGGCGCCGCTGCAGGCCGAGTTCTCGCACAGCATCGCGGCGCTGGAGGCCGCGCTGCGCAAATGGAGCGAGCTCAGGCGCGAGTTTCCCGAGCATTGGCAGCAAATGCCTGATGCGCAGGCGGCGGTGCTTGTGGAGACTAATCTTGCACAACTGCAGAAGCAGCTGGCCGAAGCGGGCTCCCACCCCAGTCAGCAGCTGGATGTGCTGAGCTATTTCAAGGATGACGCCCTGGGCATGAGTGAGCTGGCCCTGGTCAACCGTGAGGCCCTGTGGCTGTTGCAGGCCATCATGAACGACTGCCTGCGCCGCTGGCCCACGCTGGGGCAGGGCGGCTCCACGCTGGAAGTCGCCGTGGCCGAATGGTGCGAGGCCTGCGCTCAGCTGATGCCGCAGGCCGGCCGCAGCTCGGCCATGAATGCCGACAGGCAGTCGCTGAATTGAAGGCATCGACCACGAGTTCCGCCCGGGACGGCCGGCCTCAAGTTTGATAGCTGCAGGCGCTTGATTGACAGGCGCTAAACCGGTATTTCTTCAAAACTCTGTGCATCACGTCGCAGCGCGGCGTGCTTTGCTGCGTCTGCTTGCGCCATCCTGAAGAAGTATTTTTGATAGCGCACGACGTCCAATCTACAAGAGTCGACCGTATCTGCTGCCGATATTAAGGCCTTGTTTTGCGCGGAAACTTGAATAACTGTATATTTGTACAGTATTCAAGAGCTTTCGCATGTACACCCAGCCCCTGACATCCTTGGCCCATCCTGGCTCACCGCCCGGCATGACGGAGTCTGTCCGGCAGCAAACAGGTGCAGGGCAGGGCGTGCGGCCGGGTCTGCCCGTTGCGGGCAGCCCGCCTTTGTCCGCCATACGGATTCCAGGTGTCTGGCGCGGCACGGACTGGCAGGCCGGCGCCGGCCCTCAGGTCTGGCCCAGCGGCCATGCTGCGCTGGATGCCGAGCTGCCGGGCGGCGGCTGGCCCGGCAATGCCTTGATTGAGCTGCAGCAACCTGCGCACTGTCATGCGGAGTGGGCCTTGCTGTTGCCCGCGCTGGCCGCCCGTGTCCGGCAGCATGCGGCTTCACTCGGGGATTCGCGGATGGGGCAACTGGTGCTGGTGGCGCCACCCTATCTGCCTTTTGCCCCGGCCTTGCAGGCCGCCGGTATTGACGCGAAGCGACTGTGCGCGGTGCAGCCGGGGCGCAGTGCCCAGGATCTGGCCTGGGCCTGCGAGCAGGCTCTGCATTGCCGGGATGTGCTGGCGGTGCTGGCCTGGTTGCCCGAACTTCCCGCGTCCACGCTGCGCCGCTTGCAGCTGGCCGCCGCTTCGCAGGGCCGGCCTCTGTGGTTATGGCAGGAGCTGCAGGCCGAGCCGCACAGCTCCCCCGTCGCATTGCGGTTGAGACTGGAGAGAGTTACGGCAGACTCCGCTGCCCAGCAGGCGCCGGGTTTGCGGATACAGATACTGAAGCGCCGTGGACCTTTGCTGGAGCGCCCCATACAGCTCGCGCTTTCGCAGTGGGCCTGGCAGCCCGTGCTGCAGGCGCAGGCCCAAAGACATGCGCGCCAGAGCGAGGAGGCTGCCATGCTCATGCAAGGACGCATGACAGCCGCCGCTCCTGCAACGGCCTCGCCTTGGATGACGGAGGCATGAGATGGGCAGTGCAGAGCACTGGATGGCCTGGCCTCTGGCCTGCCTGAGCGAGTCAAGCCCGCCGCCCGAGAGTGCCTGCTGGTGGGCGCTGGAGTTTTCGCCGCGTGTGGCCTTGCTCGAAGATGCCTTGCTCATGGAGACCAGCATGGTGCAGCGTCTTTGGGGCGGAGCCGAGGTCTTGCTGGCGCGGCTGGACAATGCTTTTGCGCAAGCCCGCCAAGCCGGCTTCCATGAGTCAGAGGGCGGGGATGGGGCATTGCAGCCGCTGCGCGGACAAGGCGGCACGGCCTGGCAGGCTTTGGCACGGCTGCGGCTGCAGCAGGGCCGGCCTTGCGGCTCCATCCCTGTTTCCCTGTCCATGTCCGAGTCATCGCTGCATGCCGATGCGCTGCCGCTATGGACGCTGAGCTCCCTGGAGCAGCACAGCTCCGTGTTGCTGCGCCTGGGCTGCCGTAGCTGGGGCGATGTGCGCGCACTGCCGCGCGCGGGACTGTCGCGCCGCATTGGAGCCAAGGCCTTGCGTGCGCTCGACGAGGCCTATGGTCTGCGGCCCCAGCCGCTTGAGTGGCTGCAACTGCCCCAGCAATTCCTGCTGCGCCACGACCTGGGTTATCCGGCTCACCATGCCGATGCCGTGCTCCATGCCGCGCAGCCGCTGTTGCGCGCGCTGCAGTCCTGGTTGCAGGCCCGTCACCATGCGGTGCTGGCGCTGCGATTGCGCTGGCACCATGATCTGCGTCGTATCGACGGCCAGGAGCTTCCGGCCTGGGAAGCGCTTGTCATCCGCACGGCCCAGCCCACGCAGGGCATGGCGCATTTGCAGCGCCTGTTGCGTGAGCACCTGGGTCAGCAGCGCTGGCGCGCCCCCGTGGACATGCTGGAGTTGCAGGCGCTGGAGACGGTTGCCTGGGCGGCAGAGCCGCTGAGCTGTCTGCCTGCCGTCCAGGGCCAGAGCCCGTCGGACAGCCTGGCCTGGCATGAATGGGTGGAGCGCCTGAGCGCCCGCTGGGGCGAGGAAGCCGTGCAAATGGTGCGGCCGCTGGCCGATCACCGGCCCGAGCAGATGCAGTGCTGGCAAGCTGCGGCGAAGCTGCTGCAGAGCCAGAAGCCAGGCGGCACCAGGGCCGAGGTGGGAGCCGGCTTCGGGCCACGCCGTCAGACCGGCTGTGCCGACCCCTGGCAAGCCCTGTGGCCGCCCTGGCTGTTGTCCAAGCCCCAGGCCTTGCCCGTGCAGGGCAATCGTCCCCAATGGCATGGGCCGCTGCAGCTCAGGGCCGGGCCCTACAGGCTGGAGTCCGGCTGGTGGGATGCGGCTGGCGATGCCCAGGCCGGCGCGCCGGCCGGCCTGGCCGTGCGTGACTATTTCGTGGCCTATAACGCCGTGGTCGGCCATGTCTGGATTTACCGCGAGCGCGCCCGTAGCGAACACCTGATGAGCATGACAGCCAGCCCCGCCAGCTGGTTTGCGCAAGGCGTGTATGGCTGAGCAGATCACGGCCGAGCTGCCCGCTCCCGCACTGCGTCTCGCAGGGCCGCCGCCTGCCGCTGTACCGGCCAGCCCCGTGGCCCAGGGCATGGACAGAGGGCCGCTGGCCTATGCCGAGCTGCACTGTCTCTCGCACTTCAGCTTCCTGCGCGGTGCTTCATCACCGGCCGAGCTGGTGCACCGGGCCAAAAGCCTGGGCTATGCGGCGCTGGCGCTGACCGATGAATGCTCGGTAGCCGGTGCCGTGCGCGCTCATGAGGCGGCGCGGGACAGCGACCTGCACCTGATCCATGGCAGCGAATTCGCCTGGGGCCCGCTCAGGATCGTGGTGCTGGTGCGTGATCTGCAAGGCTGGGGCAATCTCTGTGAATTCATCACCGTTGCACGCAGCCGGGCTGCCAAAGGGGAGTATCTGGTCGATGAATCCAGTCCCTGGCAACTGCTGCAGCAAGGCTGCGAATGTCTGCTGCTGCCGCAGCGCGAGCAGCTCGATGCATCGGATTTGATAGCTGTAACCGCTTGTCTGGAAAACGTTGCAGCGCATTTTTCGACAAATATCCTGTGGCTGGGTGTGGAGCTGCATCTGGCGCCCGACGACAGCCTGTGGCTGCAGACCCTGCAGCAGGCTGGCGTGGTGCTGGGCCTGCCGCTGCTGGCCTGCGGCGATGTCCATATGCATGCGCGCTCGCGCAAGCCGCTGCAGGATGTGGTCACGGCAATACGCCTGGGGCGCACCGTGGCCGAATGCGGCTTTGCGCTGCAGCCCAATGCCGAGCGGCATCTGCGCTCGCGTCTGCGGCTGGCTTCGCTCTATCCCAGGGTCATGCTGGAGGCGACGCTGGAGCTGGCCGGGCGCTGCAGCTTCAGCCTGGACGAGATCCGCTACCACTATCCTCAGGAGAGCGTGCTGCCCGGCATGACGGCCACGCAGACCCTGGCCTGGCTGACCTGGGATGGCGCGGCGGGACGCTATCCCCAGGGCATTCCCGAGGACGTGCACGATCAATTGCACAAAGAGCTGGCGCTGATCGAGGATCAGAAGTACGAGATGTACTTTCTCACCGTGCATGACATCGTGCGCTATGCGCGCAGCGTCGGCATTCTGTGCCAGGGGCGCGGATCGGCGGCCAATTCTGCGGTCTGCTACTGCCTGGGCATTACGGCGGTAGATCCGGAAAACAACAATCTGCTGTTCGAGCGCTTTATCAGCAAGGAGCGCAGCGAGCCACCCGACATCGATGTCGACTTCGAGCACGCGCGGCGCGAAGAGGTCATCCAGTACATCTACGGCAAATATGGCCGCGACCGCGCCGCGCTCACGGCCGTGGTCAGTTGCTGGCGCAGCCGTAGCGCGCTGCGCGATGTGGGCAAGGTGCTGGGCCTGCCTGCCGATCTGATCGATGCCCTGGCCAAGGGGCAGTACTGGTTCAGCGAGCATGCCCAGGCGCAAGCACAGACGCATGCAGAGGCGGCCGATTCGGCAGAGGAGGACCAGGCGCCCGAAGCTTTGCCCGAAGACTGGGTGCAGCGCAAGCTCCAGGAAGCCGAGGTGCTGGCGAGCGAAATGAATTGTGCTGTGGGCGCGCATCGGCTGCGCCTCTGGATAGAGCTGGCCTGGCAGCTCAGGGACAGCCCGCGCCACCTCAGCCAGCATGTGGGCGGCTTTGTGCTGACCGAGGGTAAGCTCACGCGCCTGGTGCCCGTGGAGCCCGCCACGATGGCCAAGCGCTCCGTCATTCAGTGGGACAAGGACGATCTCGATGTCGTGGGCTTGCTCAAGGTCGATGTGCTGGCCCTGGGCATGCTCACCATGTTGCGCAATGCCTTGAACGAGCGCGCCCGCTGGCGTGGCGAACCATGGGGGCTGCACCAGATTCCGCAGGAGGATGCCGCGACCTACGAGATGATCTGCCAGGCCGATACCGTGGGTACTTTCCAGATCGAAAGCCGCGCCCAGATGAGCATGCTGCCGCGCCTGCAGCCGCGCACTTTCTATGACTTGGTGGTTGAGGTTGCCATCGTGCGGCCCGGCCCGATTCAAGGCGGCATGGTCCATCCCTATTTGCTGGCACGTGAGCGCGCGCGCCGCAAGCTGCCGCTCAAGCTTGAGAAGCCGGAGCTTGCAAATGCGCTCAAGCGCACCTTGGGCGTGCCCATTTTCCAGGAGCAGGTGATGCAGATCGCCATGGATGCTGCCAAGTTTTCGGCCGGCAAGGCTGATGAGCTGCGCCGCTCCATGGCGGCCTGGAAGCGCAAGGGCGGCGTACACAAGTTCGAGCGCCCATTGATCGACGGTATGGTGGCGCGTGGTTACAAGCTGGAATTCGCTCAGGCCATCTTTGCGCAGATGCTGGGCTTTGGCGAATATGGCTTCCCCGAAAGTCATGCCTACAGCTTTGCGCTGCTGGCCTATGCGAGCGCCTGGCTCAAGCGCCATGAGCCGGCCATCTTTCTGCAGGCGCTGCTCAATGCCCAGCCCATGGGTTTTTATTCGCCGTCCCAACTGGTGCAGGATGCGCGCCGACACGGAGTGCGCGTGCTGCCCGTCGATGTCTGTCATAGCCACTGGCATTGCACGCTCGAAGCTCCTTTGCAAGCCATGCGCGGCGTGGCCCAGCCCCAGCCGGCCGTGCGCCTGGGGCTGAACCGGGTTGCCAGGCTGGGCAAGGCCGCAGCGCTGCGAATCGAGGGTGAAGCTGCGCAGGCTCCGTGGAAGGACGTGAGCGATCTGGCCATGCGAGCCCGGTTGGACAAGGCGGATATGGAAGCCCTGGCCGCAGCGGATGCGCTGCGTAGCCTGGCCGGTCACCGTCGCCAGCAGATGTGGGATGCTGCTGCGCAGGCCAGCCTGCCGCCCATTTTTGCGCAGGCCGCGATTCATGAGCCAGGACTTGAGCTGCCCCAGGCCGCCGAGGGCGAGGAAATCATGTTCGACTATGCCGCCACCGGCCTGAGCCTGCGCCGCCACCCGCTGGCCTTGCTGCGTCCCAGGCTGGCACGCCATGGGCTGAAGACCGCAGCCGAGCTGCGTCATATGCTGCCAGGCCAGAAGGTCCGCGCCTGCGGCATCGTTACCGTGCGCCAGCGCCCGCCTACCGCCAACGGCACGCTGTTCATCACGCTGGAAGACGAAACCGGCGTCATCAACCTGGTGGTCTGGAGCCAGACCTTTGCCCGCTGGCGCTCTGCGTTGCTTGCCTCGCGTCTGCTGGCCGTGGAGGGCATCTGGCAGCGCAGCACGGCCCCGCAACTGGAGGCGCCGGAATCAGCAGGGAATATGCCTGCAGCCAAGAAAGTGGATGAGCCTGCGGTTTGCCATCTGGTCGTGATGAAGGCCAGGGATGTGACCCGCTGGCTGGGGCGGTTTGCCGAGGTCGGGCTGAACAGCCGGGATTTTCATTGAGCCTGCCGAGGCTGGTGCGCGCTGGCCGCTGCGAATTCAGGACGCTGCCGGCAGCTTGGCAAATTGCAGTGCATGTTCAATGAGCGTCTGCACTGCCCGGCTGCCCGGCGTGAGCGAATGCACCAGCGCAATGCCCACATGAAAGCCCGGAGGATTGTCCAGCAGCGGCAAACACTTCACGCCGCGCGGCTGAACGAGATGCGAAACGCCCGCGACCAGACCCACGCCCAGGCCGGAAGCCACCAGGCTCATGATGGTCTGCACCTGCATGGCCTCCTGGGCGATGCGCGGGGTGAAGCCCGATTGCTGGCAGCGTAGCTTGGCCAGTGCGGCGAGGCTGGGTACCGTGTCCTGTGGATACATCACAAAAGGCTCATGAGCTGCCTCGGACAGGGCGATAGCGTCGCGCTGCGCCAGGGGACTGTTGTCCGAGACGGCCAGCACGAACTCGTCCTGATCCAGCGGCGTGAGCGCGATGCGCTCATCGAGTTCGAGCACGGGGTAGCGCAGCAGGCCGGCATCGAAGCGCCGGCTTGCCAGCCCTTCGAGGATTTCGGCGCTGGTCGCTTCGTAGAACTCCAGCCCTACCTTGGGGTAGCGCTCGCGAAACGAGGGAATCAGGCGCGGCAGCAGTTCGTAGGTGGCCGAGCCGACAAAGCCCAGCCGGATCAGGCCGCCCACGCCTTCCCTGGTATCGCGCACCGCCTGGCGGCATTGCTCGGCATGAAACAGGGTCGCGCGTGCGCTCTCCAGCATGGCCTTGCCGGCAGGCGTCAGCACGACGCCGGTGCTGGTGCGATCGAACAAGGCGCTGCCCAGCTCCTCCTCCAGCTTGCGAATCGAGATGGACAGCGGCGGCTGGGCCATATGCAGCTGCTCAGCGGCACGGTGAAAGTTGCCGGTTTCGGCCAGGGCAATGAACTGCTGCAGTTGCTTGAGATTCATTGATATTCAATCGATATCAGAAACGAAATTTTTAATATTAGACATTAATTCCACGCCTGCCTAAAGTGGGCTCACAAGAAAAACACGGCAGCAATTCCGTATCAGGAGACAAACTTGAAACAAGCACGCAGATACCTGCTGGCGGCACTGCTGGGCTGCGGCCTGCTCGGCGTCGGCATGACCTCCATGGCTCAGGCACCGGCTCAGGGCTTTCCTGCCAAGCCGATCAAGCTCATCGTGCCCTTCGGTCCGGGCAGCGGCACCGACACCTCGGCGCGCTATTTCGGGCGCAAGCTGCAGGAGCTCACGGGCCAGCCCGTGGTCGTCGAAAACAAGGCAGGAGCCAACGGCTTCATTGCTGTCAAGCAGGTGCTGTCTGCGCCCGCCGATGGCTATACCGTATTCATCGGCAGCAACTCGACGCTGGCGGTCAATGCGGCACTGTTCAGGCATCTGCCCTACGACCCGTTAACGGACTTTGCACCGCTGACCATGATGATGCGCTCGCCGGCCATGCTGGCCGTCATGCCCCAAGCTGCCTACTCCGACCTGAAAGGCCTGATCAACCATGCCAGGGCCAACCCGGGGAAGGTGAATTTCGGAGCCGGCTCGGCAGGCTATCAACTGATGGGCGAGCTGTTCAACGACGCTGCCAGGATCGAAACCGTGCATGTCCCGTTCAAGGGGGCGGGGGAAACCACCACGGCAGTCGCTTCAGGGACGGTGGACTACACCTTCGCGGAAGTCACAGCAGTCCAGGAACTGGCCCGCGGAGGGCGTGTCAAGGTTTTGGCGGTGGCCTCCGACAAGCGCGTGAGCACCTCCCCCGAGATACCCACGGCCGCGGAGGCCGGTCTGCCCGGATTCGAGGCCTACACCTGGGTGGGTGCCATGGTGAGCGCCAGGACACCGGCGGCCGAGACTGCCAGGCTCGCCGAGCTTTTCACCGCCATTTCGAAGATGGATGAAACCCGTGCCTTCTACGAGCGTCTGGGGGCCATTCCCATGACCGGCGGCCCGGCACAGATGCATGAATTCCAGAAGAACGAAATCGCGCTGTGGAAGCGCATCGTCGTCAAGGCCAAGGTTCCCCTGCAATGAAAGCCAATGACAGCCAGCCGGCACAGGCGCTGCAGCACATCAAGGTGCTCGATCTTTCAAGGGTTCTGGCAGGCCCGTGGGCGGCACAGACGCTGGGTGATCTGGGCGCCGAGGTGATCAAGGTGGAAAGACCCGGCAGCGGTGACGACACGCGTGCCTGGGGGCCGCCCTATGTGGTCGACCCCGAAGGCTTGCCCACGGGGGAGTCGGCCTACTATATGTGCACCAACCGTAACAAGCAGTCGATTTCCGTGGACTTTACCCGCGGCGAAGGCCAGGAGATCGTGCGTCAGCTGGCGGCCCGATGCGATGTGCTGATCGAGAACTTCAAGACTGGCGGTCTGGCGCAGTACGGGCTTGATTACACGAGCCTCAGTGCCCTGAATCCCCGCCTTGTCTACTGCTCGGTCACGGGCTTCGGCCAGGACGGTCCCTATGCACACCGTGCGGGCTATGACTTTCTGATCCAGGGCATGGGGGGGCTGATGAGTATTTCGGGCCATGCCGATGGCCAGCCCGGAGGCGGTCCCATGAAGGTGGGTGTGGCGCTGACCGACATCCTCACCGGGCTATATGCCAGCACGGCGATTCTGGCGGCTCTGCAGGCCCGCGAGCATACGGGGCGCGGCCAGCACATAGATCTGGCTTTGCTTGATGTAGGCGTGGCCTGTCTGGCCAACCAGAGCATGAACTATCTGTACGGGGATCAGGTGCCTCAGCGCATGGGCAACGCGCATCCGAATACGGTGCCCTACCAGGAGTTCCCGACCGAAGACGGCCACATGATTCTGGCCGTGGGCAATGATGGCCAGTTTGCCCGTTTCTGCCAGGCTGCAGGCAGGAGCCAATGGGCCGAGGACCAGCGCTTTAGCAGCAATGCGGCGCGGCTGGCCCATAGAGCCGAGCTGGTGGAGATGATCCGCCGCGTGACGCTCACGCGCAGCACCAGGGCCTGGGTGCAGTTGCTGGAGCAGCATGCCGTGCCTTGCGGCCCCATCAACACGGTGCGTGAGGTGTTCGAGGATCCGCAGGTCAGGGCTCGTGGCATGCAGATCGCCATGACACACCCCAAGGCAGGCCAGGTGCCGCTGGTCGCCAGCCCCATCCGTTTGTCGGACACACCGGTGACGTATCGCCATGCACCGCCTCAGCTGGGCCAGCACACACTAGAGCTGCTGGAGCGCCATCTGGGTCTGTCTACTCAGCAAATGCAGGCCTATCGGGACAGCGGAGTATTGGGATGAACAGCCAGGAATCGTTGACGCACACGCGCATCGCGGGCCAGGACCAAGCCCTGGGGGCATTGTCAGGGGTGCGGGTGCTGGATCTTTCCAGCGTGATTTTCGGCCCCATGGCCAGCCAGGTGCTGGCCGACTACGGCGCCGAGGTGATCAAGATCGAGCCGCCGGAGGGCGACTCCACGCGTCACACCGGCCCGGCACTGGAGCCTGGCATGGCGGCCATGTTCATGGGCTCCAACCGCAGCAAGAAAAGTGTGGTGCTGGATCTGAGGCAAGAGCAGGCACAGGCCGCGCTGCATGCGCTGTTGCAAGGCGCAGATGTGCTCATGCACAGCATGCGCCCGCAAAAGCTGGCCAGGCTCGGGCTCGATCCGGACAGTCTGCGCAAGCAATACCCGCGTCTCATCTATGCGGGCCTGCACGGTTTTGGCGAAGACGGCCCCTATGCCGGGCAGCCTGCATACGACGACGTGATCCAGGGCATGAGTGGCCTGGCCGATCTCATGCGGCGCCAGACGGGCGAGGCCCGCTATCTGCCCACGATTGCGGCCGACAAGACCTGCGCTCTGGTGGCCGCGCATGCGGTGCTGGCGGCGCTCTACCAGCGCGAGCGCAGGGGCGAGGGCAGCTATGTGGAAGTGCCCATGTACGAGACCATGGCGGGCTTCAACCTGGTGGAGCATTTCTACGGCATGCATTTCACACCCGCACAGAGTGTCGCGGGCTATCCGCGCGTGATGGCGCCCTGGCGTAAGCCCTACAGGACGCTGGACGGCCATGTCTGCCTGATGCCTTACACCGATGCGCACTGGCGCCGTTTCTTTGCGGCCGTCGGTCAGCCCCAGCTGGCACAGGACCAGCGCTTTGCCACCCAGGCGATGCGCACCCGCCACATAGCTGAGCTGCTGGAGACGATGAGCGGCTACGTGGCGCAAAAGGACACCGCCTATTGGCTGGCCAGCTGCGAACAGCTGGAGATTCCAGCCGCCCCGGTGACACGCATGGACGATCTGCCCCATGACCCGCACTTGCAGGCCACCGGCTTTTTTGTCGAGAAGAAAGACGCAGCGATGGGGGTTGTGAAATTTCCGCGTTCGTCCGTGCGCATCAACGGCAGCCAGCCACCCATAGGCATGCCCCCGCGCCTGGGCGAGCACACACAGGCATTGCTGCGCGAGGCGGGCTGGGACGACGCGCGCATTGCGGCCTTGCAGTCGAAGGACTGCTGAACAAACAGTATGAAGCGGAGACAGAATGAGCGTGAGCAATTTGATTTCATCCACTGAAAACCGTGCCGCAGCGCTGGCAGACACGCCGCGCATGGGCCAGGGTTTTGTCTGGCAGGACCTGCGCGTAGGCCAGCAACTGCGCACCTTTCGCCGTACGGTGACCGAGACCGATCTGGTCAACTTCATCAACACCACAGGCATGCTCGAGGCGATCTTCATCGAGGACGGCTATGACGGCGGTGCCATTCAGGGCCGCGCGGTGCCGGGTGCGCTCACCTATACCTTGATCGAAGGCTTCATCCTGCAAAGCATGATCCAGGGCACGGGCCTGGCCATGCTCGAGTTGCACCAGAAGATTCTGGCTCCTGTGGTGGTGGGCGACACCATTGAGGCGCTGGTCGAAGTGATCGACATCAAGCCAACGAGCAAAGGCGGTCGCGCAGTAGTGAGCTCGCGGATCGAGGTCTACAACCAACGTCACCAGCAGGTGATGGCCTATACCGCCGTGCGCCTGCTGGCCGGCCGTGGGGCTTAGATCCGCGCTGCCGCGGATGCCGTTGCACCGGTGCGTACTTTCCAGTGCGCCGAGATGAAAAAACTACAGGAGACACAAGATGAGTTATCGATTTTCACGTCGGTCGTCGCTGCTCGCCGTTGCCGCGCCGGCCGTTGCCGCGCTGGCAGTTTGTGGTGCGGCGCAGGCGCAGGACAACTGGCCCAGCAAGCCGATCACGCTGATCGTCCCTTTCCCGCCCGGCGGTCCCACGGATATGGTGGCACGGGTGCTGGCGCAGCAGGTAGGCCAGCAACTGGGGCAGTCGGTCATCGTGGACAACCGGCCTGGTGCCAACGGCAACATCGGCAATGCGCTGGTGGCCAAGGCGCCAGCCGACGGCTACACCGTGCTCTACAACACTTCCTCGATTGCGCTCAGTTCGTCGCTCTACAAGAAGATGAGCTATGACGTGACCAGGGATCTGCGCCCGGTGGCCTTGACGGCGGTGGTGCCATTGGGGCTTGTCGTCAATCCCAAGGTGCCTGCCAACACCGTGCAGGAGCTCGTGAAGTACGCGCAGGAGCACAAAGGCAAGCTCTCCTACGGCTCGGCTGGCAACGGCAATGTCACGCACCTGGCGGCTTTTCAGGTGGTGCAGCACTACAACATGGATGCAAGTCATGTGCCTTACAAAGGCAGCGCCCCCGCCGACGTGGACCTGGTGGCTGGCCAGATCGATTTCATGACCGACACCATCAATTCGGTGGCGCCTTTCATCAAGGACGGCAGGCTCCGGCTGCTGGCCGTCAGCACGGCCGGACGTATTCCCAATTTCCCCAATGCGCCTACGCTGGCCGAAAGCGGCATGACCGGATTCGAGGCCGGAGCCTGGCAAGGCGTGATGGTGCCCGCCAAAACACCTGTTGCGGTCGTGGAACGCCTGAATGCCGAGCTGATGAAGGCGCTCAAGGATCCGGGAGTGCTGGAAAAGCTGCGCGTGCAGGGTGCGGAGCCGCTGGGGTCTACGTCCAAAGCGTATGGCGACTACATCCAGAGCGAAATCAAGCGCTGGGCAGGGGTTGTCAAAAGCACGGGCGTGTCCCTGGACTGAGAGAAAGCAAGACGATGACCATTCTCGATGGACTGAGCCTGACAGGCATCCCGCCGGAAGGCGAGGCACTGCGCGCCGAGGTGCGTGCTTTTCTGCAGGACGCGGTCAAAGACATTCCTGCGCATATCCGTGCCAAATCCTGGAGCGGATATGACCCGACACTCAGTCGCAAGCTGGGTGAAAAGGGCTGGGTCGGCATGACCTTGCCCAAGGCCTATGGCGGAGGCGAGCGCAGCGCGTTCGCCCGCTATGTGCTGGTGGAAGAGTGTCTGAACTTCGGTGCGCCTGTGGGCTCGCACTGGATTGCCGACCGCCAGAGTGCGCCGCTGATCCTCAAATATGGTACGGAAGCGCAAAAGCAGTTTTACATTCCCAGAGTCTGCCGGGGAGAGGTGTTTTTCTGTATCGGCATGAGCGAGCCCAATGCCGGCTCGGATCTGGCAAGTGTGAGGACTAGAGCGGTTCCCAACGAGCAGGGCTTCTTGCTCAATGGCCAGAAGATCTGGACCACCAACGCGCATCACTGCCAGTACATGATTGCTCTGGTACGAACCTCCGGCAGTGCCGAGGACCGTCACAAGGGCTTGTCGCAAGTCATCGTGGACCTGACATTGCCCGGTGTGACGGTGCGTCCCATCCAGGATCTATCGGGTGACAGCCATTTCTGCGAGGTTTTTTTCGAGAATGTGCAACTGTCGGCCGATGCGCTGATCGGTGCCGAAGGTCAGGGCTGGGAACAGGTTACCGCCGAACTCGCTTTCGAGCGCAGCGGCCCGGAGCGCCTTTTCTCCAGCATCGTGCTGTTCGATCAATGGCTGCAGTATGCACGTACGCCGCAGGGACGCACCGAGTCCGGCATGCGGCTTGCGGGCAAGGTGCTGACGCAACTGGCACCGCTGCGCGCGATGTCGGTATCCGTGCAGCAGAAGCTGACCCAGGGAGCAAGCCCTGTTGTGGAGGCCGCACTGGTCAAGGAGCTGGGCACGACACTGGAGCAGATGATCCCGGCGGCCATTGCCGACGAGCTGTTTGCACGACCGGACGAGGATGTGCCGGTGGAGCTGCTGCTGACGCTCAAGTACGTCACCGAAGCTTCTCCCTCGTTTTCCTTGCGCGGTGGCACGCGTGACATTCTGCGCGGCATGATCGCCCGTGGACTGGGTTTGCGCTGATCGGAGACAAGTTCATGAGCAATAACGATTTGTTTGCAGATGCCGCGCGCAAGGTGCTGGCAGACTGGTGCATCCCTCAGGTGATTCGCGAGATCGAGAGCGCCGGTAGCCGCTCGGTGGCCGTCGCCCGGCTATGGCAGCAGCTGGAGGAAACCGGCCTGGCCGATGCCTTGCTGGCCGAAGAAGATGGCGGCGCCGGTCTGGGCTTGGGTGAGATATTTGGCGTGCTGGAGCAGTGCGGAGCCCATGCCCTGCCTCTGCCTCTGGGAGAGACCATGCTGGCGCGGGCCATGCTGGCGCAGGCGGATATGGCCTGCCCGGCCGGCAGCATTGCGCTGGCGCAGGGTGCGATGCAGGCAGATGGCGGTTTGCATTGCGCGCTGGTGCGAGGCGGGCAAGTCGCGGACTCGGTGCTGGTTCAAGTGCAAGAGGAAGCCGGGGTCTGGCATCTGCTGAGCGTGTCTCGGGCAGGACTTGCGCCGCACGCTCTGGTGCTTGACGCGTCGTTGAGCTGGGCGCCGGAGCAGTTGCAGGCAGCCGGAGTCCTCCGGCTCGGGCCGCAATTCGATGCCCGGAGCCTGCAGGCCGCCGTGGTGGCTGCGCAGATGGCGGGGGCCATGCGCGATGTGTTCCAGCGTAGCTTGCAATATGCGAACGAGCGTCAGCAGTTTGGGCGTGCTATCGGGAAGTTCCAGGCGATCCAGCATCAGCTGGCAGTCATGAGCGAGCATGTCTTTGCCGCCCGCATGGCGGCTCAGCTCGGGTGCAGCGGTGACGGCATCGTGCCTGACAGATTGCGTGTGGCCGTCGCCAAGGCACGCTGCAGCGAGGCGGCTTTGGTGGTCACCGAGCTTGCGCATGCGATTCATGGCGCGATTGGCTTCACCGAGGAATATGACCTGCAGCTGTTTACCCGCAGACTGCATGCATGGCGCCTGACGGCCGGCAGCGAAGCCTATTGGCAGGCACTGGCCGGGCAGGCCCTGATGTCGCACGAGGGCATGACACTGGATCTGATTCGACGGATCACCGATGTCGAGGCCCTGGCTTGAAGCAGCTCAACAACTACGGAGATCTGGAACATGGCATTTCTGAACATTGAACGCGATGGCGGTATCTTGACCGTCACCATGAATCAGCCCGAGACACGCAATGCGCTGACCGGCAATACGGCGGTGGCGGAATTCGTGCAGCTCTGTGCAGATGTGCGCCTGGACGCCAGCGTGAAGGTGCTGATCCTGACCGGCGCCGGCTCTATCTTCAGCTCCGGCGGCAATGTCAAGGACATGAGGCGCTATTTCGATGACGCACTCACTCCCGACATGATTCGCGAGGAATACCGTCAGGGCATTCAGCAAATTCCGAATGCCCTCTACCAGCTGGATGTTCCTGTGATCTGCGCGGTCAACGGCCCGGCCATCGGTGCGGGTCTGGATCTGAGCTGCATGTGCGATATCCGGATTGCGTCGGAAAATGCCACTTTTGCGGAGAGCTTTGTTCGCGTGGGCATTGTTCCCGGTGATGGCGGGGCCTGGTTGCTGCCGCGTGTGGTGGGGATGTCAAAGGCCAGCGAAATGGCTTTCACGGGAGAGGCGATCAGCGCGGGCCAGGCATTGGCCTGTGGTCTGGTGAGCCAGGTCGTGCCTCCGGATGAACTGCTGCCGGCAGCCAGGGCATTGGCACTCAAGATTGCTGCCAATCCGGGCGGGGTGATGCGCATGACCAAGCGTTTGCTGCGAGAGGGCCAGAACGCCACGCTGGCTTCGCTGCTGGAAATATCGGCCGGGTATCAGGCAATTGCCCATAAAACGGCCGATCATCGTGAAGCCGTGACGGCCTTTGTCGAGAAGCGGGCTCCCCGCTTCTCATGAGCCGGCAGGTTTGCGTAGCCAGACCAGGTAACAAAGACAGCAAGGGCGCATTTTGCGCCCTTGCTTGTTTTGGCGAAGGCAGCAGCGCCTTGCTTGCTGAGATGATGTTTCGGGTCGGCCAATCCAGCGACGTAATCCCTTGATAATACTAATTACATTGTGTTGCTATTTGCGCTAGGCGAGCGACGCAGCAAGCGGCTTTGCCGGGTTGGCCCCATTTCATGTATCGGAGTGGCCGCTTTGCCGGCTATTTACTTTTCTATGGAATGGATGAAAGCGATGAGATTGACCAAGCTGAACATTGGTGCCCGACTGGGCCTGGGGTTCGCAGTGGTGTTGGCATTTGCCGTGGTGATCACGGTTATCGGCATCTGGCAGCTGCACTCGGTGGGCAAGGCCACGCAGCAGATGATGCAGGAGCCGCTGACCAAGGAGCGCCTGATCAGCGACTGGAACAGCAATGTCAGCGTGGCGGTGGCTCGCACCACGGCCATCGCCAAGAGCAGCGACGCAAGTCTGGTGCAGTTTCTGGCGGCAGATGCGGCCGCCACTACCAAGAGCACGGCCAATGTGCTAAAGCAGATCGAGCCCCTGATCACCCAGCCTGCGGAACGCGAGATCCTGGACAAGATCATGCAGGTGCGCAAAACCTATATTGCCAGCCGCGACAAGGTCAGTCAGCTCAAGGCCGACGGCATGGCCGAAGAGGCTGAGTCCACGTTGATCAACAACTATGTGCCGGCCGCCCAGGGCTATCTGAAGCTGCTCGGCGAGCTGCTGAACCTGCAGCGCGCCAGCCTCGACGCCAAGGCGGCAGAGGTGGAGCAGATCGAGAGCAGCAGCAGGACGTACTTCCTGATTCTGGCCTTGCTGGCTCTGACCATCGGCACCGTCAGCGCCTGGCGTCTGACGCAAGGCATCACCGCTCCGCTCAAGCATGCGGTCAGCGTGGCCCGCCGCGTGGCCGATGGTGATCTCACGGCCCGGATCCATGTGAGCAGCAGCGATGAAACCGGGCAGCTCATGCAGGCCTTGCACGATATGAATACCAGCCTGGATAGGCTGGTGGGGCAGGTGCGTCAGGGCACGGACAGCATTGCCACGGCATCGGGCCAGATTGCGGCGGGCAACCATGATCTGTCTGCGCGCACGGAAGAGCAGGCCAGTTCCTTGCAGCAGACCGCTGCCTCCATGGAGCAGCTCACTTCCACGGTCAAGCAAAATGCCGATAACGCCAGTCAGGCCAATCAGCTGGCGCTGTCAGCCTCCGATGTGGCCGTCAAGGGCGGCATGGTGGTGTCGCAAGTGGTGGAGACCATGGGGGCCATCAGCCAGTCCTCGCGCAAGATTTCCGACATCATCGGCGTGATCGACAGCATTGCTTTCCAGACCAATATCCTGGCGCTGAACGCCGCCGTGGAAGCGGCCCGTGCCGGCGAGCAAGGCCGCGGCTTTGCCGTCGTGGCATCGGAAGTGCGCTCTCTGGCCGGTCGCAGCGCTGAAGCGGCCAAGGAAATCAAGCAGCTGATTCAGGCCTCGGTCACCAAGGTGGAAGAGGGCAGCGCGCAGGTCAGCCAGGCCGGTCAGACCATGGATGAAATCGTCAGCAGCGTGCAGCGCGTGACGGACATCATGGGTGAGATCACAGCCGCCAGCCATGAGCAGACCAGCGGCATCGAGCAGATCAACCGCGCTGTGGCCGAGATGGATCTGGTGACTCAGCAGAATGCCGCTCTTGTGGAAGAGTCCACCGCTGCTGCGCAATCCATGCAGCAGCAGACCAGCGACCTGTCGCAGATGGTCAGCGTCTTCCGCCTCAAGAGCGCTTGATTCCGTGACGCTGCCGCAGTCCAGGCTGCGGTTGCCGCTTCCGCTTTGCTGATCTCCGAGACATGAAATATGGTGTGAGGCACTTCCGCCATATTCCGTCCGAGCGGCTGCCTGCATTCTTTGCAGTGTGCCAGGACTCGATGCTGAGATCGGGCTGTGAGCTGCTTGCCCGTATTAGCGGTTGCGTACTTGAGTCAGCAACTGCTTGCAGTTCACATCGTCGTCAGCTGCAGGTACGGTCAGCGGTACCAAAGCCAGTGCCGCTGGTGCAAAAACGGCAGCAGCCACTGCAGCGCCGGCACGGGCTGCCAGGGGGCCTGGCTCCAGGCCCACATCGGGCTTGGCAAAGCTGCCGCGCACATAAAGTGGCGTGCGCAACGAAAAGAACTTCCACTTCAGCGATTCGGGGACGATGCGCAGATTAAGCTGTTCCTGCGCCAGATTGATCTCGCCCGTGGCCTCAACAACGGCTTCTGTGGTGGCCAGCTTGGCCATGCGTGGGCGGGCAATGCCTTGTTGCACATTGAAGTCGGCCACGGCACAGCGCAACTGAACTTCCTTGTCGCTGCCAAACAGCTTGGCGATGACGATGGAGCCTACGTTCAGCCCCGCGAGGTCCAGCAGTTGCGAGCTGAAAGTGCCGTCGCGTACAAACAGGCGTAGCGAGCCATTGCCCGTGCCCAGCCACTGGGCCAGCGACTCGCCCTGTCCGGTGAGCGCGACTGCGCCATCGAGCCGGCCCAGGCTTTTTTTCATCTTTTCAATCGTGGGAAACAGGGCGGAGAGCTTGAGCGACTGCACCTGTGCGTTGAGTTTGGCAGCAACGGGCTTGGCATGGCTGTCCACGCTGGCGTCGATATTCAGCGAGCCTTCGGCGAGGCCGAACTTCAGTGGCGAGAGGGTGAGTCTGCCGTTGTCCAGCAGCGCATGCACGCTGAGGTTTTGCAGGGGCAGAGCTTCGGGCCGCAGGATATGGCTGCTTTCATAGCGCAGGTCGAGATCCATCTTGTCCCAGTTCTCGGTCTGGAACCGGACTTGTGGCAGTACCTTGCCGTTGACGGGTTGGGGCTTGTCGGGGCTGCCGGACGGGGCTGCGCCTATGACCGGTCCCAGATCCACCAGTCGCAGTTGTTTGGAGTGCAGCTGTGCCGTCAGCTTTGGCCGAGGCTGGGCGGAGCGGTATTGGAGATCGCCACGCAAATCGCTCTGACCCAGCTTGCCCTGAAACTTTTCGTACTGCCAGACGGCCTTGCCCGGCGCTAGGCTGCCGATCAGACGGCCGCTGGTTTCGAACGGCGGAGTGGCGGGCAGCAACAGGCCGCTGAGCTCGAACAGGTCGGCCATGCTCTTGCCGCGTATCTGAACTTGAAAGTCCAGTCCGTCCAGTGTCTTGGGATTGTCGAGAATCCCCTCGGCAAACGCTTGCAGGCTGCCGGCATTGGCCGATATGCGCAGCGGAAAGCGCAGCCTGTCCTGACGTAGATCCAGTACCGGTCCCGCCAGACCCTGGGCCTGAATCCGCGCGCGGGTCTTGCCTTGATGCAGATAGCCAGCGAGGCCGAAGCGCACACCATAAGGTTGATCGGCGCTGACCGGTCTGCGCAGCGTGTCGAAACGGGCGCGCACGGCCATGTTCTTGACGGCGTCGGACCAGCCCAGAACGCCGTCGCTGATGCGCAGCTGGCCTATTTCAAAACTCCACTTCGGGCCGTTGCTTGCGGGCTTGTCAAATGTCCAGTTGTTCTCGCCCTTGTCGTTGCGGGCCAGCACCATATCCGGAGCCTGTAACAGCAAGGAGTCGAGTTGTACATGGCGCGCCAATAGTGGCCAAAGGCGCAGGCTGGCCGTGGCATTTGCTGCGGTGATCATGGTGCGAGCATCGCGCTCGGGCGGTTGCCGGCCGGCATCGGCTATGGCGTCTTCGTCATCTACGCTCGTCTTTTTCTCGTTCGCTACCTGGTCTTGCTCGGGCAGGCGACCGGTATTGAGCTCCTTGGGTGTCGCAGGCAATACCGGCTGTTTGTCATCGGCTTTTTCAGGTGCCTGCCGAACCAGCCAGCCCTGGGGCTGCGAAAGTGTCAGATCGCTGGCATGCAGCACCACTCCGGGCACCCAGTGGCGCCAGCCCGTATCGAGGGGCTGTGGCCAGGTCCATTGCAGCTGCAGGTCACCGTTGATGGCAAAGTCGCGGCCCGCGGAAGTGCTGACTTTTTCATTGATCCATGGCCTGAGCTTGTTCCAGTCCATGAAGGCAATCAGCAGTGCCGCTGCCAGAATCAAGGCCAGCAGCAGCGCAATCGCAATGGCCGCCCAGCGCAGCCAGTGGCGCGTCAGGCGCTGATGTGCAGGATTGGGTTCAGAGGCTGAAGTGCTGGCGTTATCGACCATGGCGGTTGCATCCTTTTGCCACATGCTATTACGCATAGAGGTACTGCCTCGTCATCCAATTGCCTGACGCATGCAGGTCCGCATGCTATGAGTTCAGAAGTTTCCACACCGGTCGAGGAAACGGTGCAGCAGCTCGAAGCCTCCTTGTGTTGTGGGCGCAATCGTCTGAAGCAATGGCTACAGCGCTTCAAGAAATGCAGCTCCACTCCGCAAGAGACTTCAGCATCGACTTTCTGGCGCTTGTGCTTCTCCAGCGCGCGTCGTACCAGTGCAGTCAAACGGCAAGATTGCCGATGGACCAGGAAACACCGGTATCGAAGTTCGCCTTCAGCTCGTCCGCTGCATGTTCCAGCTCGGTCAGAAACATTTCCATTGCGGCTGCCATCGCATAGCCGGTTCGCTGATAAGCGCAGCTGTGCAGCAGCGAACCGGCATCGTGCAACGCACGCCAGCTCAGACGCTCGGCTGCCATGTCTTCCGCCACATTGTCCGGCAGCATGAAGGCCAGTGCCTGGCCGCTTGCCACCAGGCGACGGGCCATGGGGATGCTGCTGGTCTCCACCAGCGGCTGGATCCGGCTCAGCGCACCGTCGCCCAGACGCTCGAGCATGCTGCGCAACTCCATGTCGGGAGTCATCATGATCAGCGGATAGGCCAGGCAGTCACGCAGACGCAGCAGTCGCGGACGCATTCGCAGAGGGTGGTCCGGAGCCATCACCACGCCCAGGGGCTGTGCCCAGGAGCGCATCTCCTCGACACCGGCAGGAGGTGTTCGGCGCAGGCAGTAGGCCACATCGATCTCGCCCTGAGCCACATGGCGCAGCAGCTCTTCACCGATTCCGGCGCGCACGCTGAAGGTGATATCGGGATAGCGTTGATGCATTGCCGCAATCACCTTAGGGACGAGGTATTCGGCCGTCGCGTGGGGAACACCCACGCTGACATGCCCATGTCGCAAGGCATTCAGATCCTCGACCTGGGCCAGGGCATTGTCAAAGTCTCGCTGACTGCGCCTGACTGCTGCCAGCACGATCTCGCCCGCCACTGTCAGCTGCATGCCTCTGGGCAACCGGTCGAACAGAGGCTGACCGACCTGCGCTTCGAGATTGAGGATCTGCTGGTTGACCGCTGCGGCGGTCAGGTGCAGCGTCACCGAGGCCTTTCGCACCGAGCCTCGGCGCGCCACCTCGTCAAAGCACCGAAAGGCTTGTGAAATCGCTGGCATGGGCTGAGTGTAAAGTTTTTTCTGACATCTATTAAAAAACAATCAGCTATTCCTGACGCTGACGAACTCCTAGAGTGGCAGCCATCAATCCCTCAAGTCACAGAAAGAACCCCATGGCTACCACCGTTGACCAGGTCACCCAACGCCGACGCGGCACAGGTCTTATCGCTCATGACAGCGCTCTCAGCGCCGGCGGCTACACATTGATCGCCCCCCAGACGGCCGATGGACATGTCTACCTCATAGATATCCACGGTCAGGTGGCGCATGAGTGGAAGCTGCCTGTACGCGCCGGTCGCCATGCGGTCATCTTGCCTAACGGCAATCTCGGCTACAACGGCAACCATCGTGAATCGCCTGATCTCTATGCGCCCTGGTCCATGTGGCATGGCGGTGATTTCTACGAGGTCAGGCCCGACGGGGAGGTGGTCTGGCGCTATGAAGACCCGACACACCACCATGACGCACAGTGGTTGCCCAACGGTCATCTGCTCTATGCAGCCTGTGCCCCTGTTCCCCAGGGCTTTGCCGAACGGGTGCCCGGCGGCACCTCCCTTGGTGCTGATGAGCTGATGTATGGCGATGTGATCCGGGAAGTGGACCGCACAGGTCGATTGGTCTGGGAATGGAAGGCCTGGGAGCATCTGGAGCCTGAGGATTTCCCCATTCACCCGGGCTTCGGCCGCTATCACTGGCCCCTGGTCAACGGACTCGGGCTGGCCGCCGATGGGACAGTGCTCATGAGTCTGCGCACCACCTCGGGAATCATTGGCGTGGACAAGGCCAGCGGCAAAGTGAAGCTGCATATCCCGCCATCGGTGGTCTCGCACCAGCATGCTCCGGTTGCGCTGGCAAACGGCCATGTCCTGACCTTTGACAACGGCAACTTCCGCCAGGGAGCCCATGTGGCTTTCTCGCGTGTGCTGGAGATAGATCCTGTTTCCCACGAGATCGCATGGAGCTACCAGGACGAGATGGTCAACGCCTTCTACACCGCCTTCATGGGCAGCGCGCAGCGGCTTTGGAACGGCAACACGCACATCACGGAGTCCGCCACTGGGCGATTGTTTGAAGTGACGCCGCAGGGCGAGCTGGTCTGGGAGTTCATTCTGCCCTGGTTCGGCGAGTACTCCGATGCCGCTGCACGCCGCACAGGCCCGGGGCGCTTGAACACGGTGTTCCAGACTTGGCGCTATCAGGCAGAGCAACTGCCTTGGCTGTCCCGCTGAGCCATTCCAGGCCCAGCAGAAAGATCATCATGCAAATACGACGCAGACAGTTTGCAGCCTGGGCGCTGGGCGCTCCACTGCTTCAGCAACTGCCACTGGCCAGCCAGGCGACGGCACAGGCCTGGCCTTCCCAGGCACTGACGGTGGTGGTGCCCTTCGCACCGGGCGGCAGTGTTGATGTGGCTGCCAGACTGGTCATGCCACGTCTGGCAGAGCGCCTGGGCCAGCCCGTGATCATAGAGAACATGGTCGGGGCATCGGGGACTATTGCAACGCAGCGTGTTATCAAGGCCAGACCCGATGGCTATACCTTGCTCTTCGGTGTGGCCAGCTCTGTGCTGGTCGCGCCGCTGATCTCGCCGACCAAGTTTCGCTACGACGGACTGCAGGAGCTGAAGCCCGTGGCACCTGTAGCCTCTTCGGTCTTTGTGCTGCTCGCACGCCCGGGACTAGCTGCGGGCAGTGCGGACGATCTCATTGAACTTGCGTGCCAGAAGCCGGGGCGACTGACCCTGGGCACCGATGGCATCGGAACCAGCCTGCACCTGACGGGGGAGCTGATTCAGCAGATGTCCGGTATCGATCTGGTACATGTTCCCTACAGATCTGGCCCACAGGTGCTGACCGAGCTGGCAGGTGGTCAGATCGACCTTGCCGTTCTGCCTGTTGCGCTGGCGCAGCCGTTTGTTCTGGAGGGCAAGGTCAAGGCACTGGGCGTGACATCCCGCCAGCGTCTGATCACGCTGCCCCAGGCGCCAAGTCTTTCGGAGACGCCGGCCCTTCGCAATCTGGAAGTCGAGGCCTGGCAAGGCTTGCTGGCTCCCGCTCATACAGATGCCCGTATCGTGAAGCGTCTGGCCGATGAAATCGCGATCCTGCAAGCGGACCCCGAGATGGTCAGAAAACTGACGGAAGCAGGCTTCAAGCCCATGCGTATGGGGCATCCTCAGTTTCTGGCCTATCTGGAGCAGGAGAAAAGAGTTCTGGAGACCACCATTCGCAAAGCCAATATCCGAACGGATTAGCCGGCGCGAAGTCGCAGCGCTGGCGCGGCCATGCCGCCATGAACGCGAGGAGTCGGGCCAGCCAGCCACTAAAATTCCGCGCCATGCATAACTCCCACGATCCCAAGGTTCTGCCCGTGCGCGATGGCGTCAGCCCTAGCTGTGTGGTCTTGCCATCCCAGGGCGGGGGGCTGCTGATCGACTTCTTGTGCGAACGCCTGCCCGCCGTTGGGCGCACAGACTGGCTGCGTCGCATGGGAGCCGGTCAGGTGGTCAGTGAAACCGGAGAGATGGCTGGCCCGGACGCTGCATTTATGCCGGGGCTGCGCTATTACTACTATCGCGAGCTGGAGGCCGAGCCAGAGATTCCGTTTGCGGCTGAAGTCATCCATCGCGATGCGCATCTGCTCGTCGCCGACAAGCCACACTTTCTGCCCGTGGTTCCTGCCGGCCACTATCTGCAGAACACGCTGCTGGTGCGGCTCAGGCGCGAGTTCGACCTGCCCGAGCTGTCGCCGATTCATCGCATCGACCGCGACACTGCGGGGCTGGTGGTGTTTTCGGTACAGCGCGCCACACGCGGCATCTATCAAGGGCTGTTCAGGGACAGGGCCATTCACAAGGTCTACGAGGCCGTGGCGGCTTACCGCGCGGAGCTGAGCTTTCCGCGCGAGCACGCGAGCCGCATGGAGGAGAGTGGGCATTTCTTTCGCATGCATGAGGTGGCTGGCGAACCCAATAGCCGCACCTTGATGGAAATCATCGAGCACAACAGCGCCTGGGCGCGTTACCGGCTCAGTCCGGTTTCGGGCAAGCGCCATCAGCTGCGTGTGCATATGGCGGCGCTGGGTCTGCCGCTCAGGGGCGATGCGTTCTATCCCATGGTCAATGACCCGGAGCCGGGCGACTATTCCAGGCCCTTGCAGCTGTTGGCGCGCAGCCTGGCCTTCGATGATCCCCTGACTGGACAACGGCGCGAGTTCACCAGCCGGCGCAGCCTGCAGGCGCTGCCGCGCGACTGAGCGCAGTCCTGTCTGACCCTTGCCAGGTCAGGGGAAACGCCGAGTGCTGCAGTTTATCGGACAAAACTGTCCGATAATTGGCGCCATGTCCACCACCCGTCCTCCATCCGCCGAACGCCGCGCCCAGTTGTTGGACGCGGCCGATGCCGTGTTTGCCGAGCATGGCGTGACCGCACCCCTGGATCTCATCGTCGAGCGTGCCCAGGTGGGCCGTGCCACGCTGTATCGTCAGTTTCCGGACCGTCGCGCCATCATGCTGGCGCTGCTGGAGCGCTCGGTCGAGAAGACCCGCGCCGCCGCAGCTTCCTGGAAGGACGACGACCAGGCCTTCTTCAAGCTGCTGGCTCTGGTGGGCGAGCGCATTGCTGTGTCCGCCACGCTGGTGGACTACTGGCGTACGGTGGACCAGAGCGATGCAGAAGTCATTCATGCGCGCCAGCAGATGTGGCTGGTGTTCGAAGAGCCCATGAAGCGTGCGGTGGCCAAGGGCCTGTGCAAGCAGGCCTTGAATGCCAAGGATTTGTCTCTGGTGTTCGGCATGCTGGGCGGTGCCCTGCGTGGCGAAACTCCTGCCCAACGCAAGCAACTGGCGCGTCGTGCCTTGCAAATCATTCTGGACGGAATCAAGGCCTGAGGTTTATGAGTCAAGCTGCAGCACAAGCCACTGGGGCTCAAGCCAATCAAGAAGGCCCGAAACCTCCCAGCAGCCAGGCTTCAGCTTCTCCAGCCATTGCGCAGGGGCCCGTCATCCTGCTGCGCCGCCCGCCGGACTGGGCCGAGCATGAAAAGCCCGCGCTGCCTGGCTCGCCGGCCATGCCCCATCACGAGCCCTGGGTCCGCGTCTGCTATGGGCTGATTGCGGTCCTGGTCGGGCTGACCGGCGGCCTGGGCAATGCCTTGTTCACCGCCAATCTGCCCACGATTCAGGGACAGTTGGGGCTGACGGCGGTCGAGGCCGCCTGGCTGACGGGCGCCTACGTCATGTTCAATATGACGGCCAATCTGCTGGTCTATAAATTCCGCCAGCAGTTTGGCATGCGCCTGTTCACCGAGATCGGCCTGGGTTGCTACGCGGCGCTCAGCGTGCTGCATCTGCTGCTGGGCAGCTACGACAGCCTGATTCTGCTGCGTGCGGCCAGCGGCCTTGCTGCGGCGACCTGCTCCTCGCTGAGCACACTCTACATGCTGCAGTCGGCACCGCGCACCTATGTGCTCAAGATGCTGGTGATCGGCGTGGGCGTGGTCCAGCTGGCCACGCCGCTGGCCTGGATTCTGTCGCCGGGTCTGCTCTATAACAGCGAGTGGCACAACCTCTATCTGTTTGAAGCCGGTCTGGCGCTGATGTCCTTTGCCGCCGTGGTGCTGCTCAAGCTGCCCTCGGGCCTGTACATCAAGACCTTCGAGAAGCTGGACTTCGTCACCTTCTGCCTGATGGTTCCGGGTCTGGGTCTGTTGATTGCGGTGCTGGTCCAGGGCTACTCGCGCTGGTGGTTCGATACGCCGGGGCTGGCCTGGATGCTGGTGGCGGCGATCGCGCTGCTCAGCGTCGCGCTTTACATCGAACACCATCGTGCCAACCCCATGTTCCACACGCGCTGGTTCGCGCAGATGCCGACGATCCGTTTCGTGATCGGAGCCATCTTGCTGCGCTTTCTTACGGCTGAGCAAAGTTACGGCGTGGTGGGGTTGATGCGCACGCTGGGCATGACATCCGACCAGATGCAGCCGCTATTCATGGTGATTCTGGTGGGGACACTTATAGGTGTTGCATTGTCTGCTATTACTTTCGGTGTTCCCAATATGGGCAAGCAGATCGTGGTGGCGATTGCGCTGTTCGCTGTGGCAGCGTTTCTCGATCACCATCGCAGCAGCGTGGACCGGCCTTCGGACTTTTTCTTCAGCCAGTTTCTGCTGGCAGTGGGCTCGGGCGTCTTCATGGGTCCGCTGATGCTGACCGGCATCATCCAGGGGCTGAAATTCGGTGCCAACCACATGCTCACCGCCGTGGTCACGATTTCCATGACCCAGGCCATGGGCGGCTTGCTGGGTTCGGCCTTGCTGAGCACTTACCAGACCTACCGCGAGCAGATCTACTCCGTGGCTCTGGTGGCGCAGATAGACCCGACCGACCCCGTGGTGGCCGAGCGGCTCAAGATACAGAACCAGATCTACGGCAAGGTGACGCCCGATCCCGCCATGCGCGCCAACCAGGGAACGCTGCAGCTGTCGCAGATCGTGCGGCGCGAAGCCAATGTCAGGGCCTATAACGATGTGTTTGCGCTGACGGCCGCCATCGCCTTGCTGTATTTGCTTTGGAGCCTGGGAGCCTCGGCGCGCGTGCGCCAGGCTGCGGCCATGGTGCGCGCCATGACAAGGCAAAGCGGCAACCAGGTGGCGGCAGCCGCAGGGACCGACGGTACGCCCCAGCGCGCACCTTCGGTGGCGCCGGTTGCAGAGCCTGAGGCAGCGAACGCCCATGAGCCCGACGCATCGCAGCGTGTCACGGTCGTGGTGCAGCCCACGGCCACCGATGCCTATGGCGATGTGGAAGAGGGCGGTCAGAACGAGCCCGCCAGTCCGGCGCGCACCGTGGTGATCGAAGGCGCGCAGGCCACGCACCTGGCTGCCGCCGCGCAGGCGGCCGAGACTCGCGAGCAGGCCGTGCTGGCCAGCCGCGACCCCTTGCAGGACAACGCCCAGGCGCTAGAGCTTGAGGCCGAGCTGGAGCAGGAAATCGACAAGAACGCCCGCAGCAGCCCTGCGGTCGGCGATGGCGGCCGGGATGGCTCCGATCACCAGGCAAGGAACTCAAACCGATAACAGCAAGAGATTGAGCATGAGCGACAGTCAACAACCCCATTCCCCCGCAGCCTCTGCGGCGACAGCAGCCCCTTCATCCGCTGCAGCCTTGCCTCCCACGCCGAAGAAGATCAAGCCTTCTTTGCGCAGCGTGCTCATCATGCTGGTGGTGGCCCTGGCAGGCATGCTGCTCGTGCTGCGGGCCTGGAATCTGTGGCCTTTCAACAGCTCTGTGGTGACCACGGACAATGCCTATGTGCGTGGTGCCGTCACCGTGCTGGCTCCGCAGGTCAATGGCTACGTGACCGAGGTGCTGGTCAAGGATTACGAGCAGGTCAAGGCCGGCCAGGCGCTGGTGCGCATCGATAGCCGCAGCTATGAAGCAGCCGTCGCGCAGGCCCAGGCGCAACTGGCCAATGCCCAGGCGCAGCTGAGCAATTCCGAACAGACACAGGCCCAGAACCGTGCCACGCTGAGCGCCAGCCGCGCCGGTCTGGCTGCCGTGGAGGCTGAGGCCCAGCGCTCGCAGGCGGAGCTCAAGCGTGTGCAGGAGCTGGCCGAGCGAGGCTCCGTGTCTCTGAACGAACGCGACAAGGTGCGCGCCACCTCGCGCCTGGCCGCGACCAACGTGGCCAAGGCCCAGGCAGACATCGCGATCAACCAGGAAAAGATCAAGGCCACGACCGTGGGCCGTGACTCTCTCAAGGCCCAGGTGCAGATGGCCGAGGCGCTGCTGCGCCAGGCACAGATCAATCTGGACAACACCGTGGTCCATGCACCCAGCGATGGACAGGTCAGCGAGGTATCGGTACGCAAGGGCCAGTACGTGGCAGCCGGTACGCAGCTCATGTATGTGGTGCCGCCCACTTACTGGGTGGTGGCCAATTACAAGGAAACCCAGACCGCCCGGGTGCAGATCGGCCAGGTCGTGAGCTTCAGCGTGGACGCGCTGGGCGGCTTGCGCCTCAAGGGTCATGTGCTGGAGATTGCACCGGCCACGGGGTCGGAGTTCAGTGTGCTCAAGGCCGACAACGCCACGGGCAATTTCACCAAGGTCGTCCAGCGTCTGCCCATCAAGATTGCCATCGACGAGGGTCAGGCCGATGCCGCGCGCCTGCGCCCTGGGATGTCGGTCATCGTGCGCCTCGATACTGCACAAAAAGTAGAGCATTCAGCGCAGACCCATCAAGCGATTGAGGCCAATTTGGCTCAAAAACCTCAAGCGCCCGCAGTGTCCGCATCCGAACAGGCCAAGCCATGAAGAACGCCTTCCATACCGTGCGTGTCTTGCCCTTGGCGCTTGCAGTCCTGATGGCTGGCTGCAGCGTGCCCAGTCTGACCCGGGCCCCGGACAGCGCCCGGCCTGCGGTGCCGGCCAGCTGGAGCGCGGAACGGGCCGCAGATGGTGCCAGCGCAGTCCAGACCGGTTGGTGGCAGGCCTTTGGTGATGCGCAGCTGAGTCGCTGGGTGGAACTGGCGCTTGCGCGCAACAACGATGTGCTCACCGCCCTGGCCCGGGTGGAGGAGGCACGCGCGAATCTCGATGTGACGGGCTCGGCGGCTGCACCGCAGCTGTCGCTAAGCGCACCGGGCTCGGCCAACCGCAGCCTGAGCGCGCGAACCGGCCAGATGGTGCATGTGCGTTCGGCCCAGCCGGTGCTGCAAGCGAGCTGGGAGCTGGATCTCTGGGACCGCCTCGGCAGTCTGAGTCGGGCTGCCGATAAACGCCTGCAGGCCAGCCAGGCGGATCGCGACGCGGTACGCCTGACGGTGGCCGCGACCGTGGCGCAGGCCTATATCGCTCTGCGCTCGCTGCAGGCCCAGCTCGCCGTGGCCGAGGATACGGTGAAGTCGCGCGAGGATGCGTTGCGTCTGCTCACCGACCAGGTGCGTGTGGGCTATATCTCGCAGCTGCAGCAGAGCCAGGCACTGGCCGAGCTGGAAAGCGTGCGGCAATCGGTGCAGCAGCTGTCTCTGGCGCTGCAGCGCCAGCGCATAGCACTGATGCAGCTGGTGGGCGGCAGCGGTGATGACCAGGCACAGGCCTTGGCCCGTTCCAGCTTGAGCGCCCATGCTGGGCTCGATTCCATGAGCCTGCCCGCCATGCCTGCACCTGGCTTGCCATCGGGCTTGCTGGAGCGCCGCCCCGACATTGCGCGCGCCCAGTTGCTGCTGGCGGCCAGCGACAGCAATCTTACGGCACAGCGCGCGGCCTTTTTGCCGCAGGTGAGCCTGAGTGCGAACTTCGGCAGCCTGTTCATCAACGCGCTGGATTACAACCCGGCCCGGGTCTGGTCGCTTGGCGGCAGCATTCTGGCGCCGCTGTTCAACGGCGGTCGCCTGCAGGGCCAGTTCGATGCGGCATCTGCCCAGCGCGATCAGGCCGCTTACGCCTATCGCGGCGTGGTCATCAAGGCCTTTGGCGATGTGGAAACAGCCCTGGTCAGCTCCCAGCAACTGCAAGCCCAGTGGGAGCATGCCAAGGAACGCGAAAAAGTGCTGGGTCGTACCCTGGGCTTTGCCAAGGATCGCTATGAGGCCGGCTACGCCAGCTATCTGGAGGAGCTGGATGCCCAGCGAAATCTGTTTACTGTGCAGCAGGAAGTGCTGCGCCTGCGCCAGAGCCAGCTGGAAAACGCCGTGGCGCTGTACCAGGCGCTGGGTGGCGGCTGGCAACTGGCGGATGCAACTGTCCCGCAACCTTGAGTTCAAGCTGAATGCTCCTCAAAAGTGAGCTTTTTTCCTTTGTCTGATAAAGGCTTCAAGGCATCTTGAAGTAATACCAAAGGCCGGCAGCAGCCAGTGCCAGCACCAGCAGCCACAGATACCGGCCTTGTCCTCTGGGGACTTCGCCCGGTGATGGTGCTCCAGGCTGAAAGCTGTTTGGGATGCTGGCCTGCACCGATTGCCGTTGCAGAATCTGCCAGTCCAGCGCAATGCCATCCATGGCCGCATCGATATGGTCCTTGGCCTGGGCCAGACCCAGGCCCGTGGCGTCGCGCAGCAGCTTGATGGCTTCGACCTTGTTGCCGCGTGCCATGGCCTCTTCCACCTCGGCCCTGGTCTCCGCGGGCACTGTGTTTGCACCGGACATCAGCGCCTCTATGGCCTCTGCATGATCGCCGCTCACAGTGACGCTTGTGGTGGTCTTGCCATTGACGGTCGTGGTGGTGGTCTTGATGGAAGAGAAGGAGCTGCCTGGCGCGGTGTCGGCCCGATTCAGCTGGTCCAGCAGCAAAGTGGCATCCTTCATGCCCAGCTTTTCCAGCTGCTCGCGCAACTGCTGCATGGCTTGCGCCCGCTCTGCTGCGCCATGCTGGACAAAGTCCGGCTCGTCGCTGGCTTCCAGCAGGTCTTTGGCCTCCTTCAGACCCAGCCCGCCTTGCTCGCGCAGCTGTTTGATGGCTTCGATCTTGTGACCGTTTTTCCAGTGCTTGAGGATCTCCGGTGGAATCTGTGTGGGCATGAGCTGCTCTTTATGGTTGTGGCTGTTGAACCAGGCGTCAGCCGCAGTCCACTTGCAGATGGCCGAAGTCCCTGGCGTGCAGCTTGGCATCCTCGATAAAGGCCATGAGGCGTGCGCCGTCCTGCCAGCACCAGTGGAATTCCTCGTGCGACTGGAGCGTCAGTAGCGAGCGCCAGTGCGAGCTGCCGGGGTGTTCCTCGGCCTCGGGCGTGGGGTCGTAGCCCAGGCTGTCCCAGGAGGGGTGGCCCAGCAGATAGTCGCGAGGCAGATCGCCGCTTTCCTCAAACCCATGGAGCCAGTCCTGGAGTTCATCGAACTCCACGGGCCAGTCCTTGCACAGCTCCTCGTGGCGAGGAAGGTCGATGCCGTTCTCAAACTGCAGCGCACGGCTGTCCGTGACCCACTGATGGGGAGCCTGGATTTCATGCATGCCGCTGATGTCCGGCCAGTAGAACGCCTTGAGATAGTCCTGGTCGCGCCAGAAGATGGCGTCGTCCTCGTCAAAGCCGTGGAACAGCGACAGCAGGCCGCTGGCCGGCAGCTCTGCAGGGCGACCGGGTCCGCCGGGGAGCTCGGCAAAGTTGATCTGTCCGACAAACAGGTAGTGGCCGTTCGGATGCTCGGGCCAGACAAAGCCCGCAGGCACCATGGGCTGGCCGCCAAAGCGGCTTTGCAGGGGCTCGCCCATGGCGTGGCCCAGGCGAATGGCCACGGCGGGCTGGGCCAGATTCAGGAAGTATTGCTTGTGCGCCTTGAGCAGTGGCGAGGTATCCAGGTGTTTTTCAAGCGTTGTGAAGTCCATGAAGCTTGGAGCAGTGAGTTTGCAGGCCATTCTGACCCAGTCAGCGGCCGGGCTTTGCCAGAGACCGTCCGCTAGATGCAAAAAAACGTCTGTTTATGGCCTTCATGGTGCCTGATGCTTTCAAACTCATAGCTGCATGCGAAGGTATGCATCGGACTTGAGGCGAAATCGGCTCAAAGTTTCCAAGGAACTGCTGCAAGAAACCGAAACCGGCTTGTCCAACTGATCGGTCCATGCCTTGTAGGTACGCAATGCCATGGCATGCAACTGGTCTATGTGTTGCGGCAGTCGGTCCAGGATCTGGGCTTCGCTCTGAACGGCCGGGCCCTGGGCCTGCAGCAGTTCATCGTGGCCCTCGCCGCACCATTGACGCACGCTGTCTGCGGTCACTTCCAGATGGCCTTGAAACGCCCATTGCCGGCCATGGACAAAGCCTTTGTTCAGGCAATGCTGTCCGTACATGGTGCGCCTGGCGGCCGCCGGAATGTCGAAAGTGTCGTAATGCCAGTTGAAGATGGTGGCTTGCGCGGGCAGGTTCATCAGTTGTTGGGCGCTGGGGGTGATGCGGACTTCGCTCCAGCCGATATTCGCGCAGGGGTTGCGCCAGACGCCTGCGCCCATGGCGCGGGCCAGCATTTGCGCGCCAAAGCAGTGGCCCAGCACGGGGATGTCGTACTGCAGGGCACTTTGCAGCAGGCAGCGTTCTTCATCGATCCAGTGCAACTGCTCGTTGGCGCAATGATTGCTGCCTAGCACGATGATGCCGCGATAGTCGCGCGCATTGGCCGGGGCCGTGCCTTCGGCACAGGGATCTATCAGCACATGGGCAATCCCTTGCTGGCGCAGATGGTCGAGCAGGATGCCGGGGCCTTGCGATGCTTCATGCTGGAGGATGGCGACGGGCTTCATGGGAGACGGGCTTGAAGGGCAAGCCGGTTGTTGCGAAGCCTTGAATCTAGAAAGGCAGGCCTCAAGCCCTGGTATGGATTGTGGCTGCTGCTATCAAGATTGCATAAAGAAAGACAGCTCGGCCCAGCGTCATCCAGCTTTCCAATTTCCGTCAGCGTGCCATACTGGGCTGCCGCCGCCCGGCTGCAGCGGCCTCTATCACTGCAAAAGCATGGCTATGTCACAAAGCAAACACGGGCTTCAGGGGGCTGGGGATACGAGGCAGGGCAGCAGCCAGTCGGCACTGACATTGGCGGCGCTGGGGGTGGTATTTGGCGATATCGGTACCAGCCCGCTCTATGCGTTCAAGGAGGCTTTTACCGGCGTCCATGGGCTGACGGTGGGCCACGAGAATGTGCTGGCCGCGCTCTCGGCCCTGCTCTGGGCCGTGATCGTCATAGTCGCCATCAAGTATGTGTGGGTTGTGCTCAGCCACGATAACGATGGCGAGGGCGGCGTGCTGGCGCTGACGGCACTGGCCCACCGCGTGATGGGCGATCAGTCGCGCCGCTCCCGCTTTGTGGTCGGGGCCGGCGTGTTTGCGGCCGCGCTGTTCTATGGGGATGCCATCATCACGCCGGCGATTTCCGTGCTCTCTGCCGTGGAGGGCATGAGCATTGCCACGCCGGAGTTCGAGCATTTCATCGTACCTATCACGATAGGCATACTGATCGGACTGTTTTCCATTCAGATGAAGGGCACCAGTGTGGTGGGGAGGCTGTTCGGCCCGGTCACCATTGTCTGGTTCCTCTGCATTGCCTGGGCGGGCGTGGCCAGCATTGTGCAGACGCCCATGGTGCTGCAGGCCGTCAACCCGCTGCATGCGCTTCGCTTCGCCGTGCAACACACGGACAAGGCCTTCTTTCTGCTATCGGCCGTGTTTCTTGCCATGACAGGCGCCGAAGCTCTTTATGCCGATATGGGCCACTTCGGCAGCCGGGCCGTGCGTCTGGGCTGGTATGGACTGGTGTTTCCGGCTCTGATGCTCAATTACTTCGGTCAGGGTGCCTTGCTGTTGCGCGATGCGACTGCGGCCAGCAATCCCTTTTTCTTGCTGGCCTCACCGTCCTGGTTGCTGATTTTTGTGGTGCTGGCCACGGCCGCCACGGTGATTGCCTCTCAGGCGACCATCTCGGGGGCTTATTCCATGACGCTGCAGGCCAACCGTCTGGGGTATCTGCCGCGTGTGCGTGTGTTGCATACCTCCGATCAGGAACAGGGCCAGATCTATATCCCCAGCGTCAACTGGTTGATGCTGCTGGCCGTGATCGCGCTGGTGCTGGCCTTCAAGTCCTCGGGAGCGCTGGCGGCGGCCTATGGCATTGCCGTGTCGGGCACCATGCTGATCACCACCATGCTGGTGGGCTTTGTGGTCTATCTGGGGCGCAGCCGAGCAAGAGCCGTGACACTGGCGGCGCTGGCCTGTTTTGCGGTGCTGGAGATAGGCTTTTTTGCCTCCAACCTGACCAAGCTGGAGCAGGGCGGCTGGCTGCCGCTGACTCTGGGCGCCATCATCTTCATCGCGCTGACCACATGGCGCGACGGTACCCAGCTGGTGGCCGAACATCGCCGTCGCCTTGATATTCCCATGAGCGATCTGATGAGCTCGCCCATGAGCGGCGTGCCGGTGGTGTCCGGCACGGCCGTCTATCTGACTTCCGATCCCAAGCTGGTGCCGAACGCGCTGTTCCACAATCTCAAGCATTTCAAGGTCATGCATGAGCAGACGGTGTTTCTCCACGTGATCAACGAGAACACGCCCTATGTGCATGATGGCGAGCGCCTGCAGCTGAAGCCTATGTGCAATGGGGTCTGGGCACTGGACATGCATTTCGGCTTTCGCGAGCAGCCTGATATTCCGGCGGCGCTCCAGCGGATTGCGCCGGACGTCGATGGCGAGATACCGAACCTCGACCCGATGACGACCAGCTTCTTTGTGGCCAGGGTGCAGGTGGTGGACGGGCCAGGCGGTCTCTCGGCCTGGCGCTGCGCGCTGTTTGGCTGGATGTCTCGCCAGTCGGCCAGTGCGGCGACTTATTACAAGTTGCCAGCCAACCAGGTGGTGGAGCTGGGCACGCAGGTTGTGCTTTGACGGCTAGGTATGGCTAGCCAGACAGGCGCTGGCTGCTATCTTTTTAGAACGTTACTCGTCCAAAGCGTCCAGAGCGCGAGCCGAGTAGACCATGGCGGCACCCGCATTCAAGGCCACGGCCACACCCAGGGCTTCGGCGATTTCTTCCCGGCTGGCACCAGCTGCCTTGGCAGCCTTGGTATGCACGGCAATGCAGCCGTCGCAACGCGTGGTCACGCCCACGGCAATGGCAATCAGCTCGCGCGTCTTGGCATCGAGATGGCCGGTCTTCCTGCCTGCACCGGACAAGGCCTTGTAGCCCTCCATGGTGCCTGGGCTCAACTCGGAAAACTCTCCCAGCCTGCCCGCCAATTCCTTGCGGTATTCGTTCCAGTCCAGCATTGCCTGCTCCTTGTTGAATGAAGCATTGATTGTGTGCCACTGTCACAGGGCATTCAAGTCGCAAGCGTTTCGTCCGACGATCGGCAGTACTGGGTTCGGAGGAGCCTGCAGGGATTTGTGGGCTGTATGAAAATACAGGTTCGTTGTCGGCATCCAGCCGTTTTTTCGCCGAGCATTTTGTGAGCGTCACCGTGACCGCATCCCAGGCCGCCATTCTTGCGCCGCACCGCTTCTACTATCTGCACAACTTCAAGCAGGCGCTGGATTGGCTGGCGCAGCGCTATGGAGATCTGCTCAGCGAGCAGGAGGCTGATTTCATCGCTGGCTTTGCGCGCTTGCCGCAGAACTCCAGGGCGCTGCTGGTACGAATGCTGATGCGGCGCGGGCCCTGGTTTCGAGCCAGCAAGCTGGCCTATGAGGAGATTCCGGTGACGGTCGATGCTGCAGCGCCCTTGCTGGAGCGTGGCTGGCTCAGTACCACCGAGCCCATGGAGGCGGTCGAACTATTCGGCTTGCACACCAAACCCGAGCTGCTGCAGATCTTGACTGGCTTTGAGTTGTGCTCCTCCATGCGCAAGGCCGAGATGCTGCAACTGCTGGCTGAGAGGCAACCCGAGCCTCTGCCGTATGCCGTCTGGCATCCCGAGGCCGTGGAACCTGTCTGGCGCGTCATGGTGGGTGAGCTGGGAGAGCGTCTGAGGCTGATGTTCTTTGGCAATCTCTACCAGGACTGGTCGGAGTTCGTGCTGGCCGACCTCGGTATTTTTCGCTATGAGCCGGTGACGCTGGATGCTGACTCGCGCGCATTTCAACGCCGCGAAGATCTGGACTTCTATCTGGAGATATCGGCCCGGCGTCGGGATCTCGACGAAGGCGTGGAGCCGGCACAATTGCTGCCTGCGCTTATTGAAAATCATAGCGAGAACCCATGGCTGGACATGCGCCGGGCCAAGGTTCTGCTGAAGCTTGGCCAGATGTGCGAGAGGCTGCAGGACTGGTCGCTGGCAGCTCAGGCCTATGGAGCCAGCCGCTATGCAGGCGCACGTCACCGTCATATTCGCGTGCTGGAGCGCATGCAATGCTTCGACCAGGCGCTGGCTCTTGCCAACCAGGCGCAAGCGGCTCCGGAGAGTGAAGAGGAGCGTCAGCGCGTGGCGCGCATGTTGCCGCGTCTGAGCCGCAGCCTGGGACTGGTGGTTGCGGGGCGCCAGCCTGCTCTGGCCCCGGCCGTGGCGGCCCTGCGCAGCGATGTGCTGCTGGACCGACCCGTCCAGCCCATGGCGGTGGAGTGCGCGCTTCAATCCCATTGGCATAGCGCCGATGCGCCGGTGTTCTATGTGGAGAACGCGTTGGTCAACTCGCTATTCGGTCTGCTGTGCTGGCCTGCCGTCTTTGCGCCGCTGCCAGGGGCGTTTTTTCATCCCTTCCAGAGTGGGCCGGCCGATCTGGGTGCGCCGGATTTTGTGCTGCACCGCCAACTGCTGTTTGATGCCTGTCTGGCCGAGTTGGAGGACGGTCGCTATCGGGCCACGATTCGCCAGCGTTTTGCCGACAAGCAAGGGGTTCAGTCGCCGTTCGTGTTCTGGGGCACATTGACGCAAGAGCTGCTGGAGCTGGCGCTCGATTGCATGCCTGCCGTCCATTTGCGGATTCTGTTTGCGCGGCTGCTGCTGGACCTGAAGGCCAACCGCACCGGTTTTCCTGATCTGGTGCGCTTCTGGCCCTTGCGGTCCGATGCCGGCTCACGCTACGAGCTGGTGGAAGTCAAAGCGCCAGGTGACAAGTTGCAGGACAACCAGATTCGCTGGCTGGCCTATTGCACGGAGCAGGGCATTCCCGTGAGCGTCTGCCATGTGCAGTGGCGTGACGAAGGTCGCATGCCATGAAGCCTGCGCTTAGCGTGGCAGTACGCGCACTGTGCGAGTTCACGGCGCGCGGCGGTGATCTGGATCTGCGCTTCACGCCCGCGCCCAGTGCGCTGGAGGGTATGGAAGGGCATGCCGTGGTGCAGAAACGGCGTGAGAAAGTGGGAGGCTACGAGGTGGAGCTGGCGCTCAGCGGCCGGTTTGAAGAGCTGCAGGTTCGCGGCCGAGCCGATGGCTTTGATGGCGTGCAGCAGCAACTCGAAGAGATCAAGACCTATCGGGGCCGGCTCGACGGCGTGCGTCCCCATCATCGGGCCTTGCATTGGGCCCAGGCCAGGGTCTATGGTCATTTGCTGTGTCAGGAGCGCGGCCTTGAGCGGATCAAGCTGGCGCTGGTTTATTTCCAGATTGGCAGCGCAGAGGAGACCGTGCTGGTAGAGGAATGCTCTGCCACCGAACTGCAAGCCTTTTTCGAGTTGCGATGTGCCCGTTATCTCGACTGGGCACGCAGCGAGGCCGCCCACAGGCGGGCGCGCGATGCGGCCATGGCGCAGCTGCAGTTTCCCATGCCTGCCTTCAGATCCGGGCAGCGGGAGCTGGCCGTGGCCGTCTATCGCACGGCCCATGCCAGCGAAGGCGGTCGTTGCCTGATGGCCCAGGCCCCTACTGGCATCGGCAAGACTTTGGCCACGATTTTTCCCATGCTCAAGAGCATGGCAGCAGTCATGGCCAAGGGTGCCTCGGAGGCTGATGCATCCGGTCTGGACAAGCTGTTCTTTCTCACTGCCAAGGGCACCGGCCATGGACTGGCGCTGCATGCGCTGGGCCAGCTGCAGCAAGCCTTGCCGGCATCGGCATCGGCATCGGCATCGGCATCGGCATCGGTTGCTCCATTGCGTGTCCTGGACATGAAGGCGCGCGAAAAGACCTGCGAGCATCCCGACAAGGCTTGCCATGGAGAGTCCTGTCCGTTGGCGCGTGGCTTCTTTGACCGACTGCCTGCGGCCAGGCAACAGGCGCTGCAACTGCCGCTCTGGGATGCGCCGACGCTGCGGACTCTGGCCTTGGAACATGGCATCTGTCCCTATTACCTGTCGCAGGAGTTGGCGCGCTGGGCCGATGTGGTGGTGGCCGACTACCACTATTACTACGACAGTGCCGCCATGCTCTATGCGCTGGCCTTGCAACAGGACTGGCGTGTGGGCGTGTTGGTGGACGAGGCGCACAATCTGCTGGAGCGCGCGCGCAGCATGTACACGGCACCGCTGTCCCAGTTTGATCTGGCGCAGGCCCGCCAGGCTGCGACCGGAGCTGTCAAAAAGGCACTCGATGCACTGCAGCGCCAGTGGCAGGCGCTGAACAAGGCCCAGGATCAGGCCAGTTACCAAAGCTACGAGAGCATTCCTGGCGTGCTGCTGGGCGCCATGCAGCGGGTCGTGGGTGCAATAGCGGATCAGCTGGCTGAGCAGGAGATAGCCGGTCATGCGGCCACAGGGGGGCAGCCTGCGCTTGCCGAGCATGCCTTGCTGGATTTTTACTGGGAACTGCTGCATTTTCAGGCGCTGGCCGATCAGTTCGGGCCGCATGCGCTGTTTGATATTCAACTGGCCACGCCACCGCAGCGTGCGAGCAGAGTGCGTATGCCGACATCCACGCTGTGCATTCGCAATGTGGTGCCTGCGCCGCATTTGGCGGCACGCCATGAGGCGGCACAGGCCACGGTGCTGTTTTCGGGCACGCTGAGTCCCCCCGGGTTCTACCGTGACCTGCTGGGACTGCCTGCCGATACTGCCTGGCTGGATGTCCCGTCGCCGTTTGCGGCCCGGCAGCTGCAGGTGCATATCGCAGGCCATATATCGACACGCTGGCGAGATCGCGAGGCATCGCTGATCCCCATGGCCGAGTTGATCGCGCAGCAATATGCGCGTCAGCCCGGCAACTATCTGTGTTTTCTCAGCAGCTTTGATTATCTGCAGCAATTGGCCGCCACCCTGGAGCGGCTGCAGCCGCAACTGCCGCTTTGGCTGCAGCAGCGCGGCATGGACGAGGCTGGGCGTGCCGAATTTCTGGCCCGCTTTGTCGAGGGCGGTCAGGGCCTGGGCCTGGCCGTGCTGGGCGGGGCGTTCTCCGAAGGCGTGGATCTGCCCGGCAGCCGTCTGATCGGTGCTTTTGTTGCCACGCTGGGTCTGCCCCAGTTCAATCCTGTCAACGAAGCCATGCAGCGTGCCATGGATCAGGCCATGGGAGTGGGGCTGGGCTATGACTACACCTATCTTTACCCGGGCTTGCGCAAGGTGGTGCAGGCGGCTGGCCGGGTCATACGTGGCGAGAATGATCGTGGCATTCTGGTGCTGATGGACGACCGCTTCGCGCGCGCCGAGGTGTGTGCGCTGTTGCCTGCCTGGTGGCAGATCGAAGGGGTCGACCGAGGTTTCTGAACGCATGGTTGCCAGAAACGCTCGCTCACATCTCCGTTTGTAATCCCGCTCGAACGGCTTTCGCCAGCCTTGATACTTGGGGCAAAGGAGAAAAAGGCCATGAATTCCCGCGAAACCTACGACTCTCAAACCCACGCGAACGGGCAAGAGGGCAGCCAGGGATGGGATGCAATCGATAGGGCGCTGCAGACGGTTTATGGCGATCAGCAGCCCGCGCATTTCGGGACGCTGATCAAATTTCGTCTTGGAGGAGAAGAGCCGCTGGACGGCGTCAGCGTCTATCGCAGCGAGCAGGGCGTGCCGCACTGGCACTATGTCAGTTATGGCTTCAGCGATTTGTATGGCGATCTCGACGACAGCTACGACATCGCTCCAGGCAAGCCCAGTGGCTATGGTTTCGAGTTGAGCTTCAGGCTGATGCGTGCCGTCAGCGAGCAGGAGCCGCCTAGTTGGCCTGTTAACTTCTTGCAAAATATTGCTCGATATGTATTTCGCACCGGCAATGTGCTGGCCCCCGGCCACTGGATGACGGCCAGCGGCCCTATCAAGGCCGATGCCGACACGCTGCTGACCGAGATGGGCTTTGTGCAGGATCCCGAGCTGCCGGCCATTCACACGCCCTATGGTGACCTGATGTTTCTGCAGCTGGTTGGGTTGACCAGTGACGAGTTGCGCGAGGTACGCCGCTGGAATGTGCTGGGAGCGCTGCAGTCTCTGCAGAGTTATATGCCGTTGTGGATCACCGATCTGGCCCGGCCCAGTCTGCATGACTTGCCCGATATGCAGGCCGCCATCGATGCGGGGGCGGCACGAGAAGGCTCCAAGACGGGCGTGCTCTACAACGATGTGCTTGGCTTCAGTCATCGCAAGCGCCTGCTGCGCAGCCCGCAGACCGTGATACGTCTGGGAAGCCTGGGCGTGCGCGACCTAAAGGCCATGCTGCCGGCTCGCCTGCCTCATGGCCGCCCGCTGATTCTGGCAGGCGATGGTTCCACGCTGGAGCTGGTGCCTGCCGGCGACAGTGAAGGCGGGATGCTGAACTGGCATAGCGACCACGAGCTCAAGCTCAGCCTGACCCAGGCTCAGATGCAGGCCTGGAAACAGGCCGTCAAGGGGCGCGACGGCGAGTACACCGTGCCCGGACTCGATGGTCTGGTCTGGCAGGTCAAGAGCAGTGTGGTGACGGATAGCCAGGGGCGAGTGACCGGCAGGTACGAAGAGCGTTAAGTACCATGCCACACATCAAGTAGCCGCATGTGCTTTGGAGATAGACGCATCAGCTGTTCCAGCTCGGAAAACAAATAGCTCTCAACGCATGCGCTCGTCGGAGAGCCTGCCCGGCAACTGATCCAGCCCTCTGGCAAACCAGCCTATGCGTTCTGTCTCGCGCACATCCAGCTGCGGCACATAGGGCTTGATGTCGAGCACGGGCGTGCCATCCAGCATGTCGTTACCGCGGAAATGCAGCCAGCATCCGTCCATGCCAAGCAGTTCGACAATGGACAGTCCGATGCGGTTGGGTCTTGCCGGCGCCCTTGTGGCAAAAACGCCATGGCTGCTGGTGTCCATAAAGGGCACGACTTCCAGCTTTTCCGTAGCTTCATGCAAGTGCGTGAGCAGGATCAGGTATTGAAACTCCTGCACATCACGCAAACCCGCGGCAAAAGGCGAAAAAACCTCGATCTTTCCCTCATGCTGCTGGGCAGCCACGGTCTGTATGGGCATGCCCACGGCATGCTTGAACGGGCTGTGTACGCGGCCTATGGGCTGCAGAACAATGGATTCGTTCATCAGGGCAGCACCGCCAGCACGACCTGAGAAGCCTTGAACAAGGCCGTAGCCGTCTTGCCCACGGCAAGGCCCAGGTTTTCGGTGCTTTCCTGGGTGACCATGGCCACCACCTGCAGGCCCTGGGCGTCTATGGTCACTTCGGTATTCACTGCTCCGGGCTTGATTCGGGTGATCTTGCCGTTGAGCTGGTTGCGCGCCGAGAAGCGCACGCCTTCGCAATTCGTCACCACCATCACGGACGGCGCCTTGACCATGGCGATCACCGTACTGCCGGCCTTCAGACCCAGGCTGACGGCACTGCCATGCGTGATGGTCGCCACCAGCTCCGCATTGTGCTCGGTACGGATCTGGACTTCATCGGTGACGATGCCGTGGCTGATATGGGAGACACTGCCCTTGAACTGGTTGCGTGCGCTGCTTTGCATGAGGGTTTCCTGAAAATACCGGCGGGACGGAAGCTGAATCTATTCTTATAGCACCCGCGCCTGTGCAGTTAAACGCTGCGCAGGCCACGACTGCTTGGACCTTGCCCATAATACCGACTCTGATTTGGGTGCCTGAGGCCAAGAAATGAGTGATCTGAACATCGTGCAATGCACGCACGAACGCCACGCCGCTGCGATTCTGGACATTTTCAACGATGCCATCGTCAATTCCACGGCGCTCTACGACTACCAGCCGCGCACGACACAAAACATGGTCAGCTGGTTCGAGGCCAAACGTGCAGGCGGCTTCCCCGTCATCGGCATCGAGGATGCGCAAGGCCGGTTGCTGGGCTTTTGCAGCTGGGGAGGTTTTCGCGCCTACCCCGCCTATAAGTACACGGTCGAGCATTCGGTCTATGTCCATCCACAGCACCGGGGCCGAGGTTTGGGGCAGCAATTGATGGAACTGCTGATTGCCGAGGCCAGGCAGCGTGGAGATGTGCATGTGCTCGTCGGTGCCATCGACGCCGCCAACGCGGGCAGCATTGCACTGCACAAGCGGTTGGGTTTCGAGTCCGTGGGACTGATGCCCCAGGTGGGCTTCAAGTTCGGCCGCTGGCTGGATCTGGCCTTCTACCAGCTCACGCTGCAGACGCCGGAACACCCTATCGACGGTTGATTTGCTGTCAAATCAGGAGCATCAATCTTTTTCGATAAAAGGATTGATGCTTTTGGGTTTCGGCTCTTGGATACATTCTGTGGCAGACCGGCAATGCCTCGCTCTTGTCATCGTCCAGTTCGACCGCAACTGAAGATTCGGTTTTTTCACTTTTGCCGGAGTGACTGCTATGTGGAAACTGGGTCGTGCGCTGTCACGCTTTCGCAAAGAGCTGCTGCTCGCCTGGGCCGTGCTGCGCGACCAGCGTTCGCCCAGGGCGGCCAAGCTGGTCACCGTGCTGGCGGCGCTCTATATCGTCAGCCCCATAGACTTCGTACCTGACACCATCCCCATTCTGGGCTGGCTGGACGATGGCCTTATCGGCTTTTTGCTGCTGCAACTGGCTTTCAGGTTTCTGCCTGAGGAATTGCAGGCCTCGCTGCGCCGCCGCGTGGATGGAAAGGTCGAGGCGCACCAAAGGCCAAGCATCTAAAAACATAGCGGCCAGCGCTTTTTCACCAGGCGTTGGCCGCTGTTTTTGCAGTTGCTATTCTGACTTCAAGTTAGCGATCTGCGCCTCCAGCCGCTTGATCTCGCGGCGCGCTTCGTCGCCCTCAGGGATGCTTCGGCCCGAGTCGCGCCACTGCACTGCGGCCTTGAAGCCCTCGGCCTGGGCATAGCGGCGAAACCACATGCCCTCGGGGTTGTGGCGGGTGATGCCGTCAAACACCGTGGCCAACATCTGGCCTTGCTCCAGGCCCATGGTCAACATGGTCTGGTTGACCACCAGCTTGTGCATGGCTAGGTGGCCGCGTGGCACGGAGGCAATGCGGTTGGCGAGCTTCATGGTGGCGGCCTCCAGCTCAGATGCATCCACGGCCTCGTTGGCCAGCCCCCACTCGGCGGCCTGGGCGCCGCTGATCACATCGCCGGTAAACATCATCTGCTTGGCGCGCATGGGGCCTAGACGCTGAGTCCACATCGCTGTGGTGGGGCAGCCCCAGACGCGCGTGGGCATATAGCCAATGCGGGCGTCATTGGCCATGATGAGCAGATCGCAGCACAACGCAATATCGCTGCCGCCCGCCACGGCCGCTCCATGTACCTTGGCAATCGTGGGCTTGCTGCAGCGCCACAAGCTCATGAAGTCTTCGGTATTGCGCTTCATGAAAGCATAGTCTTCCATGGGGTCCCAAGGCGTTCTCTCCTGCTGGCAGGGGTGCTCAATTTCCTGTTCGGCGGTTTCGGCCAGGTCGTAGCCTCCGCAAAAGCCCTTGCCCGCACCCTCCACCACGATGACATGGACGTCCGGGTTGTCCTGGGCCCACTCCACGGCTCGGCGGATCTCGCGTGGCGTCTGGTTGCCTATCGCATTCAAGCGCTCGGGGCGGTTGAGCAGCAGGCGCGCAATGCGCGGATTGCTGGGGTCTGGTGTGATTGACAAAGTGCTATGGCAGGGCATGAAAAGTCTCCTGATTGAAATGAATGAATATCGATGGATGTTGATAGTCGATTGATAAGAAAGAATTTTTGACAGTCAATGTTGACTCTAGGTGCATTTGTTTTTACAGTCAATGCAGACTGTTAAATTGGAGATGGCGATGACTGGCGAATTCAAGACGGCTGAGGGCCGCAACATGCGTGAACTGCAAAAACAGGCGACGCGTGTGCGCATTCTGAATAGCGCCATGACCTGTCTGATGGATCTGGGCGTGGCGCGCACCACCACACTGGAGGTGCAGCGCCGAGCCGCTGTTAGCCGGGGAGCGCTGCTGCACCACTTTCCTACCCATGCCGAGCTGTTGTGCGCCGTGGTGGATGCCATCGTGGTGCGCAATGAAGAGACCGTGCTCAAGCGTTTGCGACGCAAAGCAAAACATGATGACCCCGTGGAGCGCGCGATTCACACGTTGGTCGACAGCATGAAAGAGCCGTCGTTCCTGGCCGAGCTGGAGCTATGGGTCGTGGCGCGCACCGATACCGAGTTGCGTGAAGCCCTGGTGGCTGCAGAGCGCAAGGCTTTGCGCGACCGGCTGCGCGTGCTGGACGAGATATTTGCGCCGCTCAAGTCATTTCCGGCCTATGAGCTGGTGGTCAGCACCAGTACTGAATTTGTACGCGGCCTGGCGGTCTCGGGCATCTTGCGCAGCAACCCGCATGCCGTGGCGGCGCTGACGCAGCAATGGATATGGGTCGTGAGGCAATTGCTGCCGTTGAAACCGCCCATTCACTGATTTTTCAACACCACAACAAGGAGACTCCCGTGCCTCAGCTATCGAGCCCACTGACCCAGTCCTACTGGCCCGCAGACACCTCGCGGGAAGTGTTGGAAATCACCGAAGGGCAGGCGCTGCGCGAAGCAGCTTTGAAGGCGCCGGAGCGATGGGCGCTGGTGGAGAAAATGCCTGCTGGCTGGCCGTCACTGACCGGGGCGGTGCAGACCGACCGCCGCTGGACTTATGCGCAACTGTTAGACGATGCCACGGTCTGCGCGCACTGGTTGCTGCAGCGTTACCAGCCTGGGCAGCGCATCTGCCTGTGGGCTCCAAATGTGCCCGAGTGGGTCATCCTGCAATACGGTGCATCGCTGGCCGGGCTGGTGCTGGTCACGGCCAATCCGGCGCTGCGCACGCAGGAGCTGCAATATGTGCTGCGCCAGTCACGCGCCGGTGCCTTATTCCACATCGATCAGTTTCGTGGCAGCGATATGGCGGCCATGGCCAGTGCGGCGATAGCGGGGCTTGAGGACTCGGTCGATATCATCAGCCTCAGCGGTTGGCTTGAGCAGGTACGACAGACCCCGCATGACGGGGCACTGCCCGATGTAGCGCCGCGCAGCCCCGCGCAGATCCAGTACACCTCGGGCACCACGGGTGAGCCCAAGGGCGCGTTGCTGCATCATATGGGTCTGGTCACCAATGCCCGCTTTGTCGCTGCTCGCGCGCAGCAGCATGAGGATGTGCATATCTGCCCCATGCCGCTGTTTCACACCGCGGGATCGGTGATGAGCGTGCTGGGCTGTGTCACCACCTTGTCCACACTGGTGCTGATCGTGGCTTTCGACCCCGATCTGGTGCTGCAAGCCATAGCCGACGAGCGTGGCACGCGACTGGGCGGGGTCCCCACCATGCTGCTGGCCTTGCTGGAGCAGCGCAAGGCCAAAACCTACGACCTCTCCAGCCTGCAATTGGCCATGTCCGGTGGCGCACCCGTGCCCGTGGCATTGACCGAGCGCGTGCGCACTGAGATGGGCTGCGATCTGGTTACGGTCTATGGACAGACCGAACTCAGCCCCATCGTCTGCCAGACTGCACCTGGTGACAGCGCCGAGGACAAGGCCCAGACCACGGGCCAGCCGCTATGGCAGGTAGAGGTGCGCATCTCAGGGCCGGATGGTGAAGTTCTGCCCGTGGGCGAGGAGGGTGAAATCCAGGCGCGCGGCTATCAGAGCATGCTCGAATATTTCGAGCAGCCCGGAGCCACGGCCCAGACCCTGCTCGGCGATGGCTGGCTGCGCACGGGAGACCTTGGCACCATGGACGCGCGCGGCTATTGCCACGTCACGGGAAGGCTCAAGGACATGATCATTCGTGGCGGCGAGAACATCTACCCCGTGCAGGTAGAAGGCGTGCTGATGAAGCATCCGTCTGTGGCCGATGTGGCGGTGTTTGGTCTGGAAGACGCGCACTGGGGTGAGCAGGTGGCAGCGGCGATCCGCTTTAAACCCGAAGCACAAGTCTGTGCCGCAGAGGAACTGAAACAGTTCTGCCGCGAGCACCTCGCGCCCCACAAATCGCCAGAGTATTGGTTTATCTGCGAGGCATTCCCGTTGACGGGTTCGGGCAAGGTGCAGAAATTTCGTCTCAAGGAGCTTGCACGCCAACAGCAGCTGCGCACATTGAGGTAATAAGTCTTGGGAAAACAATGGCTGTCAGCGCCTATCCAGCCAAGCCGCCCCGCCCGCATGACATGTCGGCATGGGTTTGCCATTCTCCATAGAAGCAACTGGCATACTGGGCTCTCATGATCGCAAAGCCCTTGTTTTCCTTTCTGCTGCTGGCGCTGACAGGTCTGGCGAGCTGCAACTCTGGCGAAACCCAAGCACCTCTGAGCAAGCAGGCGCAGGCCACGCGTGATGCAGCGCCGGAGCACGTCTTCAAAGGCGTGTTGGCAGGCCAGCCGGTATTCCTGTTGGTCCACGATTGCGAGGTCTTTCTTGTGGAGCCTTTGGAAAAGGGTGAAGTTCGCTGGGAAAAGGTGCTGGCGCCCGAGCCATACCCGTTCTTCACCTCCTGCCAGCGTCAATCCATCCGCTATGAGGAAGGCGTGCTTCGGGTCACACTGGGACGGATGGCCTTTGGTGCAGGCGGTTGCTGTGCCACGGGTGGTGACTATCGCTCCACTGACGGAAGAAGCTGGAAAAAGACCTCCTGAACCCCTGAAGCCGAAAACAGGGGGCAAGCACGTGAATGGTCGGGGAGCTCGGGAGCATGGTGTGCACAGGTGCCTCGTGCATTGCCGAACTGTGGGCAGGATGCACAGCGTTGCACAACCGAGACCCAACCGAGAGCTGCCCCTGTCAGTTGGCAATGACCGTGACAGCGCCGACTGCAGCGATCAGAGCGTTGTCAATGTCCATGTTTCAGCGGCAAAGCTCAGCTGGTGCGTCAACTTCAGCGCCCGGAGCAGCATGCTGTCGTGTGAGACGATGATCAGCGTGCCCGCGTATTGGCGCAACATGTTCTCCAGCGCCTGAAGGGATGGCAGATCCAGGTGGTTGTCGGGTTCGTCCAGCAGCAGCAATTGCGCTGGCTCGTCACGGTAAAGTGCACAGGCCATGGCAGCCTTGAGGCGCTCGCCACCGCTGAGTTGTCCGCTAGGCTGATCGATATGGCGCGCATCCAGCCCGACCTGTGCCAGTCGCATACGTTGCAGCGACTCGGGCGTGCGCGGACTGGCGGCCAGCAACTGGCTCAGCACCGGTGATTCGGCTTGCAACAGACTCTGGTGCTGGTCCAGCAGCGCAAACGGCGTATTCAGGCAGTGCTCGCCCGTCACCGGCTGCAACTGCCCGGCCAGCAGTTGCAACAGCATGGACTTGCCGCAGCCATTGGGGCCGCTGACGGCCAGGCGCTGACCGGCGCGCAGCACCAGATTCAGAGGAGGGTGCGGCCCAACATGAGGCAGTTGCACATCACGCAGCTCGGCAACGATGCGGTCTCCCTGGCTCCTCGGCTCTTGAGGCGCATGCCAGTGGATGCTGTCGGCCTGCCAGTCCACCTGGCGCTGCAGTGCCAGGGCGGCCTCGCGCACGTTTTGGTTCAGGGCTTCGCGCGCTGCGGCCTGCTGGGTCGCCAGCTTGCCGCCCGAACTCTGGGCGCGTTCCTTGCCTGCGTCCAGCAGAATCTTGGCCTGATTGCCGTTCTTTCCCAGTCTTTCACCGCGTGCCTGCCTGCGACTCTGGCGTTCGTGCTGCGTGCGCAAGGCCTGCTCGGCGCGGCTGCGTTCCAGCTTGAGGCGGGCCAGCTCGTCTTGTGCATTCTGGTTTTTCTGGCACTGGACTTCTCTGTAGAAAGAGTAGTTTCCGCCGTAGATGTTGATTGCGCTGGGGGTCAGTTCCGCAACTGAGTCCATGACCTCCAGCAAGACTCTGTCATGGCTGATCAACAGCAGGCCGCTGCGCCATTGCTGCAGTTGCTGCGCCAGGGCAGAGCGGCTGGCAGCGTCCAGATGATTGCTGGGCTCGTCCAGAATCAGAAAGTCGGCCAGGGACAGCTGTGCACCCAGTAGCGCCACGCGCATGGCCTGGCCGCCACTGAGCTGGCTGGCAGGTGTTTGCGGTGCCAGCGGAGGCAGGCCGATCCGCTCGAGCTGCATCCGAAACTGCTGACGTATGTCCCAGCGCTCGGCTAGCAGTTCGTAGTCGCTGGCTTCACAGCTGCCTTGCTCAATACGCTCCAGTGCCAGCAGCGTGTCGCTCAGGCCTGCCAGTGCAGCGATGCTCAGATCTGGACGGGATGCCAGAGGGTTTTGCGGCAGATAGTGAATGCGGCCCGCACGGGTTACGCCGCCGCTGCCGGGAGGTAGCTCGCCAGCCAGAATGCGTGCCAGCACGGTTTTACCCACTCCATTGCGGCCCACCAGCGCCGTGCGCTGTGAGCCGAAGTTGCAGCAAAGATTGGAAAAGAGTGGCCGCCCATTGGGCAGTGTGTAAGAGACGCCATGCAGCGTCAGGCGAGTTTCTGTCATAAGACCATGCGATGGGGTGATGCCTGACATCCCCAGGCTGCACATGTGGACGGCAGCGATTGGGAGGAGGGGAGGTGGCCGTCAATCAGACGGCGGCATCAATGGCGCATGGGTGAAGAGTCTCGTTTGAAAGCGAAAGTTCTCAATTCTAGGCAGTCCAGCGCTGAGGTCAAGCGAGCTGTGGCGCGCACGCCGCTGCCTGATTGCCGAACTCTGCCAGCACCGTCAGCACGCTGGCGGTCGCAGGGTTCAGCGTTGGCAATTGGCGATGGGCGATGGCCATGGGGCGCATCAAGGTGGGTGACAGATGCCGTATCTGCACGCTGCTCTGTTGCTGCTGCTCTTCCATGGCTTCCAGCGGCAGCAGGGCTGCAGCCTGACCGGCGGCTGCCAGGCTTTTTAGCGCCTCGGTATAGGTCAGAGCAATGAATGGGCGAGGACTCAGGCCTGCCTGGCCGAACCAGCCGGCAATCAGACCGTGCATCTGCGTGGCGGAAGCAAAGCAGGCCCAGGGGCGGCTTGCCAGCCATTCGGGGCTGACCCGTTCGGGGACCTCCCAGGCTGAGGGCAACAGGGCCACCATGGGATCGTTACGCCAGGGCGTGAGCATGATCTCGGCCGTCTCCGCCTGCGGGCTGGCGACCAGGGCGATATCGAGTGTTCCGGCCTTGAGGCGCAGCATGGAGTCGGCCGAGCCAACAGCCTCCAGCTTGATGTCAATGCCCGGGCTGCGGCGGCTCAGGGCGTCGAGCATCAACGGAAACAGCCGGATATTGACCCCGGCCGATACGCCTACCTTGACTAGGCCGGCGCGGCCGCTGGCGTGACGCTGCACCTGATCGATCAGGTCGTCTCCGGCCTCCAGCAGCTTGCGTCCCTTCTGCACCAGTACCAGGCCGGCCGATGTCAGCTCCGCCTGGCGCCTGCCCCGCAGCAACAGCGTGGCGTTCATGCGTGCCTCCAGCTCCTTGATATGCAGGCTGACCGTAGGTGGTGCCAGATGCAGCGCCTGGGCCGCTGCGGCGAAGGTGCCGAGATCGGCGATGGCAATCAGCGTCTGCAGTTGGTCGAGATTGAGGTTTCGCATGATTTATTATTCAGATTTTCTGAATTGAATGGTTAGGTCATTCAACTTTACAGATGTCAGGTGTCTGTAGACCATTGGCTGACCATGAAAAATCATCGAATTGAAGACCGCGGCGAGGAATATGGGGCCTTGAGTGACAGGGCAGCAGCTCAGAACCTCAACTCGCTTGAAGTGGCAAAGTCCGGGGAACTCCGCGCGTTGCGGTGGCTGGCACAAGTCCGGAACTGGCTGGAGCGCGCCGAGGCGCGAGTAGGGGCGGGCTTCAGAGTGCCACCCAATGGCGGTTGAGGAGGAAGCGACATTCTCGGAGATCGGTTGCTCCTGGCTCCTGTGCGGCATGCTTCTCAGAAGATCTCGGTTTCTGCATATCGGCCGCTTTTCAGTACCAGGTCAGCGCTACATTTGTGGGCCGCTGTTTTGCAGAGTCTTTGAAAGCTTATGTTGCTGAAGCAAATTGAATCCGTCGTGCTGTTTGTGCAAGATATTGATGCCGCTGCTATCTGGTATGCCGAATTGTTTCAGACCCAGGTGCAATACGAGAATCATCACTACGCTTTTATCCGGACGCCGGGATGTCTGATCGGTTTCCATCCGCAGGACAGCAAGTGTCCGGGGGGAGCCGGTGGGGCGACAGTCTATTGGGAGGTGGCTGATCTGCAGGAAGCGGTACAGGAACTTGAACAAAGAGGGGCAGTTTTGTACCGAGGTCCTATCGTCACAAGCCTTGGTGCAGCTGCGGCAATGCTGCTGGATCCCTTTGGCTGCACCTTAGGGCTGCATCAGGCGCACCCTCATTCCGTGCAAGCGGTCCAGACACTGCCAGGCGCCAGCCAGCCGCCGGAGCCCATGCCTGGCGAATGAGCCATCACGTCAATGTCGAGCCATGCACCGATTTGAAGCCTTTCACGAGGCTTCTGGATACCAAGATCAAATGTCAGAATTCCGATGTTGTTGACTTTTGCATCAAAGGAGATCGATGCGTGCACTGGCAGAACTTTTGGAGCGCGACGATCCGGCCTTGCCACTGATACAAGCCTGGGCGCAGGACGCGAGCATTCCTGTCGAATGTCTTCCTCCCTCGGCTCAGAGAGACTCCGTGTTGCTTGCTTTGCAGGTCACGACACGCTCGCCGCTGGGGGCCATGGCTCATGGAACCGGTGGAATTCTCATCGACGGGGGCTGGCTCAGAATGCTGGGCTCGGGGCATCCCCGGCTCACACGCGATCTCGCTGCGTGGAATCGCGCGCGCAGCAGCGGATTTTTGCTGATTGCCGACGATGCCCTGGGTGGATTCTTTGCCATCAATGGCGGGGCTCTGGGCGAGGATCTGGGGGCCGTCCATTATCTGGCTCCAGACACCTGGGCCTGGGAATCGCTGGAGATGAGGCATACGGCTTTTGTGCAATGGGCTTTCACGGGTGGGCTGCGCGACTTCTACCGTGATTTGCGTTGGGAAGGCTGGGAAGCCGAGGTGGCCGGCATGGGCAATGATGCTTGCATGAGCTTCTATCCTTTTCTCTTCACGGAGCAGGGCTCCGTACATTCGAGTGCGCGCAAACCGGTGCCGGTAGCAGAACACTACGCATTCATGAGCAAGAGTGGATAGAAAGAGCCTGCCTGAGCCAAGACAAAGGATGAGATGTACAGGTGGCTGTGCCGCTTTCACCGCCTGCGTGAGACTGGCTCAAGCGGGTATCAGCGCTTTTCCCGTGTCGCAACCTCATGGCGTGCTGTCGCCATTTCAACCAATTGGGCAATCGTGTTGATATTTCTGGCCGTACCTTGGGCTGCTGCTGGAATTCTGAGCTTGGAACTGCCCATTCCTGCACCATAAGCCACATAGATCTCGCGCCGTCCCAACTGCAGTTGTTCGTCCTTGCGACCTTTGATCTGGGTCAGCGTGTCTGCAGGTGGTGCTTCATCGAGAAAGATGGCAACAGTGCGGTTGCCCGGGGATTCGGGAAAGGGGTTGTTGGCCAGCACTTCCGTCATCTCCCGGGCCGTTCGCACGATGACATCCACGGGCTTACCCGCATAACTGGCCAGGCGTCGCTCCAATGCCGACTTGAGCTGCTGCTCGGTGCAATCTGCATCCAGCACCACATTGCCGCTGGCAATATAGGTCTGTACCTGCGCAAACCCTTCGGCCTCGCACATGGACTTCAACTCCGCCATGGGGAGTTTGCCGGTTCCGCCGACATTGACGGCCCGCAGCAGAGCGACATAGATGGGCATGACTGATAAATGGAGCGGATCTCGAAGGGGCAGGCGGAGAAATCCCACACGATGTGACGGAGCACCAAGGCGCAAAGAGGATGCTAGCGTATCGCAACAGCCCGCGAGATTAGGTTTGCCTGGATGGAGAGGATTCAGGAGGACTTGCAGTCCACAATGGATCAGGCTGAGATGGATTTGCCCTTCCACGAGACAGAGATTCCACAGCAGCACCAACCGTGTTTGGCTTGGACCAGAGCCCTGGTCATTGCACGGATTGCTGCTGCATTTCACAGAATTCGCCCAGGCTCAGGCTGCCCTTGTGCCGCCCGCCAGGATTGGCCTGAGCGCTCGTCAGTTCGGATAGAGGCTTGCCGTTTGCCTGGGCTCGATTGCCTGCTCGAGACTGGTGCCAGAAACGGCCTGCGTGGTGGACGGTGCAGGACTGCCTTGTGCCGAAGCATCCGGCCCGTAGTTGTTGCGGCGCTCGTCTGCGGTCATGGATTGCGGGCATTTAGAACCCGTGATCTCCAGTGCCACGCGAGCGGCGGGATCCATGCAGTCCATTGCCAGAGAAGCTGCCTTCATGCCCTTGTTCCAGAGCTCACGGCTCATTTTCAGGCGTTTGCAATGCTCGTCCGTCCAGGTTGTGCCGAAGCTCACGCCAAAGCCAGGGCCATTGGCACTGCCGCTGCTGCTGCCCATGCAGGTGTCATTGCTGGTCGTGAGATTGGGGCCGTTCACGCTGGGAACGTTCTTCACGGTGTAAGTACCGCTGTACTCGACGATGTTCCTGGATGTCCCGGATACCGTGTTGTTCAGATTCTGGGTGGTGGTTCCGCTGGTCGTGATGTTTTGATCCGAGCTTGAGGTCGACCTGCTTTCGATGCTGGATACCGATCGGCTGTCCGCCGCGGCAACCGGATTCACGATGGTGATGGATTGATTCTGTTGTGCTCCCACTGACGAGGAGCTGGAGAGGCTTTGTGCACTGCTATCGGCATTCTGCGCAAAGCTGCACAAAGGGACACAAAGGCTTAGCAAGGCTATTGAGGCTTTCATGCTGTTTCTCCTTTGTCCCCGAGTCTTGACTTGGGACGCCTCAACTCGGGGGCAATACAACTGAGTTCACGGACTTTATCTAGTTGGCGGCCGAGTTCGCCCATCCATAAGCATTGCCCGAAGTTCCACCACCATTGGAGCCTCCGAAGGCTGTGCCCAGGCTGAAGCCGGTAGTTGTCGCGTTGCCGACAGAGGAGGCGCCGGAGTTATTGCTGGTCGAGGTTCCTCCCGGGCCCGAGATCGCCTGCGAGTTCCCGCCAAAGTTGGAGTTGGTATGGGCAGTGCTGTTCACCACCGCAATGCCGTTGCCGATGGATGCAGTTCCAGCCACATTGTTGGTGCTCGAGTTGGCGTAGCCTCCGGCGCCACCGCTGACCAACTTGCCGGGAGCGTGGCCGAGGTAATTGCTGCCTACGTCCGAATGTGCGTTGGCGTTGGTGGTTCCGTAGCCGCCGGCAACGCCGCCTCCGCTGGTCGCAGCAAGACTGCTGACGGTTCCTGTGGTGGAGGCGCTTCCGCCGACACTCGATTGCCCCGAGGCCACAGGCCCCCAAGAGCCGGTGGTGCCGGTGCTGGTTCCAAAGCCGCTTGCTTGAGCGCTGGCCGTCGCACTATTGAAGCTCACAGCGCTGCCTGTGCCGGAGCTGGCAACCGAGGAATAAGTTCCTGAGGACGCATTGGTCCCCGTATTGGTCGCAGCAGATGCCACACCAGCCAAGGCAGCAACCGCCATGACAATCAAAGACTTTTTCATGATCATTCCTTTGAATAGCGAGTTCTCAGACCACGGGGATTAATTCAGGCGAAAGACCATTTGCCAGTGCACAATGATCAATGCCAACCGGATTTGCGTTTTGGCTTCGCAGATGCCTGTTCCAAAACGTTCTTTCGGTTAATGGCAGTTTCAATAAGCCGGATGAAAACAGAAATACCTTGTTTGGGCACGAATTAGGATTCTGTTGATCTGCTATCGTTATTTGTGCAATTTATTGAAATATAGAACTGCATTGCTATCAACAATGAAGCGAAATCAGATGATTTCATTATTGTTTTTAAGTGTAAGTTTCAAAACAATATAATTGTCTATATTTAGATGGCTGTATACGAATATTTTCCGAGAAGAAAGCAATCTTGTTCTTCTCGATTTTTAATACCAATATCCAGTGGTTTTTAATTGTAAATAATGTACTGTCCCATTTGATTGAATAGTATTTCGTGGATTTATTACCTTTTTTGAGTTTTCGGAGAAGCTGAAAGACGATCACTCAGGAGTGGTGCTTGTGGTTTGTCATGTCCGATGTCGGGGCGAGCCTAATCCGGCCCAGATTCTTGTTGCAAGCCAATGGTCGGCAATACGGTTGCTCCTCGCCAGGTTCAAGATATCGCCGCAAGTTGTTGGCAGTCGTTTCAATGCCATCCCTCGTAGGCGCGAGCGACGGGACTTTCCATCCCGATCGCCCGCCAGAGCTTTAGGCCCTTATCAAGCCTTTCTCACTCTCACTGGCAGCCCTTGCCTGACCACTGCCCCCGATACCCAGTCGATCCATACATTGTCCTTTTCAGGTCGGGTCGGATCAGTAAAGCCCAGAGCATTGAGGTTCACGCCATTGCCGTGCTGTGGGTTGGCATGGGTGGGCTGGCCGTCGACCTTGTGGGACACGGTGCCCAGTTGCTTGTGACCGTAGCCATGTTCAATGGCGATCGCACCGGGCGCGATACCAGCGCGTACCAGGGCCACGCCTTGGAGTTTGCCGCCGGGGGTGCTGAGTTCGATGTGGTCGCCATTGGCTATGCCCAGCTTTGCCGCGTCGGCCTTGTTGATGCTCACAGGATTGTGCGGGTGCACCTGGCGCAGGCGTGAGGCGGCGATGGACATGCTGCTCATCAGGTTGGACTTGTAGCTGGTCATGGTCAGCGGCCAGTCTTGCTCGGAAAACACTTGGCGCATGTCCGAGCCGTCGGCCAGGCGCGTGGGGTACCAGGTGGGGCAGCCGCTGTAGCGCTCGCCGGTCATGGAGTGGCGCATCCGGGACAGACCTTCGTGCCAGAACGTGGCCGGGAACTTGGCCTGCAGCTTGAGCTGGTCGCCCTCCCAGGCGTCTTCGACCTTGTCGAAGCGACCGCCACGGCTCATGACCATGGCGACGCGGCGCACTTCCTCAGGGGCGACACGCTTTTGCAGCGACGGCATCCATTTCTCGAGGCCGGTGATTGCGATGTCGTCATCGCTGGCTTTGGGCACGGGCTTGCCCGCCTGGTAGGCGATATTGCAGATGCCGCGCAGATAGAAGTCTTCGGCGTTTTCCAGATCGAGCGGCTCGCCGTCTTTGGTGGACATGGCGTTCTTGCCAAAACCAGGCAGACCCAGCTGCTTGGCAACGGCAAAGACAAAGCTCTCGAAGCTGATGGGCTGACCGTCGGCCGTTTTGGCGGTAGCGGCATCGACGGTGGGCCAGCGCACCGTGCTGCTCTTGGCCACCACGTCGGCCCATGGCGCGCCAATGCCCCAGCTCTCATAGGTGACGGTGTCCGGCACGATGTAGTCGGCCAGGGCCGAGGTCTCGTTGATGAAGGGGTCCACCGAGACAAACAGCGGCAGCTTTTTCACGTCCTTGACCGAATCGGCCAGTGCATTCTCGAAACCGCACATGGCGTAGATGGGGTTGCTGATATGGTTGATCCAGGCCTTGACCGGGTAGGGGTAGCCCAGCACTCCGGCGGCCAGCATCTCGCTGGAAAGGCCGCCGGGCGCGGGGTACCAGGGCGCCTTGGCGGGGTAGGGGTTCTGGCCCGCTTCTTTCTTGCGTCGGAACTCGCTGGTCTTCTCGTAGGGGAACTTGGTGCGCGACAGGGCCACGCCCTTGGGTTTGACGGCACCTTCAAACTGCGCAAAGTTGTAGCGTGGGCCGGGGCCGAAGGGGCCAAATGGCCCTGCGTCCATCACCCAGCCGCCGCGTACGTTCAAGTTGCCGATCAGGTTGTTGAGCATGGCGATGGCGTAGGCGGTGTAAAAGCCGGAGCCATTCATGGTGCCGCCGTGGGAGTTGGCCACGGCCTGTTTGCCATGACTGGTGAACTCGAGCGCCAGGTCTTCAATTTCCTTTACGGGCACGGCACAAAGAGCAGCGTATTCCTCTATCGTCTTTTTGTGCGCTTCAGTGCGCAGTTTGACGAAGGCGGTGCAGACAGCAATTGGAGTGGGTTCTTCGGTCGCATCTGCAGCCTTGCGGGGAGTGAACTCACGCTCCATGATCAGCTCGGCGCTCTGGGCCACGGTGTGAGCGGCCAGCGAGCCATCGGCCAGTTGCACCACGTACACGTCTTCGGCAGGTGTTTTTTCGTCCACTGGCTCCGGCATGGGCAGGCCGATGTCCGCGCCGCGCAAGAACTGGCCAAAGCGGGGGTGCTTGGGTTCGTTGATGAGCAAGTGCGTGGCGTTACTCCACGAGGCCTCGCCCACTGCCGCCATGGCGGCGGGGCCGGGCTGGGTCAGAAACTGCTTGTCATAGCGCTCGTTGTCGATGATCCAGCGGATCAGACCCATGGCCAGCGCCAGGTCGCTGCCGGGTTTGACGGGCAGCCAGCGGTTGTTGTCACCTGCCGCATGGCTGGACGAAGTGGGCAGCATGGGTGAGACCACCACATATTTATAGGTGTTCTCGCCGCGCGAACGGGCCTCGGCCAGCTCGCGGCCCACGCGCTGGAACGGGTTGCCGGACTGCGCCGGCGAGGTGCCTATGAACAGGCCGAAGCGCGAATTCTTCCAGTCCGGCTTGCCGTGGGGCATGCCGGCCATATCGCCCAGCGCCGCGCCCGTGCCCACCCGGTAGGTCTGGCCGCAGTAAGAGCCGTGGTTGGACACGTTGATGGTGCCGAACGATTGTTTGGCAAAGCGGTTGACCAGCGGAGTACGGCCTTCGTTGGCGGCCTCCGTCACCAGCAATTGGTTGGACTTTGGGCCGTATTCGGGATTGGCTTCATCGATCAACGTGTTGACGTCGCGGATGGCGCGCAGGCCATCCACATGGCCTTCGCCGAAGAGATCGCCGCCTTCGCAGATTTCCTGAACCAGCTCTTCGAGCGTGATGCTCTTCCACTGGCCGGAGCCGCGTGGACCAACGCGCTTGAGCGGCTTGAGAACGCGGTGCGGTGCTTTTTGGTGCTCGAGCATGGCCGATCCACGGGCGCAACTGGTGGCACGTCCTTCCAGTCCGTTGTCACCGCCCAGCATGGCGTAGACCTCGCGAACCGGTGTTTCCATGGGCGCGGGGTGGGTGGTGGCCAGCGGGTGATAAGGGTTGCCGGCGATACGGATGATCCGGTTGTCGGCAGTATCGACGCGCACACGCACGCCGCACTGCGTCCAGCAGCCCAGACACGAGGAGGGGCTGACCACCTGGCCGGGCTGGGTCGTCAGTTTGCCGCTGACGGGGTCGATGCGGAATTCGGGCATCAGCGAGTTGCCGCGCGTGGCGCTCTGGGTGGCTTTGCCCGAGCTGCCGGTGATCAGCCCCTTGGCTCCCTTGGCCACGGTTTCGCCATAGCCTGCGGCAAAAGCTGCCAGACCGCCTGCGACGGCACCGCCGCGCAGCAGCATGCGGCGGCGGCTGGCATCGGTGCGATCGGCCTCGATGTCTTGTGATTGCTCAGGGGAGAGTTTCTTGTCATTCATGGTCTTGCCCTTGGTATGGGGAAGGGCAAGCGCAGCAGTGGTTCTATGATATTGATAGCTGCAAGCGCTTGCTAATATTACGTTTTAGGCGTATTTGGCTTGATTCTTAAACAGTGCCCGCTCGTTTGCGTACCGGAAACAGCTCCAGCGCCCAGGTGGTCAGCGCAACCAGTGCCACGCACAGGCCTGCCATGCCCAGCATGCCCATCAGGCCGTCACCGCCCAGTGGCATGCTGTAGAGATAGAGGCCGGCGCCGAATTTGGGCACGCCCTGCACGCCCATGAATAGTGCCCAGCGGAAGGCCCAGGCAGATGCCGCCAGGCCGGTGCCCAGCACCAGGGTGTAGCCCTTGGCTGCCAGACGATGCTCGCCGCGCAGCAGGGCCATCACCACGGCTGCTCCAAACACGGCCGAACCAAGCATGGAGATGCGCCAGACGGGGAACTCATTGAACAGGCGCACAGCCATGTCAAATGAAGGGCTCTGGCCCGCGATGCCGGCAATTCCCCAGGTCAGGGCGCTGGCGATCAGGCCGGTGGCCAGCCAAAGGCCCAGATTGCGCAGCCCTTGCAGGGCTGCAGCATCGGGCTGCAAGGATCGGGGCAGAAAGCGGTAGAGCACAAAGCCCATGCCCACGGTGGCCAGCCAGCCGCTGAGTGCCAGATTGATCGGTACCCACAGCGTGTTCCACAGCGGGCGCGATCGGATGACCATGATTTCGGCGCCCGTGTAGACCACGATGCTGAGCGTGGACAGCACCAGTACAGGCACCAGCAGGCGCATCAACCGCTGCTTGCCCAGCCACCACAGCGCGCACATCAACACGCACAGCCCGACAAACGTGGGCATGAGCACGGCACCCAGGCTCATCCACGACCAGGGCGTGAGGTGGGCATAGAAATGCCAGAAGCGCGCAGGCTGGTGTAGGTCGGCCAGCAGGGCCACCGGTGCGGCAATCGCACTCATGGCCAGCACCAGCACCGCTGTGGGCAGCAGGCGCTGGAGCAAGCCTTGGGCCGGCCCGAGCGCACAGGCCGAAGTCAGCAGTGCGGCCCCCGTGGCCATGCCGACCAGAAAGAAATACTGCACGGCCCATGGCAACCATGCCGCTTCGTAGGCTGGGGTCAGGAGTTCAATGATTTGCATGAGGGCACTCCTTTCACAGATGTTCGGCAACAAGGCGAACCGTGGCCTGACCATCGACACCGTTCACAAACTCATCGGGCAGACCGATGTAGAAGACGTGCGGCTTGGTCTTCATGCCGGGCTTGAGGACCTTGATATCGTCCTTGTGAGCATTGATGCGCTGGTTGATTTCGCTGTGCGCGTCGTTCAGATCGCCAATCACGCGCGCGCCACCCACGCAGCTTTCCACGCAGGCGGGCAGCAGACCGGCTTCCAGGCGGTGTTCGCAGAAGGTGCATTTGTCGGCGGTCTGCGTTTCGTGATTGATGAAGCGCGCGTCGTAGGGGCAGGCCTGCACGCAATAGCCGCAGCCCACGCAGCGCTCGTTATCGACAAGAACAATCCCGTCGGTGCGCTGAAATGTGGCTTGCACCGGGCAGACGGGCACGCAAGGCGGTTCGTCGCAGTGGTTGCATAGCCGCGGCAGACTGACCATGGCGGCAGCCGTGTCGCCGGCTTGGTCGATTTCGTATTGCAGCACCGTGGTGCGGAACTGGCCGATGGGGGGCTGGTTTTCGACCGAGCAGCTCACTGTGCAGGCCTGGCAGCCAATGCATTTGCGCATATCGACCAGCATGCCGAAGCGCTTGCCTTGCATGCCGGGTCGGCGCAGGGGCTGGAAGCTGGGGTCGCCGGGCAGCGCTGCGCGGGCGCTGCCCGCAACACCGAGGCTGGCGGCCATGGCAATCAAATCCTGCAAAAAACCGCGCTTGGTGGGCGCAGTCACTGTCTGCTGAGGTGCCTGGGTAATGGATGGAGTGCTGCAGGTGCAGGCCGAACTGCTGGTTGCGCAGTCGGAGAGTTCTCGTTTCTGAAGTGGCATGGCCCTTCCTTTCATCGTCGCACTGGCACCAGAAAACCCTGATGCTTTAAACATAAAAGAGTATTAAATTAATATCTTTTATATCTAATTGACTATATGAAAGTTGCCGTTTGCGCCACTTGATTTGAGTCAAGTCTTCGCTTGCTTAAGCGTTTTTTGAATGGAACTCCCGCAAGCAGATGACTTGTTGCCGAGCATGCAGCCACTTTATTAATGAACTGTTAAGCAATCAGTGTGTTGCCGTATGTAATCCGTTTTGCTTGGCGGCAGATGCTGGAGGTCAAGCTATGCATGCACGGCATGCCTGAGCTCAGACTGAGGTCGCTCTGCTGCGCCAACGTAAAGGCTGCTGCAGCAAACAGATTGGTTTGGAGCCTTGAACGGCTTTATATTCCTTGACATGAGGCAGTTTCGCTGCTGTCCGACAGTGCCGCAGGCCCGCGAGTTTCTTGGAGGCGGTGCGTTTTCTGTAAGATGTTCACATGCTGCAGGTTTTATGAGCGGCCGGCCCTGATGCTTGCTGTCTCGCAGCTATCTTGGTGCACTGCCAAGTGCATGCGATATTCCAATTTCGTCACATTGAAAGGATCGATATGTCACGCTCTGTTTCCGACGCCGTTTCCACCGCCCAAGACGATCTGGAAAAACTGGTCAGCGATCTGCGCGGTCTGCTGTCTGCCCGTGAACTGGACAAGCTTCCTGAAATCAGCGTGCTTCGTCAGCGCATCGACGACGGCATGGCCAACGTGCGCGAGTCTGCCGTGCGTGCGGCTCAGGACGCCGCTCGTCAGGCGCGCGAAGCTGCCGATGTGGCGGATCGTTATGCCCACGACGAACCCTGGCGCGTCGCCGGTGCCGCGCTGGCAGTGGGTGCGCTGCTGGGTTTCATGCTGGGCCGTCGCTAAGCATTGCTGAGCTGCAAAAGGACAAGTGCCTGTGAATTTGATTTCACTACTAGGTCTTGATTCCCTGCTGGAGCGCTGGCGTGCCAATCTCAACGAGGCCGCGATCGCGGCCGAAGATCGTGTTGATCTTGCGCAGCTTGAGTGGCAACAGCACAAGCGCAGCATGCAAACGCTGGCGGTGCTGGCCATTGTGCTCGGCGCACTTACCGTGGTTGTGCTCATTGTCCTGTCCATGGCTGTGCTCGTGCAGTTCTGGGATAGCGAGCATCGTCAGCTGGTGGCGTGGCTGCTGGTCGGTGGCTGGGTTCTGGTCTGGGGCCTGGGGCTGTGGCGACTGCTGGAAGCTGTCAATCAACTCTCCAGTCCATTCAGGCTCACGCGGCGCGAGCTCAAATCGGATTGGCAGGCGATGAAGGAGAGGATTTAGCATGAACAGCATCTCTCCCGATTCGCGATCCACAGAGTTGGAGCCCGTCAAGCCCGCAGGCATGGATGCTCGGCTCTGGGATGAAGCGACCGCCGAGCAAAAGCTGGTGCTGTCGCGCATTGCCAAGCAACGCGCGCGCATCAAGGCCCGAGCCGCTGCCAAGGCGCAGGCGCTGGCCTTGCGCAGCACGCAGCCTGCGCATGTGGACGCAGAGGCTCCCTTGCCTGAGCGACTGCTGTCTTTTGTTCGCCTGCATCCGCTGGCAACCGCGGCAGCGGGGGGCTTGCTCATGGTTCTGGGACCACGCAAGCTGATTCGCTGGGGTAGCGCAGCACTGCCCTGGATCCTCAAACTGCAGCAACGTGCACGCAGCTGAAGGGTCATGAAAAAACAGCCCGTCAGGCTCAGGCATGACGGGCTGTTTCTTTTGGCGCGGCCAGGCCACGCGTCAAACTCAGTGCATATGGGCGATGGCCTGGGCGGCTTCGGTCACAAGATCGGGGCCGCGATAGATCAGGCCGCTGTAGATCTGCACCACATCAGCACCTGCGCGGATCTTGCTCACGGCGTCGGCGCCGCTCAGGATGCCGCCCACGCCAATAATGGGAAAGCGGCTGCCAAGGGCTGAGCGCAGTTGGCGAATGATCTGGTTGCTGGCTTCGAGCACGGGCGCGCCGGACAGTCCGCCAGCTTCTTCGGCATGCTGCAGACCCTTGACGGCATCGCGGCTGATGGTGGTGTTGGTGGCAATCACGCCATCCATGCCATGGCGCTCCAGCGTTGCCGCAATCACGCCGACCTGCTCTTCATCGAGGTCGGGAGCGATCTTCACGAACACCGGCGTGCGCTTGCCATGCTGGCTGGAAAGCTGTTCGCGGCGATTGGCGACCGCACCCAGCAGCGCATCCAGCGCCTCGTCGCTTTGCAGCGCACGCAGATTCTTGGTGTTGGGCGAGCTGATGTTGACCGTCACATAGTCGGCATGAGGATACACGCCGTCCAGCGCCTTGATGTAGTCGCTGGTGGCCTCTTCGATGGGGGTCGTGGCGTTCTTGCCGATGTTCAGGCCCAGCAACATGGCGCCGCCATTGTTTCCTGCTTTTGCGCGCACTTGCGAGCGACGCACATTGGCCAGGAACGCATCCAGGCCTTCGTTGTTGAAGCCCAGGCGGTTGATCAGCGCATTTTTTTCTGGGATGCGGAACATGCGGGGCTTGGGATTGCCGGGCTGGGGGCGGGGCGTGACGGTGCCCACTTCCACAAAGCCGAAACCCATGGCAGCCAGCGCATCGATGCAGCGCGCATTCTTGTCCAGGCCTGCGGCCATGCCCACACGGTTTGGGAACTTGAGGCCGGCGAGCTCGATGGGGTCGCTGATCAGAGGGCGCGCCCAGGCTTTCTGGAGCAAGGTATTTTGACCCTTGGCCATGAAGTTCATGGTGAGGTCGTGGGCCGCTTCGGGGTCCATGCCGAAAAGAATAGGACGCGTCAGTGAGTAAGGAATAAGAGACATGGGGATAATCGCAGGATTACCTGGATTTTCCCTCATGACGACATCTGCTGCACCTCTTTCTCAAGATGAACTGAAAACTTTGGTCGGACAAGCTGCCCTGAAATATGTGGTCGCTGGTGAAATTGTGGGCGTGGGCACAGGCTCCACGGTCAACAAGTTCATTGATGCACTGGCCACCATCAAGGATCAGATTCCTGGCGCCGTCTCCAGCTCCGTGGCCAGTACCGAGCGCCTGAAGGCCCTGGGCATCAAGGTATTCGATGCCAATGAAGTCACCAGCCTGGCTGTCTATATCGACGGTGCCGACGAGATCGACGGCAAGGGCTATATGGTCAAGGGCGGCGGTGCGGCGCTGACGCGCGAGAAGATCGTGGCGGCGCTGGCTCAGCGTTTTGTCTGTATTGCCGATGAATCCAAGCGCGTGCAAGTGCTGGGCAATTTTCCGCTGCCCGTGGAAGTCATCCCCATGGCGGCAGCCCAGATCGCGCGTCGCTTCGAAGCCATGGGCGCTGACGTGACGGCGCAGATTCGCATGAAGGATGGTTCGCCGCTGGTGACCGACAACGGCCAGCATATTCTGGATGTCCGTGGTCTGAAGATCGCCGAGCCGCTGGCCTTCGAGTCCGAAGTCAACCAGTGGCCCGGCGTCGTGACCGTCGGCGTGTTTGCCCACCAAAAGGCTGCGGTGTGCCTGCTGGGAACCGCACAAGGCGTGCAGACGCTGGAATACTAAGCAGCAATCTGCGGCCGGAAAGCCATCTGCTTGTGCAGGTGGCTTTTTTTGTGAAATTGATAGCTGCTAACGCCTTATGGATAAGCGTTAGAGGCTGATTTTATTGAAAGTTTCTGCCTCCTAGAAGCGCAGGCCTGCTGGGTTTTCGGGCGTGGGCGCGCCAGGGGGCGGGGCTGCTGGCGCCGTGATGCGTGCAGGACGCTCGGCGGGCTTGGCTGCTTCGGCAGCGGCTGCTGCCGGCGCGGTCAGGGGCTTGGCAGCGGGAGCTTTGTAGCTCTTCGGCAACTGGGGCTGCTTGGGGTAGCCGGCCGCGCTCAGGTACTGGTCCCAGCTGTCGGCGCCAAAACCCTTGAGGTGCTGGTTGCCGATGGTGGCAAAGGGCAGGCTGTCCTGCCCGCTGAGCTTTCTGAGCGCTGCCACGTCGCTGCTGGTGTCTATGCTGCGTTCGTTGAATGGGATGCCGCGGTTTTGTAGATGAGATCGGGCCTCGTCGCAGGGCTCGCAGTCCTTGCCCGTATAGATCGTGACGGGATAGCGGTTGGCAGTCTGGCGCAAGTCGTAAGGCAGTTGCGCGTTGGCCGAAGACGCCGGGCCATCGGTGTTGCTCACGGCGTCGGCACTGGGCTTGGCGTTGGGGCCGATGGCCCGGTCGGAATAGGTGACCCGCCCGTCAGGGCCCACGCTGCGGTAGAGATTCTGAGCCAGGCTGACTCCGCTCGCCAATGCGGCAAAGGCGGCTACAAGCATTGTCAGCAGCAGGGCGTTGCCGGAGGTCGGCTTCTCGGCCGAAGGCCGGGCAATGAAAGATCGTGACATCTCAATCTTGGTCAATGAAGTGGTTTGAGGGTGCAAGCGCCAATGGGCAGAGCATAGCTTGCATGTAGGACTGTCTGCTCCCATGCTCAGGCTTGTCTTGATCTGACCTCGTTGCGTGAGTCAGCTTGCGTCAGTCTTGGGTCTCTCTTATCGGGGCAATGGCAGGCATGAAAAAGCGCCCGGGCAGGGCGCTTTTGGGCAGGTGGCAGCAGAAGGCTCAGGCGGCCTGGCTCATGCCTTGGTGGCGAAGCAGGGCGTCAATCTGCGGCTCGCGGCCACGGAAGGCCTTGAAGGACTCCATGGCAGGGCGGCTGCCGCCGGCTTCCAGAATCGACTCGCGGTACTTGCGGCCGGTCTCGGGGTTGGGCGAGCCATCGGCCAACATGGTTTCTTCAAAAGCCGCATAAGCGTCCGCGCTCAGCACCTCGGCCCATTTGTAGCTGTAGTAACCGGCGGCATAACCACCAGCAAAGATATGGCTGAAAGTGTGTGCCATGCGGTTGTAGGCTGGCGATTGCAGCACGGACACCTCGGCGCGCACCTGGTTCAGCAGCGCCATGAAGTCGTCTGCCGGGTTGTGCTCGGTGTGCAGGAGCATGTCGAACAGCGCGAACTCGATCTGGCGCAGGGTCTGCATGCCGGACTGGAAGTTCTTGGCCGCAATCATCTTGTCGTACAGCGCGCGGGGCAAGGCCTCGCCCGTGTCCACATGGGCAGTCATGTGCTTGAGCACATCCCACTCCCAGCAGAAATTTTCCATGAACTGGCTGGGCAGCTCGACTGCATCCCATTCCACGCCGGCAATACCCGAGACATCGCGTTCGTTGACCTGCGTGAGCATGTGGTGCAAACCGTGGCCGGTTTCGTGGAACAGGGTGATCACGTCATCGTGCGTGAGCAGCGCGGGTTTGCCGTCCACGCCGGATGCGAAATTGCAGACCAGATGGGCCACGGGCGTTTGCAGCTGATGGGTGTCGGGGCGCAGCCAACGCGTGCGCACATCGTCCATCCAGGCGCCGCCGCGCTTGCCCTTGCGCGCCTGCGGGTCCAGGTAGAACTGGCCGACCAACTGTGGGCCTTGTGCGCTGGAGCGCTCGATGCGGTAGAACTCCACGCAGGGGTTCCAGACCGGGGCTTCATCGCGGCGGATGGAGACTTCGAACAGGGTCTCGACAATCTTGAACAGGCCGGCCAGCACCTTGGGGGCTGGAAAGTATTGCTTGAGTTCCTGCTCGCTGAAGGAATAGCGGGCCTCCTTGAGCTTTTCGCCGATGAAGGCCCAGTCCCAGGGCTTGGGGTCGGCAATGGCGAGATCGGTCTGGGCAAAGGCGCGCAGATCGGCCACGTCCTTTTCGGCATAGGGGCGGGCACGTTGCGCCAGATCGCGCAGAAAGTCTATGACCTGCTGGGGCGAATCGGCCATCTTGGGCACGATCGAGACTTCGCCGAAATTGCTGTAGCCCAGCAACTGGGACTCTTCCAGACGCAGGGCGAGAATTTCCTTCATCACGGCGGTGTTGTCAAAGCGCTTGCCGTCGCCCTCGGCCTGGTCGGAGGCCCGGGTCACATAAGCCTGATAGATCTTTTCGCGCAGTGCGCTGCTCTTGGCAAACTGCATCACCGGCAGATAGCTGGGCATCTTAAGCGTCAGCTTGTAGCCTTCCTTGCCATCGGCTTCGGCGCCGGCCTTGGCCGCAGCGATCACATCGGCCGGAACGCCGTCCAGCTCGTCAATCCTGGCGTAGTAGGCAAAGGCATCGGTGGCGTCCAGCGCGTTCTCGCTGAATTTCTGGGCCAGCTCGGCCGAGCGGGCCTGAATCTGCGCAAAGCGTTCCTTGGCAGCGCCCTGCAGTTCGGCGCCCGAGAGCACAAAGCCGCGCATGGCATGGTCCCAGGCGGCGCGCTGCTCCTTGTTGAGGCTGGCCGGGTCAATGGCCTTGTACTTGGCGTACAGGCGTTCATCGGCGCCCAGATTGGTCCAGAACTCGGTGACCTTGGGCAGGGCTTCGTTATAGGCCGCGCGCAACTCCGGGGTGTCGGCAACGCTGTTGAGGTGATTGATGGCCGACCAGGCAGTGCCCAGCTTTTCAGTCGCCACGTCCAGCACGGCAGAGATGGCCTCCCACTGTGCGGGGAAGTCCGGTGCAACCACGGTCTCCAGCGCCTCGCTGGCACGGGCCAGCAAAGTGTCGATGGCGGGTGCCACATCCGCAGGCTGAATGCGGTCAAACAAGGGCAGGGAGGAGGATTCGAGAAGTGGATTGCTCATGCTGTATTAAGTGCCGGCAAGGTCGGGAAAATCAAGCGCTCTCAGGGTATTTATTGCTATCGCCTTCATAGCGTCAGCCTGTGGTCAGAAGCGTGCTCGCGCCAGGACTGCGTGCAAGCGCCACCGCGCAGCAAAGCTGTCGCCCCCCTCGGGCGATCAGAGCCAGAGAGGGAGAAGCCGCGGGGCGGCTCGGAGGGCGTCAGCCTGCGGCGCGCTCTGCCGATTCCATGGTGTTGACCAGCAGCATGGTAATCGTCATGGGGCCGACACCACCGGGCACAGGGGTGATGTAGCCGGCAACTTCCTTGACACCGTTGAAGTCCACATCGCCGCAGAGCTTGCCTTCGGCGTTGCGGTTCATGCCCACGTCGATGACCACGGCACCGGGCTTGACCATGTCGGCGGTCAGCACGTCCACCTTGCCCACGGCCGCGACGATGATGTCGGCCTGGCGAGTCATGGCAGCCAGATCGGCGGTGCCGCTATGGGCGACGGTGACCGTTGCGTTGGCGGCCAGCAGCATCATGGCCATGGGCTTGCCCACGATGTTGGAGCGGCCGATGACTACGGCGTGCTTGCCGCGCAGATCCTTCATGCCGATGGATTCCAGCATCTTCATGCAGCCATAGGGCGTGCAGGCCTTGAAGCCGACTTCGCCGACCATCAGTGCGCCGGCGCTGGCCACGTGGAAGCCATCCACATCCTTGGCGGGGGAGATGGTTTCGATGACCTTGTGGTCGTCGATGTGCTTGGGCAGGGGCAACTGCACCAGAATGCCGTGAATGCTGGGGTCGTTGTTCAGCGCTTCGACACGTGCCAGCAGTTCGGCTTCGGTCATGGAGGCATCGTACTTTTCCAGCACCGAGTGGAAGCCCACGTCTTCGCAGGCCTTGACCTTGTTGCGCACATAGACCTGGGAAGCCTGGTTGTCGCCCACCAGAACTACGGCCAGACCGGGCGTGATGCCCTTGGCCTTGAGTGCTGCCGCGCGTGTGGCGACTTCCTTGCGCAGTTGTTCGGAGAGGGCTTTGCCGTCGATGAGTTGGGCTGTCATTGCTGGAGTACCAATAAAAAATGCTGCTAGCCCTTGAAGTACAAGCACTAGCAGCTATCAGAATAGGAGTTGGCTAAAGCGCGAGGCCTGGCCAGTGCTCCCTGGATTATCTCGCGATTGGAATGGCTTCCAATTTCGCGGGGAGCACTTAATTGACGGCTGCCGCCGCTTTGGCCGCAGCGCTGGTCTGGCCCTGGCCCAGTGCGATCTTGAGCAGATCGGCCACAGTGTTGGCGTTGAGCTTTTCCATGATGTTGGCGCGGTGGGCTTCCACGGTCTTGATGGAGATGCCCAGATCGTCGGCGATCTGCTTGTTCAGGCGGCCGGCGACGATGCGCTCGAGCACCTGGGCTTCGCGGCCCGTGAGCTTGGCCAGCAGCGCATCGCGGCTGGCGGCCTGCTGGTGGCCGGTAAAGGCTTCGCGGGCGTGATCCAGCATGCGCTCGACCAGACCCAGCAGTTCTTCTTCGTTGAAAGGCTTCTGGATGAAGTCCAGCGCGCCTTTCTTCATGGTGTTCACGGCCATGGGCACATCGCCGTGGCCGGTGATGAAGACGATGGGCAGAGGAGACTTGCGCTCGATCAGTCGGTCCTGCAGTTCCAGGCCGGTCATGCCGCCCATGCGGATGTCGACGATCAGGCAGGCCACTTCGCGTGGGTCGTAGCGCGACAAAAAGGTCTCGGCGGAGTCAAAGCAACGCACGCGGTAGTCCTTGCCTTCCAGCAGCCATTGCAGCGAATCACGGACTGCTTCGTCGTCGTCAACTACGTAAACAGTGCCTTTTTTGGGAATCAAACTCATGCAATCGTCCTCTTTATGGGTTCGCTTGTCGTGGTGAGTGTTGTCGTCTCCACACCCGTTGCCAACGGTAGCCAGAATGAGAACCGGCAACCAGTGACTTCGCTTCCATTGTAGAGGTTCTCGGCATGCATTCGACCCTGATGTGATTCGACAATCGAGCGGCAAAGGTTCAGGCCTATGCCCATGCCTTCGCTCTTGGTGGAGAAGAAGGCTTCGAACAAGTGTTCCAACACTTCCGGCGGCAGGCCCTTGCCCGTGTCTTCCACGGTGAACTCCACACCAGGCAGGCTTTCAAAGACCTGAGGGCGCACGCGCAGTTCAACATTGCGTTGGCCCAGCGGGCGGTCGGACATATCAATGGACTCAGCACTGTTTTTCATCAAATTGATGAGAACCTGCTCGATGAGGATGGCATCGGCCATTACTGGCGGCATGCGTTCGGCAATATGCGAGGTCAGCTGCACATTGCGGCGGCGCAACTCGATACCGGCCAGCTCCAGCGCCTCGTTCACCATCTCGCCTACCTGGGCCAGCATGCGATTGGGCTCGCTCTTTTTCACGAAGGAGCGGATGCGCTGAATGATCTGCCCGGCACGCTGCGCCTGATGTGCCGTCTTTTCCAGTGCGAACTTCATCTGTTCGGGTGTAAGCGTGCCGTTTTCCAGGCGCGTCAGCATGCCGGAGCTGTAATTGCTGATGGCGGTCAGGGGCTGGTTGAGCTCGTGCGCCACGCTGGATGCCATCTCTCCCATGGTGATGAGGCGGCTGGCGGTCTGGGCCTTTTCAGCCTGGGCCGCAGCCTGTTCCTCGGCCAGGCGGCGCTGGGTGATGTCGGTGGCAATCACCATCTGGGCCAGGCGGCCGTCCACCCAACTTAGATAGCGCGAGCGGACTTCCAGCCATTTGCCCAGGCTGGGCACGAAGATCTCGGCGTTCTCGCTGCGTGCGGCAGTCAGCGTGTCCGTGGGCAAGCCCATGAGGCCGTCTTCGTTCTCGGCTTCGGGCTGGTGGCGAACCGGCAGCTTGCCAGCCTGGGCGACCAGTTGCAGATGTCCTTCGGTGTGCGAGCCAAACCACTGGCGGTACAGCTTGTTGGCAAACAGCAGTTCGGCACTTCCAAGAGGGGCCACGGAAACAGAGGCATCCAGCGCCTCCAGCACAATGGTGAAGCGCTCGTATGAGGCAGACAGCTGTTCGCGAATCCGGTTGGGCTCGGTAATGTCCGTCATGGACGACATCCACCCCGTATGCTGGCCGTGGGCATCAATCAGCGGCGATACATACAGGCGCGCGTCGAACAGGCTGCCGTTCTTGCGCTTCACACGTACCTGAAAGCCGCCAACGATGGTCTTGCCCGACAGCTCTTCGCGCAGCTGTGAATGCAGATTGTCGTAGTCGTTATCGGGCCAGTAGGAATAAGGTGGAACCTGGCCGACCAGATCCTTCTCGCTCCAGCCTGTCATCTGGCAGAAGGCTGCGTTCACATAGGTGATGCGGCCGTGCAGATCCAGTGCTCGCATGCCCGTCAGCACGGAATTTTCCATGGCACGGCGGAAGTTGGTCTCGGCCACCAGGGCCTCCTGGGCACGCTGACGGCGGCGTGTGTGGCGCCAGGTGGCCAGCAGCAGCCAGGCCGTCATGGCCGACAAGGTGCCCACCAGCCAGAACAGGCCGCTACCGACTACGCCCAGCGAAGTCTGGTAGGCCTGGGCGCGCATCATCAGCGCCGTGCCCACCGGGGAGACGGGCACTTCGTATTCATTCGCAATGGCACGCCAGTGCAGCAGCTCGGTAGGCGTCTTGCGCGGTGCCAGAGGAGTGCCGGCCAGCACATGGTTGTCGGCATCGCGCATGGTGATGGCGTAACGGGCCATCACTTCCGTGGGCGTGCCATAGCGCAGAAGACTGTCCACCGAAAACTCGGCCAGCAGCTCGCCCTGGTAGCGGCTGTTGGCGCTGATTGGCACATGCAGTTGCAGCAGTGGCGGCAACTCATTGGGCTGGGCTGTTTCCTGCACATAGATGGGCTGCAGCATCTCGCGGGCCTGCTCATAGGCTTGCAGGGTCTCGCCCTGATGCAGGCTTTCTCCCACGGCGCGCAGCTGATCCGTGGCCACAGTCGGAGCTGACTGGCTGTACACAACCTGACGCTTGTCATTGATCCAGGTAATCGATTGCAGCTCGGGGTATTGGCTGATCAACGCTTCGGTGCGGCCGTCGAAGTCGGCTTTGCGCATCTCGCGGTTGCCGATGTCACGAGCCATGCGCATCAGTTGCTCCTGGCGCTCCAGCAGACGCAGGCGCACGCGTTGTTGGGCGTATTCCACGTCGCGGCGCAGTGCCTCCTGCTCGCGATCCACTTCTTCCGTGCGCAAATACCAGAACGACGCAATGATTGCAGCCATGAACATCAGCACCGACGCCAGCGGCGCGAGCGCGGCATAGCGATCCTGCCGGGTCGGCGACAGGCTGCGCCACCAGCTACGCCACCAGCGCACAGGGGATGCAACGGATTGCGCGCTTTTTGCGTCCTCTTTTTCTCGTTCGTGATTGCTTGTTTGCATGCCTCCAGTGTAGGGGAGAGACCTAGTGGAATCTGCGACTATTTCTGTCGCGTAAAAGACAATCTATGGAGGCTTCACTGTATGTGCATTTGCAGCATTTTTTTATATAGTGAAATCACAAAGCACAATTTGAAATTTAAAAAAAATGTGCGAAACTCGCCAGCGATCGACACAGTGAATCGGTTTAATCCGGGGAGCACCCGAAGGTGCTGTGCCACGCGTTATGCGGTGTGGCGCTTGCCGCACCCGTGTGATGCCGCACTCACTGCTTCGTGATAAAGCTACCCCCCTCTCGAAGGAGACACTCACAATGACAGCTCAGACTGATCCCAAAGGCGCTGGCTTTCCTGCCGGCCTGGACCAACAAGAATCGCGCGAGTGGATGGATGCCCTCTCTGCGGTGATCGACCGCGAAGGTGCGGACTATGCTCACAAGCTGATCGAGGATCTGCTTGAACACGCTCGCCAGAACAGCGTGGACATGCCTTTCTCGGCCAATACCGGCTACGTGAACACCATCGAAGTCGACCAGGAAGAAAAGTGCCCCGGCAACCTCGAGATCGAAGGTCGTCTGCGTGCCTACATGCGCTGGAACGCCATGGCCATGGTGGTCAAGGCCAACCGCATTCACCCCCCTGAAGGCGGTGATCTGGGCGGCCACATCGGCTCCTTCGCTTCGCTGGCCAATATGTTTGCGGCCGGCTTCAACCATTTCTGGCACGCCGAGAACGAAAACCACGGCGGCGACTGCCTGTACATCCAGGGTCACGTTTCGCCCGGCATCTATGCCCGCGCCTACCTGGAAGGCCGTATCTCCGAAGAGCAACTGCTGAACTTCCGCCAGGAAGTGGACGGCAAGGGTCTGTCGAGCTACCCCCACCCCAAGCTGATGCCCGACTTCTGGCAGTTCCCCACGGTGTCCATGGGCCTGGGCCCGCTGATGGCCATCTACCAGGCGCGTTTCCTGAAGTATCTGCACGCACGCGGCATTGCCAACACCGAAAACCGCAAGGTCTGGGTGTTCTGCGGCGACGGTGAAATGGACGAGGTGGAATCCCTGGGCGCCATCGGTCTGGCATCGCGCGAGAACCTGGATAACCTGGTTTTCGTGATCAACTGCAATCTGCAGCGCCTGGACGGTCCCGTGCGCGGCAACGGCAAGATCATCCAGGAGCTGGAAGGCGAATTCCGCGGTGCCGGCTGGAACGTGATCAAGCTGCTTTGGGGCAAGGGCTGGGACGAGCTGCTGGCCAAGGACAAGGACGGCGTGCTCAAGAAGATCATGATGGAGTGCAACGACGGCGACTATCAGGCTTTCAAGGCCAACGACGGTGCCTACGTTCGCCAGCATTTCTTCGGCCGCGATCCTCGCGCCCTGAAGATGGTCGAGCACATGTCCGACGACGAGATCTGGAACCTGCGCCGCGGCGGCCACGATTCGCAGAAGGTCTACGCAGCGTTTGCCGCTGCCAACGGCCACAAGGGTCAGCCCACGGTGCTGCTGGTCAAGACCGTCAAGGGCTTCGGCATGGGCAAGGTCGGTGAAGGCAAGAACAACGTTCACCAGACCAAGAAGCTGAGCGACGAGGACATCAAGGCCTTCCGCGACCGCTTCAACATTCCGATCCCCGACAGCCAGATCGCGGACATTCCCTTCTACAAGCCGGCCGACGATACGCCGGAAATGAAGTATCTGCACGAGCGCCGCAAGGCCCTGGGCGGCTACCTGCCACACCGTCGCCAGCAAGCTGACGAGCAGTTCACCGCTCCTGCGCTGGACACCTTCAAGGCCATCCTGGAGCCCACACCCGAAGGCCGTGAAATCTCCACGACCCAGGCTTATGTGCGTTTCCTGACGCAGCTGCTGCGCGACAAGAACATCGGCCCCCGCGTGGTGCCCATCCTGGTGGACGAAGCCCGTACCTTCGGTATGGAAGGCCTGTTCCGTCAGGTCGGCATCTACAACCCCCACGGTCAGCAATACACCCCGGTCGACAAGGACCAGGTGATGTACTACCGCGAGGACAAGGCCGGCCAGATCCTGCAGGAAGGCATCAACGAAGCCGGCGGCATGTCCAGCTGGATTGCTGCAGCCACCAGCTACAGCCATAGCAACCGGGTCATGATCCCGTTCTATGTGTACTACTCGATGTTCGGCTTCCAGCGCATCGGCGACCTGGCCTGGGCGGCTGGCGACCTGCAAGCGCGTGGCTTCCTGCTGGGCGGCACCTCGGGCCGTACCACGCTGAACGGCGAAGGCCTGCAGCACGAAGACGGTCATAGCCACATCCTGGCCAACACCATCCCCAACTGCGTGACTTACGACCCCACCTTCGCTCACGAAGTGGCCGTGATCATGCAAGATGGTCTGCGTCGCATGGTGCAGAACCAGGAAAACATCTTCTACTACATCACGCTGCTGAACGAAAACTACCCCATGCCTGGCCTGGAAGCCGGCACGGAAGAGCAGATCCTCAAGGGCATGTACATGGTCAAGCCTGGCCAGAAGGTGCCAGAGAGCGGCCTGCGCGTTCAACTGCTGGGCTCCGGCACCATCCTGCGCGAGTCCTTCTTCGCCCAGGAACTGCTGGAAAAGGACTGGGGCATTGCCGCCGATGTCTGGAGCTGCCCGTCGTTCAATGAACTGACCCGCGAAGGTCAGGAAGTGGACCGCTTCAACATGCTGCACCCCATGGAAGCCGCCAAGGTTCCGTTCGTGTCGCAGCAGCTGGCTGCCCACCCCGGCCCCGTGATCGCTTCGACCGATTACATGAAGGCCTACGCCGAGCAGATCCGTCCCTACATGCCCAAGGGCCGTACCTATAAGGTGCTGGGTACCGACGGTTTCGGTCGTTCGGACTTCCGTGCCAAGCTGCGCGAGCACTTCGAAGTCAACCGTCACTACATCGTGGTGGCTGCACTGCGCGGTCTGGCCGATGAAGGCAAGATCAACGCCACGACCGTGGCCGAAGCGATCAAGAAGTACGGCATAAACGTCGACAAGATCAACCCGCTGCACGCCTAAGAAGGGGAGACAGATAACATGGCATTGACAGAAATCAAGGTCCCCGATATTGGCGACTTCTCCGAAGTCGGCGTGATCGAAGTGCTGGTCAAGGTGGGTGACACCATCAAGGTCGAGCAATCCCTGATTACCGTGGAGTCCGACAAGGCTTCCATGGAAATCCCCTCCAGCCAGGCTGGCGTGGTCAAGGAAATCAAGGTTGCCCTGGGCGACAAGGTCAAGGAAGGCTCCGTGGTCGTGATGCTGGAGACTGCCGATGCAGCTCCCGCACCTGCCGCCGCAGCGCCTGTCCCTGTTGCAGCACCCGTGGCCGCAGCTCCTGCCCCCGTGGCTGCAGCCCCTGTGGCCGCCGCTCCTGCAGCATCCTCCACCGTGGACCTGAAGATCCCCGATATCGGCGACTTCAAGGACGTGGCCGTGATCGAGATGCTGGTCAAGGTGGGTGACACCGTGACCGCCGAGCAATCGCTGTTTACCGTGGAGTCCGACAAGGCCTCGATGGAAATCCCTTCGCCCTCGGCCGGCACCATCACGGCGCTGACCATCAAGCTGGGTGACACCGTCAACGTGGGCGACGTCGTCGGCCAGATGACAGTGCAGGGCGCAGCTGCTGCCCCCGTGCAGGCCGCCGCTCCCGTGGCGGCACCGGTTGCCGCTCCTGTGGCTGCAGCACCTGCACCCGTGGTTGCAGCCCCTGTGGCCGCCACTCCTGCTGCCGCACCTGTGGCAGCGCCTGCAGCCCACAACCCCACCGTGGCGCCTTCGGGTCAACTGCCCCATGCCTCGCCTTCGGTGCGCAAGTTCGCTCGCGAACTGGGCGTGCCTCTGGCAGAAGTCAAGGGCTCGGGCAACAAGGGCCGCATCACGGCGGAAGACATCCAGTCCTTCACCAAGTCGGTGATGGCCGGCGCCGTGCAGACCCTGGCTCAGCAGGCCGTGGCTCCCAAGTCTTCCGGCGGCAACGTCGGCGGTCTGGAAGTGCTGGCCTGGCCCAAGGTCGACTTCGCCAAGTTCGGCTCTGTCGAGCGCAAGGAGCTGTCGCGCATCAAGAAGATCTCGGGCGCCAACCTGCATCGCAACTGGGTGGTCATCCCCCACGTCACCAACAATGACGAGGCTGACATCACCGAGCTGGAAGCCTTCCGTGTGCAGACCAATGCCGAAAGCGCCAAGGCCAAGAGCGACGTCAAGGTGACGATGCTGGCTTTCGTGATCAAGGCCGTGGTGGCTGCGCTCAAGAAGTTCCCCGAGTTCAACGCCTCTCTGGACGGCGACACTCTGGTCTACAAGCAGTACTTCAACATCGGTTTTGCCGCTGACACGCCGAACGGCCTGGTCGTTCCCGTGCTCAAGGATGCCGACAAGAAGGGCATTCTGCAGATCAGCCAGGAAATGGGCGAGCTGGCCAAGAAGGCCCGCGACGGCAAGCTGGGCGCTGCGGACATGCAAGGCGGCTGCTTCTCGATCTCGTCTCTGGGCGGCATCGGCGGCACCAACTTCACGCCCATCATCAATGCGCCTGAAGTCGCCATCCTGGGTCTGTCCAAGGGCGCCATGAAGCCCGTGTGGGACGGCAAGCAGTTCGTGCCTCGTCTGATGCTGCCTCTGTCGCTGTCGTACGACCACCGCGTCATCGACGGTGCAGCCGCTGCACGCTTCAACGCCTACCTGGGCGCTGTGCTGGCCGACTACCGCCGCATCCTGCTCTAAGCAGCTGACGGGCAGGCTGATTTTTAGCGAAATCGGCCTGTAGCGCTTATCTGAACTGCGCAAGTAGCTATCTTTTTAGATGCCTTGCGCTTCACCTTGCCAGCCCATGAGTGAGATGAAGAACCTGAGACAGCATCCCATCGAGCATCTGCGTGGCGTCATTCCCGGTATCCGGCCTTTTCCGGGTGCGGCTGACGTCTTCGCCGAGCCGGTCGAGAAGTACGCGCGGCATTTTCTGCCGCTGGTCACCATCGATCTGGCCTTGCTCGACGATGCCTGGAGCGGGCCGATTCATCTCGTCGCCCCTTGCGAGCCCTACGAAGGGCAAGTCGGGGAGTGGGGGGGCGAGGAGTTTGGCAACGCGCTGCTCAAGCCTGACTGGCTGGCTTTCAAACTCGACGAACAAGGCAAGTACGTGCTGCTGGGCGACTGGCGCTACTTTATGCTGGAGCAGGATCGGGCCGACTGGGCGGAAAAATCGCTCGACTGGCGCGAGGTGCGCAGCCAGCATCGTGAACTGGTCAAACTTGGGGTTGTACCGCCGTTTGAACTGCACCATGAGGCCAAGTACTCATGGCGCGATGTGATGGAGCTGCATTACGCAACCCAGCACGCGGCCTATGAGCAGGCCAGGCGGGACTTTCTGGCCCATGGCTGGAATGCCGCCAAGCCCTGGAATGACGCTGCTGAAGTTGCCAAGCTGCCTTTGTATGAGCCAGGTACGGATTGTTATGACTCCACTTCAGGGCGCTATCTGCTCGGCGTGCTGGGCGGGCCTGCGTGGGGTGGTAACTGGAGCAATCTGACCAACCCGCTGCTCAGCGGCATTGGTACGGATGACGGTATTCACCCCATTCACCCGGAAACGGGCGCTGCGTTCGAGTTCATCACCAGCACCTATGCCAACGAGTTCACGGGGCATGACTGCGAAATCCTGCTGTTCTACGAGCCCCAAAGCCGTACCGTGCTGCAGACCTTTGATTGGAGCTAAGGCGTCACCGTCCGGCTTCAAACCGAGAAAAATCGTTTTTGCTGCCTGATCCTTCAGGCGGCGCAGAGACAAAAACCAAGATAGGAGCGCATATGAGCCTCATCGATATCAAGGTACCCAATATCGGCGACTTCGCCGAAGTGGGCGTGATCGAACTGCTGGTCAACGCCGGCGACACCGTGTCCGTGGACCAGTCCCTCATCACCGTGGAGAGCGACAAGGCCTCCATGGAAATTCCTAGCAGCCACGCTGGCGTTGTGAAGGAAATCAAGGTCAAGGTCGGTGACAAGGTTGCCGAAGGCTCCGTCGTGCTGTCGCTGGAAGTGGCAGCCGGTGCTGCCGCACCGGCACAAGCCGCAGCGCCTGCGCCCGCCGCAGCCGCTCCCGCCCCCGTGGCTGCCGCTCCCGCTCCCGTGGCCAGCAACTTTGCCGGCACCGTGGACATGGACTGCGACGTGGTCGTTCTGGGCGGTGGCCCTGGCGGTTACTCCGCAGCCTTCCGCGCAGCCGACCTGGGCCTGAAGGTCGTGCTGGTCGAGCGCTACGCCACCCTGGGCGGTGTCTGCCTGAACGTGGGTTGCATCCCCTCCAAGGCACTGCTGCACGTGGCAGCCGTGATGGACGAAGTCAAGCACCTGGAAGTGGCCGGCGTGAAGTTCGCGGCTCCCGAAGTCAACATCGACCAGCTGCGCGGCCACAAGGAAAAGGTCATCGGCAAGCTGACCGGTGGCTTGGGCCAGATGGCCAAGATGCGCAAGGTCACCGTCGTGCGCGGCTACGGCAACTTCGTGTCTGCCAACCACATCGAAGTCGAAGAAACCACCGGTTCCGGCCAGGAAAAGACCGGCAGCAAGAAGATCGTTCAATTCAAGAACGCCATCATCGCTGCAGGCTCGCAAGCCGTGCACCTGCCTTTCATGCCCAAGGACCCCCGCGTGGTCGATTCCACCGGTGCCCTGGACCTGAAGGAAGTGCCCAAGCGCATGCTGATTCTGGGCGGCGGCATCATCGGCCTGGAAATGGGCACCGTTTACAGCACACTGGGCGCACGCCTGGACGTGGTGGAGATGATGGACGGCCTGATGCAAGGCGCTGACCGCGATCTGGTCAAGGTCTGGCAAAAGATGAACGCACCACGTTTCGACAACATCATGGTCAACACCAAGACCGTCGGTGCCGAAGCCACGCCAGAAGGCATCAAGGTCACGTTCGCTCCTGCCAAGGACGGCGTCACCGTGCCCGAACCCCAGACCTACGACCTGGTTCTGCAAGCCGTGGGCCGCACGCCCAACGGCAAGAAGATCAGTGCCGACAGGGCTGGCGTGGCCGTGACCGACCGCGGCTTCATCGACGTCGACATCCAGATGCGCACCAACGTGCCCAACATCTTCGCGATTGGCGACATCGTGGGCCAGCCCATGCTGGCGCACAAGGCCGTGCACGAAGCGCATGTGGCTGCCGAAGTCATCGCCGGTGAACTGCAAGGCAACAAGGAGCTGGCTTCTGCTGCCTTCAACGCCCGCGTGATTCCTTCGGTGGCTTACACCGACCCCGAAGTGGCATGGGTCGGTCTGACCGAAGACCAGGCCAAGGCACAAGGCATCAAGGTCAAGAAGGGTCTGTTCCCTTGGGCTGCCTCGGGCCGCGCCATCGCCAACGGCCGCGACGAAGGCTTCACCAAGCTGCTGTTTGACGATTCCCCCGAAGCTCACGGCCACGGCCGTATCCTGGGCGGCGGCATGGTCGGCACGCATGCCGGCGACATGATCGGTGAAATCGCCCTGGCCATCGAAATGGGCGCCGACACCGTGGACATCGGCAAGACCATCCATCCCCACCCAACCCTTGGCGAGTCCATCGGCATGGCGGCGGAAGTGGCGCACGGTTCCTGCACGGATGTGCCACCCACACGTAAGTGAGTGTTTCACTTGCTTAAAACAAAGGCAGCCTTCGGGCTGCCTTTTTTATATTTCATAGCTGCTTGTGCTTGCTGCATAAGCGCTTGAGACCGACTGATTCTCAGTTTTCTATCTGTGATCGTGCTGCTTTGAGTGCTTGAGTAAATGTGGTTTGCATTGAAGGCATGAGCCCATTTGACTTTGCCGAGGTCGCGGTGAGCGAGGAGGGCTTGCACCCCAGCAACCATAAGCTGGGCGCTGCTGCCGGCAAGCCCGTGGCGGCGGGTTGGGGGCCTTATGAAGCCAACGCGAAGGCCGAAGCACAGCTTAAAGACTAGTTTTGATAGCTGCCAATGCATGATGCATAAGCGCTGGAGCCTGTTTTATCTTGAATTTTTGGCGTTGGTGCTTGAGCTTGTCTGCCAATGAGTTTCCCGATCAGGAAATATCGATTCCTTTTCTGCGTGCGCTGCTTCATAATTTCCCGAACGGGAATTTTCAGGCTAGGCCACCTTATGTCCACCATCCACACCACCGACCAACTGGGTGCGGCCTTGCGCACCGCACGCAAACAATTGGGACTGACCCAGCCGCGGCTTGCCTTGGCTGCAGGTGTGGGCACGCGATTTATTGTGGATCTAGAGGCTGGCAAGCCCACGGTACGGCTGGAGCATGTGCTGCGCGTGATCGATGCGCTGGGCGGGGAGTTGCAGTTGGGCGGCTTGCCGGATACGGATTCTGAGGGCGTAGCGGAGGGCGCAGACCATGACGTCTAAATCCACGCATGAACTCGAAGTCTGGCTGTTTGATGGGCGCGTCGGCAGTCTGTCGCTGGTGCATGGGCGGCTGAGCTTTGCCTATGCGACCGACTGGTTGGCGCTGCCGCAGGCCACGGCTTTATCGCAGTCGCTGCCGCTGCAGGCTAAACCTTTTGACGATCATCAGACCCGGCCGTTCTTCGCCGGTCTGCTGCCCGAGGGGCAGATGCGGCGCCTGATTGCCCAGCAGTTTCAGGTGTCGGGCCAAAACGACTTTGCGCTGCTGGACCATATTGGCGGCGAATGCGCGGGGGGCGTGACCTTTCTGGAGCCGGGGCAGGCCTTGCCGCAGACTAACGGGGCTGGGGCGACCGGGGCACCGGGTGATGTGGATTGGCTCAGCGATCAAAAGCTGCTCGCCTTGCTGGACGAGCTGCCGCGTCGCCCCATGCTGGCGGGAGATGACGGGCTGCGGCTATCGCTGGCCGGGGCGCAGGACAAGCTGCCCGTGGTGGTGGACGAGAGCGGTTCAGGAGCAGTGCGTATCGGTCTGCCCCGCAATGGCGCGCCCAGCTCGCATATCTTGAAGCCCGCCATCCATGCGGTGGAGGACAGCGTGGCCAATGAAGGCTTTTGCATGCTGCTGGCCCAGGTCATGGGGCTGCGGCCTGCCAATGCCCGAATCCGGAGCGTGCTGGGCCGCTCGTTTTTGCTGGTGAAGCGCTATGACCGGGAGCTGAATGCTCAAGATCAGCACCAGCCGCAGTTGCAACGTCTGCATCAGGAAGACTTTTGCCAGGCGCTGGGCGTGGTGCCCGAGCTGAAGTACCAGAACGAGGGCGGGCCAGGCCTGGCGCAATGCTTTGCCCTGCTGCGCAGCGTGACCCGTCCCAGCGCGCCTCAGGTGCTGCGGCTGCTGGATGGGGTGATCTTCAATGCCTTGATTGGCAACCATGACGCCCATGGCAAGAATTTCTCGCTGCTTTATGGAGGAAGGGCGCCTGTGCTGGCACCGTTCTACGACCTGCTGGCTACAGCGATTTACCCCCAGCTGACGCCCAAGATGGCAATGAAGATTGGCAGCAAATACAAGTTCAGCGAGCTGGAGGCCAGGCACTGGGAGCAGTTTGCGGAAGAAGCAGGCCTTGCCAAGGCGGCGACGCGCAAGCGCTTGCAACAGCTAGCTAACGAGCTACCCGCCGCCGCCCGCAAGCTGCAGGCCGCGCCACCGCATGGATTTGCGGGCAATGCCGTGGTGAAGCAGATCGTGCAGCTGATAGAGCAGCGCTGCACCTTGACGCTGAGGCGCTTGGCCTGAGCACACGAGTGATTTCACACCTAGATCGGAGCGCAGCGATGCCAGTTAAATTTCCCGTACGGGAAATATGATTTCAAATCAGTTGCGGCAAGTTAAAAATTTCCTTATCGGGAAATTTTGAAGCTTCATGGCTTATTGCGCTTGTTGCATGAGCGCTTGGGCTTGATTTGACCGATATTGGATGCCGTTGATTCAGCGCCAGCCATATAAGAACCGTATTGATGGAGACAAACCCATGCTTAGCCCCAACCGCGATTTTTCCCGACCGCTCCAAGCTGCCTGCCACTGCGGCGCAGTGCGCTTTACCGTTCTGTTAAGCGATGGCCTGAACACCGCGCGGCGCTGCAATTGCTCGTTTTGCCGCATGCGCGGGGCCGTGGCGGTGTCGGCTGATTTGAGCGGAATCGAGGTGCTGCAGGGACAGGATGCGCTGACGCTCTACCAGTTCAACACCGGGCAGGCCAAGCATTTCTTTTGCAAGCATTGCGGCATTTATACCTTCCATCAGCGACGCTCGTCGCCGCATCAGTACGGTGTGAATGTGGCTTGCATAGCGGGCATGAGCCCGTTTGACTTTGCCGAAGTGGTGGTGAGCGAGGGGCGCTCGCACCCCAGCGACCGCCGCGCAGGCGCTGCTGCGGGCAAGTCTGTGGCGGCAGGCTGGCTGAGTTACAAGGCGAATCCCTTGGCCGAAGCGCAGCTTGAGGAATGATTTTGATAGCTGCTAACGCTTTACAGGTAAGTCTTAGCTGTCATTTTTAATGAATTTTCTGCGTTCGGCATCGAATCAGCCAGCCAGATAGATCCAGGTCGGGCGCTGCTTGGCAAGCGCGGCGGGCATGGCTTAGCTGCGCCTGGTCCTGGAGTCGCGCACTGTCACCATCAGCACCAGTGCCGAGAGGATCAGCATGACCAGCACAAGATAGATGCTGTAGTGCCGGTTGCCTGTGTGCTGGGTCAGCAGGCCGGCCAGCGTGGGGCTGGCGGCCGAGCCCAGATTGCCCAGGCTGCTGATGAGCGCTATGCCGCCGGCGGCCACGGCCGGTGACAGATAGTCGCTGACCAGGGCAAAGAACAGCGGGGGCAGGGCCGCAAGTCCGATCAGCGTGAAGGCCAGGGCAATCAGCGAGCCCTCAAGATGGCCGTGCATCTGCAGGGTGACGATCAGGCCGGCAATGGCCATACCGGTGGCGATGAACAAATGCCAGCGGCGGTCGCGGAACCGGTCGGAGCTGGCACCGAAGGCAATCATGCCGAAGAAGCCTGCGACAAAGGGAATGGCCGAGTAGATGCCGACATGCAGCACGTCCTGCACCCCCAGGCCCTGAATCACGGTCGGCATCCAGAAGACAAACAGATAGGTGGCACCGTGCATCATGAAATACACGAGTGACAGGGCATAGACCTTGGGGTCGCGCAGCAACTGGCCCAGAGAGGCGCTGCTGTGGGCCGCCTTGTGCCCGTGGCCGCCATGATGAGCAACTTGGCCGCCGTCGTTGGCGATGTTGTGTTGCAGGCGCGCTTTTTCGGCGTCTGTCAGCCAGCCGGCGTCGCTCGGCTTGTCCTGGAGATAGAAGTAGAGGACCAGACCCAGAATGCAGGCGGGAGGGCCCTGGATGAGAAACAGCCACTGCCAGCCATGCAGACCGTCGATGCCATCCATATATTTGAGAATGGCGCCGCACAAGGGGCCGGCCGCAATCGCCATGGCCATGACGGCTGAGAGAAAGATGGAGATCACGCGGCCACGGCGTGCCGAGGGGTACCAGTAGGTGAAGTAGAGAATGACACCGGGAAAGAAGCCGGCTTCGAAGGCGCCCAGCAGAAAGCGCGCCACATAGAACTGCATGGGAGTGGAGACCCAGGCCATGGCGGTGGCGATGACGCCCCAGACCAGCATGATGCGCATCAGCGTCTTGCGCGTGCCAATCTTCTCCAGCAGCAGATTGCTGGGCACTTCAAACAAAAAGTAGCCTATGAAGAACAGGCCTGCGCCAAAGCCGTAGGCGGCGTCGCCGAAATCCAGCGTCTGCTTCATCTGGATCTGGGCGTAGCCGATGTTGATGCGGTCCAGGTAGGCGACCATGTAGCAGATCAGCAGCAGGGGCAGCAGCCGCCAACTGACCTTGGCATACAGCGCGTTGTCTGCATCGATGTCGTGGCTGGTGTCCTGCCTGGGCGTTGCGCCCGAAATGGTCGTCGCGCTTGGGGTCATGCTTGTCTCTTGGAAGTTGGTATGGGGCGCTGGGTGGTTCCTCGCGGCACGTCTTGCTGCATCACGATGTAGACGCTGCAAGCCGCTGTGCTAGGGCTATGCCGGGCTTTTGTTGTTGTCTTGAATACAGGGGGAACTGCGCAGAGGCCCACAGCATCAAGCCGTGGGGCACAGGCTGCCAAGTCTTGCTGCCAGGACCTCACGAGGTCACGGCGGAGACTGTGGTTGTGACCAGTGATTGGATTGCTTGCCTTCGAGTTCCCGGTTCATTTCCTGCTATTGCCCTTCATGGCCTGGACCTGGCTGCGCACAGGTATGCATCAGCCTGTCTTGACCTCTGCGGGGGCAGAAATCAAGGTGTTCGAGGGGGCAATGTAGGGCTGGTGCCCTGAATGGACTTAACGCATGCCGCAATTCAGTTGCCAGATCATGACATCCGAGGGTAAGCCTTAGGGTCGGCCTTGCTGCGGCAAGGCAGCGGGAGATGCTGCGGTTTTACGTGGCGATGGCGTGCGCCATCGAGAGCCATGCTGCGCCTGAACTCGCACTCGCACTAGCACTAGCACTAGCACTAGCACTAGCACTAGCACTAGCACTAGCACTAGCACTAGCACTAGCACTAGCACTAGCACTAGCACTAGCACGGGGGGCAGGCAGCCGTTTCATCTGCGGATAGCTGATGTGGCCGAGTATGTATTTTGATAACGGCCAGCGCGGAAAGGAGCCAGTTGGGCTTCTATTTGCACAAGCGGGTTGCCAGAGCTTTTGAGCCGTCACATTGTGCCAGCGGATACGCCCGGCATGGCTCCGGGCGTTGGGTGGATCGCTGGGTTCAGCGATGGGGAGTGTTGCCTCAGGCCTTTTTCAGAAACTCGGATTTGAGAATGAATGGACCCTGATCCGTCTTGCAGTCCACGTCATGGTCGCCGTTGTCATAGACCAGGCGAATGCCTTTGATCTTGGTGCCTTTTTTGATGACGGTAGAGGAACCTTTAACCTTCAGGTCCTTGACCAGCAGCACGCTGTCACCGTCGGCCAGCGGCGTGCCGTTGGCGTCCTTGATGATGCGGGGGCCGTTGTCTTCATCGGCAATGGCTTCTGCATGGGCCGACCATTCATAGGCGCAGTCGGGGCAGATCAGCAGATCGCCATCGGGGTAGGTGTTGTTCAGGCCGCATTGGGGGCAAGAGGGCAATGTCGTCGTGCTCAAGGATTGGCTTTCTTTCAAAATAGCAAGCACCAAGCCTAGCCGCAAAGCAGTAGTGGGTCGCCCAGGTGCGGATTGAGAGGCCTTTGCACGCCGATATGGACGGCATGCGCTGCATGAGCCTGGCTGGATTTCAGCCCATCACAAAGATGGGGGCCGTTGTACGAAACGGCAGCCTGCGGCCTGGCGGCAGCAGATAGGCATGCTCGTGCGGCACGCGCAGCGGGTCGCATTCGCCGTCGGTGATGATGAGGATGGGCCCATCCTTTGGAAAGTCATCGGTCTGTAGCAGCAGATCCACACCCGGCTGTAGTACGGTGCCTCCCCGGCCCTTGAGGGCGATGCGCTGGGCAATGTCGGCGGCCGGCAGATATCCCAGGTCATAGGCTGCGGCGTCGCAGCAGATCAGGCGCACTGCGGGCACGTCCTTGGCCTCGGCATAGCTGGCGATGGCGCCCAGTGCCTTGGCCAGCACATGGCGCTCCATGGAGCCCGAGGTGTCCAGCACCACGCCAAAGGTGCGGTCTTCCAGCCAGCGGCTGTCGGCTTGAATGCGTGGCCTGGGAATATCGGGCGTGGCGCTCTGGCGGCGGCTGATGCGGGCATAGCTGCGCCGCGTCTCTATGGGCGGAAAGTGATGGTCGAACCAGCGCGCCAGATTGACCTGCCAGTCAATCGGCGGCTGCAGCAGAGCACGGATTTCCTCGATCAGTCCTGCGGGCAGCAGGCCGCGTGCGCTTTGCTCGTGGCGCAGCAGGCCTTTGCCTAGCTGGGTGCGGCAAAACTCGTCGATATCGGTAAAGTCGCCCGCGCCGCGCTGGTCGCCCACATTGCGCTCCAGCATATCGCCCCGGCCACCGGCCAGGGTGCGCAGCTTGCGCATGCGGCGCAGATCGCTCGCGATGCGGTCATAGACCTCCTCGGCGCCGAGACCGCGCAGCTCCGGGTCGTAGAGCAGACCGATACCCGGCGGTTGACCCACATCCATCTGAATCAGCCAGTCGTTGATGACAAAGTCGCAGGCCACGTTCCAGAGAAACGGCTCGCGCCCGCGCCGTCGCGGCAGATGGCGCAGGGCGACGTGCAGGACTTCGTGGGCGATGACGAAACGCAGCTCCAGCTCGGACAGGTGCGGGCCGGGGTTGATGTAGATGGTGTGCAGCACTTCGTCGACTGCGGCGACGGCAATGTCCTCGCGCTCGCAGATGCTGGCGTCCTCGATGATGTCAAACGCCGCGACCATGCTGCCCAGCAGCGGAAAGCTGTCCATGAACCAGTGTCGCGCGCGGTCCAGCGCGCTGCTGGCAGGCAGACTCTGGCCAAACTCGCGGCGCACGCCTGCCGCCATTTCCACGGACTGGGTGACGGAGCGAGCCAGGCCGGCGGCAAACATTTCGGGCCAGTTGCCGTACCTGCGCCAGTACGGCTGAGGCTTGCTGGTGGATGAGGCCGGCTCAGGCCATTGCTCTGGCAAGGCCAGGCTGGGGTGAGCGCCGCCCTGGCCGGGACCGGCAAGACTCAGCGCCTGCGCCCAGGCGGGTATGCCTTGTTCGCAGAACTGGACGTACCACTGAGCCTCGTCGCGTTGGGGCAGACCGTCGGGCAGTTCCATGCCTTCGGGCGGACGGCCGAGCTTGATGGTCTGGATGAAGCGGGCCGTGACCACGTCGCAGGCCGCGCTCCATTGCGCCCAGTGGCTGCGGTCGCGCTGAAACAGCTCCAGCGCGTAGCTGAGCGTGGCACGGCCCAGGCAATACGCCCATTCCTCGGGACTGGCCATGCGCTTGGGGTGGATGTCGATCTGGCCGGTAAAGCGCTGGTGGTTGAGGCTGGTCTGCGCCCAGCCATGGGCCGGACACTGGGAATGGGCGCTGCGCACAAAGCCCAGGCTGCGGCTGAGTTCGCTAAAGATGGGGTGTGCCTGCAGCATGGCCAGGCCTTGTGTATAGGCCTGGGTGGCTGGCGTTTCGCGCGTTGGGGGCTTGGCCATCATGCTCTGGCTGCTTCGCGCGCTTCCACCAGGCGTGGCAGGTCGCGCACGATTTCCACCATATACCAGGCGGGCAGGGTCTGGCCGTCGCTTTCGGCGGTGACGATCTGGGCCATTTCCAGGCTGATCTGGGCCAGCTCTTTGAGCATGGCCTTGGAGCGGTGCACGGTTTGCTGCAGCTCGCCGCCGCTTTGCTGCTTGTCGGCGGGCAGGATCTTGAGCAGGCGCGCACGGAAGGCCTGAGCCAGGAAATACAGCACATCCCTGTCCTGTGGCGCATGGGGCCAGTTGGCGTCGCCCTTGAAGATGGCATCCAGACGATGACGGTCGTCGGCCAGCTTGTAGAAGGCCTTGAACTGCGCCGCATGCTGGGGCGTGAGGCAGCCGCTGCTCAGGGCTTCCAGCGTCTGTAGGTTCAGCGCATCGCCGTAGGAGAGCAAGGCGTCGCTGAGCATATGCCAGGAGCGCGGCGTGGAAAACGCCTCCTCATGCTTGGGCGGCTGGCTCCACAGATGGTCGGGACGTTGGGCCAGGTATTCGAGCACCAGAGTATGCAACTGGGCCTGCTGCGCCCATTGCAGCCACTCGCTGGCACTGACCTTGAGCTGCACGTGAATCATGCGGTTGATCAGCGCCGAGGACATGGTGCGCACAATCGCGGAATCCTGGGCGCGGTTGCCAGCCGCAATCACGATGGAGCCCTCGGGCATCAGGTACTCGCCCACGCGGCGCTCCAGAATCAGGCTGTAGAAGGCTTTTTGCACATCCTGGCTGCAGGCGTTGAGTTCGTCCAGGAACAGGCAATAAGGCTGCTCGCGCGCAATCATGGCGGGCGGGCAGAAGCGGGTCACGCCGTCAATGATCTGTGGCACGCCCAGCAAGTCCTCGGGTGCGAGCTGGCTGCCCAGCAGGGACACGCAATCAATCCCCACGCTTTGCGCAAAGTTCTGTACCAGTGCCGATTTGCCTATGCCTGGCGGCCCCCAGATGAACACGGGGCGTACGGTGGCGACGTTGAGAAGGAATTCGCTCAGTTGCGAGGGGGTGAGAGCCAGACTGGTTTGCATGCTGCGTGCAGTCTAAGGCAAGTGCAGCAGCGTCCTCAGCATGCTCAGGCGGCCTGACCTGGAGTCTTGCGGGTCGCCGCTCATGGTTCCTGGAACGCCTGCATGCCCTGCATGCAATACAGCAGAAAGCGATTGGCAGCAGGGGACAGATGGCGGCCGGTGCGAGTGATGAGCTGCATCTCCGCATCCTGAAATGCAGGGTTGTGAATGGGAATGGCGCGCAGGCGCCCGCTTGCCAGCTCGGCCGTGACGGAGCAGGGCGGCAGCAGGGTCACGCCCTGGCCGCTGGTGACAAAGGCCAGCAGCACGCTGATGAGATTGCTGGTCAGCGCGGGGCTGAGGTGGATCTTGTCCTTGTGTTCGGCATATTCCACGAGCTGGCGAATGCCATACACACCTTGAAGCATGGCAATAGGCCATTGGCTGAGCTCCTGCAGCGAGGTTTGCTCAGCGCTGGCCAGCGGGTGCTGTGCATGCACGATGGCATGCATGGGCTGGCGTGCCGCACCGCGCGCGGTGATATGGCTGTCGGCGGGTGGGTAGTAGACCAGGCCGATCTCGGCAGCATCCTCGCGAATGCGGCGCATGATCTCGGTCGTGCCGTAGATTTCCAGCGAGATGCTGACGCCCGGATATTGCTGGCGAAAATTGCGAATGGGTCCGTCGATCAGCTCCTGCGCAAAGCCCTCGCCACTGACCACACTGACACTGCCACTGTGCAGGCCACGCAGCGCATCGACCTTGGCCAGCATGTCGTGGCGGTGGGCCGTGTGTTCGCGGTGATAGTCCAGCAGCAACTGGCCGGCCTCGGTGGGCACCACGCCGCTGCGATGGCGCTCCAGCAGGGTCAGGCCCAGTTCCTCTTCGAGCAGGCTGATCTGGCGGCTGACGGCCGAAGGCACGATGCCAAGTTTTTCGGCTGCGGCACGAACGGAGCCGCAGTAGACGGCTTCAAACAGATAGCGGGCACGGGAGTCTTGAAAGGCGGGCATGCGGCGATTGTCGTCGCCAAATTGCATCTGTATTCATACGTATGTTCACTTTTTTAGAACAGAAAAAGAATGCGTATGCAATAAATGCATTGTTATATTCAGCGCCCGCATGGGTGAGCGCCAGCTTGGGCTGGCCGTGCCCATTTTCAGGGTTCAAAGCTATTTCAGCGCGTCGGCAGCGGCCGTCGTGCGCAAGGAAAGTTGATGCGTACAGAGGTGCAGCCGGCCAAGGCCGCGTTGAATGTGGGCAGCGTGGTGCAGGTATTTGCGCTGGCGCTGGTGATCGCGGCGTTGTCCGAGTGGCTGGGGCCGCTGCCCATTGCGCTGGGCGTGGGCAAGGTGGTGCTGCTGCCCATGATCTGGGCGCTGCTCATCGGCCTGGTGCTGGGTCTGCTGCGCAAGCGCATGCCCGGCCCGCTGCAACTGAGCCTGTACAGTCAGAATCTGGCCGCCGCCGTGCTGTCCTGCGCGCTGTTCCTGTTCATTGCCAAGCTCGGTCTGCTGGTCGGTGGTTCGCTGCCCAAGCTGGCGGAAGTCGGCTGGGGACTGGTGTTGCAGGAGTTGGGCAATCTGGTCGGTTGCGTGGCCCTGGGCATGCCCGTGGCGCTGCTGCTGGGGATCAAGCGCGAAGCGATTGGCGCGACGTTCTCCATTGGCCGTGAACCGGGCCTGGCCATCATCGGCGAGCGTTTCGGCATGGATTCGCCCGAAGGCCGCGGCGTGCTGGCCGAGTACATCACAGGCACTCTGATCGGCGCCATCTTCATCTCGCTGCTGGCCGGCTTTGTCTCCAGCCTCAATATCTTCCATCCGCTGGCCCTGGGCATGGGCGCCGGCGTCGGCTCGGGCAGCATGACGGCCGCCGCCGTGGGCGCGATCGCCGCCCAGCATCCCGAGATGAGCGACCAGATTGCCACCTTTGCCGCTGCCGCCAACCTGATTGCGACGACGGTGGGCACTTATCTGACGCTGTTCATCTCGCTGCCGCTGGCCTTGCGTGCCTATCAATGGCTGGAGCCGATTCTGGGCCGCAAGCGCAAGCAGGCCGTTGTGGAGCAGGCCGTAGACCTGTCTGCCGCCAAAGATGAAGAACAGGCGCAGGTTCCGGCGCTGGGTCTGGGCATGCGCTTCGCTTCCTGGGTTCTGGTCGGCGCCATGGTGCTGATCGGCAACCGCATCGGCCATGGCGTGCCGGTGATGGATGCGCTGCCCGGCGTGCTGCTCATCATTGCTGCAGTGTTTGTCGGTGATCTGATCTATGTCGGCACGCGCCGCATGCTGCCTGCCGTGTGCTGGATCTCGTTCATCGCCATGGCCATGACATTCCCGCTCACGCCTTATGCCGCCGAAGTGGCTGCGCTCACCGGCAAGGTCAACTTCCTGGCCATGATCACGCCCATGCTGACGTTCGCGGGCCTGTCGCTGGCCAAGGACATCCCGGCCTTCCGCCGCCTGGGCTGGCGCATCGTCGTGGTTTCGCTGCTGGCCAATGCCGGTGTGTTCCTGGCTGCGACCCTGATCGCCCAGACCTTTGTCCATACGCTGTAAAGCCGGAACACGACCATGATGAACACCATCAAATGGCCCGGCCAGCAGGAACTTCAAGCCTGGCGCCATGACTTTCACCGTCATCCCGAAACCGCGTTTCAGGAGCACCGCACCAGCGCACGCGTGGCCGAACTGCTGAAGAGCTTCGGTCTGGAAGTGCACACCGGCCTGGCCGGTACGGGTGTGATTGCCGTGCTCAAGGGCAATATGGGCGCAGGCCCATCCATTGGCCTGCGCGCCGATATGGACGCGTTGAATGTGACGGAGCTCAACCAGTGCGAGCATGCGTCCACGCACGCCGGCCGTATGCATGCCTGCGGCCATGACGGCCATACCAGCATGTTGCTGGGGGCGGCCCAGGCTCTGGCCTCGGCGCCCGATTTTGCGGGGACCGTGCATTTCATCTTCCAGCCCGCCGAGGAAAACGAAGGTGGCGCGCGAGCCATGATCGAAGCCGGCTTGTTCAAGCGCTTCCCCATGGACGCGGTCTACAGCATGCATAACTGGCCGGGCCTGCCTGTGGGAACGGCAGCGGTGCATTCCACGGCCGTGATGGCGGCCTTCGACATCTTTGACCTGACGCTGACCGGCAAGGGTTGCCATGCCGCCATGCCCCATCTGGGCAAGGACGCACTGCTGGCTGCCTGTCAGCTGGTGACTCATCTTCCCGCGCTGATTGCGCGCGAGCAGGAGGTTCACAAGCCGGCCGTGTTGAGCGTGACCAGCTTCAACGCCGGCGATACCTATAACGTGATGCCCGAAGTCATCAAGCTGCGTGGCACCGTGCGCTGCTTTGACATGCCTCAGCGTGCGCGCATCGAACAGCGTTTTCGCGATGCGATTGCCGCGACCTGCGCGCTGCACGACCTGGAGGCCCATCTCGACTACCGCGTCAGCTACCCCGCAACCATCAACAACCCCCAGCATGCCGAAGTCTGCGCCGAGGTGCTGACCAGCGTGCTGGGCGAGGGCAAGGTGCGCCGCGATATGGTGCCCAGCATGGCCTCGGAAGACTTTGCCTTCATGGCGCAGGAATGCCCGGGCGTCTATATCTGGCTGGGCAATGGCGAGGACAGTGCCTCGCTGCACAATCCCAAGTACGACTTCAATGACGCCAATCTGCCGCTGGGCATGCGTTACTGGGTGGCGCTGGTGGGTGCGCTGCTGAAGGACGGCAAGCTGCCAGCCTGACAGCGCAGTTTTGCCATACATGCCTACGCCGGGTCAACGCAGAGTTGAGCCCGGCGTTTTTCATGATCCGCTGGTTTGCAAAACTGCACCATGCAATGCATTCGGTCACAGAAATGTCGGAAGGCTGACACCCTGTAACGCCATTGGATGCAGGAGCTCTATGATGTTTGTAGCGCTCCGAGATAGTTTCTGTCGTTATCTCAACAGGAGTTGGGGCGTGCGTGGCGGCCGCCTTGATCCTGTGGGTGAAGAGTTGGTTGCGCAATAGCAGGTGTTGCATTCCGGCGCATGGCCGGGATTTCACGCGGCGCTGACCGCATCTCTTTCGCAACGCTGCCTGCACCAACCCTGGTGACGCGACTTGTTGCATTGTCCGGGTCTTGATACAGGAGGGCGCTATATGCCGTTCGGCAATCTGGAGGCGGGCATCTGGCCTGCCGGCTTTCCACCGCTGCTGAGCTGGTGCGTGCTGGTTTCGGCCGCCGCCTTGCTTGGTCATCTGGTTCATCGCTTTACCGGCTATCCACGCATGCTGGGCTACACCATGGTCGGCCTGGTGGCCGGCTGGGTGGGGTTTGGTGACCTGCCCTGGCCTTTGCAGGGCAGTTCGGCGCTGCTGCTGGAGCTGGCCGTGGGCGCGAGCCTGTTGCTGGCTGCATCCCAAGTTTCCCTTCCCTGGCTGCTGCGTCAGCCCTGGCTGCTGCTGCAAAGCCTGGGCGAGTCGTTGTTGACTCTGGTGGTGGTGACCGCCGCCTTGCTGGCGCTCGGCTGGGGCTGGGCCGTGGCGCTGGCCGTCGGCGTGATATCCATGGCGGCATCGCCGGCCGTGCTGCTGCGCATTGCCGATGATTTGCGTGCCAGCGGTGCAGTGACGGATCGCAGTCTGCTGCTGGCAACCATCAGTACCTTGCTGGCGCTGCTGGGGGCGCTGGTGCTGACGGTAGTATTTGTTCCTGCCGCCGCTGCGGCGGGCGGCGGCCTGCAGTTCTCGGCTGCGGGACTGGGGCGTTTGCTGCTCAGCCTGCTGCTGACCCTGTTCTGGGCCTTGCTGGTCACGGCCGCTTTTTGGCCGGTGTTGCGTTGGCAGTCATCGCGCAGCGACAGCACGGCCTTTTATCTGCTCGCGGCAATGACTGCGGTCTGTCTGCTGGCAGAGCAATGGGGTGGTTCGGCCGCGCTGGGCTTTATGGTTGCGGGGCTGATGCTGCGCAATCTCAGTCCCATGCCATTGATCTGGCCCCAGGCCTTTCAGGCGGCCAATGCCATGCTCAATCTGCTGATGTTTGTACTGGTTGCCAGTATGGCAGCCCAGGTCGGCATGTCGTTCGCTCTTGTTTCGGTAGTGGCTAGCGCCGTACTGGCAAGGGCAGTCGGCAAATTTTCTGCAGTTTTGCTATTGGGGCACGGCACGGCCATAGGCTGGCGCAGACAGTGGCCCGTGGCCTGCGGACAGTTTGCGCTCTCGGGGGTGGCCCTGCTTATGGTCTCTGCTCTGGTGTCGCAGTGGACTGCTTTCAATGCCAGCGTGGCCCAGCAGCTCGCGGCCATTGCCTTGCCCATGATTGCCTTGTGTGAAGTACTGGGTGTGCTGCTGGCTGCCACGGCGCTGTGGCGCAGCGGCGATGCCCATCGCGGCGTGGGCCGCGCAGCCTTGCAAAGAGGGGAGAGGCGTCATGACGCATGAAGTCGAACACATTCAAACGGCAGCGGCCGATGGTCTGGGTGAATTCGCGCCATCTCAGGCGTTGACGCTGGGCGTGGAGCTGGAGCTGCAGCTGCTCAACACCCATCACTACGATATGACGCCTTATGCGCCCGATATGCTGGCTCTGCTCAAGAACGCCAAGGTTCCGGGCTCTATCGTTCCCGAGGTGACGGCCAGCATGATCGAAATCTCGACTGGCATTTGTAGCGATGCACAGGACGCGTATGAGCAGTTGGCGGTCACACGCGATGCCCTGGTCAAGGCGGCTGACCGGCTCAATATCGCGCTGGCCGGCGGCGGTACGCACCCGTTTCAGCAATGGCACCAGCAGCGCATCTACGACAAGCCGCGCTTCAAGGAGCTGACGGCGCTGTACGGCTATCTGACCAAGCAGTTCACCATCTTTGGCCAGCATGTGCATGTGGGCTGTCCCAGTGCCGATGATGCGCTGATGATGTTGCACCGGCTCTCGCGCTATATCCCGCATTTCATTGCGCTGTCCGCATCCAGTCCCTTTGTGCAGGGGCAGGACACGGCGTTTGACTCCGCGCGCCTGAACTCGGTGTTCGCATTTCCGCTCTCGGGGCGTGCACCATTTGCCTTGCACTGGGAAGACTTCGAGCGCTATTTTGTCAAGATGGCTGCCACGGGCGTAATTCACAGCATGAAGGACTTTTACTGGGACATCCGTCCCAAGCCCGAGTTCGGCACTGTGGAAGTTCGTGTCTTCGATACGCCGCTGTCCATCCATCGCGCGGCGCAACTGGCGGCCTATGTTCAGGCGCTGGGCGCCTGGTTCCTCAGTGAGCAGCCCTTCGAACCCAGCGAAGACGACTATCTGGTCTATACCTATAACCGTTTCCAGGCCTGCCGCTTTGGTCTGGACGGCACCTATGTGGACCCAGCCACCAGCGAGCAACTGCCGCTGCGCGAGCATATCGAGCAGACGCTGGGGCGTATCACCGGCCATGCGCCGGCATCCGGCAAGAGCGCTTTGCAGGAGCTGGCCCAGGTGCTGCAGGGCGGCAACGATGCGAGCTGGCTGCGCGAAAGCTATGCCCGGGTGCAGCAGTTGCCGGAGGTGGTGCGCCAGGCGTCGCTCAGATTCGCTGGCAGGCCCTGACCGGCGTTGACATTATCGGCTCGGCGCAAGGCATTAGAGTTGCCAACACTTAAGAGTGGGGAGAAAGGCTTGAGTAAAGCCTGGACCAGACCTGCTTTGTTGATCCGCAGGTCCGGCTGTTCTCATTGCCTGGACCAGGCGGCGCCTAGCTTTATTGGATATGAGCGATTTCATGGTTGCGACCGTCATCCTTGGCATGCTCTGCGTGCATCTGTTGTGTTTTTGCGTTCTGTTCATGCTGATCAGTCGCAGGCTGCCCGGCAGAAAAATGGGCATGGAGGTCTTTGCGCTGGGCAATCTGCTGCTTGGTTGTGCCTATATATTGCAGTTGTTGGGCGGCAAGCCTGGCTGGAGTGTGATGAGCCTCGTCAATCACACGCTGACGCTTTGCGCGCCGGTAGCGTATGTGCTGGGTGCGATGCGGTTTTTCAATCGGCCGACGCCGGTATGGCGTCCGCTGCTGATTTTGGCACTGGCCTACAGCGCGGCTCAGGTGCTGGTGCAGTCTACGCTTGGTCTGGAGGCGCGTCAGGCCATGTTGGCTGCGGCATGCACTTTGCTGTTTCTCTGCATGACGATCACTTTGCTTTGGGGAACGCGCAGCTTTGCCAGGAATATGGCCGTGGAGATGGTGGTGTTTGCCATCCTGATCGCGGGCATATGTGGTCTCAATGCCATGAAGCTCATGCTGATCCTGAAGGGTGGGCTGCAGGCTTTGGACATGAACAGCCGTTTCCAGATGGTGTTCTATATCTATATGTCTTTCCTCGGTACGGTGATTCCGCCAGGCGCTGTCTGGCTGGCGTTGCGCCGTCTCACCGACGAACTCGGCAGCATGGCAGCGCAGGATCCGCTGACCAAGTTGCTCAATCGTCGTGGTTTGCTAGATGGGCTGGAGGCGCATTTCGCAGCCAGGAAAGCCGCTCCGGTCCACCTCTTGATCGTGGACATTGACCATTTCAAGCGCATCAACGACAACTATGGGCACCAGTTTGGCGACAACATGCTGTGTCGCGTGGCAGAAGCGATTCAGCAAAGCACGCGCAGGAGTGATCTTAAATGTCGTCTGGGCGGCGAGGAGTTTCTGGTTCTTTGCCCTGGCCTGAAGGGGGATGAAGTTCTGCAACTGGCCGAAAGAATACGTGCGGCGATTGCGGAAATCGCGATACCTGGCATCAGCCTGCACGGCTCTGTCACTTGCACGGCGACGATTGGTGTTTCCAATCCGTTCATCACTTCTCAGGCATTTGACATCACGCTGCAGCAGGCCGATGCAGCTCTTTATCGAGGCAAGAGCGCCGGGCGCAACCGCGTTCAGCGTGCGGACCCCGAATACCTTCTGCCTCAGGCGCTAGAAAGCAAGGCAAGAAGGTCAAGCCTTTCTAACCGGGAAAGGGCCTGAAGACGCTCAGGCTGCAATCACCGTTACGGCATAACCCTTGCCGCTTGCAATCACCTCCAGCAGTCGATCGATATTGGGGTGAGCGCCGGGGCGTGCCTTGGCGTCTTCGGTGTGCTCTGCAAACAGCTGCAGACCCTCTTCGGCGGCGGCGACATTGATGCTGCCATGTTTTGCGTAGAGGGCGTTGTAGACCGTGACAGAGCCGGCCTTGCCAGGCGCATTCGGAATGCTTGCGGCAAGCTTGCCGTCGGAGTCGATCAGCTGTAGCTCGGCGACATGGGCGATGGAGGGAAGTTGCTTGAGGTTGTCGGCAAAGGCCATGGTGTGCTCGCGATGGTCGCTGTGATGGAAGCCGCTATTGTGAGGCAGTCTGATGGTGTGTTCAGCTGCGGGCGCTGTTTTGCTCCAGCACCCGCAGCGCCTGCTGCATCTGCGCAAGCGTTGGCGCATACTCGGGCAGCTCGGCAATTTCATCCATTTCGCGCTGCATCAGCTGCTGAGCCTCTGCTGCAAGGTCCTGCCACTGTGCGGCGCTCATGAGGGCCTGCGCCGTCTGCAGCAAATCGGCTTCAGTCTCGTAGGACAGCGAAAGCTTGCGCACCACATTGAGGGCAAATGGCGGGCACAGCAAAATCTGAAACGCCGTGGAGCGCGCGAAGGCCCGATTGCTGTGGCCCTGCTTGCCGTGGCGCAGGGCCAGCCAGCTCAGGCAGGCCGTGCTCAGATAGATCAGCGCGAGTGCGATCAGCTGCAGCAGCTCGGAATGCAGCACCAGCAAGGCAGCGGGGAGACAGAGAAACAGCAGCGCAGCCAGCAGATACAGCGGCAGCGCAAACGCTTTGAAACTGCGGGCATGTGCCTCCACTGCCTTTGAAAATACCGCCTCACCGGGCAGATGAATCCGCGTGGTGCTCCAGCGCTGCCGGTAGACGGGCTGGTGTAGTGCAAGAACAGGCAGCCATAGCAGGCGATTCTGACGCAGCTCGAAGCCCCGGCTGGCCAGCTGTGCCCGCCATCCCGAGCGTAGCGGGCGCAGCAAACCCTCTTCTGGCTTGAGCAGCAAGGCCGCGTCATAAAGATAGAACAGGACAATGGCCAGAACTACCTGCAGCTGCGTGGAGATCGTGAAGTACAAGACGGCTTTCGAGACAAGACAAACCCCGCGATCTTAGCGATGCGCGGGGCGGGGTTACAGGGGTTGAAGCCGCGACCGACCGACTGTCTTATTCTGCGGCTTTCTTGCGGCCAAACAATTTGCCTATGCCTGCGAACAGCGCGACCGCTGCGGCTGCAATGATCTTCCAGCCTGCTGCCAGAAAGCCTGCAATCGCACCCCAAAGGCCTTTCTTTGTGGCCACTGCGGCAGCTCCGCCGAGCACCAGTGCACCCAGGCCGATGGCGGCGACCTTGTCACCGTTCTTGAACTCGGCATAGGTCTGGCCACTGTTGTAGTCGAAGCCGGCGAGTACTTTCTTGAATTCATCGGTGTTCTGGGCCAGTGTGGCGGTGTCGGAGACCAGGGTGGCAGTCATCACGCCGCTGCGGCCCAGAATGCGCGAGGTGTAGTTGACATTCTTCTCGCCCGACTCGCCGCGCAGACGCAGACCCCATTCCAGTCGCTTGGTGGCTGTGTCGTAATGTGGGGGAACTTGCCAGCCATCGGTGTACAGCGCTTCAAGACCCAGCTTCTTGCGCTGTTCGTTGCCGGCCTTGTCACCTGACTGCATGGATTTGAGCAAGTCGTCGGCATCGATTTTTTCGTCGTCCTTCACGTAGCCAGTGTCGTCATACGAAAACACGGCAAACCAGTCCAGCGATTTGGGGGCTATCAGAAAGTGATCGCTGCTGGGTGGGTTGCCAAATGCCTGCAACAGCTTGGATGTGTCGGCCTCGCCGAGAAAGGCATAGCCCGATGGAATCTTGACGCTGGCCTTGTCAGCGATTTCTCCCTTGCCGCTTTCCTGCCAGCGCAGGGCCTTGATTTCAGGCGGCAACTCCTGAGTGGCTTCGGTCTTGGCCCAGACGCCCAGAGAAAGTGACAGGCCGAGAACGGCGGCCGCGATGGACTTGAACATTCAATGAACTCCCGTGTTATGAATTTATTGAGGATTGCTATTGGTAATAGCGAACTTGATTTCACATTCGCATTCGAATCATCAGTCGTTGATTCGCACGCGAAGCATAACGCGGCTCAAACTGAGCTGACAAAATTAGCAGGATTGATGGAATAAAGCGTCAGTAATATCGGACAAAAAGCATGTTTTAAAGATTTTTCATGGGGATTGATCATATGCACAGTGCCATATCATTCTTGCAGGGACATGCCAATCTGGGCATGGGCAGCTGGCACCTTGGCCAGGGGCGGCGTAGCCGGGACGAGGAGAAAGCGGCCTTGCTCACCGGATTGCAACTCGGCCTGAGCGTGATCGACACCGCCGAGATGTATGGCGACGGTCTTTCCGAAGAACTGATTGGCGATGTGCTGCGTGACTGGCCGCCAAGTCGGCCCCGGCCTTTTCTGGTCAGCAAGGTGCTACCCATGCATGCCAGCCGCAAGGGAGTGATGCGTGCGTTCGAGGCCAGCGCCCATAAGCTGGGAGTGGGCTGTATCGACCTCTATTTACTCCACTGGCGCGGAAATACGCCGCTGGCCGAGACGGTAGCCGCGTTTGAGGACCTTAAGACGCAGGGCAAGATTCGCCATTGGGGCGTTTCCAATTTCGACATCGACGATATGCAGGAGCTGTGGCAAGTTCCCGGCGGACGCAACTGCGTGGTCAATCAGGTGCTCTACAACGTTTTCAGCCGCGGCATCGAATATGACTTGCTGCCCTGGTGTCAGAAGAACGGCGTGACCGTGATGGCTTATTGCCCGCTAGGACATGGAGAGCTGATTGAGCACAGCCTGCTGGCTGAAATAGGTGATCGTCATGGTGTCGGTGCCAGTGTGGTGGCTCTGGCCTGGGCTCTGCGCAGCGGCAAAGTGCTGGCGATTCCCGAGAGCGGCTCCGAAGACCATGTCCGAGACAACGCCCGTGCACTGCAGCTCAAGCTCGGCCCGGAGGAGCTGGCACTGATCGATGCTGCCTCGCCTCCACCGCGCTTCAAGCAGCCGCTGGACATTCTCTGAGCAAGAAGGGCCTGAGGCTTGGGCGGGGCGGTGTCATGAGCGACGGTCCGTGAGATCCTCGCTGCCCGTACCAGCACTCAGACCTGAGCCCAGTCCGGCGCCCAGTCCCAGGCCTCCCGCTCCCATGCTTGCACCCTGAGCGCCTGCGCCACTGCGACCGCCCGAACCCTGAGCTTCACCGGCCTTGCGATTCCCTCCGGCGCCCCCGGTACTCGGCCTTGCCGGGCCCTGGGACGGTATCTGGAGATGCGAGGGAATGGGTTCAAGATCCAGGGCGTCGCGGATAAAGCCGCGCAGCGAGGTGACCAGCGCGGCGGTCTCGATAGGTCGACCGGCCACCATATCCTGGGCGGCCCGGGCGGCCAGTTCCACCTGCTCCTCGGTACCCAGCAGGATGATGTCGGACAGAGCGGCTTCCACGGCATCCCGGATACGACGCCGGCGCTCGTTCAGGCTAGCTCCGGCTGGCGGTTGCGGCGGCGTCTCATCGTTTTGCCTGAGCTCGCGCAGATGCAGAGGGCTCACGCTCAGCGTGCCGGTAAACGAGCTACCCAGCGTTTTGTAGGCGGCGATCAAGGTCTTGAGTCGTTCGTTGATCTGCCGGTTCTCACGCTCGCGTCGTTTTTGCACGGTCTGCATGAACAACAGGCGAATGCCCATCATCAGGCAGGTCACCAGCAACAGGCCCAGCACGGTGGAGAGCAAGGAGGTCCAGGAGCTGAAATCAAGCGAAGAGAGCATGGAGTTCTTTCAAACGGAGTCGTCGGCCATGAAAGCGAGTTTGCACAATTTTTACGCGATCAGGGCGAGAGTGGCATGCTCCGACAGCGCTTGCAGCAAAGCTTGTCAATCAGTCTCGCGTTTTGCCATATGCTAGATAGTTGACATATCACCTAGCTGAGAAAAAGAGACAACGTGGTGGAGCCTGTGACTAACCGGGGTCTGAACCCCTCATGGATCATCGTCGCAGCGGGCGTCAGTGCCTCGCTGCATGTGGGCAAGCTGCCGCCCGCCGTGCCCCTGCTGCAGCAGCAACTGGGCGTGTCCCTGGTGCAGGCCGGATTTCTGCTCTCCACCGTTCAGGTGGCGGGCATGGTGCTGGGCCTGGTGGTGGGCCTGGGCGCCGACAAATGGGGTCTGCGTCGCAGCTTGCTGATGGGGCTGTTGTTGATGGCGCTGTCCAGCATGGTGGGTGCTGCGGCCACGGACTTCACCTGGCTGCTGGCGCTGCGTGCTTTGGAAGGTCTGGGCTTTTTGCTGGTTGCCATGCCTGCTCCAGGGCTGATTCGTCGCAGCGTCAAGCCGTCAGAACTGGGGGCGCGCATGGGCTGGTGGGGCTCTTATATGCCCATTGGCAGTGCCATGGGCTTGCTGCTTGGGCCCTGGGTGCTGCAGGCGACCAGTTGGCAGACCTGGTGGCTTGCACTGGGCTGTACCTCCGCCTTGGCGGCCTATGCCGTCTGGCGCATGGTGCCTGCGGATGCTGCTGCAACTGCAGCCGTCGCAGCCACTGCCGATGAGGGATGGCGTCCGCGTCTGGCGCTCACATTGCGCAGCCCCGGCCCCTGGCTGGTGTCACTGGGCTTTATGGTGTATTCGGGTCAGTGGATGGGCATTGTCGGCTTTCTGCCCACGCTTTATTCGGAAGCAGGACTCAGTGCCAAGCTGGCCGGCCTGCTGACGGCCGTGGTCGCCGCCAGCAATATGCTGGGCAATGTGGCTGCAGGCAGGTTGTTGCATCGCGGCTGGAGTCCTGCGCGCTGCCTGCAGACCGGCTATGTGCTGATGGGGCTGACGGCGCTGCTGGCCTATGTGCAGATCGGGGGCGAGCCGCTGGCTCCTCTGTGGCTGCGCTTTGTGGCCGTGGCACTGTTCTCGGCGACGGGCGGCCTGATACCAGCGACCTTGTTCACAACGGCCATGCATCTGGCGCCCAGCCAGGCCACGGTGTCAACCACCGTGGGTTTCATGCAGCAATGGTCTTGCGTGGGGCAGTTCGCAGGTCCGCCGCTGGTGGCGGCCGTGGCCATGCAGATGGGCGGCTGGCAGTTCACCTGGTTGGTGACGGGCAGCATGTGCGTGCTGGGCTGGTTGCTGGCGCTGGGAGTGGGGCGTTGCTGGAGCCGCCTCAGGGCCTGAGACCAGCGAATGATGCTCTGTATTTATGAGCTTTCAGTTCTTGTCGGATAGGTGCGGTAGCCCGATTTGATGCATTGTTTTGAGTTGGCACACAGGACTCAATTGCCAGCTCAAGCATGATTCGAGTCTGAACTGCGGTTACGCTGCAGTCTTGTGGAGGTTCATGATGCAAAAGCGCCAGTTTCTCGCCACCGCAGCTTCGCTGACGGCATTGTCCTCAACGCCCTGGCTCGCGGGCTGTGCCTCGCGTCGTACCAAGACGGCGGTCAAGCCTGCCGAGCTGATCTATTACGGCGGCCCGATTCTCACCATGAATGACGCACGGCCTCAGGTGGAGGCCGTGGCCGTTGGCGCCGGGATGATTACTGCCATTGGCTCGGCTCAGGAGCTGGAGGCCTTGCGCGGTGCTGCCACGCGCATGGTGGACTTGCAGGGGCGCACGCTTATTCCGGGCTTTGTGGACCCGCACAGCCATATCGGCGGCGTCGGCCTGCAGGCCATTTCCGCCAATCTGCTGCCTCCGCCCGACGGCGGCAATGCCTCTATCGCCGACTTGCAGCAGACGCTGCGCGAGTACATCCAGACCTCGCCCGAGGTCAAACAACTGGGCATCGTGCTCGGTTTTGGCTATGACGATTCCCAGCTCCAGGAGCGGCGTCATCCCACACGCGACGACCTCGATGCCGTCTCCCGTGATCTGCCGATTGCCGTGATTCACCAGTCCGGGCACTTCGGTGCACTCAATTCCGCGGCCCTGGCCCGTGCCGGCATCGGTCCTGGCACTCCCAATCCAGAGGGCGGCGTGATCCGCCGCCGTGCCGGCAGCCCGGTGCCCAACGGGGTGCTGGAGGAGAACGCCTTCTTCCACAGCCTGGGCAGGATCATGCCCAAGCTCACGCTGGAGCAATCCATGGACTGGCTGGAAAAAGCCCAGCAGCTCTATCTGGAGTTCGGCTATACCACGGTGCAGGACGGTCGCTCCGATGCAGGAGCCATTGCCTCGGCCATGGCGGCTGCCGAGTCGCGTCGGCTGGTCATCGATGTGGTGTCCTATCCCGACATACTGCAACTGGGCGACGGCGCGCTGGCCAACAAGCTCAAGTTCAGCCGCAGCTATACCAATCGCTTCCGCATTGGCGGTGTCAAGCTCACGCTCGATGGCTCGCCCCAGGGCAAGACCGCCTGGCTGACCGAGCCCTATCTAGTGCCGCCCGATGGCCAGCAGCCCGGCTATCGTGGCTACGGGGTGCTCAGCGATGTCAGGGCCAATGAGCAGGTGGCCAAGGCCATCCACAACGGCTGGCAGATTCTGGTGCATGGCAACGGTGATGCGGCGATCGATCAGTTCATCGCAGCCGTACGCGCCAGCGGTCCCGTGGAGCAGGCGCGTGCCTTACGCCCGGTGCTGATCCACGGACAGACGCTGCGGCGCGACCAGGTGAGCCAGCTCAAGGAGCTGGGCATTTTCCCGTCGCTGTTTCCCATGCATACCTTTTACTGGGGCGATTGGCACCATGACTCGGTGCTGGGCGATCCGCGTGCGCAGAACATCTCGCCAACGGGCTGGGTGCTGGCCGAGGGCATGGTGTTCACCTCTCACCATGATGCGCCTGTGGCCCTGCCGTCGTCGATGCGTGTGCTCGATGCCACGGTGAATCGCACCACGCGCTCGGGTCGTGTGCTGGGGCCCGAGCATCGCGTCTCGCCCTGGGTGGCGCTCAAGGCGCAGACCATCTGGTCGGCCTACCAGCATTTCGAGGAAGACCGAAAGGGCTCCATCGAGGTCGGCAAGCTGGCCGATCTGGTCGTGCTTTCGGGCAACCCGCTGACCGTGGAGCCTCATCAGCTTGCCAGTCTCCAGGTGCTGGAGACCATCAAGGAAGGGCGCACGGTTTACAAGCGCGATGGGGCAAACTTCTGATTTGAGAGCCGCTCGCAATTGATAGGTATGCGTTTGGGTGAATGTCTTTCACGCATCGCGCGAGCCGATAAGGGCACGCAACGCACGCTCCAGTTGCCGGGCGTTCTCATGCACCAGCAGCCATTCGGGCTGCAGTACTTCCGTTGGTGCAGGTGATGCAGGGCTGCTATCCATGGTCGCCAGTGGATCATCGGCTCTGAGTGCGACCACGGTTGGCTGGTTGGCCAGATCCAGACAGGCATGCGTCAGCCAGCGGCAGTAGTCCGCTATTGCCGCTGGCGGTGGCATCCCGGTGTGGGCGGTGGCACGATTCAGACTTTCGGCCAGCAGCAGAGCCGTGGCATAGACGCGCACGGCATGGCGGTCATAGCGGCGGGTGACAAAAGCCAGTCGCTCTGCATTGAGTCGTCCGCGCAGGGACCAGCGGCGCGAGGAATGGGCCTGGCCTACGGCGGCGCGCAGGGCGGCCAGCGATTCATGGGCCAGTGATAGCTGGCCAAGAGCGGTTTCGGCTGCATCGGCTTTTTGCTGCTGGCAGGCCTTGAGAATCAGGTCCAGACCGTTGGCAAGCTGCTTGAGAAAGATCGAGGCGGCCCGGCCCATATCCTTGATGGGATTGGAGGTCAGCAACACCTGGCTGAAGATAAGCCCGACCGCCGCACCGACCGTGACGTCCAGCAGACGGGCTCCACCCGCCATGCTGGGGCCGAGCACCAGCACCAGAATCACCGAGACCCCGGCTTGAATCGGCACCACGGGCGCGGGGCCGATGATGGCGCCGAGCAGGATGGAGAGAAATGCGCCCAGACTCATGCGCAGCAACAGATGCTGCTCTGGCAACTGCCACAGCAGATCGCCGATCACGATGCCCAGTGTGCAGCCGATGAGCAGACTGCGCGCCTGTTTCAGATGGCTGGGCAGTCCAGGGGCGAGGCAGATTACGGCGGTGACCACGGCGAAGGCGGGCTTGGGGTGGCCCCAAAGCTGCTGGGCGATGACCCAGGCCAGCATGCTGGCCAGTGCGGCGGCAATCGCATCACGCAGGGCCAGCCTGGCCCGCGATGGAAAAGTGGTCTTGGCACGGCGCCAGGCCAGCATGAACGGGGTGCTCCAGCGCAATCTCAAACTCCTTGGTGTGGCGGTCGATCAGACTCTGATCCAGGGATGTTAGAGGGCGCCATGAGATTGCCCTGTGGGAAATACGCCACGCCACCCGAAAATGCAGTCCAGCGGATCAGTCTGCCGAGTCGTCGTACTGGGGCGGGGTCCTGCGAAAGCCACTGGTGATGATGGCCAGATAGGCAAGCCCGATGCAGCCCCAGATGAGGCCCGAGCTCAGCGAGCTGGGCTCCACTTCCAGCCACATGGCGCCTACGCTGATGAAGCCCAGCACCGGGGTGACAAGATAGCGCAGCAGGTCGCCCGGTCTGTGCCAGCGGCCCTGGCGCCACATATATTCGGCCAGCACCGACAGATTGACAAAACTGAAAGCCGTCAGCGCGCCGAAGCTGATCAGGGCGACCACATATTCCAGGCTCAGAAAGCCAGCGGTCAGCGCCACTGCGCCCACCAGCACAATGTTGTAGGAAGGCGTGAAGGACTTGGGGCTGATGTGGCCGAAGAAGCGCTGGTGGATCACACCATCGCGGCCCATGACATACATCAGTCGCGATACACCAGCGTGAGCCGCGATGCCCGAGGCCATGACGGTGACGATGGCAAAGGACAGCACCACTGACTTGAACAGCGCGCCGCCCACCAGATAGAGGATCTCGGGCTGGGTTTCGTCCACGGCCTCGAAGTACTGACCGGGGTCGCCCGGGAAATAGAGCTGCAGAAAATACGTGGCCACGATGAAGATCAGGCCGGAAATAAGCGCCGTCAGAAAAATGGCCTTGGGCAGGGTGTTTCGGGTGTCGTGAGTTTCTTCGGCCAGTGAGCTCAGCGAGTCGAACCCCGTGAACGAAAAGCAAAGAACGGTGGCTCCCGTAATCAGCGCACCGATCTCGGCCTGGGCGCTCCACAAGGGCGACAGTGTCCACAGGCCCAAGCCGCCATGCTCGGCAATCGCACCCAGGGCATTGCGGCCCGCATGCAGATCGCGCCAGACCATGCAGGTGAAGACGGCGATGACGAGCAACTGGAAGAAGACGATCAAGCCATTGAAATGGGCGACGAAGCGGATGCCGCGCAGGTTCACGCAAACCATCAGCGCGGTCAGGCCGACGATCCAGACCCAGTGGTTGACCTCGGGGAACATGGATGTCAGATAGATCCTGGCCAGCAGGATATTGACCATGGGCGAGAGCAGATAGTCCAGCAACGAGGACCAGCCCACCATGAAGCCCACATTGGGGTGAATGGCCTTTTGCGCATAGGTATAGGCCGAGCCCGAGGAGGGGTAGCGGCGGATCATGTGGCCGTAACTCAGCGAGGTCAGCAGCACGGCCAGCAAGGCAACAAAGTAGGAGGTGGGCACATGCTGCAGCGAATCGCGCGAGACCATGCCGAAAGTGTCCAGCAATGTCATCGGCTGGATATAGGCCAGGCCGATGATGACCACATGCCATAGCAGCAGAGTCTTTTGCAGGCCGGCAGAAGCAGGGGGCGAGGCAGCCTGGGCTGGGTGATCGGTCAGTGCAGTCATCTTCTACAAGAACAAGAGAGCCGACGCAAAACTTGCACCGGCCTGCTCGTGGCAATGCACCGCAGAGATGAGTCCCAGCTTGGTTGCCACTGTGTTATCAATGGTTTGGGCACACCCCGAAGCAGGGCGCCGTTCTTGGGTTCCGCTGAACCTCGGGTCGGGCAACAGCGAAAAGCCGGCATTATCGGCTTTTGTTACTGCCGAGGTTGCTTATGATGAAAATCGCATTAAGTTCAAGGCGGTATCGGCACAGCTTGCTATGACTAGAAGAGCATACACATGCTCAGCCTCAACTCCCTTGCAGTAGAGACTGAATGCATTGCCATTCGGCTTCGGTCACTGGGGTAATGGAGAGACGATTGCCTTTTTGCAGCACGCGCATCTGCGCCAGTTGAGGTTGCTCGCGTAGCTCTGGCATCAGCAGGGGGCGGATCTTTTTCAAGGCCTGCACATCCAGCATAAGCCAGCGCGGTTTGTCGTTCTGGGACTTGGGGTCGTAATAGGGGTCCGCAGGGTCGAACTGGGAAGGGTCCACGCGCAGATTGCCGGCAATGCGGGCAATGCCGTAAATCCCAGGTTCGGCGCAACTGGAATGCCAGTACAGCACGCCGTCACCCGCCTGCATGTCGTCACGCATGAAATTGCGTGCCTGGTAATTGCGCACGCCATTCCAGGCAATGGTCTGCTCGGGGGACGCCAGAGCATGGTCGATGGAGTACTCGTCGGGCTCGTTCTTCATGAGCCAGTAACGATGGGCTTGGAGGCTGCTGTCGTTCATAGGTGCATTGTCGGCGAGGAGGTTGCTGTCTCAGTCATCACGATCTCGCTGCCAGGGACCGCGATCCTGCTGCCAATTGCGCACCAGATCGCTATTGCGTTGCAGCAGATTTCGGGTGTCCAGCCAGCGGCCAGGAATGTCCAGCTCGGCTTCTTCCACCACCCGCATACAGTCCTGAATATGGCGCTCGCCCAGATAGCGCAGAGTCGCGTAGCCTATGGATGCAGCTGCGAGCTGGCCCAGTAGCGGCACATATCTGGCGGCCTGCTTGGTGCTCATGCGCAAACCCATGGCTTTGCCGAGGCGCAGCACCATGTCGCGGGTGATGAACTTGCCGATCAGCACGGAGCCAACCATGGCGATGGCTTTCTGGACTTGCTCGCGCTTTCCTGGCGTGAGTTGGTCGAGTTGCTCTGGCGTCAATCCGAACTCCTGGTTGATGCGTGGATAGAGCTGTGCGAGCAGGGCTGCATCTGCAGCCCAGTCCAGACCGGGTATGGGAATGGCACTGGCGGCAGCGCTGACGAGTGCCCGTCTTCTCAGTAGTTTGCGGGCCCTTTCAGCGGCTTGGGCAATGTCTTTGCGCTCCGCTCTGGTCGCACTAAGGTTTCTGAAGCTCGGGTCTTTTTTCCACATATTCGATAAGGAGATGACGGAAATAGAAAAAGGGGCTTGTCGGCCCCTTTTGGTCGGAATTCAGATTCAGTTGGCCTTACCGCGCACCATGCCATAAATAAACAAAAGAATCACGGCCCCAATGACCGATGCGATCCAGCCTGCGGTTTGCCCGGGCTGGTACCAGCCCATGGCCGAGCCCAGATAGGTTGCTACAAACGAGCCGACGATACCGAGAAGAATCGTCATGATCCAGCCCATGCTGTCATTGCCGGGCTTGATGGCCCGCGCAATCAAACCGACGATAAGACCGACGATGATGGTTCCGATGATGGACATATTTTGTTCCCTGTTGGTGCTTTGACGAAAGTGACTCTACGCGGCCCGGCAGATCGACTCTGTCGGACGATTCTGAATGTCGGCGCGAGCGTGGTTCTTGCATGAAAACATGCGGCGGCATGGGCTACATCAGAGCTCAAGGAAAAAACAAAAACGCCTGCAGAAAGCAGGCGTTTTGGTCGAGCTCTGATTCAAAATCAAGGCTGCAACGGACCCAGGGCGCTATATGCAGCAGCCGTGGTTGCCGAAGCGTCAGCACCTTCGACGCGGCGGGCGCCGTCAAAGCGGCGAGCCCAGTAGGAGGTCTGCATGCTTTCCACACGTACGCTGGCACCGGTGCGCGGTGCATGGATGAATTTGCCATCACCCACGTAGATACCCACATGGCTGAATGTGCGGCGCATGGTGTTGAAGAACACCAGATCACCGGGCTTGAGGTCGCTGCGGTCAATTTGCTGAGTGGCATTGGCCTGTTCGGCAGAGACGCGAGGCAGAACCTTGCCCATGGTCTGGGAGTAGATGGCCCGCACAAAACCGCTGCAGTCGAAGCCGGTTTCTGCATTGGTGCCGCCCAGGCGATAGGGAACCCCAAGGAAGCCCATGGCCGTCACCACCAGATCGGAGGTTTTTTCGGCCACGTTCTGACGTGCTTCGCGCACGAAATCAGTCGTCTTCTCGGCCACGGAGTGTCGAGCTTCACGCAACTGGGTGATGAGGCCGCGGTTGACCAGCAACTGGGCCATGTCGTCGTCACGCTGCTCGCTAGGCGCTGCGTGCGCTGAGGTAACGCCGACAAATAGAAGTGCAATAATCCATCGGGACATGGGGCGTGAGGGTAACACGTTCATTTGTAGGATGGGGGCTCTATTTCCAATTTTTTCTCTTGGTTTTTGATGCGGCACAGCAAGTGAGCTGCGGGCATAAGCTTATTGCGTGAGGTGCTCTCAAATTTGCAGCGTATTGCAGTACGTAATTTCCCCATTCTGGTGAATGCGGGTCGGGAATGCGCCAATTCATGGTATTGACATGCGAAAGGCGTTGCATTGGCAGACTTTCTGCCCCGACATGCGCTTGCAGCGACAATAGCGCCATCGATTGCAGCCGATGCGACACGCTTCCTCAGCGCGCCGTGCGTCTGTCCTGCGCGAGCGCTGCGCTTTTTAGCAGTGGCTTGACACGGTTTTAAGAAAGATTTGCCATGTTGTTAGAAGCTTCCGAGTCGCAACTGGTTCTGGTGGACTACCAGGACAAGCTGATGCCCGTCATTCACGAAGGCGCGCAAGCGCTGGCCAATGCCGTCAAGCTGGCCAAGATGGCGCAGCTGCTGGATGTGCCTGTCTGGGGAACTGAGCAGAACCCCTCGCGCCTTGGCGCCAATAATGCGGAACTGAAGGCGCTGTGCCAGAAGACGCTGGAGAAAATGTATTTCAGCGCCGTGCCGGAGGGGCTGGGTGAATGGCTGCGTCCTCCTGCCAAGCCGCAGGGCGGCAATGCGCGCAGCCTGCCCAAGCATCTGCAAAAGCCCCAGCAGCAGGCGCCCGAGCGCAATATGGTGGTGATTGCCGGCTGCGAAACCCATGTCTGTCTGTTGCAGACGGCGCTGGAGCTGCTGGAAGACGAGTTCGATGTGTGGGTGGTGACGGATGCTTGCGGCTCGCGCACCGAGCGTAACCGCGATGCAGCGTTTGACCGTTTGGCGGGCGCCGGCGCCGAACTGGTGACCACCGAGATGGTGATGTTCGAGTGGCTGCGCACCTGCGAAGACCCTGCCTTCAAGGAGATGCTGGCTCTGGTCAAGTAATCGCTTGCAGCTATTCAGGAAATAAGCGCCTTCTGGGCGCTTTTTCTTTTGGCTGCGCGCTGATCGCCACATTCCGATCCAGTGGCGCTCAGATCCCAGGAATCGCTGCCTAGCTTGCAGATGTTCTCCATGGGGTGTCCACCGGGGAGTCAGGAGCACTATGTCATACCTCATGGCACGGCGGACACGAATTCCTAGAAGATGGTTTCAAGGAGGACCCAGGAACTGAACGTGCTTGGGCCGGTGCTCTGATGCGGCGTTGATGCGATAGTCAAGTGTTGTCAGTTTTTGGCAAGCGCGTTATGAATAATTATGAATTCAGAAAACTCTCTGCAGAAGACGGAGAGTCAAGGAGACATATTCATGACCACGCGTTTCGAAGATTTTTATCAGCGTTCCATTCATGACCGCGACGGCTTCTGGGCGGAGCAGGCCGGCCTGATCGATTGGCAGCAGAAGCCGCAGCAGATCTGTGACTACAGCAACCCGCCATTCGCCAAATGGTTTGTGGGCGGCACAACGAATCTTTGTCATAACGCCATTGACCGCCATCTGGCAGAGCGCGGCGATCAGAACGCGTTGATCGCCATTTCCACCGAAACCCAGACCGAGAAGGTCTACAGCTACCGTGAGCTGCATGCGGAAGTCAACCGCATGGCCGCCGTGTTGCAGTCGCTGGGTGTGCAAAAAGGCGACCGCGTGCAGATCTATATGCCCATGGTTGCCGAGGCCTGCTTTGCCATGCTGGCCTGCGTGCGTCTGGGCGCCATTCACTCCGTGGTGTTCGGCGGCTTTGCCTCGGGCGCGCTGGCGTCGCGCATCGATGATGCCGAACCCAAGGTCATCATCAGCGCCGATGCGGGCTCGCGTGGCGGCCGTGTCGTGGCTTACAAGCCTTTGCTGGATGAAGCGCTCAGGCAATCCAGCCACCAGCCCGCTGCCGTGCTGATGGTCAACCGCGGGCTGGCCGAAATGCCCATGAAGGCAGGTCGCGACCATGACTGGTCGGCCTTGCGCGCCCGGCACATGAATGCACGGGTGGATTGCGTCTGGGTGGAGTCAACCCATCCCAGCTACACCCTCTATACCAGCGGCACCACAGGCAAGCCCAAGGGCGTGCAGCGCGATACGGGCGGCTATACCGTGGCGCTGGCGGCCAGCATGCCGCATATCTTCGATGCCCAGGCCGGACAGACCTTCTTCTGCACCAGCGACATCGGCTGGGTCGTGGGTCATAGCTACATCATCTATGCGCCGTTGATTGCGGGCATGGCTACGGTGATGTATGAGGGCCTGCCAGTCAACCCCGATGCCGGCATCTGGTGGAGCATTGTCGAGAAATACAAGGTCACGCACATGTTCTCGGCGCCGACGGCGATTCGCGTGCTCAAAAAGCATGATGCGGATTACCTCAAGCGCTACGACATCTCCAGCCTCAAGGCCCTGTGGCTGGCTGGCGAGCCGCTTGACGAGCCCACTGCGGCCTGGATCAGCCAGGCCATCAACAAGCCCATCATCGACAACTACTGGCAGACTGAGACCGGCTGGCCCATCATGACGCTGTGCAACGGCGTGCAAAAGCAGGCCACGCGTTTTGGCAGTCCGGGCCGGGCGGTCTACGGTTACAACGTCAAGCTCATCGATGACGCCAGCGGCGAGGAGTTGACTCAGGCGAATCAGAAGGGCGTGCTGGCGATTGAAGGTCCGCTGCCGCCCGGTTGCATGCAGACGGTCTGGCGTGACGACAACCGCTTTGTCAACACTTACTGGAAGAGCATTCCGGGTCGGCTGATCTACAGCACCTTCGACTGGGGCATCCGTGACGAGGACGGCTACTACTTCATTCTTGGCCGTACCGACGATGTGATCAATGTGGCGGGCCATCGCCTGGGCACGCGCGAGATCGAGGAGAGCATCTCTGCCCATGCCCAGATTGCCGAAGTGGCCGTGGTTGGCGTCGCCGACAATCTCAAGGGCCAGGCTGCGCTGGCCTTTGCCGTGGTGCGCGATGCAGCCTTGGTGGCAGATGAGGTCTCCAGCAAGGCCCTCGAAGCCGATGTGATGAAGCTGGTCGACTCGCGTCTGGGTGCGGTTGCGCGTCCGTCTCGTGTGATCTTCGTCACGGCTCTGCCCAAGACGCGCAGCGGCAAGCTGCTGCGCCGGGCCCTGCAGGCCGTGGCCGAAGGTCGTGACCCTGGTGATCTGAGCACCATGGAGGATCCTGCGGCCCTGGCTCAGGTCCAGCAACGCTTGTAACTTCAGCAAGCCGTAGCCTGCGGTGATGGCCCTCAAAATCACCACAGTCCAGGCAAGGCCCATCCTGCAGCAAATTCCGTCGTCCCCTCAGGGAAGACTCGAAGCGACTCAGGGGACATTTGAATACAAGGCCTGCGACCATCAAGGCGCAGGCCTTGCTGTTTGCAGCCTAAAATCGCCCGATCGCGCCGCGCAGTCCGCCGCCTGGCGCTATGGAATTGAAAAACTTCGAGAAAGAGCTGTTGTGCAAATTGCATCCTCCATCTTCAAGGCCTATGACATTCGCGGCATCGTGCCGTCGACACTGACTGAAGAAGTCGCCCGTGGCATAGGCCGCGCATTCGGTATGGCAGCGCTGGTAGCCGGCGAAAAAACCGTAGCGGTGGGCCGTGATGGACGTCTGTCGGGTCCCGCGCTGTCGGAGGCATTGATGCAGGGCCTGACCGATGTGGGCGTGAATGTGATCGACATCGGCCTGGCCACCACGCCCATGCTGTACTTTGCGGCCGCGACCTTGTGCACCAGCGGCATTCAGGTGACGGGCAGCCACAACCCCAAGGATTACAACGGCTTCAAGATGGTGCTGGCAGGCCGCGCCATTTATGGCGAGGAAATCCAGGCCCTGCGCGCGCGCATGGAAACCGAGGACTGGACGATTACCGGTGCCGGAACGATCAGCCGCGCCGATGTGCTGGCCGATTACACCGCCCGCATCGTGGGCGACGTGAAGCTGGCGCGGCCCATGAAGATCGTGGTGGACTGCGGTAACGGTGTGGCCGGTGCGTCGGCGCCCGCCATCTTCCGTCAGCTGGGCTGCGAGGTGATTGAGCTGTTCTCTGAAGTCGACGGAAACTTCCCCAATCATCATCCAGACCCCAGCAAGCCCGAGAACCTGCGCGATGTGATCCAGGCCCTGCAGACCAGCGATGCCGAGCTGGGTCTGGCCTTTGACGGTGACGGCGACCGTCTGGGCATTGTGACCAAGGACGGTCAGAACATCTTCCCCGACCGTCAGATGATGCTGTTCGCCAAGGATGTGCTTTCGCGTGTGCCTGGCGGCTCCATCGTGTTCGACGTCAAGTGCACCCAGCGTCTGGCCCCCGAGATCGAAGCTGCAGGCGGCAAGGCCGTGATGTACAAGACCGGCCATTCGCTGGTCAAAGCTCGCATGAAGGAGCTGGGCGCGCCGCTGGGCGGCGAGATGAGTGGCCATATCTTTTTCAAGGAGCGCTGGTACGGCTTTGACGATGGCACCTACGCCGGCTGCCGTCTGCTCGAAATCGTCAGCCGCGAAACCGACCCCAGCGCAGTGCTCAACGCATTGCCCACCAGCTTCTCCACGCCCGAACTCAATGTGGCCTGTGCCGAAGGCGAGCCCCATCGTCTGGCGGCCGAGCTGCAGGCGCTCGCTGCCACGGAGTTTGCCGAACCTGCCCAGGTCAGCACCATTGACGGCCTGCGCGTGGACTGGGCCGACGGCTTCGGCCTGATCCGTGCCAGCAACACCACGCCGGTGCTGGTGCTGCGCTTTGAAGGCCACACACAGCAAGCCTTGCAGCGCATCGAAGCGCAGATGCTGGCCTTGCTCAAACGCGTCAAGCCTGACGCCCAGGTGGGCGCTTCTGCGCACTGAGCGAAGCAGCGCTCAAGCATGGCCAAACCGGCTCCCATGAGCTTTGCCCGTGCGCTGTTCAGTGCGCTGGCCTGGGCGGTGCAGCCGCTGCTGCGGCGCAAGCTGCGGCGCAGAGCGCTGGCTGAGCCGGGCTACGGCGTGGCCGTGCCTGAACGCTTTGGCCATTATCAGCCTGCAGATCTGGGGCGCGATGGACGCGGCCGATGGGTGTGGATTCATTCGGTGTCGCTGGGCGAGACCCGGGCTGCCGCCATTCTGATTAAGGCCTTGCGCGAGCGCATGCCGGCCATGCGTCTGCTGCTGACGCACAGCACAGCGACTGGCCGGGAGGAGGGCGCAAAGCTGTTGCTCCCGGGCGATGTGCAGGTCTGGCTGCCCTGGGACTCCCTGGGCGCCACCAGGCGTTTCGTTGCGCAGTTCCAGCCTGTTGTGGGCGTGCTGATGGAAACCGAGATTTGGCCGAATCTGATTGCGGCTTGTGCCAACACAGGCATTCCTCTGGCCCTGGCCAATGCTCGTCTGAACGAGAAATCCGAAGCTGGTGCTCTTAGAGTCAGGCCTCTGTCTCGCCCTGCATACGCCGCATTGGCTGCTGTCTGGGCGCAGACCGAGGCCGATGCCAAGCGCCTGCGCAATGTAGGCGCCCACGTGGATGCGGTGCTGGGCAATCTCAAATTCGATGTGCAGCCTGATGCCGCCCAGATCGCCCGGGCCGGGCAATGGCGCACTGCGTTGGCGCGCCCCGTGCTGCTGTTTGCCAGCAGCCGCGAGGGCGAGGAAGCGATGTTCATCGATGCGCTCAAGGCCCTGGGCGATGCTGCAACGGCGGCGCAATGGCTGGTCGTTCCGCGTCATCCTCAGCGCTTTGACGAGGTGGAAAGCTTGCTGGGCAAAGCGGGCTTTGCTGTTTCTCGGCGTAGCCAGTGGGGGCAGATGCCTCCTCTGCAGTCCGGCGCGATCTGGCTTGGCGATTCGCTGGGCGAGATGCCCCTGTATTACGGCCTGGCAGCGGCGGCCCTGATGGGCGGGAGCTTTGCGCCGCTGGGCGGGCAGAACCTCATCGAGGCGCTGGCCTGCGATTGTCCCGTGATACTGGGGCCGCATACCTTCAATTTCAGCCAGGCCTCCGAGCAGGCACTGCAAGCCGGCGCAGCCCTGGGCGTGCAGGATATGGGAGCGGGCTTGGGCCAGGCTCTGGATCTGGTGGCCAGGCCCGACCGTCTGCAGGCCGCCGTACAAAGCTGCAGACAGATGGTGCAGGGCAATCGCGGTGCGGCCGCGGCCACGGCCGAGGCGATTCAAGCGTTGATGAATGCTCCTTGATCAGGAGCATATAGCGCCCTGTGGGCAAGGGTTTTAGGTCGATATGATATCGAACCCTGAAATCTGTCTCTCGACCGGTCTTAGCGCTTGAGCGTTCTGGCCGCAGGCCGTGCAGCAGCCATGCTGCCTGTAACGGCTGGCCTTGTTGCCGCAGCCGGGGCAATGCCGGGCGTGCGTGTCAGTGCGTCGATCATGCGCAGATCATCGTCGCTGAGCACGCCTGCGGCCTGGCGCAGCTTGAGCTGGCCTAGCAGCACCTGATAGCGCGCATTGGCCAGATCGCGCTCGGTCTGGTAGACCTGACTCTGGGCATTGAGCACATCGATATTGATGCGCACGCCCACCTCATAACCCATTTTGTTGGCCTCCAGCGCACTCTGGCTGGAGGCGAGAGCCGCTTCCAGCGCCTTGACCTGAGCCTGGCCGGACTGCACGCCGAGGAAGGCGGTGCGCGTGGCCTGCTCCACGTTGCGGCGGGCATCGTCGAGCTGGGCGCTGGCTTTTTCCTCCAGCGCCACGGTCTCCCGGATGCGGTTCTGCACCGCAAAGCCCGCAAACAGCGGCATGTTCATGACCACGCCGATCTGGGCAGCGTTGGTGCGATAGCTCAGGGGAATGGATGGAGTCATGGAGCCGTTGGGATAGCGGTTGACCACATAACCGGCCTGCAGGTCCACGGTGGGCTTGTGGCCGGCCTCGGCCTTCTGCGTGTCCAGCCTGGCAATGTCCAGGGCCAGCTGGGCCTGGCGTAACTGGGGCTGGGCGGCCAGGGCCTTGTCCACCCAGTCTTGCATATTGACGGGCTCCACCCTGGGCAGGGTCAGCGGCGCGGCCAGCGGCGTGGGCTGAATGCCGACGCGGCCCACGAGCTGATCCAGGGCCACGCGCTTGACCTGCAGATCGTTTTGCGCGGCGATTTCCTGGGCTGTGACCAGGTCAAAGCGGGACTGGGCTTCGCGCGAGTCGGTGATGGTGGCCGTGCCGACTTCGAAATTGCGCTTGGCCATCTCGAGCTGGGTGCTGATGGCCTGCTTTTGCGACTGGGCGACCTGAACGCTGTCCTGGGCTGCCAGCACATCGAAATAGGCCTGGGCCACACGCACGATCAGGTTTTGTGCGGCTGCATCCAGCTGAGCCTGGGCCACATCCACGCCGCGCTGCCCCTGCTCGTAGGCAATCTTGTTGGCGGGGCGATACAGCGGCTGCTGGGCGCTGAGCTGCACGTTCTGCTGCGTGTTGTTGAAGCTGCTGGCCATGCCGGGCACGGGCACCGAGGTGTGAATGTCGACATGGGTGCGGTTGGCTCCCGCCGTCAGACCCACGTTGGGCAGCAGCCCGGACAGGGCCTGATCGGCGCGGCTGGCCGCAGCTCTCGCATCGGCTTGCTGAGCCTGCCATGAAGCGTCATAGCCGCGGGCCTGAGCCACCAGCTCCGACAAAGTCTGGGCCTGTGTCTGAGCGCCGGCCCATGCCAGCAAAACTCCCAAGGAAATGGCACGCAGCGCGTGGGCGGAGGGGGCTTGCAGGGGCCTGGGCAGCTTGGTCATAGATGTCAGGGTTGGGCGGTCTCGATCACAACGGAAACTCAACAAAGCTCTGGATTGTCCGAGCAATAGGCCCGGCAATCTTTCAATAACGGGGAACGCCCGGGTCGGCGCTGAGCGACCAGGCGTCAATGCCGCCGGTGATATTGCTGACGTCCTCAAAGCCGTTGTTGAGCAAAAACGCAGCCACGCTCATGCTGCGTGCGCCATGGTGGCACAGGCAGGCGACGGGGTGGTCTGGGTCCAGCTCCTGCAGACGGCCGGGGATGTCGTGCATGGGAATGCAGCGCAACTCGAAGCCCTCACCGGGCTGAATGCTGGCCAGGGTGACTTCCCAGGGTTCGCGCACATCCAGCACCACGGGCTTGACGCCATTCGCGGCATGAGAAGCCAGCCATTGCTGGAACTGGGCGGGCAAGACCTGGGTCAACATAAAAACTCCTGGTGGCCGGCCGTCGAATCTGCGGGCCGGCCCTGACACTGAAAGACAGGCCCTGCTTGCTGCACCGCCGAGTCGCAGCGCAGCAAGCAGGGCGAACGCAACAAGCGTTTAGAACGAGAAGCGCGAAGGCTCTTCAAAACCCACGAGGCGGGTGGCAGCGGTATCCCAGGGTTGCTGGACTTCGAAATTGTTGCCGTTCTTGGTCACCAGCGTGAAGCGCATCACGGGCATGTGACCGACGATGGCGGCAATGCGGCCGCCTTCGTTGAGCTGGGCGTAAAGGGCATCGGGAACCTGGGCCACCGAGCCGCTGAGCACGATCACGTCGAACGCGCCCTGAGCCAGGGACGCGGTGGCACCGTTGGCCAGTTTGACTTCGACATTCTTGACGCCGGCGCTGAGCAGATTCTCACGGGCCATTTCGGCCAGCTCGGGGTCGATCTCCAGCGTCACGACTTCCTTGGCCTGGGCGGCCAGCAGGGCTGCCATATAGCCTGAACCGGTGCCGATCTCGAGCACGCGGTCGGTGGGCTTGATCTTTACGTCTTGCAGCATGCGCGCTTCGATCTTGGGTGCCAGCATGTGCCAGCCTTTGGCGGCAGCTTCTTCGGCCGTGCCCTTCAGGGGGACTTCAATGTCCATATAGGCCATGTTCGCGTATTCAGGCGACACATAGTCTTCACGGTGGACCTTGCCCATCAGCTCCAGCACGGACTCGTCCAGCACGTTCCAGGGGCGGATTTGCTGTTCGATCATGTTGAAACGAGCCTGCGCGTGCACATCGCGCGGGTCCACTTGGGCATTCATTGGCAGGGCCATGGTATCTCCGGGGAAAGACTTATCAGGACAAACCATCGATTCTACGAGCCTCGGAGGCTTCGTGCGGCGGCTCAGCGCTTTTTGAGTGCGCGCCGGACCATTTACGGCGCATCCAGTTGGCGAAATCATCGAGATAGCAGTACACCACAGGCACCACGACCAGGGTCAGCAGCGAGGAAGTGATGACGCCACCGATCACGGCCTGACCCATGGGGGCGCGCTGCTCGGAGCCCTCGGTGACCGCAAAGGCCAGCGGCACCATGCCGAAGATCATGGCCAGCGTGGTCATCAGAATCGGGCGCAGGCGCACCCGGGCCGCCAGCAGCAGCGCTTCGTTGCGCGGCAGGCCCGGCTCGGTCTGGCCGCTGGCCTCGTTGGTACGGGGCTCGCGGGCGCGGATGGCAAAGTCCACCAGAAGAATGGCGTTCTTTGTCACCAGACCCATGAGCATGACCACGCCGATGATGGAAAACATGGACAGGGCCGAGCCGAACATCATCAGGGCCAGCACCACACCGATCAGCGTCAGGGGCAGCGAGGTCATGAGTGCCAGGGGCTGGAGAAAGCTCTTGAACTGGCTGGCCAGAATCATGTAGATGAAGATGATGGCCAGCATCAGCGCGGAAATCGCGTAGCCAAAGGATTCGGCCATGTTCTTTGCCGCGCCGCTGAACTGGTAGCTGTAGCCGGGCGGCATGGGAATGGTGGCCAGCGCCTGCTTGATATCGGCTGTGACCTCGCCCGTGCTGCGCAGATAGACATTGGCGTTGATGGCGACTTCGCGGTTGAGGTTGCGGCGGTTGATCTGGCTGGGGCCGGTGCTGTCCACCACGCTGGCAACCTGGTTGAGGCGCACGATGCGCATGCCGCCATCTCCGGTCGCCAGTGCAAACGGCAGGCGCTCCAGGTCCTGCGGCGTGGTGCGGGCCTCGGGCTCGAGCCGCACGTTCACGTCATAGGTCTGGTCGTCGCTGGCCCGCCAGTTGCCCACGGTCTGGCCGGCCACCCAGGTGCGCAGCGCGCCGGCCATATTGCCTATCGACAGGCCCAGATCGGCCGCGGCATCGCGATGGACCTCGATATTGACCATGGGCTTGTTGGGCTTGAGGCTGGAGTCCAGATCGACCAGGCCCGGGATGTCGGCTATGCGCTCCTGCACGATCTGGCTCAGGCGGCCCAGTTCGTCCAGATCCGGGCCCATGAGCGAGAACTCGACCTGCTTTTGCCCGCCCACGGCCTCGCGCAGGCCTACATGGGTGAGCTTGATGCCTGCAATCGCCTGCAGCCTGGGGCGCAGATAGGCCGAAATCTCGTCCACATTGCGGCTGCGCTGGTGGCGGTCAACCAGGCGCACATAGATATTGGCGTAGTTCTTGCCGTTGGCATTGCCGGTGTTGATGGTGGTCAGCGTGTAGCGCACCTCGGGCAAGGCGCGCAATATGTCCGTCACCTGCCTGGCCTTGATTTCGGTGGCTTCGATCGAGGAGCCCTCGGGGGTGTTGAAGCTGATCGAAGTTTCCGAGAAGTCCGCCTTTGGCACAAATTCGGTGCCGAGCAAGGGTACAAGAGCGATGCTTGCTATGAAAATAATGAAGGCCAGCGCCAGGGTGAGCAGCTTGTGAGCCAGTGACCAGCGCAGTATGCCCTGATAGAAGTCCGAGAGCCGATCGCTCATACGCTCCACCCAGGCCGTCACGCGCCCCAGCGTGCGGTCGTACAGGCTTTTGCTGCCATGTTCGCCATGGGCGTGGATTGCCGGGTCATGCCAGACGCTGGAAAGCATGGGGTCCAGCGTGAAGCTGACGAACATGGAGATCAGCACGGCCGCCACGATGGTGATGCCGAACTCATGGAAGAACTTGCCGATGATGCCGCCCATAAAGCCTATGGGCAGAAATACGGCGACGATGGAAAGCGTGGTGGCGAGCACGGCCAGCCCGATCTCCTGCGTGCCTTCCATGGCTGCCTGATAGGCGTTCTTGCCCATCTGCACATGGCGCACGATGTTCTCGCGCACCACGATGGCATCGTCGATCAGCAAACCCACACACAGCGAGAGTGCCATCAGCGTGACCATATTGATGGAAAAGCCGAACCAGTGCATGAAGAGGAAGGTACCGATCAAGGCAATCGGCAGCGTCAACCCCGTGATTACCGTGGAGCGCCAGGAGTTCAGAAACAGAAAAACGATGAGCACCGTGAGCAAGGCACCCTCGATCAGCGTCTGGCGCACATTGTCCACACCCACGCGGATGGCGCGCGAGTTGTCGGCAATCGCCTGCAGGCGCACGCCGGGCGGCAGCTCGGGGGCGATGGCCTTGATCGCCGCGTTCAGGCCGTCGACCACCTCGATGGTGTTCTCGTCCTGGGCCTTTTGCACGGACATCAGCAGAGTGCGGCTGCCGTTGTACAGCGCCAGGGTCTGCAGCTCCTGCGCATCGTCCTGCACGCGGGCCAACTGGCCGACGCGGATCGGAGCGCCATTGCGGTAGGCCACGATGATGCGGGCGAATTCCTCGGGGCGCTGGATGCGGGCATCGATCTGCACCACGCGTTCCTGGGCCTTGGAGCGGATCGCCCCCACAGGCAGATCCTGGTTCTCGGCACGCACCGCCTGGGCAACCTGCTCGGGGGTGATGGCATAGGCCTCAAGCGCCCGTGGGTCCAGATAGACATTGATCTCGCGCTTGGTGGCTCCGACCATGTTCACTGCGCCCACGCCGCGCACGTTCTCCAGCCGCTTTTTCAGCACCTGGTCGGCCCAGCTCGTCAGCGCAATCGCGTCGGGCGGCGTCACGCTCTGGCCATTGGCTGCGGTCTTGCCGTGCAGGGCATGGGGGTCTGGCAGCACGGCCAGCGACCACACCGCCGTGCTGGCCGGGTCGAAACGGATGACACGCGGTTCCTTGACCTCGTCACGCAGAGTGGGGCGCACCGAGGCGACCTTCTCGCGCACATCGTCGGCAGCGCGGCGGCCGTCTATATGCAGCTGGAACTCGATGATGACGACGCTAGTGCCTTCGTAGCTGCGCGAGGTCAGGGCATTGATGCCCGCGACCGAGTTGACGGCTTCCTCGATCTTCTTGGTGACCTCGCTCTCAACGATCTCCGGCGAGGCTCCTGGATACTCGACCGTGACCACCACCACGGGAAATTCGATGTTCGGGAACTGGTCGACCTTGAGCCGCTGGTAGGAAAAAACGCCCAGCACCACAAAGGCCAGCATGAGCATGGTGGCCAGCACCGGGTTTTTCAGGCTGATGCGCGTGAACCACATTTATCGGCTCCCGCTGCTGACTGGCTCGGCCGATTCTTCGACCAGCGTGCCTTCGCGCAGGCCGCCGGTGCTGCCAGCCAGTATCCGGTCGCCCGCATTCAGGCCCTTGAGGACCTGAACCCAGGTTGCGCCTTCATGGGCGGACTGGCGTCCCAGCTCCACGGTCTTGTGGATCACGCGAAGCTCTGTGCGGTTGGAGATTTCCTGTGCACGCTCCGGTGCGATTGCGGCCACGGCCGGCTTGCCCGCTTGCAGCACTTGCACATAGGGCAGGGGCTTGTCGGTGCGCACGGAGGCCAGAGGCACGGCTAGCTGGCTGGCGTTGCCGGTCAGTATGCTTCCCTGCAGGAACAGCCCGGGGCGTAACTGTGGAATGCGTTGACTGCTATTGTTTTTGGCGGCTTCGTCCTTTTGCACTGCCAGATAGGCCGCCACAGTGCGCGAGCCGGTCTGGGCGCTGGGATTGATGCGCACCACCTTGGCTCTGATGGCCGTCATGTCCTGGGGGGCACCGGGCACTTGCAGCTCGGCCATCTGGCCGACCTGAACCTGTACCGAATCTGCGGGAGCGAGCTGGGCCATGATTTCCAGCTTGTCTGGATCGACGACTTCGACGATGCGCGCTTCCACACCAACGCGCTCGCCGTTCTGGACAAAGCGCTGGGCGATCTGCCCGCTCATGGGGCTGGTGATGACGGCGTCGGTGACGGACTTGCGGGCCGCATCGGCGGCGGCCTGGGCGGCAGCCAGATTGGCGCGGGCCGAATCCAGGTTGGCCTGCGAGGTCTGCAGTGCCGTGGTGGAGATAAAGCCTTTTTGCACCAGGGCCGCATTGTTGTCCTGGTTGCGCTGGGCAATCACCAACTGGGCTCTGGAGGCATCGGCCTGCTGCGTCGCCTGGCGCCAGCGTGCCTCGGCCTCCGTGGCATCAACGCGAGCCAACTGCTGGCCCTTGCTGACGCTATCGCCTTCACGCACCGTCAGGCCGCGCAGTTCGCCCGCGACATAGGCCTTGACCACGGCCGAGTTCACCGCCTGCACCACACCGTTGAGCGGAACGCTCAAGGCAAGCTGAAGGGGCTGGACCGTCAGAACCTCCTGGGCAGCCAGTTGTATGGGCAGCTCCAGCGGCGCCGAGCCGTTGACCACGGCCTGCTTCTTATGCTGCAGATTGACGGCTGCGCGCCAGCCTGTGATGGCCAGCAAGCCGATCAGGGCCAGACTCAAGGCCCAGCGGCCGGAACGCTTCATGGTGTGTATCCCTCTGAGGCAGGTTTCTTCTGTTCTATGCGCCACATGGTAGGTGCGCCGGACACGGCTTGTATTGCAAAGCAGCAAGCAGTGTAGTGGGCGCCCTGCAGCATAGCGGGGCCGCAATCGCTGTCATTGGTGAAAATGGGTAGTTGATTTGAGCTACGCTTGACGCGTCTTAAAAACGAGGAGCCGGTGATGGCAGCGGAAACCATTTATCTGGGCGGAGGTTGCTTCTGGTGTACTAAAGCAATACAGTCAAAAAAATACAATTAAATCAATAGGTTAGAGTTTTGCCAAAAATCATTTGCCAAATTTCTGCCAAATTTGCATGAATTTTAGCTCTTGACAGAACTACAAAACTAGATTATTAGCCACTACCTCGCAAGCTCACGACTAGCGCAGTAGTCGTATGAGTTGCCAGAAAAGTTGCTTTGAGCATCGTTCAATACACAACGAATGCCTTTCAGCAACGAATAGCATCGCTCTGTTATCAGTTGTTGTTAATCTAAATCAACACTGCCAACATCCGTCCATAAATATGCTTTCTCATGCTTTTGAATGTTATTTCATGTTTTGTCGTGCTTTTGCATGCTTTTTCATGTTTCTGTTATTTTTGAGCGATAAATGCGAGAGAAAAGGATATAAAAGAACAAATCGAAAAAGTTTTTTCTAAATGGGCTTTCAGCCCTTTAAATTATTGGTTTTTTCCGCCCATTCTTGCTTTTTCTTTTTAATTTGTTATCTCTATTAAATTGCTCTTACTCAAAAAGTGCTGTTTAACTCTCAAATAATTTTGATTTTGCTACACGTCGCCAAATCAAAATTATTTGACAGTTAATGCTTTTATTCTGTTTTGCTTTTGATTAAGTTTTTCATTTCAGTTTTATAATCTGTTGATTTATTCTGTTTTGCAGTTCTAATCATTAACTCTAGCTTACGCCTCCGTTACTATTAACTTGAAACAAGTTAAAGTAACGGTGTCCTTTTTCAAGGACAATTTTCTTTGCTTTGTGCTTAATGTCAAATTTTGCTTATGTGATAAATCATTTTTCTTTGCTTTTGTACTGAAAATCTTTGCTTTGCTTTGACGATAAAAAAGCCCATTATTTTATAATGGGCTTGATTTTTTAAGATTACCTGTTTTAATGATTATCACTACATAAACAAATAAAGAGGTATCTATGACTACAAATATAATCATTAAAAATGATATTGTCAATCAAAAAGACGAAAAACAGTTAAATTATTTTTCACTCAATAAACGAGTTTTTAATGAACTCATATTAACAAGCAGACCAAAATCTGTCTTATTCCAAATCATTTCTTACCTTGCTTGTAAAGCAACTTACATTAATGGTCTTGTCGGAGTCCATAGCGAAATAACAAAAACAGGTTTGGCAAAGGAACTTGGAATAAACAAAGGGCACATAACAAGTTATTTAGAGCAACTTGCAGATCTAGGCTTTATTCGCATATTTAATACAAGCCCTTTGGTTCTGCAAATACTTGAAATGCCAAAAATACCACAAATAAACAACATTAATGCTTTGTTGCTTTATGTTGATACTAACCCACAGCTATTCAATTTCCAAACAAATTTGAATAGAAAACAAGCCTTTTTTGCTGTTTTTCCCAAAATGCTTGCAACACAGCCTAATGTTGAAATGAAAAAAGCATTAGTTAAAGAGCATAAATACATTGAAAAAGAGCCTGAGAATTTTGACCCATTTGATTTTAATGTTTAAGCACCTACGGGTGCTTTTTTATTGCCATATATAAGCAAAGCAATAAAAAGTCAAGCTGTATAAAACTCACTGAACCCTTTGACTGAACCCTTTTAAGCCTTGAATTAAAAGGCTTTGCGATATGTTCTTGAACCCACTCAATGAACCTGATGATAAACTCATTGAACCCTTTTAAGCCTTTTAAATCAAGGCTTTACGATATGTCATTGAACCCTTTTTTGTATGTTTGATAAAGAATGTCTGACATTTTGCGAGAATAATACATATTATTTAGAATTAGACTAATCATCATCAAAGCAGAATAGAACTCGTAGAGATTTCACGATAGTGAAATAAAAAAGGCACGGCGCGAAAATTTCCACCAAAATAAAAAAGCCACTTAAAAAGTGGCTTTCGTTGTTATAGGACACAGACGAGCTGGTCCAGCTTTCACTATCGTGATACACGCATAGCAAACAGCTTTAAATCGTTTTTGAGCGACTTTCTTGTCCTCGTGCTACCTACCCATTGGCACACTCAAAAAAGTGGCTCAAATCGCATTCTGGACCGTAGGCAATGGGACCAGCTCGTCTGTGTCTCCTAACAGCGAACCAGGCGCGCCCTGGTTCCATAGTCCTGCTTTGGCAGGACCCAGCAAATCAAAAACGACTGAAATTTATTTCAGTCGCTATGTTGCAGGGTTAAAGCCATATACGGCAACGGTTTCAAAGCACTATGAAACAACTTTCAGTGATTAGTGCTTTGAAAAAACAAGAGAGAGAAAAAGAATGAATAAATGATATTGAATGAATGATGAATGAATGCTTGGTGATAGTCTGTGATAAACAATGATAGTGAGTGAATAGGTTAAAGATAAATAATGACAACAAATGAATAGATAAATGATAAAGAACAATTAAATCACTTTTTAGGCAATTTAATAGGACTATATCTTTTGGTCGTTTGCTTATTGTTATGACCAACGGATTTCATAATGCCTGATTGATCGTTAAGTGAAATAGGCGCCATATCTGTCAAATGCTTTTCAAGATTACGGACACTTTCAATGCCTAAAAGCTCACTAATGAGAATTGAGAAATTAGTACCGTCCATTCCTGTAATTTGTCCGATATTGAAAACGAGATTTGAAATCGCCTCACGACGGAAAAAATGGAAATGAAAGCCTTTCTGTTTTAGTCCAATTCGTTCCAGAAATTTATCTACTGAACCAGAAAAACCTAACAAGCTATAAGTAAAAAGACGAGGGTCATTCTCTCTTTTTTGAATACTCTCCAAAATTTCACGAGCTTGCTTTGTAATAATTACTTTACGAGGACTACCTGTTTTTGTTTGATAAAGCTGTATATAGTTGTCGTCTAAATGAACCTGTTCCCATAGCAATGGGACAATTTCACTGCGACGAAAACCACAATAATATGACAGCAGGCATATCTGTTTCATTTCAGGGTTTGGGTAATCATCCAAAGCCTTGAATAAAATCTCTTTGTCTGTATCGCTTAATCTGTACGTGTTTTTTGTTTCTCTGTTTTTCAACAAGTCTTTATCGTACTCAGCGACAGGGTTGGTAATACCCTTAAATTTATGCTCTTGGTGTTTCAAGTTATCAAACAGCTTTTTGATAAATGAAAGCTCACGAGATACAGAGATTTTAGAAACATTACGGTCCATATTTTGTCCGTATCTCGTTTTGGCAGGCGTTGCTAAACGAGTTTTGATATAGTCATTAATCTCAATGTATGTTATTTGCTCTGGCTTAAAATCGCCAAATCGTTTCTTTTCACTATTAGCTAGTGTTTTTTGAGCCATTTGAGACAGCAAGCCACCAGCATTCAATAAAGGCATTGCTATATCATTATGCCTATCTACAATGGCTGTATTTTCAATCGTCTTGAAAAAAGACAGCTTACTAACACGATTACGGCGCTTTAAATCGCTATCAATAATTTCTGGTATATTTTCAGCAATATACTGCTTGATATAGAACGAAATTGGCGGACTAGAAAGCAAATCGGCAATCTTTTTTGCTTTCTCATTTTGCTCAAAATCAATCTTGTTTAGTGTCTGTCTGCCTATGTTTGATTGATAGGTGGCAAGTAAGTCTTTAGCTTGTTCTAATGTGTCGCACAACTCATCTACTTTGACTTGTGCGCCGTTGACTTTCCTATTGATACGCACGCGAAACTTGACTTGTTTTTCTTTGCTTTTAGTCTTGTTTTTCCAGTAAATCTGTGTTATTCCACGAGGCAGTGCAGACATCCGTTAACTCCTTGGGTCAGGGTCAAAGCCCAGGAACAGGTGGGAATCTTTGACAAATTTCTGCCAAATTTATACCATTTTTCTGCTGTTTTGTCAAATTTTAGGAAACAACCCAAATGAAAAAAGACAAGGAAAATCAACAACTTAGCAGGCTTGAAACCATCGTTTTAGGTGCTGGTTGTTTCTGGTGCACGGAAGCCGTCTTCGACCGTGTGCGCGGCATTGTCGATGTGGAGAGCGGCTATGCCAATGGCCACCTGGACCATCCCAGCTACGACGATATCTGTACCGGACAGACCGGCCATGCCGAGGTGGTGAAGCTCGACTTCGACCCTGCGGTCATCAGCTTGCGCGATGTGCTGCTGATCTTCTTCGGCACGCATGACCCGACCACGCTGAACCGCCAGGGCAACGACGTGGGCACGCAGTACCGCAGCGCGATCTTCACCACCAATGCGCAGCAAACGGCCGAGGCACAGGCATTGCTGCAGGAAATGCAGAACGAAAAAGCGTTCGATGCTCCCATGGTCACCCAGATCGAGCCCCTGACCAACTACTGGCCCGCCGAAGACTATCACCAGGACTATTTCCTGCAGCACCCGGGCCAGGGTTATTGCGCTTTTGTGGTGGGCCCCAAGGTGCAGAAATTCCAGAAAGCGTTCTCGCGCTGGCTCAAGGATTAAGCTAGGCTTTCAGCGTATGGCCTGGAGTGCAGATACACTCTGCAACCCCCGGCAGCTTTGCTGCAGCCGTTTCGCCCGAGACCGCATTTGCTCCTGAACGTGTCACATCACTCCCATCTACGCAGAAACAGCCGTCCAGCATCCGCTGGCGGTTGCGCCAGCCTGCGTGAAATCTGGGTGATGCGCTGGCTGATGGGCCTGCTGGCCCTGGCCATGGTGCTGGGCCCGACGCTTGGCCAGATGCACCGTGCGGTTCACGCGGTCAATACAGTCCCGACAAAGTCCTATGTGGCGCACAGCCATGCGCAGCCAACCTCGTCGGCTGTGGCTGTGGCTGCGGCTGGCGACTGCCAGAGTGACAACAGCGGCTGCGCCCCGGATCAGGGCTGGGTCCATGCGCTGTTTGCCGGTCACGGACCGGCAGAATGCCAGCTGCTGGACCAGGCCAATCATGGCTATGCCGGGCCTGTGGCCGTACTCGCTTTCAGTGCGCCGCCACCTGACAGCTTCATCCCCCGGCCTTTTGCTCCCGCGCCCAGAGCCGTCTTTATTGCAGCGCCGCTGGCTGCACGCGCGCCCCCTCTGTCTCTCAGCTCCCTGGCCTAGGTTGAAGCCATGCTGCGGCATGGTTTGTTGCCTACACCAGAAACTTCAGAATTGATAGCTGTAAGCGCTTTGTACATAAGCGATTAAGGCTATTTTATTGAATTTCCGTGCGTACTTTCTTTGATGGTCTGCGTGCGCACGGTCGTTTGTGGAACTGAGATGTCTCAACGTTTTTTGAATTCTTCCGCCCATTCCTTGCGCCGTTCTTCCAAGTCGGCTCTGGCCCGCGCCATCGAAGCGCTGCAGCCGGCAGGGCGCGGGCTGGCTCTGGGTACAGGCCTGGGCCTGCTGGCCTGCTCACCCCTGGCCTTGGCGCAGTCCGATACGGCCAAGCAGGAGTCCAGCCTGGCCGAGGTGACCGTGTCGGCGACCGGCATGGCCGCCGGCGATATGGCCACGCCCGTCCAGGTCCTCGGTGAAGAGGAACTGCGCCTGCGCCGTGCCGCAACCCTGGGCGAGACCCTAGCGGCCGAGCCGGGCATCAATGCCAGCCATTTCGGTGCGGGAGCCAGCCGCCCCGTGATTCGAGGCATGGATGGTGCGCGGGTCTCCGTGCTCAGCGATGGCTCGGAGTTGCTCGACGCATCGACCGTCAGCCCCGACCATGCGGTGACCACCGAGCCTTTGCTGGCACGGCAGATCGAAGTGCTGCGCGGCCCTTCGGCCTTGCTTTACAGCCCTGGTGCCATGGGAGGCGTGGTGAATGTGCTGGACGGCAAGATTCCGACCCAGGCGCCCGAGAAAGGCCTGGAAGGTTCGGCCGAGGTGCAGGCCGGCACGGCTGCAGGCATGTCGGCCGGGGCCTTCTCCCTGACCACGGCCACGCCGCTCAAGAACGATAACGGCCAGCTGGTGCTGCATGCCGAAGGCGTGGCGCGCAACGCGGGAGACTATCGCGTGGGCAGCGGCTGGGGCCAGAGCAAGGTTCCGGGCAGCTTCAGCCGCGGCAACACGGGCAGCGTGGGTCTGTCCTGGGTAGGCAATCAGGGCTATCTGGGTCTGGCCTATACGCGCCAGCAGGCCAGGTACGGCTTGCCCGGTCATCAGCACAGCTTCGAAGGCTGCCACGCACATGGCGATCATCTGCATTGCGGCTCCCATGACGGGCATGACCACGACCATGATCATGAGGAAGGCGGCAGTGTGCCCGTGGTCGATCTGACCAGCGAGCGCTGGGATCTGCGCGGCGAATGGCGCAAGCCCACAGCCGGCATCGCCGCACTGCGTCTGCGCGGGGGCCTGACCAATTACCGCCACGACGAGATCGAGGACGGCAGCGTGGCTACCCAGTTCAGGAACAAGGCCCATGACCTGCGCCTGGAGATGGAGCACGAGCCCATTGCCGGCTGGCGTGGCACGCTGGGTCTGCAAACCCTCAAGCGCCGCTTCAGCGCCACGGGCGAAGAGGCCTATGTGCCGCCCACGGATACCCAGCGCCACAGCCTCTATCTGCTGGAGGAATACCGCTGGCAGGATTGGAGCTTTCAGGGAGCCTTGCGCCACGACCGCCAACGCGTGGAGGCCGAGCTGAGCAACGAGCGCCGCAGCCACAGCGCCACTTCGGCGTCGCTGGGCACGGCCTGGAAGTTCCAGCCCGGCTATAGCGCATCGGCCTCGTTCACCAGCGGCAGCCGCATGCCCACGGCCGAAGAGCTGTTTGCCAACGGCCTGCACATGGCCACGGCAACCTACGAAATCGGCAATCCCAATCTGTCGCGCGAGCGTTCGCAGGCGCTGGACCTGGGCCTGGCCAAGACGGCCGGTGATACGACCTGGAAGCTCAATGCCTATCACTACCGCATCAAGGGCTATATCTACGGCGCCACGCTGGATGCCCACGAAGGGCTACAACTGCTGCAATACACCCAGGGCAATGCGCGCTTTACGGGCTGGGAGGCTCAGCTGAGCCAGCGCCTGAGTCGCGAGTTGAGCCTGAGTGTGTTTGGTGATGGCGTGCGTGCGCGTCTGGAAGACGGCTCTGCGCTGCCACGCATTCCGGCATTACGTGCCGGCTTGCGTGTGAATGCGCGTCTGGCCGGTTGGGACACCATGGCTGAATGGACCCAGGTGCTGCGCCAGAACCGCACGGCCCAGTACGAAACCCAGACACCGGGCTACGGCATGCTGAACCTGGGCGCCAGCTACCTCTGGAAGAGTGGTGGCAACCAGTGGCAGTTCTATGTCAAGGGCCAGAACCTCACCAACCGTCTGGCCTACGCTGCAACCTCGTTCATCAAGAGTGCGGCCCCGTTGACGGGTCGTAATCTGGTGGTCGGTCTGAGAATGGACTTCTGATCCGGCTCTTGGTGAGCCAAGTCGCATCCGGTCCGGGCCTGGGCCGGATGCCGTGGCTATAGATAGTGCTGCAGATGGCGCAAGGAACGTGTGCTGTCCACGCCGATCCTGGCAATCACTTCCGATTCGGGGATGCCGGCGCGCAGCCACTGCACGATGGCCGTGTTGCGCAAGACCTGCGGCCCCACGCGCTGCAGCGGAAATTTCTGGCTGTCCTCGGGCTGGGCATTGTGAGCGCGCTGAATGATCTGCGAGGCCACATGGAACAGCATGCGTACCGACAACTCGCCGCCACGGCGCGAATAGAAGACGATATGGTTGCCGTCAATCACTGACGGCCCGCGCTGTGCGGCGCTGAATCTTCTCCAGCTTTGCAGGGCCTGAGCCACGGAGTCGGGCAGCTCAAGCAGCCTTTGCTGAGCATTTCTGCCGCCTTCTATCTGCAGGTAGCGGGGCAGGGGTGACTCTCCGTTCGCAATGCTTTCCGAGCTGCCAACCCAGACTTGATTTGTGCTTGAAAGCAGGTTCTTCCATAGCAGGCTGCGCACTTCTTCGGGGGCCAGAGCCATCTCGTAGAGCAGCAGCACAATGGCGCGGTCGCGTGCGTCCTGATAACCGTCGGCGCTGGGAAAGTGCCTTGGCAGTGACTGCCAGAGCAGGGGGGGCAGGCAATGGCCCTTGCCGTCTTCCGAGGGAGGTCGTTCGGCCGGCTCGAGACCGGTTGCAGGGTTGGCGCTGATCCAGCCGTGCTCCATCGCATGGTCGTAGATGCGCTCCAGCAGCCGCCAGTAGCGGCGGCGGGTGACCGGACTGATCTTGCGCTCGGGGTGGTGGTGCGCTCGTTGTCCATCGCGTATCTGCAAGAAGCTCTGTACATCCAGCTCGCTTGCCTGATGCCAGGACTTTGAAGAGCACGGCCTGCGGGCAGGGCGCACCTTGTCTGCGATCGGTGCCTGCCCGGACAGATGCATCAACCAGGCCTGCCAGACCTTTTCATAATTGCCGTCTGGAGAGGTGTCCAGCGCATCCCAGCTCTTGCTGCCCTCATGCTCGAGCCAGTCGCGAAACAGCTGGCTTCCAGTTGGCAGTGTGGATGGATCTGGAGACTGCTGATCCGGAATGGTTTTGTCTTGCATATGAAGAGTTTAATGTAACTTACATGAAATATCTATCACTACCAACAAAAATACATTCACTCAATCACAAGCCTGAAGTAATCAGCGAAGAGGGCGCTTTCTGTCGCAGCGCCCTCACATTTTCATGACGGATCCATCAAAACTCAGGGCGCCAGCCGTTCGCGAATCCAGTCCTGACCTTCCTGGCGGTAGCTCAGGCGGTCATGCAGCCGGCTCTTGCGCCCCTGCCAGAACTCCCAACGCTCGGGCACAAGACGGAAACCTCCCCAATGAGGAGGCCGGGGAGGATTAAGTAAAAACTGCGCGCTGTATTTGGCGGCGTTGGCCACCAGCACGCCGCGGCCACTGATGACCTGGCTTTGTGGACTGGCCCAGGCCCCGATCTTGGAGTCAAGCGGGCGGCTGGCAAAGTAGGCATCGCTTTCCTCGGCGCTGACTTTTTCCACACGGCCTTCGATGCGTACCACACGCTCCAGCTCCACCCAGTGAAATTGCAGGGCGGCGAATGGATTGCCCGCCAGTTGCTGACCCTTTCGGCTGTCGTAGTTGGTGTACCAGACAATGCCACGCTCGTCATAGCCTTTGATCAGCACGATGCGCGTGCTGGGTCGCAGGTCGCCGCCCACGGTCGCCACAGTCATGGCATTGGGCTCGGGCACCTGGGCTCTCACGGCTTCCTGCAGCCATTGGTCGAACTGCTGCAGGGGATTCTGGTTGGAAGCGGATTCGCTCAGCTCTGCGCGTTCATAGCTTTTGCGCAGATCGGCAATGGATGAAGATAGGCTGCTCATGTTCACATTGTGCCGCGCAGCCAAAGCCGGCGTTATGCTCGACAGCAATATGAATCAAGAAGTTTTGCCCGCTCCCATGGTTGATCCGGACCGGCCTTGTGTGCTGGTTCTCGCTGCAGGCAGGGGAGAGCGCTTTCTCGCATCGGGCGGCTCCAGCCACAAGCTCCAGGCCTTGCTGGGTCAGCAAACCGTTCTGCAAACTACTCTGGCTGCAGTGCAGGCCTCTGGCCTTCCCTTGCATCTGGAGTGCGGGCCTCATCCCGGGATGGGCGACAGCATTGCGGCGGCCGTCAAGGCCACAGCCGGCGCCAAAGGCTGGCTGATCCTGCCGGCAGACTTGCCTTTGGTTCAGGCCGCTACGCTACACGAGTTGGCCTTGCAGCTAATGCGGCTGGATAGCCATGAGCTGCATGTGATTCAACCCTTCTACCAGGGACGGAAGGGTCATCCAGTGGCTTTTAGCCGGGCGGCAGCTCAGGCACTCGCCCTGCTGAGCGGCGATCAGGGCGCGGCCTCCATCGTGCGTAATGCGGCGGAGAATCAGCGTCTGCAACGCTGGGACTGCGATGACATAGGCTGTGTGCTCGATGTGGACACAGTGCAGGCCTTGGAGGAAGCGCGCAAGATCTGGCATGACCGCAATTCACGGTCGTCAAAAAGCCCCTGAAGGAGGGGCTAGGACTCGACAACCATTGACTTTGCCGAGCTCGTCTAGGTTTGTCGCTGTGTCTCGGTCAAGGCTTGGTCGACCATCAGACCTTGTCTTGCTGGCGCGTGTTCGCGGCTCTTTCCATGCGAGAGCGACAGCTTTACGCGCCGCGCTCGATTACGGCACAAGCCAGGCGCGCGCCTGAATTGCCGGTAGGCTGGGTCGTGTAGTCATCCGGATCGTTGTGCACGATCAGCGACCGACCCAGAATGCCGTTGCTGCCTCTGTCCAGTTTGAACTCCTTGCTCAAAAAATCGATAGTCGCCACGCCCTGGGTATCGGCGTCAAGGCTGGGCAGGTCACCGATGTGATGGGCCTTGGTGTCGCCGAATTTGCCATGCGCCTGTTGTCCAGGATTGAAATGGCCGCCGGCGCTCAAGCCGTCGCCGCTGGAGCAGTCGCCTTTTTCATGGACGTGAAAGCCGTGCTCGCTATTCGGCGCCAGCCCTTCCACGCGGCCTTTTACTCGCACGCTACCGTCAGGCTGCGGGAAGAACTGCACCGTGCCCGTTACCTGGCTGCCCTTGGTGGCTTCCAGACGTGCAATCGATTGCACGCCTTTGCTGGGAGTTGCTGCAGACGCCGTCTCCGAAGAAGAGGGCGCGGCCGTGTTGCTGGTCGTGGAACAGGCCGTCACGGCCAGGCTTGCGGCAAGCGCCAGACCTGTCCAGGCTGGGCGTGAAAAGAGGGCGGCAACACGGTTAGGGAGCATGGCAGTCTTTCCGAAATCAAAAGGCCATTGTGCCCCGGATCGCCAGAATTTCAAGCTTTTTTGCCTTGTATCCCAATACAGTAGAGCGATGTTAGCTACGTTTCAAATAGCAGCAACAGCTGAGCACCTGGCTTGCTGGAAATCTGCATAGGCCAGCAGGCGCTTGAGCGCTTTGTCGTCAATGCCCAGCCGTTGCAACTCGTCAAAAGTGGCCTGGGCGTAGTCCAGCGTTGTGCCATATATGCCCTGGGCCTCAGAGAAGATGCGCCGGTATTCATCCGGCGCCAGCTCGCCGGTATGGTGCGGACTTTGGCGCGAGAGCGTGAATGCCAGGGCCTTCACGGCTCCGTGCGGCGTGCGGCAAGGCAGCCAGCGCGGGTCATAGACGGCATTGGGCATCTCACGCAGCCAAAGCTTCCGCATGACGGTATCGCCTTGGTTGCGTGGAATACGGAAGGCCATGCCCTGGCAGCTGCCGCCCGAGAGCATGCCGAACACCAGGCCTGGTACCTGGGGTGTGCCACGGTTGATGGTGCTCCACATTTTCAGAGCACGATGCCAGCCATGTACATGGGCCGATCGGCGTTCGCTGAAGTCGAATTCGGGACGCCAGATCAGGGAGCCATAGCCAAAAATCCACAAATCCTCATCGCCTCCCCACTGCGCCAGAGCCCGCTCCAGCATCTGGTCGGCATCACGCATGGAATGGTTCAACAAGGGCAGGGCGGACATGGAAACTCCTCAAACCGGATTCAGAGCTGAATTGACTTTGATATATAACGCGCGGACGCGCCGTCGGTGCACCTGTGCGCACACGAAGGCGTAAAAGCAACGCTTTGCCGCTGTGAAGCGGCCGAGATTTGAATCTTTTTTGCGATTGCCGCGAAGGCAGCCGTTAGGGCGTTTCACGGCAAACCTCTAGAATGCGTGGTTTTGTCGCTTTGTCGGCCTGAAGCATGTAGTCGGGCCGCAAAGTGTCATGAATACAGGTTTCGTACTTTCATAATCACCCGCAAATACGGAGATTTCATTCATGTCCTTCAACAGCTCTGACGACGATAGCCAACAACGCTTTGCCCTGGGTTTTCTGTTTGCCCTGATCGCTCTGGTTGTCTCCACCGTCGTCGGCACCGTCGTCTACAAGCGCGGCATTTCCCATGCTCCCAAGGCTGAAGCCGCCGTGTCCGCACCCAGCGCGACCAACGTGCCTGTGGTGGTGGTTGAAGAAACTGCCCGCGTGATCGTGGAAAACGGTGTGGTCAAGTTCTACTTTGTCTCGGGCAAGGCGGAAGTAGCCGCTGGCGCCAACGAAGCGCTGAGCAACGTGGTCAAGGGCGTGGCTGAAGGCAAGCGCGCTGTGATCTCCGGCTTCCATGATGCAACCGGCAGTGCTGAAATCAACGCGGAGCTGGCCAAGCAACGTGCGCAAGCCGTCCAGGCCGCTCTGGTGGCACTGGGCGTGACAGAAGACAAGGTCGAGCTGAAGAAGCCTGAGCAATCTCAGGCCGACGGCTCCAATGCCGAAGCTCGCCGTGTGGAAGTGATTCTGGCCGACTGATAAACCCAGTTCTCTTGCGCAAGGCCCGATATGGCATTCGCTGTATCGGGCTTTTTGGTATTTGCAGTAGAGCAAGGATCAGTTGTTTTCAATGAATCCAGCTGCCGGAGGTTTGCCCAGGGCAATGACTCTTTCAATGCCGCCCGCATCGACCTGGCGCATGACAAACGATCCCCGCGCAAAGCGCATGGAACGGATCTGCCAGTACCCGTTGATGCGCTCGTACTCATCGCTGTACTGACCCGAGAGATTGACGATGGTGCGTTCCTTGACATTGACCTGGCAGAACTCCAGATCCCACAAGCCTTTTGCACTATCTGCGCCCGTAAAGCTGATCTGAGGGTTGTGGCCGTGGTGCATGTCCTGGATGGACGGATTGGCAACTGCCAGTCTGGTGAAGGTTTCAACCCATTCTTCTCGATCCGTAAAAGCCGGAAAACCATCGGCTTCGATGACTGCACCATGCTCCACAAAGCACTCACGCATGGCATTCGGCTGCTTCTGGTCACAGGCTCGCAAGTACCGAGCCTTCAAAGCCTGTATCGACTGAATATCCTCAAGATGCTGCAAACGCTGCTGGAGTTGCTCCAGAACCGAGTCACTCATTGCCTGTCTCCTGATTGGTGTTGGAGTACCGAGTCTGGAATGCCGGCCAATGCCTGCAAACCCATGTTTGGACGATAGGTAGGCCGTTCAGGCAAAAAAAGCGGCACTCATGTGCCGCTCGGTCCAGGAATCTGAAGAAAAAGAATCACCGCAGACCGGTGCCGGTGCCCAGATCGTCTTTGCGTTGAATCAGTTCAATCTTATAGCCGTCGGGATCCGTCACAAAAGCAATCACGGTACTGCCGCCTTTGACGGGACCTGCTTCACGGGTCACATTGCCGCCGGCCGCCTTGATCTTCTCGCAGGCTGCATAAGCATCGGGCACACCCAGAGCAATATGACCGTAAGCCGTACCCATGTCGTAGCTCTCGGTTCCCCAGTTGTAAGTCAGCTCAATTTCCGCCTGACCCGGGTTACCACCTTCGAAGCCAAGAAAGGCCAACGAGTACTTGTACTCGGTGTTCTCGGACGTGCGCAGCAGTTGCATGCCGATGACGTTGGTGTAGAAATCAATAGAGCGCTGGAGATTGCCAACGCGCAACATCGTGTGGAGGAATCGCATGGGCACCATTTTGCCAGCAGGTTCGGAGCTGCGTTTGAGGTCACCAGCGAAGACCTAGAGGCTGCGGGCTACAGCGTCAAGCGCATGGCTACCTGTATGGTCACCGTGAAGTTTGACAGGGTGGTCCGTCCTGTCACCTGTGACGCGCCATACCTCAACACCGGCGGGCAGGGCAGGCCCCTTGTCATTGACTCCGCCATTGGAGCGCGCAGCGATGGCCGTAACACCCGCTACAGCAACGCGCCAATGCCGGCCCAGAACAGCAGCAGCAAGCAGGCGGAGCTCTTGCCAGGCGCAATTAAAGGAAACAACTGTCTTTCGAGCCAGCGGATACTTTTTTGGGGATCTATCGCGCCTGTATCCACATGACTGCTCAGGGTCACCACCACCGGGTGCCTGCGCCCCGATCCCTGGTCTCGCTCATCAGAGCAAGATAGCCCCCTGCGGGGGCAGCAGCTCGTCTCAACCGCAAACTGTCTGTTTGCTGGGCCGTGCCAGCCGCTCTTTATTTGTAGCTGATGACAAAGGTAGCATCTGCATTTGCGCTGCCGGGAGTCGGCCTCTGCACGAGCGACGTCCAGGTATAACGGGCCTTCAGTTTGATATTCACTGGCTCATTACCAAATTTGCCAACCATCCATTGATTGACCTCACCAGATTCGGGGCCGAAAATCACGAGCTGATCGTTTTCTCGTTGAATCTCGATACCTACGTTTTGGGCCACCGAATCCTTGGACAGGGACAGAGTCGTTGATCGATTCGCCGGGTTCTGCGCATCCGAAAATACAACGAACATTCTTGTGCTTGTCCCCGTATCGCCCCCGGCGCATGTAAGGTTCAGGCTGAAATCTTTCCACGGCCCTTTTCCGTTATCCATCAGATCGGAGACACTGATGCCATCGAGATATACCGGAACCAGTGGCGTATTGAGCTTGCATGTCGGCACTCTAGGCTCAACCGCGATGCCGCGTCCTTCTATGTAGATTCTTCTAAAGGTATGTTGCAGGTCGACATATCTGGCCTCACCGATCAGTCCGCCAATATATCCACCTGCCGTGATGGGCCCCGTCTTCACCAATTCCACAACAAAGTCTTCAGCTGCCGCGAGGAAATAGCTCGTACGGTCGTCATACCATGACAGAGGCCACCAACTACCACTGGAGGCCATCCTCATTCGGATCCCCACGCCAGCAATGGAAGTCTTGAAGGTTCCATACCCATCCGGCTGGCCGATCCCGCTGTAGAGCGTTCTGCCCATTGTTCTCTTGCACTGGATGAACCCGCCCGGGCCGCTGACCCGGAGATTCTTCAAATTAATGACTGATCCGACTGGAACTGACGGATCAAAATCCCCCGTTTCCCACGACTGAATCTGCAATTCAACCGTCGGAACCAGCCGTCCGTCGTCCAGCTTGATAGTGCAGACATCTTGAGCCTTTGCCGCTATTGGTGCAGCCACAAGAAACGAAGTGCATAAGAATCGCAAAATGACTGGCATCAAGTTGCGCTTTGATATCGTTGAAAATTTTCCAATTTTCCAATTTTCCAATTTTCCAATTTTCCAATTTTCCAATTTTCCAATTTTCCAATTTTCCAATTTTCCAATTTTCCAATTTTATTCTCCTATCTAGATTTAACAGATACTCTTTCTGAGATGGTATGTGTGGTTCAGATGAAAATTTATAAGAATATTCTCAAAAGCTTAATCGGTATGCCCTCGCAAGACATCCACGCCTTCTTGCACGGGGCTGAACTCGTCTGAAAGAGCCATGACGAAATGGGAGGCCGCTGCAGGCATCCCGATGACGCGAATGGACCACTCACAGGCGCACATGAGGAGGATTGAGATCGAGACAGCGCAAAGCAGAGTGCATGACATGCAGTACGCAATGAAAACAATGCACTGCATGTAGCCCTCATTCCAATTAGCATCATGAAATTGATGATCTTGAATATGATGAACCTTGCTGTCGAGTTTCCCGAGTTCTTCCTGCCCAACTGCAGGCTGCGGCGGATTCATCGCAATGACGTCGAGTCGGTTTTTGCTGGGCTTTCCAACCCGCAGGTAGTGGCCCACTACGGCGTGTCTTACGACAGCCTCGAAGCAACGGACGAGCAGATGCGCTGGTATGACGCGCTGCTGGAAGAGCACCGGGGCATCTGGTGGGGAGTCACCTTGCCAGGACAGGACGAACTGGTAGGCGCCTGTGGTTTCAATGATTGGTCTCACTCCGATCGCAGCTTGGATATCGGCTATTGGCTGATGCCGGAACACTGGGGACGGGGGCTGATGCAAGACTGCCTGCCCACAATCCTCCGCTTCGCCCTAGGCACCCTCGGTGTACACCGTATCCACGCAGATGTTGAACCTGAAAACTCCGCCAGCACTCGTTTGCTGGAGCGGCTTGGCTTTGTGTTTGAGGGAACCCTGCGGGATGTGGAATGTAAGGGCGGGCGCTTCCTCAACCTGCACCAATACAGCCTGCTGGCCACTGACCCGATCGGGCGAGCTTTGCTGGAGGACGACACACCGACCTTTCGCCCAGCCCGTGGGACGGATGCGAAGGCGCTCACTGCTTTGGCCCAGCGCAGCAAGGGCCATTGGGGATACCCCGAAGCCTGGATGGAAGCATGGCAGGCCGCGCTGACTTTCCACCCCGGGCAAATGACCAGCCAGTACGCGGTGCTGGTCGCAGCGGATGGCCAACTACTGGGCTTTTATGGGCTTGAGAGTGGCGAGGGCGGCTGGCAGTTGGAGCATTGCTGGGTCGACCCACAGTCCATGGGGAGTGGTCACGGACGACGCCTGGTGGAGCATGCTCTGGCTGTAGTGCGGGGACTGGGCGCGAACACTCTAACGGTGGAGTCGGATCCGTCGGCTATGGGCTTCTACGAGCGACTCGGTGCAAAACATGTGTGCGATGTAGCGCGCCCAGTATGTGGCGAGCACCGGCATCTGCCGATACTTAAGTGGATGCTCAGTGACTAGGTCTCATTGAAGAAAAACGGGTACAGATCGTTTGACTGCTGGCAAGCTACTGACCGTTTGCTGCACCTTATGAAAGACAGCCATGGACTGTGGATTCAACCGGTCGATTGCTGCCAGTGGTCGGTACCAGCAGACTGGACATCTCGTATCGGAATAATGGTCCATTAAGACCGGCAATCACAATATCAGGCCTTTGCGCCGTGTATCGAAAGACACCCCCTGTAGGCGCTCTGTCCTATGATCGCGCCTGAGAGGAGGGGGTATGGGCATACAGGACAGGGATTACTGGAGAGAGCGCTACGACGAGAACCTAAATGCGAGAAGAGACCCTCGTGACAATCCATTCACGAGCGGGCAGAGCGAAATGAGCTTTCTTGGAAAGCTCATTCTCACGATTGTGGTGCTTCTAGTTGCCGCACTTGTATACAGATATCAGTCTGACATTCTGCGATTTTTAAAGGGGCCTCCTGCTGCTGCTCCTCAACGAACTGCTATTCAGTCACCGGAACCAGCAGTCGTTGCGCCAAGAGTCTTGGCGCCTGAGAAGGCACGTTCGGAATCTACGGGCCAGATTTATCGATGCGGAAATACTTATAGCAATGCACCTTGCGAGGGCGGTCAACAGATAGCGCAACAGAGCAGTCGGCCAGTAGACAGGTCGGAGACAAAGGAAATCTACCTCTGCAAAGACTTTCAAGATCGGCTCACATGGGAGAGCGTGCCGTGCTCAGCAAACGGTCGTTTTATGGATCGGATTGCACGTGTTCCTGCCCATGTATCTTGGGAAGAGCAGGTGGCAATTGCCAGACAGCAGAGAGATAAAGCCCACGCCATAGCTGCTGAGCAAGTCGTTCCCGTGGCTTCCAGGTCTGTTTCTTCGACTCCAAGCGAATGCCAAATGATTGAGCAGCACATTCGAGCGCTAGATGCTGAATGCCGCGTCAATGCATGCGGTATGAAGAGGCTCGATGACATTAGAGCAGCTCGTAAAGAAGCCCGAGACCGCCAATTTCGTATCGGTTGCTAGCCAATCTGGAAAATTGGAACGTTTGCAGACGCGGTTTTATGCCTCGCTTGACAAGCCTGTCGTTAGTGCGCTCTAGAGATTCAGCTCTGGCGTAGTGGCCTGCCGCATAGTTGAACGCGACCGCATCGATGCTCGAGATTCCCCATCTTGATTCCCAAAACAAAGCCAAATGAACAGCGCGAGGAGCTTGCCCCTCGCGCCGATATTTTTTGATGGTTGCTGGCTTGAGGTCTAGGAGCCTTGCGAGCTGTGCATCGCTGTAGCGCAGATCATCAAGGATGTATTGCAGATGCGGCAGATGTGCAGGGTAAGGTGCTCTAAACATTACCTAGGTTTCGGCATGCAGAGCCTTGATAGGCAAGCAGTGTAAGAGCGTACCGCTGGAACTAGCCTAGCATTTACGATTTAACATAATATACATCGTATCTAGTAGATAAGCTCTAAAAATAGGAGCGCTAGAGCTCCAGTTTTTAAGGCTTTCAGTAGACCCATGGGACTACGTTTTTACCTCTTCCTCTTAACCAATTCCGCGAGAGTTACAAATAGCTCCCGTTGACGCACGGTTCGGACTCTAAGGACTTCGCTGCCAACTGTCAAACATTTTTGTTTGACCCGTCATCTTTTTCCGGCATCGGCGCTGCGTCCGCTGCTACAAAGTCGCAAGCACTGGACACGTTTCGAGCCCCCGCAGGAGCCGCACGGCATCCCGTCTGAGTCCACCATTGAATCGTTCACATTGTCGACGTCTCCACATCCAACTGGACACGTGTGTGGATCAAACCCATGGCTGCAAGAACCATCGTCACGCAGCATCTGCACGGTCTTCGCACGTTGAGCAGGCGTTGTGTAGCCGTGTTGAACAGCGATCTCGATGGCGCGATCGAGGTGCAGCTCGGGCACCTGCAGCAGCGCAAGGTCAATGCTGGCCCCCACGCGTAGCTCGTAGGTCTCGTACACCTGGCCACAGCCTTGGTTGGCAGCGTCCGACAAGGCTGCGCACTTCGCTGCCCAGTCGTTTTCCGAGAAGACTTGCGCCTCGCGAGCTGGTGCCACTTCGAGCGCTACGACGCTTGGAGACGTAGTAGTAGTTCTTTGTATAGAAGACCCTTGTATATAGAGTGCAGGAAACGGCAAATCCAGTTTGCAGGTTTCGGCAGACGTTTTGGGCTCAAGTTTGCAGGTTTCGGCAAGCGGTTTTGGGGCTTGCTTGATGAGTTGGCCAAGCCATTGGCCATCGACGTAATCGAGTAGCCCCTCCAGGACGGCATGCCGCTCGTCATCGGTCATGGGGCGACCTGGGCATTGCGTGGGCAAGGCCCCGCCAGATCCGCCGCAGTTCCTGCACTGGGTGCGATCGTGGCCGATGCTGTGGAGTGAGAAAATAGCGACCCGTGGCGCGGGCTGGTCGGAGTCCATCATGGTGCGATCGATGTGCTCAAGCTCGGCAATGACGGCTGGGCAGACCGGCATCAATCCATTGCCCGGTGGCCAGCGCTGCAGCCACATGACCTGATCCGGGTATTTGAGGCCGAGCTTGGCGTGGTGCCAGGTCAAGCTGCCCTCGGCAAAAGCACTGAGCACGTTCCATCGGTGCCGCAGCCGAAACCAGAAGCTACGCGATTTCCATAGCTCTAGGCGCTTGTCTGGCGCGGTGTTGTCGCCAATCTCGTAATCAGTTGAGTAGGTGGATTTCATATCAAACCATCTTCAATGCGGGATTGCTGGGGGGGATGGGCTGGACCCACCGGCCTGGGCTGGTGAGGACAACACAGGACAGATGGGCCACTACGGTGCCGCGGCTGTGGATCTCATAGCGGACGATGTTTGTGCGATTCGCGGCTGGCAGGTGCCAGCCACACTTGATGACCTCCCTCTGGGTCTTGGTGCTGAGCTCGTCGACGGTGAGATCCTCGTGGCCGTCCTCACGGTCGCCATGGCGTGCGTACTCCTTGAAGATCTTGGGCGATACCAGGGCCATGCCCTCCTCCACGAAGTGAATCGCCGCGCCGGTCTCGTTGAACTTGAGCTCGCGATTGACCAGCCCCATTTGCACCCACTGCATGAAAGCCAATGCCAAGGGGCTTGGCTCGGGTGGCGGCTTGTCGGGGTTTGCGTCGATGTCGGGCAGCGGCTGAAGCAGAAGAACCGGCCCTGGTGTCGCTGCGGCCGCCGGCGGCGCACTTGCAGTGGCGGTGCGCCCCTTGAGCACGGGCAGGTCGTCGAGCTCGTCCAGCTCAGCGGCCATGCGCTTGAACTCGGCACTCACGCTTTGAGAGCGCGGCACTTGGTCATGACGTAGCTCTTGGGCGGGATTCTTAGGTGCGCTTGGCGCTGGCGGCGGCGCAGCTGCTGCAGGTTTGACAGAAGGCGGCCTTGCGGCCGTAGTTGCGGCAGCTTGGGGCGGCTGGTGCAAGGTGGCGGGCTGAGGAGGCGCAGCTGGTGGTGGTGGCGGCACCGCTGCGGCATCCTGGAATGGTTGCTCCAAGGGCGCTGCGCCCTTCTCTGCCGGCTGTGGGTTCTTGGCCGGCTTGTTCTTTTTGCCAGGCTTGTCCGATGCTGTTGCAGATTCGGATGGATCGAGGAAGTAGCTGCCCTCGCTGTCGCCCAGCAAATACGCGGCTTCGCCGTTGTCGAGGCTGTCGTAGTCCAGCTTCAATGGGGTGGGCACGCCGGATCTCGATGCTGCCCCAGCTTCAAACTCGTCGTAGGCTGTATCAGCTTGGGTCTGCTGCACTGGCGCCGTAGGCGCCCTAACTGCCATGACTGCCGCAGTTTGGGATGGAGTTTCTGGTGCAGGTGTCTTGGCTACTGCCGCAGTGGTTGCCGCAGGCCTGGGCTTTGCCGCAGCATTCGGCGGCTTGGTGAAAGTAGGCTCCCGCATGATGGCGGCATGCTTTTTTGCTTCTGCCGCATCCTGGGGCCGTTGCTTCGCAGGCTTTGCCGCAACCTGGGATGGTTGGGCTGAGGATGCCGCAGCTGCTGGTGCATTGGCATCGATTGCTGCCGCAGATTCCGATGCACTGAGAGTTGCAGCAGCTTGTTGTTCGTCTTGCCCTGCTCCATCCTTGCGACGGTCGCGGATCTCCAGCCGCCCGCGCATGGCGGCCGGGTACTTGCTCTCGTGGTTGAACAGCTTGGCCAGAGGAAACTTGAGCATGGCAAAGTCATGCATGTAGGCCCCCTGCTCTGACCCATCTTCGGCGTAACCGTGCACTGTGACATGCCAGACGGCCTGGCCGCTGGCAGGGTTGAGCTCGATCGCGCCGTAGTCCTGCCAGGTGTCGAACAGCCGGTCGTTCTTTGCGTTGCCAGGCACGCTTTCATCGGGCTCGTTTGCTTGGATGTGCTCTCGCACGGTATCAGCGAGGCGCTTGGCCACGAACCAGATCGCCCCCTCGAACACCCACCCTGCCGCACCGTTGCGGTTCAGCGGGAGTTGTGTGCCAGCTTGGAGCATGGTCCTCATGGATTGCATCAGCAGCTCGATGAGAGGCACGGCCTTGGCCGTGGCGAAGCGGGCCTTGGAGCCTTTTTGCAAGGCGCGTTGCGTTGAAAGCTGGTCGGCCCGCTTGACGATCTTGGCGACGAGACTGTCCGTGTCCTGGCCGGTGAGGTATTGCTCCAGGGCATCCAAGGCGGTGGGCGTGTGCGCCAGGAATCGCAGCGCACTTTCTGGCGCAATGCGGGGTAGCAGCAGCTGGGCCAGCTTGGCATGGGCGCTGTAATCGCGCTGCCCCTTGGGCGCAAAGTCCACTAGGTACTCGGCAGTGCGTTGGCCAGCGATCTGCGACAGACTTCCGCCTGCAGGTGCCCAACGGATTGGATCGTTCTCGCCCACAGGACGCCACGCGATGCGTAGGTCAGTCATGGGCTTGGCGATGTCATGCAGCAAAGCGCAGAAGAACACCACATAGGTCCATTGATCGCGCTGGGCGTCAACGATCTCGATCTGGCTTCCGCCTGGCAGCAGATGAGCATTGCGCCAGGTCATGGCCGCGAGCAGCATTTCAATGGTGTGCGACAGCAGGCCGCCCGCGTGGGCGTGGTGGTGCGCTTCGGAGGCCGGCATTAGCTGCACGAACTCGGCGTATCGCCGAATCGCCGGTAGCAGGTCCCTCTCCCAAATGGCCTGCGACTGATGCGACTGGCTCCAAATCTGGGTGATAGCCCGTTCTGCGCGGACCGTGGCCAGCAGCTGCTGGGCATTGAGCACGCGCAACCATCCGGGCTCACTGCCCGCGATGTGGATCTCGTCTGGCTTGAGTGGCTGGTCTTGAGCCCCCCTCCCTACTGGCGCATCAGGCAACGGTAGCGGATCTGCAGGCGCAGGCAGCACGGGCTTGGCCTTGCTCCAGGGCACCATGGCAAGCAACTTTGAAGCAATACTCTTCACGCGCACTCCTCTTGGAGCAGGATTCGAGCGAAGTGCTGGGCACGCGCTGACTTGCCATCGGTGGGCGTCCAGATAGACAGCACCTCCCCCGGCTGGCCCAGTGCGAGGAAGTCCATGAATCTCTGCTGCAGCGGGTCCCATTTGATGCGTGAGGCGATGCCGTCGCGGCCCCAGTCACCGCATGTTTGCACGAACGGTTGAGCCACGACTCGCATGACGAAGCTGTGCCAATTCTTCTCTTGCTGAGGTTTGGGCACATGCGGCATTTTGGGATGGTCAGCAACCTGCTGCAGCAGGATTGAGCGCACGCTCAAGATTGGATCAAGCTCCTCTTCCAGATGCTGCTCCAGCCCCTCGAATCTTCCCAACCAGCGCATGAGCGGATTGGTTTTGCTGGCAAGGCCCAGCAGTTGCAAGCTGTCTGCGATAGCGAATATCGAGCAGCCACGATCGAGCGGATCTCTGCCTAGAAATGGTGGATCACTGTTGGCTCTCTGCTGGATGTGCTGACTATGTAGGTGCGGTGCGCGGGCGAGGTCGTCCATGGGGCGCAACCGTACCTAGTGCGCCCTCACCTGTCAGCGCGAAACCCTGCGGTGATGACCAGAGGCTTTTCACTTGAAACTTACCGTGAAACATGTTAGTGAAATTACAAATAGCTACATGTTTTGTGCTTGATTGATCACCGCGTTACACTTGAGCAGACCACGGAAAGTTGCGGCGGAGTACCTTAAATGGCTAATGAATTATTGAGTCGTGTAATAGCATCCGCGCCGGTTCACTGCAGGAATGGACATTCATAAAACAACCACGACTCCAGGCCACGTAAAGAATGAGTAGAAAGTCTAAGTCGCAGGCCGGTACATCATGGGTACTTGACGAGGCAGCGGCCTCTAGCCATACACCTATTGGTTGGTCAATCCAGACGATTGAAATCAAACCGCGAGGCAAAGCGCCAGCCCACCACGGCCTACACACTTACCGCTTCGGTGCCGCTGAGACCTTAAGCGTCATCCTGCCTAGAAGAGGCTGGACCTTGGTGAAAAAGACTACCAAATACGTTTACCTCATTCCGCCCCCAGAGCAACTCCTCCCACCATTTCACATCTCTATCGCTGTCCCTTCTTCTGAAGAATGTCTAGCCCTTGCATCAAGGTGCTATTTACGTGGCGAAAGCTGGGATTACCAGTTGGGTGAGTGGCCCGCGTCGTATATGCATGAAAGAAATACTGATATGCAACTTTGGTCTCAGGATCCGACCACTGGGCAGCGAAAGATAGAGGTTCTCAAGCACAAGCCCATATCGAATCTGTTCATTGGCCAAGCGGGAGTTTGGGAATGCGTGGTCACAGGGGAAGATGGAGTCTTCGCGATAGGTCATCTACCTCCATCAAGCGCACTAGTTGCACCGCTACTACCCCCAACTTGGCCACTGCCTCCGCAATCACCAGTAAAAAGGGATGACAAGCCTACCTGTCGGTTATCTCCACTGGTGCTTACAGAGGGAACCCCTAAAACGCTGGAATTGACGGCCTACGAGCGCAATGCATCTGCGCGCAAACAATGTATCGCTCACTACGGGGCTACCTGTCAGGCATGTGGCCTGAGCTATGAAAAGAAGTACGGCATCATCGGAGCAAACCTAATTCACGTGCACCACCTCAAACCTCTATCGAGTATTGGTCACTTATATCAGGTCGATCCCATACATGATCTGGTGCCATTGTGTGCGACTTGTCATCACGTGGCGCATAGCCGTGATGACCCATACAGCGTGGCAGAGATTCGCGCAGCAATCGCTGAACAACAGGTACGTACCATAGACCTAGAGTACGGCCAGCAATAGATAGAACTAGCTGGTCTAAAAGCTCACCTGATGTCGGTGTCGGTCGAAAAAATTCTCTGCTGCTCGTAGGCGAGTTTGCGGCTATTGTCGTGTGCTCGATTGCGACTGGCAAAAAGTGGTTATCGCGCAGAATTCATATAAGGTGTTACAGGTTTTTCTGCACTGCTCACTGCGAACAACGTATTTAAGTATGGTTACAAGGACGGTAAATGGTCACGAAGAATGAGCAAGTGATAAGTCGGGGATCTGAATGGCGCCGCTGGGAACCGCATATACATGCGCCGGGAACCGTCCTGAATAATCAGTTTGGCGGCGACTCTCCTTGGGAAACCTATCTCACAAATCTTGAGACTGTGACCCCAAAGATTGAGGCGTTAGCGGTGACTGATTACTACCTTACTGACACCTACGAAGAGGTGGTAAGACAAAAGATGGCAGGCCGTTTGCCAGATGTACAGCTAATTTTTCCTAATGTCGAATTGCGCCTAGATGTCGCTGCAAAGTCTGGCTTTGTCAACGTGCACCTCCTAGTTAGCCCCGAGGACCCAAACCATATTGCAGAACTGCACCGCGTTCTTCAGCGACTTCAGTTCCATGCGCATGGTGACACGTTCAATTGCACCCGGCACGATCTGATGTCACTTGGGAAGAAAGCCGACTCCAGCATCGTCGATGATCGCGCTGCGCTTTCTCACGGTGCCACGCAGTTCAAGGTAAATTTCGACCAGCTTCGCCGCGTTATGCGCGAGAGCGATTGGGCTAAGGCCAACATTCTCATCGCGGTTGCAGGTGCGACAGGTGATGGAACTTCGGGTTTGCGCCAAGCCGCGGACGCAACCATGCGACAAGAGATTGAGAAGTTCGCCCACATCATCTTCTCGAGCAGTTCAGCACAGCGCGACTTCTGGTCTGGTCGCAAGGGCGTGACTTTCGAGCAGCTTAAGGAACGTTATGGCGGCTGTAAGCCCTGCCTGCACGGAAGCGATGCCCACGACCACAAAACCGTCGGTCAACCGGTTGAAGAGCGTTATTCTTGGATCAAGGGTGGTCTAGAGTTCGACGCCCTGCGTCAGGCGTGCATCGACCCTGAGGGGCGAGCGTATGTCGGCAATGAATCGCCGTCCACGGCCATGCCTTCCCAAGTAATCTCGAGCCTATCTGTCGCAGACGCCAGTTGGGCTGCAACCTCGGAAATCCCACTTAATCCTGGACTCGTCGCAATCATCGGCGCGCGAGGCTCGGGCAAGACCGCACTTGCGGACATGATCGCCGCCGGCTGCGACGCAATCACCCCTGATGCTTGGAGCGCGAGTGCAAGCATAAGCCCTTCATTTCTCGTTCGTGCCCGGCAGTTGCTAGGCAGTGCGACCACAACACTGACATGGGGTGGAGGCGCTTCAGTCACGCGCTTCCTGGACGGTCGTGATGCAAATGGCCACCTTGCCTTTCCACGCGCTCGGTACTTATCGCAGCAATTTGTAGAGGAGTTGTGTTCCTCTGCCGGAGTCTCGGATGGACTAATCGCGGAGATCGAACGCGTGATCTTCGATGCGCATCCGCATGACGATCTGGACGGCGCAATTGACTTTGCTGAATTAAGAGATTTCCGTACCGCGCGCTTCCAGCAGGCCCGAGAACGGGAGTCTGAGGCAATCGCCGACTTATCCGAGCGCATTGCCACTGAGATCGAGAAAGAAGCCTCTACCGCAAGCCTCGTGGTCCAGGTGACGCAAAAGACCGGCCAGATCAAGAGTTACAACGAAGATCTTGCCAAACTTATCGTTAAGGGTACGGAGGCGCAGGCTATCAGACACACCCAGCTTGGACAAGTCGTGCAGACATTACGCGGCACGATCCAGGCGTACAGTAATCAGCGCCGGACATTCATTGCTCTGCAAGATGAGGTTGTTAGCACTCGTACCACGAAGGCACCCGAGCTTCTGCGTCAAGCTAAGGAGCGACACAGTCACAGCCGGCTCAGCCAGCAGCAATGGGATGAATTCCTGTTGATCTATAAAGGCGACGTTGACAAGAGTTTGGCGAGCTACGTCGAATGGTCCGATCAGCAAATAGCGTTACTCACCGGCCCGGGCATTCCGGCCGGCGACCCTAACACACCACTCTTTCCAGACACCGCAGACATTTCGAAGTTAACGCTCAATACGCTGCTCGCTGAAATGAATCGGCTGGAGGCCCTATTAAACGCAGATAATGTAATTCGTGGTCAATACTCCACCCTGTCGAAACGCATCGCGCAAGAGAATGCCGCTCTCCTTAGTCTGCAATCACGCTTAGCAGACGCCCAAGGAGCGGCCGCGCGTCGTAAGGAGCTTCAGAACGAGCGCGATGCAGCCTATGGTCGAGTGTTTCAAGCAATCGTCAATGAACAGACTTCCCTTGCTGATCTTTACGCGCCGCTGATGACGCGCCTGACCGCATCGACTGGCACACTTCGCAAGCTCGGGTTCTCTGTTCGTCGAGTCGTTGACGTCACCGCCTGGGGAGCTATTGCCGAAGAAAAGCTTCTCGACAGGCGAAAGTCTGGACCATTTCAAGGCCGCGGGGCGCTAATCGCTTTAGTGGATGCAACCCTGCGTCCAGCCTGGGAAACAGGGTCAGCCGCTGACGTGGAGGCAGCGATGGCGAATTTCATCTCGGTATACATGCGGGATCTTATGAGCCAGGCTCCCTTTGGCCAAAACCAACATGTGGAGTTTCGTGGTTGGTTGAAGCAGTTCGCGCACTGGCTTTTCGCCACCGATCACATTTCTGTGCGGTACGAAATAGTCTATGACGGGATCGATATCCGCAAGCTATCGCCTGGAACACGAGGAATCGTACTTCTTCTTCTTTACTTGGCACTTGACGACGCAGACGATCGGCCGCTCATCATCGATCAACCAGAGGAGAACTTAGATCCAAAGTCTGTGTTCGAAGAGTTGGTAGCTTTGTTTATCGCAGCCAAGGCCAAACGCCAGGTAATCATGGTCACGCACAATGCTAACCTCGTCATCAACACCGACGCTGATCAGATCATCGTCGCCGACGCTGGCCCTCATCCTACCGGTGGCCTGCCCCCACTCCAATATACGTCTGGCGGTCTCGAGAACGCGGTAATTCGTAAGGCCGTTTGCGACATTTTGGAAGGTGGTGAAGAGGCCTTTCGCGAACGAGCACGCCGGTTGAGGGTTCGGCTGGATCGCTAAGCGAGGGATTTATCGGCGCTCTATCCCGGCGTCTTAGCTTTCGCTGCGCTGCTTTGCTCAGAGATGGGGCGATTGCCTTGAATGGTCTGCACAAGCACTCTAGGTATCTGGCCTAGGAAACACAGCCAACCATAAACGCTGTATGCATTTATTTGAAGGCCCTAGCTCTTCCGGAGAGCTGGGGCCTTCCCCGTTCCTGTACAGCCTTTTGTCTTCCCATTACCCGTAAATCCTTTGCGCATGCTCCGATTTTGAGGAGCATGCGCGCCCTTTGGGTAGGTCCTGTACCCAGTAGAGCCGTTTGCCCAGTATGCGAGCGGACCCTGACGCTCGCCTTCCTTTGCGTCCTTAAGTTACCAATCATTTATTCTCTTGTGTGTCAAGCGTAAACCGTTAGGTATGTAACGCACGGTTTCCGCTGGTGACAAAGCGGCAGCTCTAAGAACATTCGGCCCGGCGACTGACGCATTGCGTCGACACCCCCGGGCCACTGATCTTCTTCGCACACCTCCTCTTGGTTGTGGTCCGGGTTCTTTTTACGGAGTTCCTACGGTCCATGACCCGCATGCCCAGATTCTTTGCCAGCATGGCTTTGCTGGCCATGGCCTCAGCCCAGGCCACCCCTCAGCTTGTTGATGGCAACAAACGCCTGCAGTTGGGCCGCTACACCACTGCCGACGCCCTGCCGCAGCCGCATCTGAATGAGCCGCTGGCCCTGGTGGCCCAGCTCACATTCCCGCGCGAACAGGTGACGACCGTTGGCGAAGCCATCGAGTACACGCTGCTTCGCACGGGCTATGCCCTGGTGGATTCTCAATCACTGACTTCCGATGCGCGGCGCTTTCTCGGTCTGCCGCTGCCCGAGGCTCAGCGCACGCTGGGCCCGTTTTCTGTTCAAGACGTTCTGAACGTGCTCGTGGGTACGGCATGGCGCTGGCACACCGATCACATCACTCGCCGCGTTTGGTTCACCCTGGCCAACGCACCCAAGCCTCGCCGCCTGGAGCCCATCGTCAGCCCTAGCACTACGCCTCAGCCGAAGGCATCCGCCAAGGAGTGAGCATGTCGGAACAAAGCACTGTCGATGCAGACGTACAAGTGACTGAGCCAAGCGTGCCACCGCCGCCGCCTCCCGATGCGGCAGATTTGCCGCGCGCGGTTTCAGTGGCACCCGAGGTCACTGGTGTCGATGATTCGGCTGTCGATCATTCTTGGTTGAGCGAGCTTGAGACTGCCGCTCCTCTCAGTGCTGCCACTGCAACTGCGGCGGCAGCTGCTGCGCCTGTAGAGGCTCAAAAACGGCCAGGATTCCTCGCCCGCGCGTTTGGTCGCGCACCGGCTGCAGCAAGGCCACGCAAGGCCGAGGTGCCTGTGAGTGTTGAGTCCAGCGATATCCCCTCTCGACGCAAGCCGACGAACCCATGGGTGCTGCGCACAGTCGGCATTGCGGGTGTCGTGGGAATATTGGCAGTGGTGTACCTTCAGTACGGGCCGAAACGTCTACCAGCACTGGATCTGCTTGGCTCATCGCTTCCCGAGGCCGGCCTGGTGACGCCGCAGCCTGCTTTCGATGCTTCCGAGTTTGATCCGCGCCTGGCTGACACCTCCCCGCTGCCCCTTGCGCCCTTGGCTGATGCGGCTGCGGCACCTATCGGCGGAGCACCAGCTGGCGATGCGGACCCAATCCCCGTGGGCATGCAGCCAGAATTCGATCCAGAGGCGGTTATGCGTCAGTCTGCAGCTGATGCAGGCGTTGCCAGCCTGGGGGACGCGGGCGCTGTGCCGCAAGCCGTTGCCAACGTGGCCCTCCAGCGAAATGAGGCCGCTGCAGCAGCACCGGCTGGTAGTGCCCCTATTACTGCCGCACCAGCGCCGACTATGGCGGTGGCCCCCACGGCAGTAGCGACTGCAACACCAGTCGGCGTCGACCCCCAGGTGCTTGATCGCATGAAGCGCATGGAAGACATGATGTTGCTGATGTCCCAGCAGCTGGCCGCGATGCAGCAGGCCAACGCGCTTGCTGGCAAGACCTCTGCGGCACCGGCTCCCGCTCCTGCGGTAGCGCCTGCAGTGGCTCCAGCAGCCGCACAGGCCGCCCCCGTCGAGCAGCCGTCGCCGCGCCCAGCGCCCAAGCGCGTAATGGTGAAGGCGAAGCCCGCGACTCCCCGCCAAGCAGCAAAGGTCGTTGCCGCGAAGCCAGCTGCAGCTCCTGCAGGTGCCCAGCTTGTGTCCGTCGATATGTGGAACGGCGAGCCGTCGGTCGTGGTCGCGTCGGGCGTGCCCGGTGATCGCCGCGTGCGTGTCTTGCGCCCAGGTGATGTGGTCAATGGTCTGTCGCTCAAGTCGGCAGATCCTGTGTCTCGCACAGCCACATTCGTGGCTCCAGGCAGCCAAGGCCTGACCCTTTCAGTGAGCAATGGAGGCTGATTCATGAAAAAAACTGCCTTTATTGCCACCGTGGTCGCATTGCAGCTGAGCACGGGCGCCCTTGCGCAGCTGCGCACTGGCCGCACTGCAGAAGCGGGCTCGCTGCCCAGCACGACTCAACAGGGCCGCTCGCAACTGGACGAGACAGCGCGTGCAGTGCAACAGATGTGGGGTCTGACTGCCGATGAGATGCAGCGCGCCAAGGTGCTGTCGCTGGGACCTCGTGCTAATTTCTCGGTCAAGGAGCTCTCGCCCCTTGAGGTGCTGGGCATTCATGCTCGCAACGATGCAGAGCGCCGTCAGTATGCCGAGCGCATGGCGCGGATCTTCCACCAAGATGTGGAGCGAAGCATCTTGTGGGACCGTGAAATGCAGGCGGCTATGGCCCGCCTGTATCCCAACGAGCCGATGGTGAACTATGACGGCCTGCCGCGCGTGCAGTCGTCTGTAGGTGCAGCCGACATGCTGAACGTGCCGCGCACGCAGATCATCGAGCGTGCATCGCCAGCTCCTGCCAACCGCGGAAAACGCTGATATGCGCTGCCGGTTCGCCATCCTCGCCCTTGGATTCGCTTGCAGCGTGCCGGCCCTGGCCGGCGTGGAGCTGGAGATGATCCACGACAGCGGTAAGTCTGTGCCGTTGGCGCCCTATGTGGCCCAGATCGTGGGCGGCACAGATGAGGCGAATGTGCTCGACGGGCTGCGTTTCCCGTTTCGCAGCCAATTGCGCGGCGGTGTGCTCAAGCAAGACGGCGTGCAGGTCTTCAATGGCCAATGGCTGACTCAGCCCATGTTCGTGATCGGCGCGGACGACGCGTCTTTGCGCTGGGTAGCCTTCAATCACAAGAAGCTGATACAGCTCAATGCAGTCGGCATTGTGGTGCAGGCAGCAACGCCAGCCGCATTCAAGCTGCTGCAGCAAGTGGCCAGCCCCTTGCAATTGGCTCCTGATACAGGGGCATTCCTTGCAGACACATTGATCGCCAAGGGTGCGCCAGTTTTTCCCGTGCTGGTGCACAGCAATGGCCGCGCCTACCAGATCCTGCCTCAGCGCACGTTTGCGGAGGCTCCATGATCGGACTTGGCCTGGTGCATTTCGGATCGGAAGGCGCTGTGAAAGCATGCGCCAATGCTCGACTGTTGCGTGCTGGGCTGAGCCAGCTTGGAACGCCTTTTGTGGCTGCGCAGTCCCAAAATGTTCCAAGCCTTCACGGCATGTTCCAACTGGAGGGCATGCAGTGACTGACGGGACCATGGAAGGCGTGCTGAGGCCGCCAGTCGAAGCATTGAGCGCTGCCACAGCTTTTGGGATTGCTGGCGTGGCAGCAGCCGCACCATGGGCGCTGATGATGCCCCACTCGCTGGGCGCAGTCTCGGGTGCAATCGCTGCCGGCTTCGGTTGCGTGCGTGCGCGCCAGGCCTTCCAGGTCTATAGCTATCAACGCGGGCTGAAGTTCACCAAGATGACGCGCTTGGCCCCTCACAAGCTTCCTGTCAATCTCAAGGAGCATCTCTACCTGGGCGAAGGCTTTGAGTGGACGCAGTTGCACACCCAGCGCTTGCTGGACGCGCGTGAGACAGATGTTCAGCGCTTCGTGAAGGCCTCGCCAACCGAGCTCAAGCTCGCAGCGACCGGCGAAAAGATGCGCAAGTGGGCGCAGGCCAAGACCGACAGCCTGCTGGCCAGGGTACTGGAGCGTGCGCTTGATGTCGGCGGTACCGCCAACCCCTTCGCCACGGGCGTGGACCTGGGCGGCAACCCTGTGCTTCATGGCGTGGGAGTGCAGAACGAAAAGCCGGTGGTGTTGCGCCAAGGCTCGCGCTCTGGCCACTTGCTGGTGATGGGCACGACTCGCGTGGGCAAGACGCGCCTCTTGGAGCTTCTGTGCTCTCAGGACATTCATGCCGGCCATGTGGTGATCGTCATCGACCCCAAGGGCGACGCGGAGCTGATGCTACGCATGCACGCTGAGGCACGACGCGCTGGCCGCCTGGATCAGTTCTATATGTTCCATCTGGGCTACCCGGAGATTTCTGCACGCTACAACGGCATTGGCAATTTCGCGCGTATCACCGAAGTCGCTGGTCGTGCGACGAATGCCCTGCCCTCCTCGGGCAACTCGGCTGCATTCAAGGAGTTCAGCTGGCGGTTCACCAACATCGTGGCTCAGGCCCAGGTGGCACTCGGCCGCATTCCGACCTACGAGACGCTGCTCAAGGACGTGACTGGCATTGACCCGCTGTTCATGGACTACGCGGGCATGACGTTTCGTAAGCTCGCGATTGACCATCCCCAGCGCTTCGGCAGCTATCAGGACCGCCTGGTGGAGCTGGAGCGCGCTATCGTGGCAAAGAAGGCCCCGGTTCCTAGAAGCCTGCAGGATCGTTCGCCCGATCAGGTGGCGATGTATCTGCTCATCAAGGAAGCACGACTGGACGACAAGGTACTGGTCGGCCTGGCGGCCGCATTCAGCTACGAGCGTTCGTTCTACGAAAAGATCATTGCCAGCCTGGGGCCATTCCTCGAAAAGCTCACCTCTGGCGCAGTTGGCAAGCTCATCAGCCCGGACTACTTCGACCCGAACGACAAGCGGCCGATCTTCGACTGGATGACGGTGTTCCGCCAGGGCGGCATCGTGTATGCCGGCCTGGATGCCTTGTCTGACTCCGTGGTTTCGTCTGCCGTGGGTAATTCCATGCTGTCCGATCTCGTTTCGACCGGCGGCAAGCTCTACAAGACAGGCCTCGACCCACACGGCGACGGGAAGCTGCAGCTGCCGACTGTGTGTTGCCATTTCGATGAGGTCAACGAGATTGCAGGCCCCGAGTTCGTTCCGATGGTCAACAAGTTGGGCGGATCGGGCTTTCGCATCACTGCATACACCCAGTCGATGTTCGACATCGAGGCGAAGGTTGGTGACAAGGCCAAGGCTGGCCAGATCCTCGACAACTTCAACCACCTTTGCATGCTGCGGGTGCGCAGCAAGGCGACCGCGAGCCTGCTGACGGACCAGGTGCCACAGGTCAATGTAACGGTGCTCACGCCAGTATCGGGCGTGTCGGACACGGCTGCTCAGGGCAATGGCGTCGATTTCACCAGCCAGAACAACGACATAGCGAACAAGTCGAAGGCGCCGCTGATCGAGCCTTCGGACGTTCTTTCATTGCCACAGGGTCAAGCGTTTGCGCTGCTGGAAGGCAATCGCTGCCACAAGATTCGTATTCCTCTGGCTGATAGCAAGGACGACCCGTTCATACCAGCTTCGCTCAAGGCGGTTGCTGAGGACATGAAGCGCCGCTATCGCACGAGTGAGACGTGGGCCGCAGAAACCGATTGGCTCAGTACACAGCCCTTGGGCGCTGGTGCAGGTGGGCTGATCGACACGGATCTCGCCTCTGCCTTTGATGACGATATGCCTGGCTACGCCATGGCAGGTGCAACTTCGTCCGCCGTGGCCGGCAACGTGATGGGGCCCCACTTATGACGGCTCCGAACTCGTCCGCCAGAAAGCCAAGCACACACGGCCCTGTGGGGGTGGCCGTGTTGGTTGGCTTTGGACTATTCAGCGTGACAGTGTCCTCGTGGCTCATTGGTCTGGTGATTGAAGTCGGCGGTGGCTATTTCTTCTGGCATGGCCAGGGCATCCGCCATGCACAGGAGATGGTGCAGCAGGATCTGCGCTATATCGCAGCCGCTCCACGCAGTCTGCTAGTGCCAGACACCGTGGACTTTTCGCTGCGCATCGTGAAGTGGGTGCGTATGCCCTACGAGCGTCTTGGCGCGCTGCGCTGGTATCAGCGCGACTTGGCCGCCCAGCAGGCTGGTACAGATGCGGCTCTGCCTAGCTTTCTGGGTCAAAGCGTGCAGCCCCAACTCAAAGGGCTGGCCAAGGCCGGTTCGTCGTTCATCCACATGCTCAGTGAATGGGTGGTCATCAGCATGTTTGTCCTGCAGGACGTTCTGCTGCGCCTCTGCACTGCTGTTTTCGCGCTCCCCGCATTTGCGCTCGCTTGCCTGATGGGGGTGATCGACGGCCTGGTGCGCAGGGATCGGCGCCGTTGGCAAGGCGGCCGCGAATCCTCGTTCGTCTACCACCACGCCAAGCGCTATGTGGGCTGGGCGCTTACAGGTGGCTTTGGCTTGTACCTGTCCTGGCCATTCGGCGGCTTCAACCCGGCCTACATGGTTCTGGTGTTCACCGTGCTTGTGGCATTCACCCTATCGACAACGGTAGGCGCGTTCAAGAAATACGCATGACATTGATTTTGAAGGAGATATTGATGAAACGCTCACGACATTCGTTCTTTGCCCTCTTGGTGATTGGAGTGCTCTCCACCACTGCGATGGCCTGGGCAGATGTTACCGACGACGAGCTGGAGCGCGAGCGCTTGGCGCGCATCGCTGGCGAGATCGAGCAGGTGCAATTGATGGTTGCTGACGCGGAGAAAGCCGCGCCGACCGGCCAGCGCGTGAAGTTCCGCTACGACTGGCTGCAGCGCGACCTGGAGCTGCTGCGCCTCGGCGTAACAAACCACGTGGATGCACCTCGCCAGCCTCGCCCAGTCGCCCCATTGCGTGGTGACTATCGGCAATAACCAAAAGAAAAACAAACCATGCGTTCAGAAATGGCGACGGCATTCGTACAAGGCGCCGGCTTCAATCCTCAAAACTTGAAGTACCTGATTTTTGTCTTGGTGTTTGCGATAGTGTTTTCTGTCGGTGCATGGCTCGGGACACTGATATTGAAGGCCTTTGGGGATGGAGAGCTAGATACATCGGAGGCCATGAGGGCATGTATTGGTGTCGCTATTACCGTTTTATTAGTGACCGGAGTGCTTGGATCAATCATCCTATAGAAATCAATTAATCGACAGGAGAAATCATGAAGAAACACTTGAAAAAAATTAACTCTGGCATCGCATCTATCGCATTGGCTCCGGTTGTGCTGCTTGCAACCTGCCCTGCTTTTAGCGCTCTGCCAACAATTCAACCTCCAGCAGGTGGAAGTATCGGCGGCGGCACCACACAAGAAGGCGATATTCTTGGGATCATAGGCGCTTATCTGAAACTCGGATTTACCATCCTGGGTTTGGTCCTTGCGGTTGCCGCATTTTTATATGTGGTAATTGCTTCGCTGCAACGCTATCGCGACTACACCAAAGGCACTATTCAGCTTGGCGATCTAAAAGAGCACGTAATTGTTAGCGTCATTATTCTCAGCCTCGTGGTGTTGATGGTCAATTACGCTACTCAGACCCTGGCCTGACATGACAGCGAAAGACACCCGTCCTCAAGGCATGTCCATTGCTTCGGCTCCGCTGACCGATCGCGTGAACTCTGAGCCACCTATTATCAATGGCATGGCAGCAAGCGAAGCCGGGTACATTGGGGCCGTGTCTTTCGCCGCCAGCCTGTTTGTCGGAGGCGTGGTTGCATATATCTCGGGACTTTGGATCACTGTTCCAGTTATATGCATTATCGTGCCTTTCACAGTGCTGTGGTATTCATCACTGTACCTGCAAGAAGTAAAGAGAAACCGCCCTGAAGGCTACTACCTTCATTGGATGCATTTTTTTCTCGTGTCGCACAACTTGGCCAAGCCAAAATTTCTGGTTCATGACGGCCGGATGCAATTGGGTTGCAGCTATCGCTTGAATTCGATCAGGGCTGAAGCCAAATCATCGGAAACCAAATAATGAGCAGTGGTGATTATCTGGACGCACTTGCGTCCGAGCGCAGCCATAGCGCAAAGCTTACCAAAATCATATTTGGCATAGTAGGGCTGGCAGTGGCTGGCATGTGGTTCGCTTCGCGCGTTCCAAAGAATATCGACTTGCACGTTGCGCCAGATATTAAGGCGGGTGACACGATACGGGTTATTGATGGGCAGTCTCCAGTGCCGTCTACAAATGCCTACGGTTTTGCGTACTACATCTGGCAGCAGATTAATCGCTGGCAAAGCGATGGCTCTCAAGACTATGGCAAGCAGATTTATGCGATGCAGTTCTATCTGACGCCTCGTTGCCAGGCGCAACTGCAAACCGATATGCAGCAGCGTCATGCCAAAGGCGAGTTGCGCCGCCGTACTCGCCAGATCAGCGAGATCCCCGGATTCCCGTACAGCGAAAACCGCGTGATCCGTGAAGGCTCGGATGCCTGGACGGTGCTGCTGGACATGCAGGTTCAGGAGACCTTCGCAGGGCAGCCGGTCAAGGACGTATTCATTCGGTACCCGCTGCGCGTGGTGCGCTTCGATGTGGACCGTGAGCGCAACCCATGGCGTCTGGGCTTGGATTGCTTCGGCAGTAGCCAGCCCGCGCGCCTCAATCCTGCGGAGCTCAAGCCTGGCGCGCCGGTTCAAGCGGACCTGAAAGCACCGCGTCTGCCCGGAACTATTGCCCCTTCGAGCCTGCCTCGTGACACCTCTGTCGATTGATCCACATGATCCAACGTCGTTCTCTTTCGATCTGCCTCCTGGTCGCCCTGCAGCTTCTGCATGGCAGCGTCGCTGCTCAGCAGGTCGAATCGCTGGCGGGCAGTACCGAGACGCCCGAGTTCAATGAGCCTATTGACCTGGGCCAAACGGGTGCAGCAGCTACAACACCAGCTGCAGGAGCCAATGCAGGACGCGCCCCAGCTGGCGGGCGCATGGTGGCAGGCGTGAGCGTGCCCGCACCGCTGGCGAATACAGCCGTGGGCTCCGCCAGGCGCGCAGCTGCCGAAGCGTCTCTACGCCGCGTTGGCCCAGCTCCTTTGACTTCTGGCCCTGCCGAGCGTGCTGTGTTTGCGCGTGAGCCAGTCCGGGTGAATCTGACGGTCGGCCAGGAGCGCCTTGTGACCCTGCCAGCCGATGCGTTGCTGCGCATGCCCAGTGACATGGATAGCGTGGCGCGTATCGAGTCGATCGCCGGCACGATCTATGTGACTGCGCTCGTGCCATTCACGGCGATCCGAATCATTGCCGAGCTGGTGGATAGCGGCCAGCAGATTCCGATGGATCTGATTGCGGTAGCCGCTCCAGACGCTAAAGACTCCAAGGGCAAGGTCGTGTCCACGCAGTCCGCTAAAGGCGAGCTGCAGGTTTCTGTGATCGAGCCCACGACCGTGCCGAACCCCATTGGTGGAGCTGCATTGTCTGGCGGCCAGTCTCAACAGCAAGAGAGTGTTGCTGCGGACATGGTGCAGCTCACTCGACATGCTGCCCGCCAGCTCTACGCACCTCGACGCTTGGCTGGTGGCATGCCAGGTGTGAGCCAGGTTGGCGTAGGAACCGAGCCCGTGCCGACACTGTTTCGTGGCTCTGCCGTGGACGCTGCGCCCGTAGGCCAGTGGAAGTCGGGAAACCTGTATGTGACTGCGGTGCGCGTCACCAACCGCTCGAGCTTTGCCCTGGAGCTGCCCTTGGAGAGCTTGCGCGGGCGCTGGCTCTCGGCCACGGCCCAACATGGCCGGATCGGTGCTGCTGGCACTGACACCGACACCACGGCGGTCTACCTGGTGTGCGATCGCACTTTCGAGTCCTGTCTGTGAGGCCCCCATGGCAGTGAAAAGCAACAAACTCACCCCTGTTCTTGTCATTGTGGCCTTCGTCATCGTCGGCTCGGTCATCGTCATGCGCCAGAACAATGCACCGACCGCTGCGCCCATGGCAGCCGCCCCCCTGCCCAAAACGGCAGGCGCCGATGAGGACACGCCCAGCGAGACGCTGGCCACAGTGGTGGCCTCCAACAAGGATCTGCGTGCTGATATTCAGGATGTGCTCCGTGCTAACCAGGATTTCAACAAGCGCCTGGAGCGCTTGGAGAAAGGTGCACCTGCAGGCACCTCTTCTGCTGGTGCTGTTGGTGGTACCAGCAATGACACAGATCCAGCCCCAGTCGATGTCTTTAAGCCCATTGGCGACGCTATCGACTCTGTTACAGGGCTTGGTTCGAATGCCGCCGGCGGAGGTCATCGTCCCGCTGGTGGCTCCCAGGATCTAGGCTTGTCCGGTGGCAGCACTGCCTACAAGGTGGTTCCGCCCATGGGCTACACCACCGAGACAACCCAGCATCAAGGGAAGATGGTTACGCGCTACGTGCGGGTAGCCCCGGACGGCACGCAATCCATGCCCAGTGCGGTCAGCGCGGCCCAGGCCGCACAAGCTGCTCAGGCCACTCAGGCGTCCACGAAGCCGCAACCCGTGGCTTATTTCACGCTGCCGGAGAACTCCACGCTGGCGGGCGTCACCGCGATGACCAGTTTGATCGGCCGTGTGCCGGTCAATGGCCGTGTGACGGACCCCATGCAATTCAAAGCCATGGTCGGGCGCGACAACTTGGCCGCCAACGGCTGGGAGTTGCCCGAAGACCTCGCCGGGATGATCGTTACCGGCGTGGCCGTAGGCGATATGGCGCTGTCGTGCACCGAGGGAAAGATCCGCAGCATGACTTTCGTGTTCAACGATGGTGCGATCCATACGGTTTCGGCGCGTCGTGCGCCGCAGACCCAGGCAGGTGCCGGCGTCACAGCCATCGCTACCAATGGTTCCACAGACCTTGGATTCATCAGTGATCTGTACGGCAACCCCTGTATTCAAGGCAAGTTCGTGACCAATGCGCCGGCTTACCTGACCGACATCATTGGTGCCAAGGGCTTGGGCGTGGCCGCCGAGGCCTTGGCGCAGGCCCAGACCACCACCATGGCCAGCAGCAATGGCACCACCTCCTCGATCACCGGAAATGCCGGCAGTTTTGCACTGGGCCGCATGGGTTCTGGAGCCACCGATGAGCTGGTGCGCTGGCTGACTGAGCGCCTCAAGAGCTCGTTTGACGCGGTGGTCACGCCCGCTGGCCAGCAGCTGGTCGTGCATTTGGACCGCCAGATCGAAATCGACAAGCCCGCCGACCCAAGAAAGATCGTGCACCGCACGCAGTCCCCCAATGTCCTGTCTGGAGCCCGCTATGGCCTCGAATAATCCCCTTCTTCTTGCCATCGTGCTTCCCGCGCTACTGGCTGGTTGCACGGCTATTGGGTCGCGCGAGTCTCCGCTGAAGGAGGCTACGGCTGGCAGTCCGACCCTGGTGGATGTGTATCGGGGCAAGTTTCAGCCCCCGCAGTCAGCAGCTTCCTCTCGTGAGACGGCGCGGGACCGCCTGGAGCGTGCGTCGAGTGCGCGCCCGATCGCGCGCGGCGACGAAATGACGCAGCGCTACTGGTCAGCCCTGGAGCCTATGCAACAGCGCTTTGCACGCGTACCCAACCCGGATCTAGTCATGGTGGTCTATCCCCACCTGGCCAAGGGCCGTTACCCCGTGCCTGGCTATGTCACGGTTTTCCCAATGTATGAGTCAACGGAGTACGCCATGCCCGGTGAGGTGGCCGAAGAGCTGCAACAAGGCCGCGCCGCATTCTCACGCGGCCGCACTGCGCGGGAGGCTGGCCAATGAGCGGATTGCTGGAAATGCTGGGCCTGTCTGGGGGCACCAAAGGCAGGCACAAGCGCCGGCTCATGACAGCCGCCGACCGCAAGCAGATGGCCGCCCGTCCGCCCTCCTTCACTGAGCTGCTGCCTTGGGTCAAGTTTTCACCCAAAGACCGCAACTTTGTGATGCGCGACGGCAAGACCTTGGGCGCGCTGTTCGAGCTGGGGGCTGTCGCTACGGAGGCGCAGCCGCTGGAGTACCTGCAAGAGCACTGCCGCAAGATTCAAGAGGCTATCCAGGCGATTCCCGAGGTCGACTCTTCTCCTTGGGTGGTCCAGTTCTTCCTGAGCGATGACCGAAACATCGACGGGCTGAACCAATACCTTCACGACTACATCCTGTCCCAGCACAAGGACGCCAATCGCGCGCAGGCCATCATCGACTCGGAATACACGCAGTCCGTGCTGAAAGAGTTCCGCAGTCACCTGTCGCAGGTTTCCCGAGAGCAAGGGCTGTTCACCGACACCTTGGTGACGGGCCAGACCTGGCGCGGCCAGCAGCGCCGTGTTCGCTGCTGCATCTATCGCCAGTTTGATGACTTGGTCAATGAGCGCCGCCTGGCCGAGCAGCAGATGGAGGCGGTGGCCACAACCTTGCTTGCCACGCTGAACGAAGCCGGCGTGACGGCGCGGCGTGCCAACGGCAAGGACTTCTACGAGTGGATGCTTCCATTCTTCAACCGTAGCGTGCCCTGGGCCAGCACGGGCGCCGAGCTGTTCCGCGGCGCGCCCTATCCGGGTGATGAGGCTCCAGAGGGTATTTATGACTGGGATTTTTCCGAGTCGCTGAACCTTTCGGAGCCCTCGTGCAACCAGGAACAAGGCTGCTTCGAGTTCGATGGCCAGCCGGTGAAGTTCCTCACGCTGCAAAACCTTCGTGCTCACCCTAGCATCGGGCACTTCTCCGCAGAAAGCCGGATCGGGAACGAAGCCTATGCGCGGTTTGACCGACTGCCGCCTGGATCGATGCTGTCTGTGACGGTGACGATTGCAGCGCAGTACCAGGTCGAGCGCCACGTCGAAGACATCAAAAGGGCTTCCCGTGCTCAAAACGCCGTGGCGCAGGAGACCCATAGAGAGTCGGAGCAAGTGCTCCAGCACATGGCCACCGGGGACAAGCTGTATCCGATGTTCATGGGGCTGTACCTGAGCGGTAAGACCCATGCGGATCTGGATGCGGCTGTTTCCGAGGTCAATGCCCAGCTGACGCCGACCGGGATGCGCTTCATCGAATCCCGAGAGGACTTGGTGCCGCATGACGCCTTCCTGCGTGCACTGCCATTTGCATTCGATCCCTCGTTCGACCTTCGCAGCATGCGACGGTCGCGCCTGACTTTTGCGAGCCTGATCGCCGCCATTTTGCCGGTCTATGGGCGCTCACGCGGCACGGCCAACCCAGGCTTTTGGTTCTGGAATCGCGGCGGCGAGCCGTTGTGGATCGACCCACTCAACAAGATTGACCGTAAGAAGAACGCCCATATGGTGGTGTTCGGCCCCACAGGTGCGGGCAAGTCGGCGACGTTGAATTACCTGTCCATGCTGGTGATGGCCATCCACCGTCCACGCCTGGTGATTGCTGATGCAGGCAAGTCCTTCGATCTGATGGTCAAGGACATGGCCACTAAAGGCTTGAGCGTGCATCGCGTCAACTTGAGCGGCGATACAGACGTATCACTGCCTCCATTCGTGTACGGCAGCCAGCTGCTGCAGGACAAGGAGATCATGGAGTCCTTCAAGGCAGCGGAGGAATACTTCGGCGCTGGAGCGGGTATCCCCTCCGAAGAGGATGCTGAGCTCGTCGGTGCCGAGCGACTGATGGAGTCGGTCAATGAAGTGATGGAGCCTGCTGACGCCGACGACGACTCGGACGAAGAAAAGCGCGACTACCTGGGCGAGATGCTCATCTCGGCCATCATGATGATTACGGGCGGTGAAGACGCCGAGCTCAAACGCATGACGCGGGCCGACCGCTATCTGGTCACCAGAGCCATTATTCGAGCCGCAGTGCGCGTGTCCAAGGAAGGCAAGCCCCATCCTCTGACACAAGACGTTGCCCTGGAGCTGACGGCCATGGTCAAGGACGCATCTCTGTCGGAGCACCGCCGCTCGCGTGCCGAAGAGATGGGCCATTCGATGATGAGCTTCACCACAGGCCTGCGCGGCAAGCTCTTCAACCGCTTGGGCCAGGACTGGCCCGATGCCGATGTGACCCTCGTGGAAATGGGCACACTGACCAAAGACGGCTATGAGGATGCGCTTGCTGTGGCCTACACCAGCCTGCTGGACTCGGTGCAGTCGCGCGCAGAGGCCGCTCAGCATGAGGATCGCCCCCTCATCATGCTGACTGATGAAGGGCACTTGATTACCACCAACGAGCTGCTTGGCCCGAAGGTGGCCAAGGGCACCAAGATGTGGCGAAAGCTCAATGCCTGGTTCTGGTTGGCCACGCAAAACTTGAAGGACTTCCCAGGCAGTATGTCCCGCGTGCTGTCCATGTGCGAGTTCTGGATGCTGCTGACCATGGACAAGAACGAGATCGAGGAGATCGCGCGCTTTCGTTCGCTCACACCAGAGCAACGCCACATGATGGAGTCTGCCGTGAAGGAGCCGGCTAAGTACACCGAAGGTGTGCTCATCAGCGCGAACAATCAGTGGCTGTTCCGAAACGTGCCACCGGCATTGCCCATTGCCCTCGCAATGACCGAAGGCCACGAGAAAGCCGAGCGCCACCGCCTCATGAAAGAGCAAGGATGCACCGAGGTTGAAGCGGCCTACCGCGTGGCGGCACGCCTGCAGGAGGCACGCGCATGATGCGGTCATCCCTCACTGCCCTGGTGCTGGGCCTTTGCTCTCATGGCGTCCTGGCCCAAGGCTCCATCGGCCCTTCGGTGACGACGGTGGAAGTTTTCGCCAATTCGGCCACGGTGGTGCGGCCGCCATTTCGCCAGCCTGGCTACGTGCTCAAGGTCTATCGCGTGGACGCCATGGCTCAGCTTGAGCAGCAGCTCAATGCAGGGCTGCCCAAGAACGAGGCCGACGCCATGGCCTACATGCGTCAGCACGAGGGCGAGATCCGCCGCCGCTACAAGGACCAGATCACCAATGCGGCCTCCGGCATGACGCTGGCCGTCCAGTACCGATTGGACCGGCTCCCGGCCATCGTCATCAATCGCGCCAAGGTCATTTATGGAGTTGCGGATGTGGACCGCGCCATCGAACTATTCGCCGCGGCTCAGCAGAGGCCTTCCCGATGAAAAAACGAGCTTCCCTAAATCTCAGGCTGCGCCGTCTCGTCGCGGCCGTCAGTACGGCCTCGATGTGCGCCGTGCTCACACCGGCCACCACCATGGCAGGAACCACCACCCCGGCCATCATCGCGAATACGGCCAAGGCAGCCTTGTCTTGTGTGTCGTACTCCGTCGAGGGCGTGTGCTTTTTCTTGAGCTGCGGCTGGACCGGATGCTGGATTCGGACCTCGATCAAGATCTCCCACTATGTGCCAGACGTGGTGGTCAGCACCTACAACGAACCGCTGCGCCACCCTTGGACCGACATCGGCACGGTCGTGGCCACCACGTTGACAACGGCTGGATCTGCACTGACAGGACGGCTGCTGGACTCGTCCGCCGGCGGCCTGGACAGCAACTCGGCCATGGCGAACTTCAAAGGGGCGGATGCCATAGGCAATCCTGCCGGCATGTTTGCCAGCATGCTCGCGTCTGGCGGCATGTTCACAATGCCGAAGTCCATCGCATTTCCCACGGTTAGCGAGTTGGCCAAGTTCCCCTCGAAGGAGCTACCCAATATTGGGCGCCAGTGGACCCAAGTGCCTGCCAGCATTGCAGAAACTGTGGCATCTGATGCCAAGGGTCTGTTGAGCTCGGAATCATTGCTGGCCAGCCTTGGAACGATCCTCAAGACCATTGAGGGCGTGAAGCAGGTGATGGAGATTGCCGAGACAGTGCAGCAGATTCAGGCAGGCATCGCCGGTCTGCAGCAGCTCTCAGAAATACTCTCGGGCAGCACCGGAGGTGCCCTCTTCTGTCCTGGCGGAGCCAGCTATTTCAACCTGCACTTCCAAAGCGAGCTCGATGCGCCTTTCTGGCGCGGCATCGTGCCCGTGGAAATGATCTACCCGCAGGCCTGGGTGCCCGGATTAGGCGAGATCGGGTCTGGCTACACGCAGACCTGGGGCAACGTTTACCCACGCACCGGAGAAATCATCCAGTCGCACCCCGTGAAGGCCTCAGCCGTGCTGGCTGAGAGGGTCGCCTCGATCATCTACAAGGAGGCTCAGCCGCACATCTATTCGCGTGTCCAGCCCTCCGGTGGCTATCGCTACTTCAACTATGGGGAGAAACGCAAATGGCAGATGTTGTATCCGCAGGCTTGGTCCGGGTGCCAGCAGTTCGGCCAAAACGACTCGCTCTCACTGACCTCCTTTGGGGACGGTGCAACCAGTTCCGATGACGGCTACGCCTGGAATCTTTGGCAAAAGTACACCTGTTGCCGGCGCCGTGGTGTCTATCTCTATTCCGTGCCTTGACCTCCCACTCCAGTATCACTATGACAATCACACATTCCCCTTCTCTGCGCCTCAAGCGGATCTGCGTGGCCGTGAGCCTGGCCTGCGTGCTGGCTCCCTCGGTCGTGGCACCGGCTGCCGCACAGACGATTACGTCTTCAGGTCTTTATTACCGGATGGGAGGCGGCTCTCCAATCAGCGCTGCGCCCCATCGCAGTGCCTTGTCGATGCAGCTGGGCGCTGGCGTCCGCGCAAACTATTCCTGCGGAAAATTTGACATTGGCCTCTCCTGGTCGGATCTCATGAACAGCATTCAGAACCTGGGTGCAACCATCACTGGAGCCGTCCAGGCGGGCATCTCGGCCTTGCCGCTGTACTTCCTCCAGCGCGCACAGCCTGGCCTTTACCAACTCTTTCAGAACTTCAGCCAAAAGGCGGATCTATTGGTGTCCGCGTCGCTCAAGACCTGCGAAGAGATGGAGTCGATGATTAAGAATGGTCAAGACCCGTATGAGGAGTACATTGCTTTGGCAAAGGGCGATGCCTGGAAGGTAAAGGCCAACGCGGGCGGCAGCGTGGTGAATGCCAAGCTCGATATCAACAAGAACGAGTCTGGCCAGCGTGCGGGGCTGCCATGGGTGTTCGGTACCCGCGCTGGGGGTGCTGGCACGCCACCGATTCAGCCGATCCGTGACCTGGCGGTGGCTGGCTACAACGTCACGATCAACAAGGCTGCCAATTCGCTGGCAACGGCGAACTACGGTAGCTCCTCTCTGGCATCGACACGACTGGTCCAGGCTTTCAAGACACCTGAAGACTTAGCCCGTTGGAGTTCTGAGGTCCTTGGTGATCAGAAAATCTATATGTGCACCCAAGGCTCCGATTGCCCGAGCCCCACCATCACCTCGACGGCGACTGGCCTTGCACCGAAGTTTGAGCGCGAGCTGGACGAGGTACTGCCCACGATGCGCAATATGGGCTTCAGCACTTCAAGCAGCCATGCCGACCTGGCCAAGGTCAGCGCTCCCGGCATGGCCGTGAGCCCACAGCTGATGGACGCCGTGCGCAAGCTGCCGACCGATGTGCGGTCCGTGGCCATTAACCGCCTGGCCCAGGAGGTTGCGGTCTACAAGACCATCGACAAGGCACTGATCGCGCGTAACGCGCTGATCTCCGGTATGAGCCTGCCCGAGGCCACGGGCGCTGCTCCCGTTAGATCCGAGGTGCAGACGAAGATTGACCGCCTGACTCAGTACATCAACGACATGATGTTTGAGTTCCGCATTCGGAAAGAAATGACCGGCGAGACAGCTTTGTCGATTATGGGCAACCAGCAGCAAGCCGGGGCCGCGTCGATGGATGTGCAAGGCGGCACGCGTGCAGATCCTGCGCCGTTGGTCGACGGACGTGTGAGCACAAGATGACCGACACCGAAAAAGTCGTGGAAGCGTCTGAGTCGGTTCCAAAGCGTAAGGGGCGGCTTCGTCGTTGGCTGCCCTGGCTCATCTACGGTGCCTTGATCGTTTTGATTGGCGGCACCTTATTGACCTGGCTGCTCAAGCTGGAGCCCTCACAGGTCGTCTCTGTCTCAGCGTGGTTTCGCAAGGGCGCGCAACTCGGGACGCTTACTCAGACCGCCCTGTGCTGCTGGGTGATTGTCAGTTGGCGTCCGATCGTGGCCTGGGGATTCAGACGCGGCTACGTGGCCAAGCATGAGCTGCGGGCGGTGCTGGCGATGCGCTGGCGCGTTGCCGGCATGCTGACGATGTACCTGGCACTCGTGCCAATAGGCGCGGGCAATATTGCCCGATTCATCATGGGCCTTATCTCCTGATCGATATGCAGCTCGATAGCTATCTTGAACTTTTTACGACGCTCTACGGCTGGGCATTCGCCAACCTTCTCGGCGAAATTTTGACCGGAACCGGCCTGGCCGCCCTGCCCTTCGCGCTCATCGCGTTTAGCGCGTGGCATAGCGCTAAAGAAGAAGGCGCAGGGTTTAACGGCGTGCTGGCTCTCATCGAGTCCATACAGACCAAGCTGATTACAGCATTGCTGGTTATGGCCCTGTGCTTCGCCACCACGCCTCTCACCTCGCTGCACAACATCAATCTCAGCTACAAGCCAGAGCGAGCTGCAGATGGTTCTGAGCCTCAGGTCGTGTCGACACAGGGTGGGACGAACTCGGGCTACGACCGAGCGATGGCCGACGCGGTGAATGGGTCTTTTGCCCGATCTGGAAACCTGTCCTATGTCCCCTTGTGGTGGTACAGCGTCATGGGGCTGTCCTCTGGCATCAATGGCGCTTTTCGGGCGGGCATGACCAGCTCTGAACGCGATCTGCGCGTCGTAGCAGATCTGGCCAGGATGGCCACGATTGAAGATCCGGCTCTGTTGCACGATGTGCAGCGCTTCTACAGCGAGTGCTTTGTGCCTGCGCGCAGCCAGTATTTCTCGATGGACAAGAATCAGATCTCAGCAAACGGCCGAGGCATTCTCGCAGAGGGGAGCATCTATGGCCCCACGGATGTGGACTGGGTGGGCAGCCAGTTTTTCCGAACAGAGCCCGGTTTCTATGACGTGATGCGCTCATATAACCCGGTGCCTGGCTGGAGCATCGACTTCAATCGCGACAGCGAATACATGCAAGGTGGCGGTTCGGATCAGGGCTTTATGAACCCGGACTGGGGGCGCCCAACTTGCAAGCAATGGTGGGAAGCTGACGCTGCTACAGGAGGAGTGCGAGAGCGCCTCACCAGCAACACCTCGACATGGCGGAGTCTCTTGCAAGTCGCCCAAAACACTATCACGTTTAGTTCGACAGATGAGGCCAAGGATGCCATGGCAAAGCTAGCCTTTGAGAAGGCCAACCCGACATTTGTTAGTCCTGACAAGATGCTGGGCGACGACTATGGCAAGGGCACGAACGCGTGGCGTACTGTCACAGGGGGGATTAGTACCATCGGAGTAGGTAAACAGGCATTTGAATCCTCACTCGGCATGGTCCCATTGTTGAATATGCTTCCCATGCTCCAAGCACTTGTACTGATGGCGTTGTATATGTTCCTGCCATTGATCGTAGTGATTAGTTGCTACGATTTGAAAGTGATGGTGGTTGGTGGATTAGCAATATTCACAGTTAAGTTTTGGGCCGTCATGTGGTATGTGGCCCGATGGGTTGACGCCCATTTAATCGATGCGATGTACCCAGGTTTGACCGGATCTGCATTGATGCAAGAGATTACGCAAAGCGTGAGCTCCGGTCAGCCGCAACTATACAAGCGCATGATTCTTAACACTTTATTGGCAATGATGTTCATTGCACTTCCACTCATCTGGAGTTCCATGATGGCGTGGGCGGGCTATCGACTTGGGCTTGAAAACTCCAGCATTAACAAAGCAGACAACCTCTCTAACAAAGCTGGTAAGGGGTCTAGCGTTCGATTAAAACGTTGACAGCTAGTTAAAGGTCTTCTTCTTGTTCGCACCAATACTGAAGTTCACCCATACCAATTTCTCCATTTTGGAATGCAGTATGGGCATCGTAAGCGCAGGAGATCGAGGTGCTTTCCTCATCATCCGTCATGGGCGAAGTGAAGAAGGCCCAAGCAGCATTCCAGAGCGAGCCAAGCACTAGGCCTCCAACGATGAGGAGGACTCGCCAAAACAGGCCGATGAGTGCGATAAAGAACTTGAGCATAAGAAGCCCCAACGATGTGAAATGGATCTTCATGTTTCCCTGGGCGATCGTGCATTCCACACGATCCAAATTGAGTGACTTCCACATCCCTCGAAGGCTGGGCGTGAAGCTTCTATGTATCGAACCGACTGAGGTTCAGATTGTCAACGTTGCGCGATCAAATCAGAAGTACCAGTGCAAGTATGCGCAATACACTGAAAGTCCATCATCGATGCAGACGCCGCGTGTAAATCAAATCTCTTTCGAGTCAAACTCTTGGGTTCGCTGAGTAGACGGCCGATATTTTTCATAACATCGTTGGCACCGGACTTTGCAACGCCGACGACAGGCCATCAAGTATTCCACACAGCTCGACGACCTGCCCGGAACAGCATTGCGCTCTAAGAGCGATCAACTGTCCCTCGAGAGCCTTCAGCTCCTCAATGCGTTTGACTAACTGCAGGATATGTTTGTCCAGAAGCTCATTGACCTCGCCGCAAGGTTCACGCTGCCTATCTTTCAATTGAAGTAAAGACCGGATATCGTCCAGCCCAATATCCAACGAGCGGCAATTTCGCACAAACGCTAGTCGCTGGACGTGCGATTCGTCATATCGCCTGTAGTTGCCTGCCGTGCGCGCTGCAGGTGGCAGCAATCCCTCCTGCTCGTAGAAACGAATTGTTGGGATCTGCACCCCTGTCGCGCTGGCCAATTCACCGATCTTCACTCTGTATTCCCTGGCACTAGTTGCGGGTTTCCCTTGACTCTCAATCTGCTTTAGGGTTTTTAATGATGCGCTAGATAGGCTCCGAAGTCAAGTGACGGCGTGATGATCAATCAGAGTGCGCTGTCGCATCTGATGCCGTTACTACGTGCAGCGAACCAGCGATCAGGAATTCAAGGACAACTGACTATGAACAATGCAATGACGCAAGCAACTTGCGGCTCAACATGTGGGTGCGCTACAGGAATCACGAAAGCGACAGTTGCGCCGCTCGTGACGGGTTTTTTCATAGGCAATATGGACTGCCCTAGTGAGGAAGCCCAGATCCGCAAGCGGCTAGCGCAAATTGATGGCATCCAAGATGTAGTTTTTGACTTGCCCGCTCATTACGTGGAAGTAGTGCATGAGCCTGCCGGCCAAAATGCAATCCTGCGTGCACTTCACGACATTGGCATGCAGGCGGTCGTGCAGCCCAGGTCTTCGCAGCTTGTCTATCTCATCCAGCAAATGGATTGCCCCAGCGAAGAACGCCAGTTGCGCGCAACGCTGGAGCCTTTGGAAGGGGTACAGAAGTTGGACTTCGACCTGAAGGCCCACACGTTGACGGTATCCCATACGCTCACCGATACCACTCCGATTGCCCAGGCCATCGTGAATCTGGGTATGCAGCCGGTAGAAAAGACGGCGGGTAGCATGCCAATCGCTGTCGAAGCCCTCCCCCCTCGCATGGTGGCGTCTTCAATCCGGACACCAGTGCCAGGCAACGGTACACGCTTCCTTATTCCGAATATGGATTGCCCCACCGAAGAGGCAACAATCCGTAAGCGCCTGGGTGCAATCAACGGTATTGAGCGACTGGATTTCAACCTGATGGGGCGACGGCTGGATGTGCTGCATCATTTGCCGGACCCTGCGCCGATCCTCAAGGCGCTGAACGATGTCGGCATGAAGGCCAGCATCGAGCGCAGCGGCGACACCGCGCCGCAGGGCCAAGCCATCTACCTCATCGAAAAAATGGACTGTCCAACCGAGGAGGGGCTGTTGCGCAAGGCGCTCGAAGGTATGCCAGGGGTGAAAGCACTGAATTTCAATCTTATGGGTCGTACGCTTACCGTGAGCCACGATCTTGCCGATCTGGCTCCGGTGACGACCGCGATTGAGCGACTCGGCATGGCTCCAGTGCTCCAAAGCACCTCTGACCCAGAGCCACCTGCGCCCCGTGATTTCGGCACCAGCATCTCGCGCGGGCAATGGATTCGGATGGCGGTCTCCGGCGTACTAGCGCTCGGCGCAGAGGCCATGGTCTTTGCGGGGGCATCCGAGGCCTCCTGGCCCATCATTCTTGCGTGCCTCGTGGCCATCAGCTTGGGTGGGGTCGAGACCCTCAAAAAGGGCTGGATTGCGCTGAAGACGCGCTCGCTGAACATGAACCTGTTGATGACGGTCGCCGTCATCGGTGCGGCCCTGATTGGGCAGTGGCCTGAGGCAGCGGTGGTGATCTGGCTCTTCGGTATCGCTGAGATGATTGAGGCCTTGAGCCTGGATCGGGCCCGCAATGCCATCCGCAAGCTGATGGATCTGGCGCCGGAGAACGCATTGGTACGCCAGCCGGACGGGCAATGGCATGAAGTCAAGGCGGATTCCGTGCCACTCGGCAGCATTGTACGGGTGCGTCCGGGCGAACGCATCGCATTGGATGGTGAAGTCGTCGCGGGCCAATCATCGGTAAACCAGGCGCCGATCACCGGTGAGAGCATGCCCGTGGAGAAAACCGCCGGTGCCACGGTATTCGCCGGTACCATCAACGAGCGCGGCACGCTGGAGTTCCGCGTTACCTCTCGAAAGGGTGAAACCACTCTCGACCGTATTGCACGATCGGTGCAGGAAGCGCAGGGGCAACGCGCACCCACGCAGCGCTTCGTGGACAAGTTCGCCAGCATCTATACACCGGCGGTCTTCGCGGTTGCTCTCGCCGTTGCGGTCATTCCTCCGTTCGCTTTCGGGCAGCCCTGGTTCGAATGGGTCTACAAAGCGCTGGTGATGCTGGTCATTGCCTGCCCCTGCGCATTGGTGATCTCCACGCCGGTTACCGTGGTCAGCGGCCTGGCAGCGGCCGCACGCCGGGGCATTCTTGTCAAGGGCGGTCTTTACCTCGAACAAGGGCGACACCTGAAATCGGTGGCTTTGGACAAGACGGGGACCCTGACCCATGGTCGCCCTTCTCTGACCGATGTCGTACCGTTGCGTGGCCAGCCGAGGGAAGAAGTTCTGCGGATTGCTGCGAGCATCGATGCGCTGTCGGAGCATCCTGTGGCCTCTGCCATCGTGGCCAGCTACAACCAACCGCATGCTCAGGTGGGCAAGTTCGAAGCGATCCCTGGACGAGGCGTCAAAGGCAACGTCGATGGAGATGTCTATTACGTCGGCAACCACCGGCTGATCAAAGAGCTGGGACTTTCAACACTCGAGATCGAGACTCAGCTCGATGCGTTGGAGAACGAGGCCAAGACCGTTGTGCTCCTCGCAACTGAACAGCAAGTACTCGCCCTGCTGGCCGTGGCCGACACGGTGCGCGACACCAGCCGGCAAGCAATCGCCGAACTCAAGTCGCTGGGGATCGAGCCAGTCATGTTGACTGGCGATAATTCGAAAACCGCGCAAGCTGTGGCTGCGCAGGTGGGCATCACCGACGCCAAGGGCGAACTACTTCCGCAGGACAAACTGTTGGCAATCGAAGGGCTACTCGCACGCGGGCCAGTTGGTATGGTTGGGGATGGCGTTAACGATGCGCCAGCGTTGGCCAAGTCGAGCATAGGCTTTGCGATGGGCGCTGCTGGTACCGATACAGCGATCGAAACGGCTGACGTCGCCTTGATGCAAGACAACCTCCGCAAGCTTCCTGAGTTCATCCGGCTATCGCAACGCGTTGCAGGCATCTTGACGGCCAATATCGTGTTTGCGCTTGGGACAAAGGCGGTGTTCATGGCCTTGGCTTTTACTGGACATGCAAGTCTGTGGCTGGCGATTCTGGCCGACATGGGGGCTAGCCTGGCCGTCGTTTTCAATGGGATGCGCTTGCTGCGGTCGTCTGAGGAAATCAAGCCCCATGGCCATTAAGAGGACTAATTTGTGGGTATACCTGCTGGCCGTGACTGTGCTTACCGCCGACATAGCGACCAAGGCGGCCATCGTCGCGTGGATTCCTTTGTATGGCTCCCATGAAATCACACCATGGTTCAACATCGGGCATTGGCTGAATCCAGGTGCGGCCTTCAGCTTCTTGGCGCAGGCGGGTGGATGGCAACGCAGCTTTTTAGTTGCTCTTGGCATCGCTGCTTCTGCCTTTCTCACCTGGCTTATTGCCCGCGAGAAGACTGCAACACCTGAGGCTGTGGGCTATGCGGCAATTCTCGGAGGCGCGCTCGGCAATGTTATTGATCGCGTGCGGCACGGGGCCGTGGTGGACTGGCTCGATTTCCATTGGGGTGATTGGCACTGGCCGGCGTTCAATGCAGCCGACATTGGCATCACCCTGGGAGCGGGGTTTCTGCTGATCGCTGCTTTTCGCGGCCATGAACGAAACGGCGCAGATTCCCATACGCCAGCAAGATGATCCATCTTTTCATTGACACATGCGGAGCCGTGAACATCGCTTCGGAGAAACTGATGTCCCACTCGACTCTACCAATGCCGCCTGCAAATGCACGCTGAACTTGTTCTCAAGACGCTAATGATGGGCGTCGTCGAAGGCATCACGGAATTCTTGCCAGTCTCCTCGACAGGGCACTTGATCCTGGCGGGCAATGCGCTCTCATTCCTTGCGAAAGAGAAACGCGACGTCTTTGAAGTGTTCATCCAGTTCGGCGCGATGCTCGCGGTCATCTGGGAATATAGGGCTCGTCTGGCAAACGTTGTTGTCTCAGCGCGTGCCGATCAGGGCGCTCGCCGGTTCTTAGTGAACCTCGCCATTGCATTCATGCCTGCGGCAGTGCTCGGATTGCTGATTGGATCTCATGTGCAGAGGCTGCTATTTAGCCCAGGGCCAGTGGCCGTCGCACTCGTAATCGGTGGTATCGCGATTCTGTGGGCCGAGCGGCGGCCCGTGCATGTAAAGGCCGAGCGTGCCGAAGAGATCAGCCGAATCGACGCATTGAAGATTGGTTTCGTGCAGTGCCTTGCACTTTGGCCGGGTACTTCTCGCTCAGGCGCGACGATTATCGGCGGGCTATGGTTCGGGGCTTCACGCCAGGCGGCGACGGAGTTTTCGTTTTTCCTTGGCATTCCAGTCTTGGGGGCCGCCTCCGGATACAACCTCTTTAAGCACTGGAACGCATTGTCGAGCGACGACATCGGCGTTTTTGTAATGGGTCTCCTTGCCTCTTTCGTATTTGCGCTGCTTGCCATACGCCTTCTGATGCGCTATCTGACCGGACATGGATTTGGAGTTTTCGCGTGGTATCGCATTGCACTGGGAACACTAATCTTGGCAGTGCTCGTCACGTAATCGTTCAGCAACCATGACGAAGATGAATATGTTGCCTCTTATAGGCATTCAGCACAGTTGGCTGTGACTCGATCGATAAATGCAACCTAAGTTATGCGGCGTTTTTGGTTGAGTCATTTTTTGCCTACAACAAGCAAACCTCCTTTTTAGAAACTTATGCCGAACGGCCTTGAGCAACGCCCAGTGGGCCATATCCTGAATTAAATGAGAATCAATAACACTTCCATATCATGAAAATGCTTTCTCTTTACGCCAGAAGATTCCTGGCAATAGCCGCATTGTTTGTGCTCTGGTCTGCTTCTCCCGCCTGGGCTGCCGACCCTGCTGCCAGCGATCAGGCTAAGCAGACCTGGCAGTTGCTGGACTACCTGGCGGTTGACTACGGTGGCGCAGTAAGCAACGGCCAGATTCAAAGTGCGAGTGAATACGAAGAAATGAAGGAATTCGCGGCAACCGCTGTGCTGCAGCTAGCCGCATTGCCGAGCACTGCGGTGCTGCCCGAGTTGCAGCGGCAGGCCAAAGTGCTAGTAGACCTCATTGCCGCAAAGGCGGATGCCAAAGCAGTGGCCGACAGCGCCAATTCGCTGGCAGCGGCGTTGGTCAAAGCCTATCCGTTTCCGCTATCTCCGACTCAGCCACCGGATCTCGCACGCGCTAAGGTGCTGTTTGAAGCCAAGTGCGCGTCATGCCACGGGGCAACTGGTGCTGGCGACGGCCCACTCAGCACCAAGCTAGACCCGCCCCCGATCGCCTTCACCGATCATGATCGTGCCCGTTCGCGAAGTGTGCTCGCGCTGTACCAGGTCATTTCTCAAGGCGTGACCGGCACATCGATGCAGGGCTTCGGCACGCTCGCTGACGAGGATCGTTGGGCGCTGGCCTTCTTCACAGGAACACTGTCGCATGACGATGCCATGCGTGCTCGCGGCGAACAATCCTGGGTTCGAGACACCGCCGCCAAGACTGTCTTTCCCGATCTAGCTGCTGCAGCGACCTTGACCGAAGCCGCTTTATCCGAACTGATAGCACCAGACGCAGCTCGCGACCTCACCGCATATGTTCGTAGCCACCCAGAAGTCACCGCTGTTGCGAGCGGCTCTGGCGGACTAACCCTGGCCCGCTCACTCCTTCAGAAGAGCCTTGCCGCGGCGCGCGCGGGCGACCGGGCCAGCGCAACACGACTGGGCCTGTCGGCTTACTTGGATGGTTTTGAGCCGCTTGAGCCTGCATTGCGCGCACGCAACCAGGCACTTCTCACAGAAGTCGAAAACGCCATGCTGGCCTATCGCGGTGCGCTCGCCGGTGGGCGGTTGGAACAAGCCGATGCCACAGCACAGAAGCTGGACGATCTGTTTGCCCAGGTGGACGCCGAACTCGGCGCTAATAAGGCAGATCCATTAACCACCTTCGTTGCCTCCCTCACGATCCTGCTACGTGAAGGTGTTGAAGCGCTGTTGATCGTCGTGGGAATGCTGGCTTTCCTGAAGAAGGCAGAGCGACGCGATGTGCTGGGCTATGTGCATGGTGGTTGGGTGGCCGCACTGGCTTGCGGTGGTCTGACCTGGGCGGTGGCCACCTACTTCATGAGCATCAGCGGCGCAAGCCGTGAGGTAACCGAGGGGGTTTCATCACTGTTCGCGGCCGTTGTGCTGCTGAGCGTAGGGCTCTGGATGCACCAGAAAAGCGCAGCGGGCAAGTGGCAGGCCTACCTAAAGGACAAACTTTCGGCAGCCATGACGCGGCGTTCAGCGTGGGCATTGTTCGCCTTGTCGTTCATCGCCGTCTACCGCGAGGTGTTTGAGACCGTGTTGTTTTACTCTGCACTGACCAGTGACGGCAACAACAGTGCCTTGCTAGGCGGATTGGTATGCGGAGTGGCCATCCTGGCCGTCATTGCATGGCTTATGCTGCGGAGCAGTGCGCGCATGCCGATTGGTAAGTTCTTCAGCCTCAGTTCGATCCTGGTTGCGGTGCTCGCGGTAGTGCTCGCTGGCAAGGGGGTTGCTGGCCTCCAGGAGGCTGGCTGGTTGAGCGCGAGCCCGATCCATTGGCCGCGCATTGAAGTGCTTGGCATCTATCCGTCAGCGGAAACCGCGATTGCGCAAGCTTTGGTGCTTGCCATTGCCTTAGCGGGCTTTGCCATGAACGCCGTGAAGGCTCGGAACCCCCGAATCGTTTGAGATTAATAGGCCCCCTTGGTAGGGTGCTCCGACTATGCTCCGAGCACCCTGACTCTCAAAGATCTTCAGGCACCGGCAAAAACATGATCCATAGGGGAGTTTCAAACAGCAATAGCCTGAAGCACACACCTGTGCTGCCACTAATGGATGCCTGCTTTAGGCCAATCTTCGGCTGTTGGCAGAAAGTAAACGAAAGCCCACGATGACTTGCGAGTTTGGAGCTCTGCTAGTACGGTCTGCTGCCTAAACGAATGTCTTGAACAAAGAGCCTGCCGTGGACGGCAGGCTCTTTTCTATCAGCGACTTGGTTTCAGCTCCGTCACCATGCCTTGCCATTGATCACCTCTGCTTAGGACTTCACCTTATCTCCAACCTTTAGCATCTTCTTTTCGGATGCCGCGAAGCCCATGGTCATGGTCGGCTTAGCCTGGTTCGGAATATCGCCGTGACGCAAGACGACAAGGTTCCTCGACCCGTGTAACCTAAAACCCTTATCGTGGCAGCAATACAGTGATAGTGGACGAGGTAATGAGCAACCGCTGCCTGTCTTTGCTGCAGCGAATATTTCGGTGCTCTTGGCGCTTGGCTTACTGACAAATCCTGATACTTCAGGAAGTGCTGATACCAGCCTTTCAATGCGTTCTTGATTGGGTATCCCAACTGGCGAATTGTGGCCCTGATACGCAAGCCAAGCTTGAAGTAACGTTCAACTGCACGAATCCTGTCTTCGTATGAGAATATGAACTAAATCCTGGTAGTCCTAGCATTTGTTCGCATCCCCCTTCGGGCTACGCCCCTGTTTGCCACTGATAGCGACAAACCATGCTATGCCTTTATCCAACCAGATAGTCAGAAACCCATTTGCTCAACATCGCTTCAAAAATCAATACTTCCTGCATTTTTTAAAAATATCAAGATCAGGATTGTAGATCTCAGACTTTACATTCATCATTCCCAAAACCGAATGGAAATAATTATCATGACTTATCTTGGCATCAACGTCTAATAGAGCAGCACATCCATTTTCGTCGAATTTCTCGCGCTTAAATGATTCAGAGAACCAAGCGATCCAAGGAATCCGTTTCTGAGCATCGGGTGCCAAACTATAAGGTAGGCCATGGAGGTATATATTATTTTCTCCTAAAGACTCGCCATGATCTGAGACATACATCATTGCAGTTGGTCGATCTGGATATGTTTCCTTAATCCAATCAATTGCATTCGAAATGAAATAATCAGTCTCTCTTATGCTATTGTCATATGCATTAACTACTTGGTCTCGACTGCAGGTTTGCAGAGCTGAAGAGTCACACTCTGGGAAGTAGGCTTTTCTATCTGATGAAGAGCGCTTGTAATAGGCTGGACCATGGCTTCCCATTTGGTGAACTAGAATAACGGTTCCTTTAGCTTTGCCAGGTTTTGGCAAGTCTTCAATTTTCTTTTGGAGATTGTTCAACACTGCTGCATCAAAACAGCCATCATCTCTGCAATTGATATTACCTTCGATAATCTCTTGATTACTAGCAGGTATTCTCGCACATACCCCCTTACACCCTGATTGATTGTCAACCCAAAGGACATCCAATCCTGCCCTTTTTAGAACATCTAATAAATTTTCGTAATTTTCGCTTCGATCAAAAAATTCCTCTCTTGATAAATGAGAAAACATGCACGGCAATGACTCTGCGGTGCTCGTTCCACAAGCCCAGGCATTTTTAAATGACAAAATGTCTTTTCGACTTGATAGCAAAGGTGTGGTATCTCTTAAATAGCCATTCAACCCCAAATGATCTGAACGAGCGGTTTCTCCGACTACAAGAAATACTATAGGGTCTATAGTCCCTTCAATGTATGCTCCTTCTCCTATTTTTACCAAATCTTTAGATTTCCTCTTCTGGGAATCGTCAATTTTCTTGAAAACCGCATATAGTCCGTTGTATGGATTAATCAAATAGCGAATCTCCTTATGGTTCCTCATGGTTGAGGAGAACGCCTGAAAAGAAACAATTAGGCTTACCACTGCTATTGAAATCCCCAGGAGAGCAAGCATCAAACGTTGCAATATCAGTTTGCCAAAAGTAGATTTTGAGAAATTTCTGCGCCATATAAACCACAATGGAGGCAACGACAGCAGCAAGATCACGAAAATCATCTGCAAGTTAATCAGATCCGAGGCTTCATTGAAGTCTGTTTGAAGCACATTAGTTATCATATTGGAATCAATAACAATCCCGTATGCTTGCATGAAATAGGCACCTGAAGCCGCACCGACTACAAAGATGCTGGCAATTGGCCTTAAAAGCCACCCCCATCCCAAAACAGAAATCGAAAAAATATTCACACCAATCAATATAAAAACAAAAGATATTATTAAACTTATATTCGATTCTTCACCTAGTTTAGATATCTTCAGCCAAAGATAATAATTAGAAAAAATAGCAATCCATATACTAACTCCAATGATCATGCGTGTTGATTGCATGCCACTAGAGCGCAGGAATTCACTTATTTTATTTAAAGTCTTCATTTTACGAAAAGAATTTAATCAAGAACTATTCAGCTTCTCAATGAAACTATTTTTGAATTTATATAAACCCACAATCCTAGAGATAAAATCTGATCTGCACGATGACATTCCGATTACATTTTTGTCATTTTTTGAGCGAAAAAAAACGTGGATCGTGTTACCACGAATCCACGCCAAGAAAATATTACTGATTACCCAGCTATAGCTTGGTTACGAGCATCTCGCTGCGAAGGGGTTTCTTTAATCAGTTCGTCGATAACTTGCTGACGTGTCTTTTCGGGCTCCGTACCTTTCGCCTCAGCTGGGTAGTTTCCGCTGCGCAGTCGATTGTCCCCGCCCTCTCGTACGGCATTCGCTGCTTCTTCACGAACTTGGTCACGGGTTCGAGAGCTCTTGAAATGCTCGGGGTATACTTTTACACCAGCCTCATTATTTGTGGGGTGCCAGTACGTATCTGCGACTGCGACGCCAGGCATTGCCATAACGGTTGCCATTGCGGCTGCGGCGGTGAGAGATGCAAAAATTTTACGGTGAGCCATTTAATACTCCTTAAGTGAATTGATTTTCTTCTCCATCTAAGAAAGTCGTCTATTCAGAGAAGATGGCTTAAGTGTAGAAAATACCCACCGACAGATTGCCAACAGGAATGTGACAATGTTGTCATATTAAGTATTGTTACAAGAAAAAAGCCATGGCCTTAGAGGCCATGGCTTTTATGAGGTGAATTGAACTACTTGTATCAGGCTGGCTTTTCCTCAGTAGACGCCAACACCTGCTCATCCTCCGTCTCGGAGAGATCCTTGCGGTGTATCAAGCTATAAAGCAATGGCAACACGAGAAGGGTCAGCAAAGTCGACGACAAGATCCCGCCGATCACCACTGTGGCCAAGGGGCGCTGAACTTCCGCGCCTGTGCCCGTTGCGATGGCCATCGGAACAAAGCCTAGCGATGCAACCAACGCGGTCATCAGAACTGGCCGCAGTCGGGTCAAAGCACCTTCAGTGACTGCTTCATATAGGCGCTTTCCTTCTTCGCGCAGCGATCGGATGTAGGCAATCATCACCAAGCCATTGAGCACTGCCACGCCTGACAGCGCGATAAACCCGATCGCTGCCGAGATGGATAAAGGAATACCGCGCATCCAGAGCGCCAAGATGCCACCTGTCAGCGCAAACGGAATGCCCGTGAACACGATGAGACCATCACGAACATTGCCGAACATTGCAAACAGCAAGACAAAGACCATCAGCAATGCTGCCGGCACAACAATCGTCAAGCGTTTTCTAGCCGACTCGAGGTTCTCGAAGGTTCCGCCCCATCGGGTCCAGTAGCCGGCAGGCAGTTGCAGCGATTCGAGGCGTTGTTGTGCTTCTGTGACGAAAGATCCAATATCACGTCCGCGCACGTTGGCACTCACCACGATGCGGCGCTTACCATCCTCTCGGCTCACCTGGTTAGGGCCTGGTGCGATATCAAAACTAGCCACGGCCGAAAGCGGAACAAAACCAAGTCGGCCATCCGTACCGCGTGGAAGCGCGATAGGTAGGCGTCCTATCGCTTCCATGTCATTGCGCACTTCGTCCGGCAAGCGAACCTGAATGTCGAATCGCTTGTCGCCTTCGAAAACTGTGCCGGCTTCACGACCGCCCAGTGCCGTACTGATGGTGTCTTGCACGTCACCCATGTTCAAACCATAGCGCGAGGCCTTCTCACGGTCGATTTTCACGGTGAGCATTGGCAAGCCTGTGGTCTGTTCGACCTTGACTTCAGAGGCTCCAGAAATTTGCTGCAACATGCCTGCGACGGCTTGTGCGTTCTTCTCCAGCACAGTCATGTCGTCGCCAAAAATCTTTACAGCGACATCACTACGCACACCCGATATCAACTCATTGAAGCGCAGTTGAATAGGTTGAGAGAACTCGAAATTGTTGCCTGGAACTCGATCTGCGGCTGCCTGAATTGCTGCCAGCAAATCGTCTCGTGTACGTGCCGGATCCGGCCATTCGGACTGCGGCTTAAGCATGATGTAGCCGTCCGAGATGTTCGGAGGCATCGGGTCAGAGGCAATCTCCGCGGTACCTGTACGAGCAAATACCCTGTCGATCTCAGGAAACTCTTTCTTCAAGGTTTTCTCGATCTGCATTTGCATCTCAAGGGACTGGGTCAGGCTGGTTCCTGGAATCCGCAGAGCCTGAATGGCGAAGTCGCCCTCGTTGAGGTTTGGTGCAAATTCACTACCAAGACGCGTTGCCAGCAGCAGGCTTAGCACCACCGCCACACCAGCTGCAGTCAGAACAACTGCAGGAGCTCTCATGACGCGATGAAGGGCTGGTGCATAAACGCGACGTGCCCAAACCATGAGGCGATTTTCCTTCTCCGCAACCTTGTTGCCCATGAAAAGAGCAATCGCCGCAGGAATGAAGGTAATGGACAGCAGCATTGCGCCAGCAAGCGCGATCACCACAGTCAGCGCCATGGGATGGAACATCTTGCCCTCTACACCTGTGAGCGCAAAGATTGGCAAATAGACCACCATGATGATCAATTGTCCAAACAACAATGGCCGACGCGCTTCCTTGGCTGCAGCAAATACTTCGTGGAAGCGTTCACTGCGCGTCAAAGAGCGTCCGCGTGCTTCTTGCGCGTGGGCAAGACGACGCACGCAGTTCTCCACAATGACCACCGCGCCATCAATGATGATGCCGAAGTCAAGAGCGCCCAGACTCATCAGGTTGGCACTGACTTTGTATTGCACCATGCCAGTGAAGGTGAACAGCATGGACAACGGAATGATCAGCGCTGTAATCAGGGCCGCGCGGAGGTTGCCTAGGAAAAGGAAGAGGATGACAACAACTAAAGCCGCACCTTCCACCAAATTCTTCTTGACCGTTGCGATGGCTTTATCGACGAGGTTTGTGCGATCGTAGACCGTGATCGCTTTCACGCCTTCAGGAAGACTGCGGTTAATCTGCTCCATACGTGCAGCCACAGCCTGCGAGACCACACGGCTGTTCTCCCCGATCAGCATGAAGACCGTGCCAAGCACGACCTCTCGGCCGTTATCCGTGGCAGCTCCAGTGCGAAGCTCACGACCCAAGCCAACCTCTGCCAAATCACGAATACGTATGGGCTGGCCTTGAGCCGAACCCACGATCACTTCTCGAATGTCAGCAATGCCAGAGACTTGACCTGGGGCACGGATCAAATACTGTTCACCTTGACGCTCAATGTATCCAGCTCCCACATTGGTATTGTTGCGTTCCAACGCAGCAACCAGGTCAGCAAGAGTGAAACCATAGGACGCCAGCTGTTCTGGGCGTGGCGAAACCAGATACTCTTTCGCGAACCCGCCAATAGAGTTGATTTCAGTGACACCAGGCACATTACGCAGTTGCGGTTTGATCACCCAGTCCTGTATCTCGCGCAGATCCATAGGTGTGTAAGGCGTTCCATCTGCCTTCTTTGCACCGTCCTCGGCCTCAACGGTCCAAAGATAGATCTCACCCAAACCTGTAGAGATAGGTCCCAGCGTGGGAGTGACACCAGCGGGAAGATTGTCACGGGCCTGTTGGATGCGTTCGTTGACTAACTGGCGAGCAAAGTAGATGTCAGTGCCATCTTTAAACACTACTGTCACTTGCGACAGGCCGTAGCGCGACAGCGAGCGAGTCTGTTCCAGATTGGGCAGGCCGGCCATCACCGTTTCAATTGGGTAAGTGACTCGCTGCTCAGTCTCAAGCGGTGAGTAGCCGCTGGCCTGCGTATTGATCTGTACCTGAACATTGGTAATGTCAGGTACAGCATCAATAGCGAGGCGTTGATAGTTGTATACGCCAAGAGCCGCTAGGGCCAGAACGGCAACCATGACCAGCCAGCGCTGCTCAATGGCAAATCGGATAATTCGTTCGAACATTTGCAGCCCTTGCTTAGTGTGCGTGCTCGGCTGTAGCCTTGCCCAGTTCGGCCTTAAGCATGAAGCTGCCTTCAGTCACATAGGACTGGCCGGACTTCAGCCCTTCAAGAATTTCTGTTGTCTGGGGATCTGAGCGACCAACGCGTACAGGTTGAGCTCGGAAACCCCCCTTGACGGGCACAAACACAACACTGTTTTGGCCGTCCAGACGCTGGATAGCACTGGAAGCTACCGCCACTGGCACTTGTTGCGAAGAGGCCGTCAACTCCACATTAACGAATAGACCTGGGCGCCACGCACCTTCAGGATTCTCTAGAGTGATTCGAGCAGGAGCGGTACGTGTTTCCTGGCCAATCAGAGCACCCACGTAAGCAACCACCCCAGTCGCAGACGACGAGAATGCTGTCGCTTTGACAGTTGCTTTTTCCCCTACCTTCACGGCGGGCAAGTCAGATGCTGCAACCCTCATTTCAGCCCAAACGGAGCGCAAGTCTGAGATTGTGAAAACTTGGGTAGTGTCCTGAACAGCTTCACCGACGGCGAGATGCTTCTCGACGATCACTCCGTCAAAAGGAGCCCTTAATTCAAATCGGTTTAGTGCACCGCCACCGCCTCCGGCGCCGTTGGCTGCCAATTTCTGTTGAGCATTTGAAACGGCAATTTCTGCCTCGCGCAGTGTCTGCCGAGCCTGCAAGTAATCCTGTTCAGCCGATACCTTCTCCTCCCACAGCTTTTGCTCTCTGGCATAGCTTGTACGCGCCAGTGCTAAGCGTTGGCTAGCGGCTTGAAGTTCACTTCGTTGCTCAGAAACAGCCGCACTGCTCAACACAGCCAGCAACTGCCCCTTCTTTACAACCTGCCCGAGATTGGCGGGTACCGAGTCGACGACGCCAGGGACTCGAGGGACAACGTGAGCCGTTTTGTCTTCGTTGAAGCGTATTTCCCCCGGAAGTTGCAGTACTGAGCGAACAGTTGCAGCGCCGACCTCTGCGGTTCGAATGCCTGCAGCCTGCATACGCTGCGAATCCATTTGGATTAGACCTTCATCGTCATCATGAGCACCTTCGGCGCTTTTCTTCTCTGCAGACTTGGCTCCGTCCTTTTGCTCTTTTTCATCATGGTGCTCACCATCTGCGTGTCCTTTTTCATCTTTGTGATCACCGCTTTGCTTCTCGCCGTGATGTTCTGTGTCTGCGTGGCTAGCGGCTTCTGAGTGCCCCTGACCTCCGGCACCTTTAGCACTGCTGCTGTCTGGACCACTGCGAAGAATTAGTGCAGCAGAAAGAGCGCCAACTACTAGGATTGCAGCAATTGCAATCTGAGTACGCCGAGTCCCAAATGGAGATGGTTTTGTATCGTTCATGTTGATGATCTGTGCAAAAAACTTACTCGTCTGTTGTGCCCAACAAGCGTTCGATATCGGCCGAAGCACGATGTGTGGCCATTAACTGGTCCAGGTATTGACTACGTACATCAAACAAAGAGCGTTGCGCGTCAAGTACGTCCAGATAGCCGAATTTCCCTAGCGCAAATCCTTTGCTTGCCGCCTCATAGGCGACTTGTGCAGTCGGCAGCACGCGTTCAGACAGTTGGATAGCTTGTTTACGACTTGCCTCTAGCGTCTCTCGCGCCGCATAAAGTTGAGACTGAAGTTCCAACCGGGTAGCTAGCAAGCGCTCTTCAGCTTGGTCAGCCAGGCGGAGGGCTTGCAACTGATTTCCTCGATTGGTATCGAGCACAGGCAAAGGAATGGAGACGCCGACTACGAGTTGATTGCCGGTCTCTTGAGCGCGCTTCATACCTAGACTCACCGTTGGGTCAGGAATTCGCTTTGCGCGCTCCAGATCTGCGGTCGCCCGGCTCTGTTCAACAGTGAAGCGAGCTTGCTGAATGGAAGGCGACTGCTCCAAGCGGCTTTGAAGAACCCCAATTTCCGGAACAGTAGGCAACGCGTCAAGTTTGCCTTGCGCATCACCAAATACAGGGCCTCCCTCTCCTATAAGGGCCTGTAATTGTTGACGAGCCACTCGTTTTGCGGCCTGAGCTTGGGCTTGCTCCAGCTCTGCACTGGACTCAGCGACACTGGCCCGGTTGGCCTCTAGGGGCGCTGCCTTGCCCGCTGCTACACGCTTCGATGCAGCCTCACGCGCGCTTCGAGCGATGTCAAGAGTTTGTCCTGCGAGGACTTCACGCTGCTGTGCGACTAACAACCCGAAGAATGCGAGTCGGACATCTGCGACAAGATTAGCTTTGGCGGCATCCAGCTCCGCCTCAGCCACATCTCGGCCACGTGCTGCAGCACGCATGCGCGCATCGCGCTTGCCACCGATTTCCAGCATTTGGGTCCATTGAACCGTCGTGGTACGTTTATCTCTGCTCGTATCTTCTTGTGAATACGAGAGCGCAGGGTTAGGCCTCGCCTTACTTTGCAGAACGGCTCCATCGCTTGCCTCAAGACCGCGCTGGGCAGCTCGTAAACGAGGGTGTTGGTCGATAGCGCGTGCTACTGCAGTGTCCAGAGTCAGTGGTGCCAGAGACGCCTTATTGGCAGGATTGTCCTGCGCTATGCCTGCCACGCCAGTTAAAGCCAAACTGGTGGACAACAACGCATGACGCAACGCACTAGCTGCTCGGCCAGCACGATGAGACGACGAAGAAATCATTGTTAAAACTCCTACCCGTGCAATCCAAAGTCAGCCGGGCGATACATTGCCCAGGTGAGGAATAGAAAGCGGGTGGGCGCTGCCACTATAATAAAGTGCTCCCCTCACCATCCTGACAGCCGGATGACAAATTTGTCATTTTCAAAATGCGTGCGCCTATCTCAGAATAGTCAGCATGAAAATCCTGGTTGTAGAAGATGAGATCAAGCTCGCCGATTACCTAAACAAGGGTCTGGCGGAAGAGGGCTTCACTGTGGATGTAGCCCACAACGGTATTGACGGTCTGCACCTGGCCAGTGAAATGGACTATGACCTGATCGTGCTTGACGGCATGCTTCCGGGCATCGATGGCCTAGCCGTGCTAGCTGCGCTGAGGCAAACGAAACAAACACCTGTACTGATGTTGACTGCCCGTGGCCAGGTTGAGGATCGCGTCAAGGGACTGCAGTGTGGCGCCGATGACTATCTCGTTAAGCCATTTGCATTTTCTGAACTGGTCGCACGCCTGCATGTTCTATTACGGCGCAGTGGCCCCAGCGTTGCCCAAGCCGCCCCCGAAGCGACGACTCTGCGCTTAGCTGACTTAGAGTTAGACCTAATTCGTCGTAGGGCCACGCGGGCGGGCCAGAGAATCGAGCTCACGGCCAAAGAGTTCAATTTGCTTAGCCTTCTATTACGCCGCCAAGGGGAAGTGTTAACACGAACAGAGTTGGCATCTCAGGTTTGGGATATGAATTTCGACAGTGAGACCAACGTGGTAGAGGTCGCTATCCGACGCCTGCGGCTAAAGCTTGATCAGCCTTTTGAGCAACATCTCCTCCACACCGTCCGTGGCATGGGCTATGTGCTCGAATCTCGCACAACATGAGCAAGACCGCTGCACCACATTTAGCTCGACGTTTAGCCCGCGCCTTAGCACTGCAAACCATTGTTGGCCTCGGTTTTGTATGCATTGCTGTCTATTTCGTGATCTCCGTCACGCTGTCGGAACGTCAGCAAGACACCTTAGATCACAAGAAAACAGCAATCGAGCACCTGTTAAGCGAGAGCCGAGGGGTTCACTCCCCGGAGGCCTTGAACCACATGCTTAACGACTTCGTCACGGGGCATGACGAACTGTCTTTACGCCTGGTGCCAACCTCCGGTAAAAGCGCATTTGAACTTTTGCGCCAACCTGAAGATGACGACCGGGTTGCAGTTCGCAAATTTTCAGTGGAAGTTCCGACAGTTAACGACGGCCTGCAGCCAATGCAAGCGGTCCTGTTGCTAGACCGTAGACCAGATGACCGACTGCTTAATCGTCTGGCCTGGACCCTGGGCATTGCCGCCGTGGCGGGTGCATTGCTGGTCTCATTTGCGAGCACATGGCTTGTTCGCATAGGACTCAAGCCTTTACGCCTACTGGTGGATCAAACGCGAAGCCTTTCTGCGCAAGACTTGCATCGCCGTTTAGATGATAGCCATCAACCTCAAGAATTAAGACCATTGATCGCACAGTTCAATGCATTGCTTGACCGACTGGCCATCGCCTATCAACAAATGGAGGCGTTCAATGCTGACGTGGCACACGAACTAAACACACCGTTGACCACCTTGATCAGTAGTTGCGAGTTGGCGCTTCGTAAACCGCGTAGTGCTGTTGAACTACAGGACATCTTGGCCTCCAACCTAGAGGATCTACAGCGCATGGCCGGAATCGTGGCTGACATGCTGTTTCTGTCACACGCAGACCGCGGTACTGAAGCGCGGCGATCCGCCAAAGTGAGTCTTGCAGAGCTTGCCTCAGAAGTGGCCGAGTTCCATGAGGCAGTGCTTCAAGAAGCGCACCTTCAAGTTCTAATCGATGGAGATGCAAGTGTTGCTGTGGATGCGCGTTTGGTTCGCCGTGCACTATCCAATCTTTTAGGCAACGCTTCACGCTATGCAGAAGCCGGATCAACGATCACTATCGAGATCTCCCAAAGCGTAGTGGAGACACCCGATGGCAAACGTGACAACGTTAGCATTGCGGTGATCAACCGAGGAGCGGAGATCGATCCCATCCATCTGCCACGCCTGTTTGATCGGTTCTATCGTGCTGATGCGTCCCGCGCACATGCAAATCTCAATCACGGCTTAGGACTGGCCATCGTTGCGGCTATAGCGCGGATGCACGGCGGTACCGCTTTCGCGACATCCTCAAGCGGGATCACCAAAATTGGGATTTCATTACCTGCCTCACCTAAGACAACGCCACACATCTTTGAATCTCAGTCGTGAGATTCCAACTTGGATCGACCTGAGTTTCATAGCTAGTTCAGAGCCTCCTCGTTCCATCAGGAGTCCTTATGAGCTGCCAACGTTACCTCGAAGAACTCGAGAATGAAGCAGCCAGGCAAATCCTGGAGCACGACTGTTGATTTCCACCCAGAAGTGACCCACTAGCCTCCGGCGGGGATGCGGATAAAAACTTGGACTGGTTTTTATGCGGCTAGGCCAAGTTTGTGCCGGTATTCCACAGGACTTAAACGTCCCAGAGATACCTTGATACGTTTTTCGTTGTACCAACGAATGTACGCATCGACAGCTTCGATGAACTGCTCAATCGTCGTTGATTGCCAGTTGCCGGGATAGAACAACGTATCCGTCCGGTGACCCCATATTGAAAGCGCCGTGAGAAGCGGGCATCGTGTCCACGCTTGGAGGATCGTGGAGACGATGGAACAGTTTTCAAACGATGGCCGGCCACGCCGGCGGGAGTACAGC